>CAYWRM010000020.1:34145-72031 GCA_964460905.1 uncultured Lentimicrobiaceae bacterium
TACAAATAACTTAGTGAACCTTTCTGCCTTAGTGACTTAGTGGCAAGAAAAAAAAGACACTAAATATGTCGCCACAAAGACACGAAGACACTAAGATACACGAAGAAAAACCAATTTTAAAGTAATAAAATACAAATAACTTAGTGAACCTTTCTGCCTTAGTGACTTAGTGGCAAGAAAAAAAAACAATTAGTATGTCGCCACAAAGACACGAAGACACTAAGGTATACAAAGGAAATATTTAGACACATGAAAAATTACGGCTCTGATAGTAAATCTGCTTTACAAGCAAAATTTGATGCACAAAAAATAGCATTTGCACCTATAATGTTTCAGGCAGCACGCGCATTACGCAATCTTGGCATACTTGAATACTTATTAAAAACGAAACGAAAAGGTGCTGATATTGAAACAATTGCCAAAGAACTCAACATTTCAGTTTATGGTACTAAAGTATTATTGGAAGCAGGACTGAGCCTTGAGTTAGTATTGATTAAAGATGATAAATATTACATCACCAAAACAGGTTACTTCATGCTCAGCGATGAGCTCACAAGAGTGAATATGGACTTTACACATGATGTTAATTACAATGGTATGATGCACCTTGAAGACTCAATAAAAAATGGCAAGCCTGAAGGTCTAAAAGTTTTTGGAAATTGGGCTACCGTTTATGAAGCTCTTTCAGAATTACCATTAGAAGTAAGGAAGAGCTGGTTCGCATTCGACCATTATTATTCTGATTATGCATTCCCTGAAGTACTCCCTCACATCTTTAAATCAAAGCCAAAAAAGATTCTTGATGTTGGTGGCAATACCGGTAAATTTTCAATCTACTGCGCCCAAAACAATAACGATGTTCATATGACAATACTTGACTTACCAGGACAAGTTAAAGATGCAGAAGTAAAAATACAAAAAGCTAACCTTGACGATAGAATATCAACCCACGCATTAAACCTTCTCGATAATTCAATCCCGTTCCCATTAGGATATGATGCCATATGGATGAGTCAATTCCTGGATTGTTTCTCACAAGAAGAAATATTAGGTTTACTAAAGCGCTCATATGATGCCCTTGACGAAAACGGATCTCTTTTTATACTTGAAACATACTGGGATAAGCAAGAATTTGAAGCATCAACATACAGTCTTCACGCCACTTCTTTATATTTTACAGCTATTGCAAATGGAAATAGTCAAATGTATCACTCAGATGATATGACAAAACTAATTGACAAATCAGGGCTTTATATCGCTGAAATTATTGAAAATATAGGTGTAAGCCATACACTGTTTATATGTAAAAAGAAATAGATTATAGGAATTAGGAATCAGTAAACATGCTATCAATACTTAGATCCGGATCTTGCATATTATCATCCTTACATCGAACAATATTGTTTTGAATGTATATTAATTAATTTCAAAATTGCAAGTTTTTTTGTAATTTATAATGTTTCTAAATAGATGTCATAATATACTAAATAACTGCTTATTACCCCCACCACAATTTTACACATTAGTTATTAATTACAGTATGTGTCAAGAAAAACATACTATTGTATTGAAATTTTAATATAAATTAGTAAAATATTAAGCTAAAAGGATTGCTCCTACCCACCACCAAAACAAGCAACCCTGAATGTTTAGATTTATTGTAATAGACCAAAATCTATAGACAAAAATATAATTGTTAATAAATTTAAAACATATTAAAATGAAAAAATTCTTAAAAACAGCAACATTACTAATTATTACATCATTAGTAATTACAACAATGAACAACTGCAACAAAACAAACCCAGGTGTGGTTGCCGTAGAAAACCAAAACGATTTTACCGAATTAATTGAAAAATCGAAAGCCATGCAAGAGCATGTTCTGACTTTTAAAACCAAGATGAAGTATTACCATGATAATCCAAATTTAAAGAGTGGTGGGGAAAAATATACTGCTCCTGATGCAGTACTTGAGCTTGAATCACTAATAAACTTCACCTTTTGTTATACTGATATTGAATGTAACAAAAAAACATTTGTTACTTCTGAGATTATAATGCCCTTAGACGATCTTGAAAAAATAAGTGATCCCAAACTCACCGAAGTTTATTACAATAAAATAATAGATACTATCCAAGCACAAATGGAACGTGTGGACTATGAAAATATGATACTTTTATTAGTAGACCTTGAACAAACAGGTGCAGATAGTAATGGGGATGCTATTGTAAGTGTGGGTGCTTTGATTGGAAATGAAGGTAGTATTTCATCTCCTACAACTATTGAATCGGGATGGTATTTTGGCTTTCAAGGAGGAAATTGTGAAGGGTCTAATAATCCTTATGAGGGAGTCTGGGATGCGGCACTAGAATTGCAAGGAATAATACACGCTAGTCTTTGGACTGCTCCCCCTCCAGGATATGTTAGGAGATATAACGTTTTATATACAGAGAGTATTACTGAACCAAACCAGGCTAAATACAGAACTGATAATGATCCTGAAGATAATTTCTTAGACTATGATATCTTTTATGCAACAAACTCACTTATTAACTATCCTATAAATGGTGATACTAGATGTGTTTCATCAAACGTTGAAATACCACATTATATAAGTAGTTATACTAATGTTTTAAGTACAGCTCGTGAAGATGCCTCAAATGAAATGGGGATAACTCTTTCATATATTGAATGTATAATTGAAGGGAACACTAATATCGCTGAAGACTATATTAAGCATTATTTTTTCATAAACTTTGGAGAAACTTGGTTGGTTTCTGTTGGTGGTATTGAAATAGAAGATATTTTAAATTATTAATTTTAATAGCAAGTCTAACAAAGATAATATATGATATGAATAGTTGCTCTAAATTATTAATATTATTATTAATCACCTCCATTCTCTCTGCAACAAGCCAGAATACTTTTGAGATTTGGTTAAACTCCTCATACGACGAATATTCACGTGATATGATCATGAATTCGGAAAATGATTATGTTGGAATTATTTACAAGTCAGAAGATCCTAGTCAAGATCATGTCTCATATGTTTATAAAATAAGTAATGATGGGGTTATTTTTTGCAAAAGTTTCACTAAAATAGACACTCTAATAAAACTAGATAAAATTATTGAGGTAAGTAATTCACCAATTGAGTACATGATATGTGGAACAGGGCATCATCAAGATAGTAGTGCTAATTATTGGTTCTCATACTTTGCAAAAATTGACAATAACCTAAATTTCATTTGGGAGAGAACATATCACTTACACAATGTTCATAATTATTATCGTTTTCCTTTCTATTCCCAATTATTAAAAAAGACATCCGGTGGGTATCTACATGCAAATGCTTTATATCCAGCTTGGAATATGTTTTTTTTCGAATTTGATGAGGGTGGAGATAGTGTTAATTATCATATGTATGAAGGAGACAGCACTGGTATAGTCACCGGGCTAACTTATAACCCTGATTCAACTGGGTATTGGGCACATATTAGTGGAGGACAATACCAGTCAAATTCACCGGAAGCCCAATGTGTTGAGTTAAATTTTCAATTAGAACAAATATATGTAAACTTCTACCCAGAATATTTTCAATTTGATTATACAGCTAAGCTTCTACCAGATGGTAATTTAATCGCAGCTTCTGTCTATGACAATCCTTGGATTCCAGAAGAACACATATCAGCATTCAAGTTTGACAATGCATTTAATATCCTTGGAGAGTGTATGTTAACCGATCCTGATACTGCAAATCAAAGAGGGCATAAATCTATTGATTATTATTACCCTTCTGATATTTATTTTGGAGGAACACACAATTTTCAAATAGGCATTTGGGTTCCAGGTCCTTCGTGGTTTGTAATCGGGAGGCTGAACAAAGATTTTGAGTTGGAAAACGAACTTTATATTGGAGGTGATGCAACATATAATCTTAAAACTATAACAGCTACTGCAGATAGCGGTGTATTAATAACTGGTACCTGGTATGATTATAACTCACAAAGTTATGAAAGGGATGTGATTATATTAAAATTGACTAAAAATGATTTGATTACAGGGATGGTAGAAAATAATATGAGTAATATTAGCAGTATAATTGTTTACCCAAATCCTGGAAAACAAGTCTTAAATATTAGAACGACACGTCTTGGTGCTTATTTCTATTTGTGGGATAAAAATGGTCGTCTTATTTTAAGCCAAGAAATATTAGAAAAAACAACTTTGATAAATACAAATAAACTTCCTCAGGGCAATTATTACTGGAAACTTATGAGTGATAATAAAATAGCTGAGTCTGGAATTTGGACATGTATAAAATAAAAAACAAAAAAAATGAATAAATCAATTATTTTAATAATAACAATTATGGCTTCTGTTTTGACCACATTAGCCCAAGATCCATGTGTTAGCTGTTTAAACCCTACATCCGTTACAATTGGCCCTAATAATAATGCGAGTGGCAGTGGTTCAATTGCTTTAGGATCTGATGCTCACACAACGTTAAATGGAACAAATACAATCGCAATTGGGGGTATGGTTAAATCAGATGGACCATATTCTTTTGTTTTAGGAACCGGAGGGCAACCTCTTAATGGCAAGAGATTGATTAATAGTTATCCCGAGACTTTAATGATAGGCTTTAACAGTACAAAACCAACCCTTTTTGTAAGCACCTCTGAAACAAATTTTGATTTTGACAAAACCGGCAAAATCGGCATAGGCAACGTAACAGATCCCCAAGCCAAACTCCACCTACGTGCCGATGAGGAAGAAGTAGCTGCTGTTTTTATTGAGCCCAATATTTGGGATCCTAAGGCACTGGCACATTTATGGCTTGGCAACCAAAGCCATGGTATTACAGCCAATTATTTGAGCGGTTTATCTTTTCATACCCAATCTTTTTATTTATTTAACGATGGAAATGTTGGTATTGGTACTACCTCACCACAGTCAAAACTTCATGTAGCAGGTACTATTGCGTTAAATTCCATAATCGAATTTAAAACACCTGAAGCACAAATTATTTGGGGCAGAGATAAAATGCTTTTCAAGGGTTACAAAGAGGATACAGATACATTACATAAAGGTGACGATATTCCTGTTCCTGTTATGGGTGGTTTATACACTATAATGGAACTTGATTCGCGCACAGGATATGTTGGTGTAAACACAACAGGCCCAAAGTATAACCTACAAGTAACAGGAAGCCTGTTTACAAATAGATTTACTTTATTTAATAATCAATCACCACCACAAGAAGGCTCTGTACTTCAGTGTGATAAAGAAGGGAATGCTTACTGGGGTATTCCAACTGCTTCTGCCGGTTTATGGAAAATAAACCCAAATAATAATATTGATTTATATTTTACAGATGGTAATGTGGGGATTGGTACTATAGATACTTATGGTTATGCGCTTGCTGTGGCTGGAAAAATAATATCAACAGAAGTAACTGTTAAAGAGTACGCCAATTGGCCCGATTTTGTTTTTGAAGATAATTACCAATTAAAAAGCCTTGCTAGTCTCGAAAACTACATCAATACAAACAATCACCTTCCTGGTGTACCTACAGCAAAAGAGGTACAAAATGAAGGTGTAAAGTTGGGAGAAATGAATGCTATTCTATTACAAAAAGTTGAAGAACTCACGCTATATCTTATTGAGCAGGAAAAGATAATTGAGAAACAGGGCGAAATCTTAGAGATCCAGCAAAATAATATTGAAGAACTTGCAAAAAAAATCAATAATAATTGACCTTAACAAAGTTGGTTTTAAAGACCAGATTAATTCACTCAGATATTCAGGTTTTACAAGTAAGAATTGAATCATAATGCCTTAAAGCAAAAAATATCCAGACTAAAAGAAAACAAAGATACTATTATGAGAATTAAACTAACAATTTGTTTAGCTATATTACTTATTGCAAATAGCATAGTTTTAGCGCAATCCGTATCTGTACAATGGCTAAAAAATAGTATGGGAACAAAATGGGATTTAGTTAGCGATATGGTAATGGATAAACACAACAATACATATTTAGCTTGCAATTATACTGCTTTGTCAACACGAGAGAAACTAAGTACAAATGGTGAAAAAGATATTTATATTGCTAAATACAATCAAAGCGGAAAACAAATATGGTATAAGCAGATCAATACTACTAATTACTGTCATATATCAAGTCTTGAATTAGATAGTTTAGGCAGATTACTTATTAGTGGCTTCTTTACTAACGAATTAAAACTAGGAAAAGAGCTTTTACATGCTAAATCTGGAAATAACGCTTTCATCGCAATATTAGACACTACTGGCAAGTTTTCATTTGCTAAAAATATAGAAGGTAACTTCAAAGGAACCAAAACATTTTTTAGACCTTCGAGATCAGAACCTGGTTATTGTTTTGCCGGAAGCTATACTGGTGATATAGTAGTTGATGAAATTACTTATAAGGGAAATTATAAATCAGATATATTTATTTGCAAGTTTAATGAAGAAGGGGTATTATTAGATTATTTGATATTAGAAGGTAAAGGTAACGATCAAGTAAATGACATGATTGTACAAAAATCAGGTGATATTTACCTTACAGGTTCTTTTGAATATGATCTTCGAATAAAAAATAGTAGATTAATTTCAAACGGTCGAACTGATGCCTTTTTTATTCATTTGGATAACACATTTAATTTATTAGCCTCAAATCAAATAGGTGGATATTATGAAGATTATGGTTCAAATGTAAAGTTAGATAATAATCAGGATTTACTTTGGACCGGATGCTTTTCAGGTGAAATCCAAGTGAATGATAATCAATTAATTTCTTCGAATGGTAATTTGGATGTTTTTGTTAGTAAATACAATATAGATGATAAATTAATCTGGATAGATCAATTTGGAGGCGTAGGAAACGATTACATAAGTTCAATTGAAACCAATAATCTTAATAGCATATACATTTGTGGAAGTTTTAAAGGCAGTATAGAAAAAGGAAATGCAATAATCGAATCAAAAAATTCATCAAGTGATGTATTTCTTGCAAAGTATGATAGTGATGGTGTTTTTAATTATGTGGAGACATTCGGTAGCCTAAATTCTGATTATGCCCGTAAATTAATCGTTGATACTGCTAATTATCTTTATTTAATAGGGAATTTTGACACTAAGTTTGCTGCACATGAAGATTCCACTAAAAATGCAATTGACTTAGACTTTTTCTTAACGCGTCTTTACGATTGTTCATTTAGTTCTCATATTAAGTTGCCCGCCGACACAACATTATGCGGTACTAATTATACAATACGTGCAGATTCAAATTATATCGAATATATTTGGAATGAAATAACTGGCGGACCAGAATTTTCTGTTGACACGTCTGATTTATATATACTGGAGGTTAAAGACAAAAAAAAATGCATTTCAAAAGATAGTATACTAGTTAAGATAAATCGAGAACCAATTGTAGACTTGGGATATGACCAGATTTTGTTTCATGGCGAAATAATACAATTATTTGCTCCACCTGGAATGCAAACATATCAATGGAATGATCAAAGTAAACTCCAATCATTAGAGATAAATACAAACCGTTTTAAAGAGGGAGCTTATAATTATTCAGTAATTGTAACTGATACAAATTCCTGTATTGGCAAAGGTGCAATTAATATTACGATTATTGATTTATTAAATGAAGATCATATTAATGCAGAAGAACTTCGCGCAGATATATTTCCAAACCCTGCAAAGAATCAATTCAATATTAAACTTCAAAATATTGATGTTAAGTGTACTCTGGAGATTGGATTATTTTCATTAAACGGTACTAAGTTACTTGATTTATCTCCAAAATTACAATCATCGAAATTAGAGATAATGATTGAAACTCAGGATTTTAATGCAGGAACGTATTTAGTATTAGTTAAAAATGGAACCACAACATTAAAAAAGAATGTGGTAATAATTAAATAGAAATAATATGAAAAAATGCATCATATTTATTATAGTTTTCTTGCCTTTAATAATTCTTTCACAAGAAAAAGTAATTGAAGACACTACATATGTACAACGTGAAGTATTATCAGATGGTGATATTATTCAAAAGACTATCGATATGATTTTATCTCAATCTATATCGCCTTCACCAAATGCAAGTACTTTTTCCAAAGTTGGGGATTTAAATGTTAATGAATATTCTGGGGCTTTTAGCACCAATATTCCATTATTTAACCTCCAAAGTCATGGGGTTGAATTACCCATTTCGATCAGTTACCAAACCAATGGAATTAAAGTAAATGATATTCCAGGTAATGTAGGTTTAGGATGGTCCTTAAATGCTGGAGGTGTGATTAACAGAACAATAAAAGGTATTTGCGATGAAATGGATTATGCTATACAAACCGAAGATGGTGGAATACTGATGGTAGGGTACCAACAGTTGGATTTTTGTGGACATTACGCAGATAAAGGTGGAGATTGTTTACCTGATGAATTTACAATTAATGTACCAGGTCACCTTAGTGGTAATTTTTACTTTAAACGCAATAGAGATATAATGGAAGACAATTACAATGGTTATCTTATTAATGAGGAGAGGTATATAACGAGTGGAACATATTTGGACTTTGTTTCAGGATTTGATATTATTGATAGAAACGGAAATCAATTTAATTTCGACGATGTTGAAAAATTGAAAACTTATTCAACACAAGAGATGGGTGTGATATATAGTAGCGATAATCACAATAGCTTTACTTCATCATTTTTTCTATCTAATATTGTGACCAATTCTGATATAACTGCTTATACGTTTGAATATACAGATTATAGTGGTTTAACATATAACGATTTACCTATTAAGAATTATTTTAACGACCACACTTTGCCGGGAGGTTGCTCAACTTGTACTGATCACCTTTATGGGTCTCCTCCTCAACCAGAAACTGTAACTGTTTTTTCAAATAGGGAAATGTTATCAGGGAAAAGATTAAGTCGTATTCTTTTTCAGGATGGTTATTTAGAGTTTAACTATAATTTAGACCGACAGGATATACCTGGAGACCTTGCGTTAACTTCTATTGAGCTTTACAGCCTTGATAATGTACTAGTTAAAGGCTATGTTTTTAATTATGATTATTTTATTTCAAATGGCAGTTCTGTTCTTAAATATAATAAAAGATTAAAACTTATTAGTATTCAGGAATATGGAAACGATCTACATGAGATACCTCCTTATTTATTTTCTTATAATGAAATACCTTTAGCTCCAAGAAACTCATACAGGTATGACGCCTGGGGATATAACAATGGAACAAATAGTGATGCTAGTTTATCTAGCATGTATCATTATCCAAGTCTCAGTAACTTATTATCACCTTTCAAATTAAATGAATTTTCTGGTGAAGAGATTATTTTATCAAATCCATATTCGCAATTTAAAAATCCAACTAATTATGCAAATGCCGGTGTGTTGGAAATTATTAAATATCCAACAGGAGGTGTTCATACTATTGATTACGAGCTAAACGAATTTGTGTTCAATAACGCAACATATACTGGAGGTGGATTAAGAGTAAGACAGTTTTCAACTCATACTTATGGTGCGTTAGAAAAAATAATCAAATACAAATATACCCTGGAAGATTCTGATAATTCTAGTGGTTCAATAAGTTTAATCCCTCAATATGGATATTCTTGTAATGGTATTAATAATGATGGCCTTGTTTTTAGTAGTAATGATAATAATTCGCCTGCTTATATGCATGAACCTGTGATTGGCTATTCGTGTGTTAAAAAAGAAATATTTAATGCAGATGAAGATCAATTTAATGGAACTGCAATAACACTTTTTCATAGTATTTCTGATATACCTAATGAAGAAGTGATATATTCAATTGATGAAGAAATGTTTGTTTGTAGTTCGTATAATTGGAATTTGGAAAATATCACAACTAATGACTATCCATTCTTTAATGACTTTTCTAACGAAGTTAAAAGAGGAAATATTTCTAAGAAAAAATACATCGATAATAATGGTATCTTATTAAAAGAAGACAGTTATAGTTACACATACCAAACTTTTGACCAAATAAACATAGCCCAAAGTAGATATTTTTTCTATGCAAATAATCCTCAATGCAATGATTACTATGCACTTATTGGAGAATACAATTTAAAGTCATCAAAAAACCTAATAGAATCGGTTACCACAAAGGATATATTTGGTAGTGGATTTGTTCAAAATGTTACTACCAAGACTTATGATAACATGGCGAATATTTCATCTATATTGAATGTAACTGGTAATGATGAAATTAAACTTGAATATAAATATATTTATGATTTTGATTATCTGAGTCATTCCATTGTTGTAAATCCAACAATTAAAGGCTTTTATATACTTAGTTACCAAAATAGGATAAGTTCTCCTATTGAAACTGTAAAAAAAGTAAAAAATGAGACCGAATGGAGAGTTGTTGGTGCTGAGTTAAATATACCTGTTGCTATAAATTCAAATATTGCTACTATTGATCAAATTAATTATTTAAATTTAGATATTCCTAAATCCGAGTCGCAATTTGAGTTTGCTAGTATCGCAAGTGATGCAAGTTTAACATATGATCCTGCATATGAAACAACAATTATTTTTGATGATTACGACCCTATTACAGGACAGATTCGTGAATTTCATAAAAACTATGACATTCATTATGTTATACTTTGGGGTTATAATAAATTATACCCCGTTGCCAAAATTGTAAATTCATCTTATAGAAATGTGGAATCGGCAATGAGTCAGGCAGGTGTATCGTATGATGATCTTCAGTTACTAACTGCTCCCCATTTATTAAAATTTTTCAAAAAGTTACGGGAGATTGATGAAATGAAGAATTCACAAATTACTTCATACAATTACCAACCCCTATATGGTATATCATCAATTACTGATTCAAGATCAGTAACTAGTTATTTTGAATATGATAATCATGGAAGATTAATTTTGGTTAAAGACATGGATCAAAATATTAACCAATATGTTGAATATCATTATAAAACGCAAAATAACTGTTACAACGACAAACTTACTTGTTTGCAGGAAGCTTACGACAATTATATAATTCGCGATATTGAGTGTTTAAAGCTTGTGCATAATCAACAAGCGTATTTAGAATGTGTAAATAATAATAAGTATTTATATGAACATGACATTCAGAACTGTGAAACAAGTTTTCAGGAATGTATGATGACAAATAAATAATTGCCTATATCTTAAATTTGGTATAATACAGAAGTTATGAAAAAAATAACCCAATTTCTAATATATATATTCATTACACAAATATTATTATCTCAGGTAGTTGGTGATAATTGGAATCATAGAGTGGTATCATCGTATGCTAATGAAGAAGAAGTTGCCCGTATATCGATAACATTCCTCCCTGGGTTTAGTACAACAGGTCATAATTATTTTAGAGGTTATATTGATCCAAATCTACCACTTAATGGGGGCTCTCCGGTTAGTAATGGCATATTTGATTTAAATTATATAAGAATTTATCAGCCCCTAGCCCATAACTCAACTACCAATATTCCACAGCATTCTACTTTAGATTATAATTTATGGAGTGAGAACATTAGTTATTTTGATGGTTTAGGGAGAGAGGTCCAGAAAATAAGCGTAAAAGCTTCAGGTTATGGGAATGACATTGTACAACCTATTGAATATGACGATTTTGGAAGAGTAGAAAAAAATTATCTTCCTTATGTTATATCCCAATCCGGGACAGATGGGTCTGGTGGATATCGGTCAACTCCAATTATTGAATCACAAGCATTTTATTCAAATTATTTTGGTGATGATGATGGTAGTTATGCTTTTTCTAAAAATGAATTCGATGGATCACCTTTAAACAGAGTAAAGAAACAAAGTTCTCCGGGGAGTGTTTGGAGAATGGATGGGGGAAAAGTTAAAGAATTCACATATGAAACTAATACAGAGAATGAAGTTACCAGATTCAAAATAAACGATGAGGGTGAATTGGTAAAAAACAATGTCTGCATGGCAAATACTTTATACAAAAATTCTATTATAGATGAGGAACAAAACAAGGCTACACAATATAAAAATGCAATTGGTCAGGTTATCTTAAAAAAAGGTGAAGAGGAAACCTTCACTTATTATGTATATGATGATTTTGGATTATTGCGTTATGTAATTCCTCCACTAGCTTCCAGTGCATTTGTAGAGACAAATGGTATAATTGGAGATATTACTAATGAGACAATAGACCTACTGTGTTACTATTACGAATATGACAATCGCAAACGAATGAAGGCAAAAAAAATTCCCGGAGCCGATATTGTTTATATGGTTTATAACAACCGAGATCAAATTATTCTTACTCAAGATGGTGAGCAAAGGTTAAATGATAACTGGAGTTTTACTAAATATGATGTGCTAAATAGACCTGTTTCAAGTGGAATATATAAACATGGAAGTGATATTTCCCAAGAAAACATGCAGATAGAAGTAAATCAGGAAAGTTATGATTTATATGAAACATATATTGACAATACTGGTTATAGTAATCAAAGCTTTCCTATTACTGATGATGAGGATATAATACATTCTTTAAATTATTACGACAATTATGATGCTTTGCAATTAGAAATTAATCCTAATGACTATCAATTCCTGGAAAATGAAATTGAATTCTATTATCCTAATACCACTATCACTAAAGGGTTTTCTACTATCAGTAAAACAAAAGTATTAACAAATGATGGTGAAACTGTAGAAGATGATTGGTTATTGTCAGTTGCCCATTACGATAAATATGGGCGTGTTATACAAAGTATTAGCGATAACCATTTAGGTGGAAAAGATATTGTTTCAAGTAGAATAAACTATACAGGAGATATTGTTGAAACCAGAGAAAGACATATAGTAGATATTCAGGAAACTAATATAAGACAAAAGTTTGAGTACGACAATGCAAAACGACTAACAAAAGCAGAACATAAGATTGATGATCAAGAATGGATTGCACTTAGTCAAAATAAGTATAGTGAATTAGGGCAACTTTCTCAAAAACAACTGCATGGCGAAAATGATATTTTTACACAAAGTGTTGAATATAATTACAATATACGAGGCTGGTTAACAGACATGAACAATCCGACTAATCTCCAAACCGACCTGTTTGCTATTCACTTTGATTATAATACAGATGATCAATATTCAATATATAATGGAAATATATCTGCAATTAGCTGGACTAGTAGCAAGTTTCCTGAATTAAAGAAATATAATTTTCAATATGATGCATTAAGCAGATTAACTGATGCAGTGTATAACAATAATGATGAATATACAACCCATTATAATTATGATAAGAATGGAAATTTTAACTTATTAACCAGAAATTGCCTTCTCGAAACAGGAATTACTCAGATTGACAATTTAGCATACGAATATAATGGAAATCAATTAAAAAACGTAAATGATGGTGAGGGTGTACATTATGAAAAAAATGGATTTAAAGATAATGGTATATTTTTGGAAACCGAATATTTTTATGACCATAATGGAAATATGAATAGAGATTTAAACAAAGGAATAGAAAATATTACATATAATTATCTAAATTTACCAATGGAAATATCATTTGATTTGGATGAAAGTAAAAAAATTAATTATACTTACACCGCCAATGGGATAAAGCTTAGAAAGCAAACCCACGAAAATGGCAGCGATGCAATAAAAACAGATTATTCGGGATCATTTGTTTACGAAAATGATACTCTGTTATATGTTATTTCTCCTGAAGGTAGGTTAATTATGGATGATATTGGTAACTATAACTATCAGTACTTTTTAAAGGATCATCTTGGAAATACAAGGGTAATGTTTTCAGAAACGGGGGATGTATTACAAGACAACAGCTACTACCCATTTGGAATGAGTATGGGGCAATCACTGACATATAATTTTGGTGACAATGTGCTGGAAAACATGTATTTGTACAATGGTAAAGAAATTCAAACTGACTTTGGTTTGGATTGGTATGATTACGGGGCGAGGATGTATGACCCAACCATTGGCAGATGGAATGTTATTGATGCGTTAGCCGAGGACTATTTTGCTCTTTCCCCATACAATTATGTATTAAATAATCCGGTGATTTCAATAGATCCAAATGGTATGGGCACTTGGCGTCTTTGGGATATTGATGAGAATAATGCTACGTTTGGAGATATGGGAGAGAAAAAAATTAAAGAGCATGAGGATCCTCCCTCAAAAGAAAGGGATAGTAGAACAGTTGAAAAGAAAGATGTTGTTGAAATATATGATGAACCACTTTCAGAGGTTGAAATAGTCGCACATCGGAGTAGTGGCCAAGCCGGTGGGGGTGATAACACTTATATGGCAGGAGCTCTTGTTTTAAGTGGAGTATTAGCTGCTGATGATGTTACAGGAGTCGGAGTAGCTGATGATATTGCGATCCCATTTATTCTTGTAGGAGCTTATATTTTAGATAGAGTTTTAAATCCTAATCTAGAAGGAACTTCGACTAGTAGGGGAAATCCGACCGACTGGAGTTTTGATCCTGAGATAAATCGGTTACAAAATGACAAATATTATCCTCCTGGAAGTGAGCCACCCAGATGGTTCTGGCCTGCAATTGGTGGAGCAGGTGCATATGAACTGTATAAGAATTGGCCAAAGCCACAACCTATTATTATGCCTGCTGATAATACATATGTTTATCCTAGACCTATTTATCCATATCCATAAATAATAATTTAGTAACAAGGTGGTGGTGTAAGTCACCTTGTTACTCTTATTTTTTTAATTCAAAAAAAAAAAATTATATGAAAACTATTTTATTTATAAGAAATGTTTTTCGCGGAATGCTTTTAATTTCTTTGTTGTTTCGATTATTTTTCATTGAAAAACTGAGTTATAATTGGGATGTTGTTTCTTATATCTCATTAGCATTAGGTTTAGCTGGGATGATTATTCTTGAGATAATCGTGTATAGAAGCAAAAAAACAAATAGGTTATGATTAAAATATTATTGAAATATGCTTACCATATCATCTCTTTTCTTTTTCTGATTGGGTTGGTTCTTGTCGTTTTTATAAGACAATATATCGAAAATGAGTTTTACAATATGGTGGTTAATTATTATTTCTGGTATAGTTTCGGATTATTCTCAGGAGTTTTTTTAGCGAGAATAATTAATGAAAATTACAGAAAGTTAATAATAAGTGAAGAAATTAAACAGCAAGCCAATAATTAACTATTAAACTTATTTGTGAGATGGGTAGTAAATTATGGACTTTTCTGGGTTAGTAAGCTTATATTTGATTATGGTTTCCTTCTTACCTATTTTACTGTAGATGAATTGAATTAAGTTATAGTTGCTGTTTTTATTTAAAATATATTCTTGTTGGTCATATGTAATTCCATTTACAGTATACTTATATTTTACCAGATAACCAATCGTCATCAATTCATTTCCTGTTGAAGTTTGGGACATTATCTGTTTTGGTGTAATTTTATAAACTGTTCCCGTCGTATTACCTGAGAACTTATCAACTTTTTTATCTCTTGAATTATCAGGTGCAAGTAAGTTTATTAAAACGATAGTAATTAAGCTTAAAAAAATAATACCAGATATTGCCTTTTTTACAGACCAAATACTTGGTAATCCCAAATTCCACTCTAACCATTCTTTAAATTTGCTCATATAAACCGTAATGTGTTTTACTTAAAGAAGTAAACTTTGTAATTTACTTTTAGCAAAGAATGCATCAAGCATGGCATACACGTGGCTTTTATCTTCAGGGTTAAGCTTTTCAATGTTCTGCATCCTTTTTAAAGTCTCATCATCTATGTTTTGGTATTCCACATCTTTTACCAAATAGTCAATAGTAACTTTTAAAGCATCTGCAATTTTAGAAGCAGTATCAATTGAAGGCTTTATTTCATTCCTTTCATATTTTCCGATAATATCCCCGGAAGTTCCAACAGCCTTTCCCAAATCATTTTGGGTCATTTTTTTCTGTTTTCTTGCGTATGTTATTCTTTCTCCAAACGTCATTATAAGTTAGTTTTATGAGCTAAAAATTAAACTTTATACAAAAGTAAGTGAATAAAATATCATAAAAAAATTATTTAATACTTGTTTGAATCGGAATGATTAGTTAGTTTTGTGAATTATTTATCAGAAAATTAATTTTTCAACAATGGAAATAAAAGAGATAAAACAGAGCCTGAGCATAGAAACAGTGCTGCAACACTACGGCTTAAAAGCCAACAAAAACAATATGCTCAACTGCCCATTCCACAAAGACGACAAACCCAGTTTAAAGATATATCCAAATACAAATAGTTTTAATTGTTTTGGCTGTGATGCAGGTGGCGATACAATCGAGTTTATCCAGTTGAAAGAAAGATGCACCAAACACGAAGCTTTGAAACGAGCAACCAAAATGATAAACCCAAACGAAAAACCAAGTCAAGCAATCCAAGCACAAGCAGAAGCAACAGGTGAAAAAGAAAGAATAGAAATCTTAGAAAAAATCTTCAAGCAATTTAAAAACGGCATAAAAAGCAAATTGGCTACAAAGCCAAAAGAATACCTAAACCAAAGAAACTTACAATTAGAAAACTTAGAAGTCGGTTATAACTCAGGACAGTTCCATCACAGAGATAAATTAAACAAGCAAGAACTACAAGTCTGTAAAGATGTAGGGTTGTTAATAGAATACAAAGGATATACGCCCAACGGAGACAAAACAACTTACACTGCTTTTGCTAAAGACTGCATTATCTTCCCACTGAAAAATAAAAGCGGAAACATAGTAAGCATTTATGGACGAAGTATTATCAATAACAACAAAAGCAAACATTATTACCTGAAAAACAGGATAGGACTTTATTCAAACTACCCAAACTCCAAAACAAAAAGACTAATATTAACCGAAGCAATAATAGACGCAGCCACACTTTTGCAGCTACCTGGCATCACAAAAGAGTTTACAGTTCTTTCACTTTACGGAACCAACGGTCTGACAGAAGAACACAAACAAGCCATAAAGGAAATCAAAGACCTGCAAGAAATCATTTTCTTTTTTGATGGCGACCGTTCAGGCAAACAGGCCATAGAAAAATACAAAGTTGAATTTACGGAATTGTTACTCCCAACGCTACGGCCGGGACAGGCGGAAGTAATCCTGAGTGCAGTAGAAACCCCTGGCGGGGAAGACATAAACAGCCTACACCAAATGTATGATAATGGAGTATATTTTTTAGAGCTTTTAGAAGAAAGAAAACCACTTAATCAACCCAATGATTTTTTTCCCACCGAAAAGTCGGACAGGCTTTTAAATGAATCTTCAACTGAAGAAGTCAAAGCAACCGAAAGAAAAACAGAACCAACCACAGAAGCCAAAACAAGCAGACTAAACACAGAAAATCCCGAACAAATCATTTACGAAACCCAGGAACTAAAAATCACCATCTGGGGCGGTATAGAAAAAGAGAACCTGAGCCGCTTAAAAATATCAATGCATATAAAAAGCAAAACAAATAAATACAAAAGCTTTCGGGACGATGTAAATTTATATAGCCATATTGGAACAAAAAAACTAATCCAAAACATTAGCGAAACTTTAGAAATCAGCACCACCACCATCACTCAAACCATTACCGAACTAACCGAAGAACTGGAAGCCTACCGCCTAGAAGAAAGACAAATGCAACTCAAATCCATGTTGCCCAAACAATACGAAATGACCGAGCAGGAGAAACAACAAGCATTATCATTATTGAAATCAAAACAATTAGGCAAAAAGACATTAGAGCTGATACAGCAAAGCGGACTGATAGGAGAAGAAAAGAATGGATTATTATTATATTTTCTTTACACATCACGGCTGATGGACGAGCCACTACACGCCATTATCTTCGGAAAATCAGGAAGCGGAAAAACCTATCTGCAAACCAAAGTAAGCGAATGCCTGCCAGAAGAAAGTGTAAAAACCATCACCAGTTTAACAGAAAATACTTTGTACTACTCAGCCAAAAACTTTTGGAAACACAAAGTACTGTTAATAGAAGATTTAGAAGGTGTTTATAATGCCTTTTTACCACTCCGGGAATTTATGAGCAAACAAAGCATTACCAAACTCACCACCGATAAAGATGCCAAAGGAAACAATGTCCAAAAGCTATTAACAGTAGAAGGCCCGATATGCGTAAGCGGAGCCACCACACAAGGCAATATTTATGAAGACAATGCCAATCGCAGTTTTTTACTTCATATCGATGAAAGCAGCAGCCATTTAAACCAGGTGATGGAATACCAGCGGAAAATGCAAGCAGGAATAGTAAACGAAAACCAGCAGCAGGAAGCCAAACAAATACTGAAGAATGCACAAAGGTTACTCAGAAAAGTAAAGGTTATCAATCCTTATGCAACAAAGTTAAGAATCCCCGATTGTGTTTTTAAGAAACTCAGAACCAATACCCATTATTTAAAACTCATTGAAATTATTACTTTTTACAATCAATATCAGAGAAAGCAGAAGAAAAACCAATCCAATGAATACTTTATAGAAACCACTTTAAAAGATATAGAGTTGGCCAACTGGTTGGTAAAAGAAACACTATTAAGAAAATCAGACGAGTTAAGTGGAGATATACGCCACTTTTTTGAAAGCATAAAAGAGCAAACCAAAGAAATGAAAACAGCTACATTCTTTGCAAAAGACATCCGAAAAATCTTTAGGATGCACCCCATGAAACTGAGTAGATATTTAAGCCAACTGGAACATAGAAACTACATCAAAAAAATAAGTAATCGTCAAAGTGGCCATGAATATGAAATACTCACTTTTGATGATTACGAAATACTGAAAGAAGGCATTAACATACTTGATAAGATATTGGATAATATTAAAGCAAAAAATAATGGAAAAAGCAAAGATAACAGAGACCTTCACACCAATTTCACAAGTGCTTCACAAAATATCGAAATCAATCAAAACACTAATAATTAATGTTTTAAGTGTGCTCCTTCACAGCTTCACAAGCTTCACAGCCCAAGAGCAAAAGGGGGTATTTTAAAATAAGGTCGTATTAAAAACAAAGAAAGTCCTATGAACGTAGAATTTACAAGGCTTACAGAAGGATTTAGGGAATGGCTGCACATCGTAGGATATAGTGAAGATACCGTAAAAAGCCAGCCACGAGTTATTGAAAAATACTTTTTGTTTATGGAAGCCAATAAAATCAAGCAAGTAGAAAAGATAAACAGAGAAGACACAAAAGTCTGGTATCAAACAGAAAAGCAAAGAAAATCCCAACAAACAGGCGAACTATTAAAAAACTCCACATTAAACGGCATTATCAGAACATTAAAACTGTTCAGCAAATATTTAGAAGAAACTTCTCAGGGGATATTGACCATAGATATACCTTATGAAGCCAAAGACACAGCCGAAAGGGAAATACTGACAAGAGAAGAAATCAAAGCCATTTATAATGCCACCGATGAAAGTATTTTAGGATTAAGAGACCGGGCAATACTAAGCATTTACTACGGTTGTGGTCTCAGAAGCAAAGAAGGACAGTTTTTAGAGCTCAGTGATATTTTACTTGAAAGAAAACTAATTTATGTAAGAAAAGGCAAGCAATACAAAGAACGCTATGTTCCGTTCATGCCTAACCAAATGACAGACTTTAAACTTTACCTGAAGGAATGTAGACCACAATTAATAAACGAGAGAAATGAAAATAACTGGTTCTTGCTCAATAATAAAGGCAATCAAACCAAAGCTTCTTTTTTACTTGAAAAAATAAAGAAGCTCACCAAAGAAGCAGGAATTAAAAAAGACATTGGTTTGCATACACTACGACACTCCATCGCCACGCACCTGTTACAATCAGGAATGAAATTAGAATCCATCTCACAGTTTTTAGGACATAAAAATATCCAAAGCACCCAACGATATACACACGTAGCCAATAAAGATGAAGGGATTTAGAGAACATATGCTTTATCGGAATTACCAACCATCCACCATAAAAGGAATAGAAGGAATAATCCAAAACTTTTTGAACTGGTTGGAAAATGAAAATATAGAAATAGAAGAAGTAAGCTATAATGACTTACTAATTCTGGTAAAAAAACGAAGAGAGAAGAATTTAAGCAGACATACCATCAACAGCCATTTACTGGGTATTCAACATTATTATGATTGGCTGATAAGTCAAGGAAAACAAACCCATAACCCAGCAGTAAATCTAAGGGTAAAAGGTATTAAAGAAAGCTTACCACACGATTTATTAAACCAAAAACAATTAGAGCAAACTTATGAAGATTATCCGCCAGTTGTCGGACAAACCAAGGCGCAAACACCAGTACAGAAACGGAATAAAATTATCATTAGCCTGGTTGTATATCAAGGATTGGTAAGGGAAGAGTTACAACAATTAGAACCAAGAGACCTAAACTTAGAAAAGGGAATAATACGAATAAGAAAAACCGTAAGATTACAAAAAAGAGTATTGAAACTAAAAGCCAATCAAATATTACCATTGCAAGAATACATCACACAAATACGCCCCAAACTGTTAAAACTAAAAAAGCAGAATACCAAGAATTACCAAACAGATAAACTATTAATAACCACAGGAAACAGCCATCATTTAAAAGAAGCAAGCCGGGAACTGATCTATATTTTACGGAAACAACATCCTTGGTTTAAAAGCTTCTTGCAAGTTAGGAGCAGCGTAATAAGTCTATGGATAAAAGAAAAAAATATTCGTGAAGTTCAGTATATGGCAGGACACAACAATATAATCAGTACCCAAAGATATGTAAGGGCAAATTTGGATGAGCTCAAAGAGCAGCTGGGGAAGTTCCATCCTTTGAAATAATTTTTAAGCTTGCAGATTATGGCCTTGAGAAAAAACGAAAACATTAACTTTGCACTCAAATATAAAAATTATGAGCAATAATAAAGTAGCAGTATCGGAAGAAATAATAATGAACAAAATTTATTTGGTTAGGGATCAAAAAGTAATGTTGGACAGGGATTTGGCTGAACTTTATGGAGTTGAAACAAGAGTTTTGAAGCAGGCAGTAAAACGTAATCTGGATAGATTCCCTGATGATTTTATGTTTGAAATGACAAAAGAAGAATTTTTAAATTGGAGATCACAATTTGTGACCTCCAATTCTGATAAGATGGGATTAAGATATGCACCATTTTGTTTTACTGAACAAGGAGTAACGATGCTAGCCTGTGTTTTAAATAGTCAAAGAGCGATACAATTAAACATACAGATTGTAAGAATATTTACAAAGATACGTGAAGTGTTGACCGATAATTTAAGTGTAAAACTGGAAATAGAAGAAATTAAAAAGAAACTTGAGAATCAGGATAAAAACATAGAACTGGTATTTAGTTATCTAGACGAATTAATAGAAAAGCAAGAAAATCCACAACTCAGGAAACAAATAGGGTACAAAAGGAAAAGCGAAAAATAAACCCACCCTAAATCCCCACAAAACAAAATCCAGTTTTTTGCAGAAAAAGCAAAAAGCCTCTGTATTTTATTTTGCTCCGCTCGCCAACCCTTCTGTAATTTTTTCTGTCATACTTTTTGTCCTGCCCCAAAACAGCACATTGTTTTTTCTTCTAATTGAATAATTGATTTTTAAAGGATTAAAAGAAAAAACAAAGAGCTGTGCCAACGCTGATTGCTTCGTTCCTCGCAACAAAAAGATACGCCAAAAAAAATTACCCAAAGCTAAGTTACATAATACGAGTTATAGGTTCGCTACGCACTTTTTTTGAATTGATACTATTTTAAAAGTAAAAAAAGTCAACTATAACAAGTATTATGTAAAATAGCCGCACGCCAACCCCAGACCAAAGGGCAGTACACCTTGCCCTTCAACCCTTGTGGGGCAGTATTTTTTGCCCCTAAAGCCGCTTCGGCAAAAAAATACTGCTCGGTCTGCTACGCAGATATTTAATTAAAAACTAACGCCCTACGGTTGTTTACTCATTTTTTGTAATCAATGCCCATTAAATTTAGTGCTAGAAAAGAGATATCTCCAAAGGCATTAATTACAAAAAATCGAGTTTACTTTTTTCTTTTAACTGAAACCTTTACCTGAAATATATACCGATCAAAAAAAGTTCAATTAAAAGAAAAAAAGGTGTTATTTTTGGAAAATAGAAATGCAAACAACAGCACCTACATATTACGAGTCTGCCACTTTGGAAACCCCTTATTTTTGGGGAGTAGTTGATAATGTTGGCCAAGCCGGTGGGGGTGATAACACTTATATGGCAGGAGCTCTTGTTTTAAGTGGAGTATTAGCTGCTGATGATGTTACAGGAGTCGGAGTAGCTGATGATATTGCGATCCCATTTATTCTTGTAGGAGCTTATATTTTAGATAGAGTTTTAAATCCTAATCTAGAAGGAACTTCGACTAGTAGGGGAAATCCGACCGACTGGAGTTTTGATCCTGAGATAAATCGGTTACAAAATGACAAATATTATCCTCCTGGAAGTGAGCCACCCAGATGGTTCTGGCCTGCAATTGGTGGAGCAGGTGCATATGAACTGTATAAGAATTGGCCAAAGCCACAACCTATTATTATGCCTGCTGATAATACATATGTTTATCCTAGACCTATTTATCCATATCCATAAATAATAATTTAGTAACAAGGTGGTGGTGTAAGTCACCTTGTTACTCTTATTTTTTTAATTCAAAAAAAAAAAATTATATGAAAACTATTTTATTTATAAGAAATGTTTTTCGCGGAATGCTTTTAATTTCTTTGTTGTTTCGATTATTTTTCATTGAAAAACTGAGTTATAATTGGGATGTTGTTTCTTATATCTCATTAGCATTAGGTTTAGCTGGGATGATTATTCTTGAGATAATCGTGTATAGAAGCAAAAAAACAAATAGGTTATGATTAAAATATTATTGAAATATGCTTACCATATCATCTCTTTTCTTTTTCTGATTGGGTTGGTTCTTGTCGTTTTTATAAGACAATATATCGAAAATGAGTTTTACAATATGGTGGTTAATTATTATTTCTGGTATAGTTTCGGATTATTCTCAGGAGTTTTTTTAGCGAGAATAATTAATGAAAATTACAGAAAGTTAATAATAAGTGAAGAAATTAAACAGCAAGCCAATAATTAACTATTAAACTTATTTGTGAGATGGGTAGTAAATTATGGACTTTTCTGGGTTAGTAAGCTTATATTTGATTATGGTTTCCTTCTTACCTATTTTACTGTAGATGAATTGAATTAAGTTATAGTTGCTGTTTTTATTTAAAATATATTCTTGTTGGTCATATGTAATTCCATTTACAGTATACTTATATTTTACCAGATAACCAATCGTCATCAATTCATTTCCTGTTGAAGTTTGGGACATTATCTGTTTTGGTGTAATTTTATAAACTGTTCCCGTCGTATTACCTGAGAACTTATCAACTTTTTTATCTCTTGAATTATCAGGTGCAAGTAAGTTTATTAAAACGATAGTAATTAAGCTTAAAAAAATAATACCAGATATTGCCTTTTTTACAGACCAAATACTTGGTAATCCCAAATTCCACTCTAACCATTCTTTAAATTTGCTCATATAAACCGTAATGTGTTTTACTTAAAGAAGTAAACTTTGTAATTTACTTTTAGCAAAGAATGCATCAAGCATGGCATACACGTGGCTTTTATCTTCAGGGTTAAGCTTTTCAATGTTCTGCATCCTTTTTAAAGTCTCATCATCTATGTTTTGGTATTCCACATCTTTTACCAAATAGTCAATAGTAACTTTTAAAGCATCTGCAATTTTAGAAGCAGTATCAATTGAAGGCTTTATTTCATTCCTTTCATATTTTCCGATAATATCCCCGGAAGTTCCAACAGCCTTTCCCAAATCATTTTGGGTCATTTTTTTCTGTTTTCTTGCGTATGTTATTCTTTCTCCAAACGTCATTATAAGTTAGTTTTATGAGCTAAAAATTAAACTTTATACAAAAGTAAGTGAATAAAATATCATAAAAAAATTATTTAATACTTGTTTGAATCGGAATGATTAGTTAGTTTTGTGAATTATTTATCAGAAAATTAATTTTTCAACAATGGAAATAAAAGAGATAAAACAGAGCCTGAGCATAGAAACAGTGCTGCAACACTACGGCTTAAAAGCCAACAAAAACAATATGCTCAACTGCCCATTCCACAAAGACGACAAACCCAGTTTAAAGATATATCCAAATACAAATAGTTTTAATTGTTTTGGCTGTGATGCAGGTGGCGATACAATCGAGTTTATCCAGTTGAAAGAAAGATGCACCAAACACGAAGCTTTGAAACGAGCAACCAAAATGATAAACCCAAACGAAAAACCAAGTCAAGCAATCCAAGCACAAGCAGAAGCAACAGGTGAAAAAGAAAGAATAGAAATCTTAGAAAAAATCTTCAAGCAATTTAAAAACGGCATAAAAAGCAAATTGGCTACAAAGCCAAAAGAATACCTAAACCAAAGAAACTTACAATTAGAAAACTTAGAAGTCGGTTATAACTCAGGACAGTTCCATCACAGAGATAAATTAAACAAGCAAGAACTACAAGTCTGTAAAGATGTAGGGTTGTTAATAGAATACAAAGGATATACGCCCAACGGAGACAAAACAACTTACACTGCTTTTGCTAAAGACTGCATTATCTTCCCACTGAAAAATAAAAGCGGAAACATAGTAAGCATTTATGGACGAAGTATTATCAATAACAACAAAAGCAAACATTATTACCTGAAAAACAGGATAGGACTTTATTCAAACTACCCAAACTCCAAAACAAAAAGACTAATATTAACCGAAGCAATAATAGACGCAGCCACACTTTTGCAGCTACCTGGCATCACAAAAGAGTTTACAGTTCTTTCACTTTACGGAACCAACGGTCTGACAGAAGAACACAAACAAGCCATAAAGGAAATCAAAGACCTGCAAGAAATCATTTTCTTTTTTGATGGCGACCGTTCAGGCAAACAGGCCATAGAAAAATACAAAGTTGAATTTACGGAATTGTTACTCCCAACGCTACGGCCGGGACAGGCGGAAGTAATCCTGAGTGCAGTAGAAACCCCTGGCGGGGAAGACATAAACAGCCTACACCAAATGTATGATAATGGAGTATATTTTTTAGAGCTTTTAGAAGAAAGAAAACCACTTAATCAACCCAATGATTTTTTTCCCACCGAAAAGTCGGACAGGCTTTTAAATGAATCTTCAACTGAAGAAGTCAAAGCAACCGAAAGAAAAACAGAACCAACCACAGAAGCCAAAACAAGCAGACTAAACACAGAAAATCCCGAACAAATCATTTACGAAACCCAGGAACTAAAAATCACCATCTGGGGCGGTATAGAAAAAGAGAACCTGAGCCGCTTAAAAATATCAATGCATATAAAAAGCAAAACAAATAAATACAAAAGCTTTCGGGACGATGTAAATTTATATAGCCATATTGGAACAAAAAAACTAATCCAAAACATTAGCGAAACTTTAGAAATCAGCACCACCACCATCACTCAAACCATTACCGAACTAACCGAAGAACTGGAAGCCTACCGCCTAGAAGAAAGACAAATGCAACTCAAATCCATGTTGCCCAAACAATACGAAATGACCGAGCAGGAGAAACAACAAGCATTATCATTATTGAAATCAAAACAATTAGGCAAAAAGACATTAGAGCTGATACAGCAAAGCGGACTGATAGGAGAAGAAAAGAATGGATTATTATTATATTTTCTTTACACATCACGGCTGATGGACGAGCCACTACACGCCATTATCTTCGGAAAATCAGGAAGCGGAAAAACCTATCTGCAAACCAAAGTAAGCGAATGCCTGCCAGAAGAAAGTGTAAAAACCATCACCAGTTTAACAGAAAATACTTTGTACTACTCAGCCAAAAACTTTTGGAAACACAAAGTACTGTTAATAGAAGATTTAGAAGGTGTTTATAATGCCTTTTTACCACTCCGGGAATTTATGAGCAAACAAAGCATTACCAAACTCACCACCGATAAAGATGCCAAAGGAAACAATGTCCAAAAGCTATTAACAGTAGAAGGCCCGATATGCGTAAGCGGAGCCACCACACAAGGCAATATTTATGAAGACAATGCCAATCGCAGTTTTTTACTTCATATCGATGAAAGCAGCAGCCATTTAAACCAGGTGATGGAATACCAGCGGAAAATGCAAGCAGGAATAGTAAACGAAAACCAGCAGCAGGAAGCCAAACAAATACTGAAGAATGCACAAAGGTTACTCAGAAAAGTAAAGGTTATCAATCCTTATGCAACAAAGTTAAGAATCCCCGATTGTGTTTTTAAGAAACTCAGAACCAATACCCATTATTTAAAACTCATTGAAATTATTACTTTTTACAATCAATATCAGAGAAAGCAGAAGAAAAACCAATCCAATGAATACTTTATAGAAACCACTTTAAAAGATATAGAGTTGGCCAACTGGTTGGTAAAAGAAACACTATTAAGAAAATCAGACGAGTTAAGTGGAGATATACGCCACTTTTTTGAAAGCATAAAAGAGCAAACCAAAGAAATGAAAACAGCTACATTCTTTGCAAAAGACATCCGAAAAATCTTTAGGATGCACCCCATGAAACTGAGTAGATATTTAAGCCAACTGGAACATAGAAACTACATCAAAAAAATAAGTAATCGTCAAAGTGGCCATGAATATGAAATACTCACTTTTGATGATTACGAAATACTGAAAGAAGGCATTAACATACTTGATAAGATATTGGATAATATTAAAGCAAAAAATAATGGAAAAAGCAAAGATAACAGAGACCTTCACACCAATTTCACAAGTGCTTCACAAAATATCGAAATCAATCAAAACACTAATAATTAATGTTTTAAGTGTGCTCCTTCACAGCTTCACAAGCTTCACAGCCCAAGAGCAAAAGGGGGTATTTTAAAATAAGGTCGTATTAAAAACAAAGAAAGTCCTATGAACGTAGAATTTACAAGGCTTACAGAAGGATTTAGGGAATGGCTGCACATCGTAGGATATAGTGAAGATACCGTAAAAAGCCAGCCACGAGTTATTGAAAAATACTTTTTGTTTATGGAAGCCAATAAAATCAAGCAAGTAGAAAAGATAAACAGAGAAGACACAAAAGTCTGGTATCAAACAGAAAAGCAAAGAAAATCCCAACAAACAGGCGAACTATTAAAAAACTCCACATTAAACGGCATTATCAGAACATTAAAACTGTTCAGCAAATATTTAGAAGAAACTTCTCAGGGGATATTGACCATAGATATACCTTATGAAGCCAAAGACACAGCCGAAAGGGAAATACTGACAAGAGAAGAAATCAAAGCCATTTATAATGCCACCGATGAAAGTATTTTAGGATTAAGAGACCGGGCAATACTAAGCATTTACTACGGTTGTGGTCTCAGAAGCAAAGAAGGACAGTTTTTAGAGCTCAGTGATATTTTACTTGAAAGAAAACTAATTTATGTAAGAAAAGGCAAGCAATACAAAGAACGCTATGTTCCGTTCATGCCTAACCAAATGACAGACTTTAAACTTTACCTGAAGGAATGTAGACCACAATTAATAAACGAGAGAAATGAAAATAACTGGTTCTTGCTCAATAATAAAGGCAATCAAACCAAAGCTTCTTTTTTACTTGAAAAAATAAAGAAGCTCACCAAAGAAGCAGGAATTAAAAAAGACATTGGTTTGCATACACTACGACACTCCATCGCCACGCACCTGTTACAATCAGGAATGAAATTAGAATCCATCTCACAGTTTTTAGGACATAAAAATATCCAAAGCACCCAACGATATACACACGTAGCCAATAAAGATGAAGGGATTTAGAGAACATATGCTTTATCGGAATTACCAACCATCCACCATAAAAGGAATAGAAGGAATAATCCAAAACTTTTTGAACTGGTTGGAAAATGAAAATATAGAAATAGAAGAAGTAAGCTATAATGACTTACTAATTCTGGTAAAAAAACGAAGAGAGAAGAATTTAAGCAGACATACCATCAACAGCCATTTACTGGGTATTCAACATTATTATGATTGGCTGATAAGTCAAGGAAAACAAACCCATAACCCAGCAGTAAATCTAAGGGTAAAAGGTATTAAAGAAAGCTTACCACACGATTTATTAAACCAAAAACAATTAGAGCAAACTTATGAAGATTATCCGCCAGTTGTCGGACAAACCAAGGCGCAAACACCAGTACAGAAACGGAATAAAATTATCATTAGCCTGGTTGTATATCAAGGATTGGTAAGGGAAGAGTTACAACAATTAGAACCAAGAGACCTAAACTTAGAAAAGGGAATAATACGAATAAGAAAAACCGTAAGATTACAAAAAAGAGTATTGAAACTAAAAGCCAATCAAATATTACCATTGCAAGAATACATCACACAAATACGCCCCAAACTGTTAAAACTAAAAAAGCAGAATACCAAGAATTACCAAACAGATAAACTATTAATAACCACAGGAAACAGCCATCATTTAAAAGAAGCAAGCCGGGAACTGATCTATATTTTACGGAAACAACATCCTTGGTTTAAAAGCTTCTTGCAAGTTAGGAGCAGCGTAATAAGTCTATGGATAAAAGAAAAAAATATTCGTGAAGTTCAGTATATGGCAGGACACAACAATATAATCAGTACCCAAAGATATGTAAGGGCAAATTTGGATGAGCTCAAAGAGCAGCTGGGGAAGTTCCATCCTTTGAAATAATTTTTAAGCTTGCAGATTATGGCCTTGAGAAAAAACGAAAACATTAACTTTGCACTCAAATATAAAAATTATGAGCAATAATAAAGTAGCAGTATCGGAAGAAATAATAATGAACAAAATTTATTTGGTTAGGGATCAAAAAGTAATGTTGGACAGGGATTTGGCTGAACTTTATGGAGTTGAAACAAGAGTTTTGAAGCAGGCAGTAAAACGTAATCTGGATAGATTCCCTGATGATTTTATGTTTGAAATGACAAAAGAAGAATTTTTAAATTGGAGATCACAATTTGTGACCTCCAATTCTGATAAGATGGGATTAAGATATGCACCATTTTGTTTTACTGAACAAGGAGTAACGATGCTAGCCTGTGTTTTAAATAGTCAAAGAGCGATACAATTAAACATACAGATTGTAAGAATATTTACAAAGATACGTGAAGTGTTGACCGATAATTTAAGTGTAAAACTGGAAATAGAAGAAATTAAAAAGAAACTTGAGAATCAGGATAAAAACATAGAACTGGTATTTAGTTATCTAGACGAATTAATAGAAAAGCAAGAAAATCCACAACTCAGGAAACAAATAGGGTACAAAAGGAAAAGCGAAAAATAAACCCACCCTAAATCCCCACAAAACAAAATCCAGTTTTTTGCAGAAAAAGCAAAAAGCCTCTGTATTTTATTTTGCTCCGCTCGCCAACCCTTCTGTAATTTTTTCTGTCATACTTTTTGTCCTGCCCCAAAACAGCACATTGTTTTTTCTTCTAATTGAATAATTGATTTTTAAAGGATTAAAAGAAAAAACAAAGAGCTGTGCCAACGCTGATTGCTTCGTTCCTCGCAACAAAAAGATACGCCAAAAAAAATTACCCAAAGCTAAGTTACATAATACGAGTTATAGGTTCGCTACGCACTTTTTTTGAATTGATACTATTTTAAAAGTAAAAAAAGTCAACTATAACAAGTATTATGTAAAATAGCCGCACGCCAACCCCAGACCAAAGGGCAGTACACCTTGCCCTTCAACCCTTGTGGGGCAGTATTTTTTGCCCCTAAAGCCGCTTCGGCAAAAAAATACTGCTCGGTCTGCTACGCAGATATTTAATTAAAAACTAACGCCCTACGGTTGTTTACTCATTTTTTGTAATCAATGCCCATTAAATTTAGTGCTAGAAAAGAGATATCTCCAAAGGCATTAATTACAAAAAATCGAGTTTACTTTTTTCTTTTAACTGAAACCTTTACCTGAAATATATACCGATCAAAAAAAGTTCAATTAAAAGAAAAAAAGGTGTTATTTTTGGAAAATAGAAATGCAAACAACAGCACCTACATATTACGAGTCTGCCACTTTGGAAACCCCTTATTTTTGGGGAGTAGTTGATAATGTTGGCCAAGCCGGTGGGGGTGATAATGTAACTTATCCAGATGGTAGTGTTGGTCCAATGCCGAGTCATAGTAGTACTGTAGATTTAGCCTACACAAATACCTATGTAACAACATGTTCGGGTAAAAGAATATTCTATAGTGAAGACTATAGAATCATGATTTCAAAACCTTTGTCCACTCATAGTTCCGTGTACAAAAATAAAGACGCTGAATTTGGCTTCAGGAGTGGTTATGAAGCAGGATATGATGGGAATTATTTACCTCTTATAATTTCTAATATTGGTGGAGCATTTATGGGACCGGGAAATACTTATCCGGGAAATTTCAATGCTGGTTTTCGTTCAGGAATGTATGATGCAAGATACCAATATGAAAACTGGTTGATTAATAGATATCATAATATACCTTATTATTAGTGAAATGAATTTAACCTTTATAGAAAAGAATTTAAACACAATATCCCTTTTTGTAATTGTGTTTTTCATTGCAAATTTAATTTTGAATTATTTTGTTCTTTTTAACTTTTCGCTTGTATCAGAATATGAGACTTTTAATGCAATACTACAAAGCGGAAATTTTGTATTTAAAATTTCATTTGCAGTTTGGATATATATTGAAGCAAGAAATAAAAAAGACAATGCCTTAATATGGACAATGCTAACCCTAATCTTCGGGTTGATAACTGTTCTGGCTTATTACTGGAGGCTAATTTATTTAAAAAAATAAACGATGAAAATTAAAAAAATCATATTTCTATTTGCTATAGCTTTTTTTGTGAGTTCATGTGATATAGAGACTAAGCAGATGAATGAGCATTTGTTAAATATTTATTCAGAAACGCAACTTGCTGATCTTCCAAGATATGATTGGAGAGTTAGGCATTTTTTTGAAAATGATGAATTTGAATATTATATTGTTGACTATCAAAAACGAGACACAAGTTTTAAGTTTGAGTTCAAATATTATAAGACTCTGGATAAATATAAAATAGAAGAATATTATAAAAGTTATTTAAACAAAAATGATGGGGTTTACTATAGTTTATTTTGGTGCTATGATACACTTTATTTTTACAAAAATATTGACACAATAGGTTTACATAAAGAATTCATAGTAGGGAAATACAATTACATGTATAAGAACAATCAATTTACACCTTGTCAAGAAAAGTATTTTGAACAACACAAAGATTCTTTAACAAGAGTAATAGGGGATACTCTATCAAAGCTACCAGAATTGTAAACTTATAAAAATTTAGAAATAATGAAAAACAAATACGTAAAAACATTTTTCTATATTGCATTGATTATCTTAATAATATCGTATACTGTTAACATCATTTTGTTTAACACACCGCTATCTAAATACACGATATGGGATGGATATTCAACTATAAACTATATTATTGGAGTAGTAATAATAATTATAAAATTGTGTTTATCTGTATGGTTATTTATACAGGCTAAGAGGAAAAGAGAGATTGCGTTACTTTGGGCAATATTAGCTCTAATTCTTGATATGGTTGCTGTTTTTGCCTTTTATTGGCGTTTAATATATGTTAAACAAAAAATAAAAAGGGTAGTATAGTATGAGGGGAAAGAGCATCAAACGTTTTTGGCTCGGGTGTGTCGGTAAAAAGCATTTGTAATGCGGTATAAAAAGAGACAGCCCCTCTCTAGGTGTAGTTTCTAACTACACCTAATTATCACTATTTTTGTGTAATGGGAGAAGCGTATCAAATTAATGATCAGGAAGCAACATATTATATGACTTTTCAGGTTGTAGGATGGGCTGATATATTTAGCCGTCAGATATATCGTGATGTTGTTATTGACAGTTTTAAGTTTTGCAGACTTAATAAAGGAATGGAACTAAATGCCTATGTTATTATGACAAATCATATTCATGTTATTATGGCAAGTAAAATAGGAAAACTTTCCGATTTGGTAAGAGACTTTAAAAAACATACATCAAAACAAATACTTTCAATAGTAAACAACAATCCAATAGAAAGCAGAAAACAATGGTTAAAAATGGTTTTTAAATATCATGCTAAATTTAATAAACGTGTAAATGAAAAGCAGTTATGGACTCATGAAAATCATGCAATTGAGTTAGATACAAATGATATGATTGATTCTCGTCTTAATTATATACATAATAATCCTGTAAAGGCCGGTTGGGTTGAACGTCCTGAACATTATTTATACAGTAGCGCAAGTAATTACAATGACTTGGAAAGTTTAATTGAAATTGATGTGATATGAAAGTGTAGTTACAAACTACACTTAGTGAGGGGTTGATTATTATGCCGGACAAGGACTTTTGAAAATTGATTTGATTGAGTAAGTAATGTTTTTGTCATGCATTACACGTGTCTGCCTTAGGCATGAAATGAGCGCCAGAGAGGGACTAGAATAAATATAGAGTCTAATAATATTTAATAATTTCATCATATTATGGAATTTTCTTACCTTTGGAATTCATTTAATAAATCATACTCTAATGAAAAAGATCGCAACAACTTTTTTAGTTTTATGTCTGATATTTCCACCCACACAACTTTTCAGCCAGCAAAAATGCAAAGTATTGGTACCTGCAATATCTGAATCTTATCATGGTAAATGCAAAAAAGGATTAGCCAATGGCAAAGGTATTGCAAATGGTATAGATACATATGAAGGACGCTTTAGTAAAGGCTATCCAAATGGCTTAGGAGTTTACACATGGGCCTCCGGAAACGAATATCGTGGTGAATGGGAATTTGGAAAGCGCACTGGCAAAGGAAACTATAAATTCAAATACAACGGAAAAGATAGCATACAGACTGGAATATGGAAGAATGACATATATATGGGTCCAATACCTCCCCCACCAAGCATAATTCAATCGCGTAATATTCAACAATATTCTTTTTTAAAATTGGGTGATAATAATAAGTTTAGCTTAGAAATATTCATGAACGGAACTACTAATTCAACAATTGAAAACCTTTCAATTGCTTCATCTTTTGGTTCTTATCAGAATATCGGTGATAGACTTGTTTTTGATTATATGGAATATCCAGTTACTATGAAGATAACTTACGTTACAAATAACAAATTTCATTCTGCTAAACTTGATGTAGTATTTGAATTTGAAATTTCAGAACCAGGAAACTGGGTGCTAAAATTAACGAATTAATAATAAATAAAAAAACGGGCTGCCATATCAGATATAGCAGCCCGTTTTATAAATCGTAATTTATCTATTAATACTCATCTTCATTAAAAAAGAAGTCTTCCTTAGTTGGATAATCTGGCCACAGATCTTCAATACGATCATATGCTTCACCCTCATCCTCAACTTCTTTAAGATTTTCTATCACTTCAGGGGCAGTACCTGTGCGTATCGCCCACTCAATCAATTCATCTTTGGTTGCCGGCCAAGGTGCGTCTTCAAGTTTTGATGCTAGCTCTAAAGTCCAATACATTGTATAAAAATTTTTTGCAAAAGTAATTTTTTTTTGATCTAATCCAAATAAAAAAATAAAATGTTATAATTCCATTAACCACGTGGTTTCCAAAGCAATTCTTTTACATTATTATCTTTTCCTATTTTTCGGGAAAGAACAAACAAATAATCGGAAAGTCTGTTTAGGTATGTTAACACTAAAGGGCTGGTCTTATACTTCTCATCTAACTGAATAACAAGTCGTTCAGCCCTCCGGCAAATGGTTCTGGCAATATGGCAGTATGAAACAATAGTATTCCCCCCCGATAATAAAAATGATTTTAATCCGGGGAGTTCACTAGTCATGGTGTCAATTTTATCCTCTAAAAAAAAAATATCATCATTTGATATTTCAGGAATTTGCAATTTTGAAGGAGAAGTATCGCATGCAAGCATTGATTCGATAGTAAACAATCTATCTTGAACTTCAATAAGATCATTTACAATTTTAGTATCAATTTCCTGATCACGTATTAAACCAATCCATGCACTTAATTCGTCAACAGTACCATAACTTTCTATTCTTAAATCATATTTTGGTACGCGGGTACCACCAATTAATGATGTTGTTCCCTTATCTCCCGTTTTTGTATAAATCTTCATATTTTATTGTTAATATTCAGGTATAGATGAAATAGGGGAAATAGTTAATGGGAGTGATATAAATTAAAAGTTATTTAATGAATTTATCCTTACACCATATTCCCCTTACACCTTTTCCCAAAGAAAAACAACCTATTCAACCTCTGTAAATTTATAATCCTTGATTGTTTTAATATCCTTATTTATTTCATCAGAAAAAATATACCCATCTAACATTCTAATAATTCGATGTGCATGTAGCGCAATATCTTCTTCATGAGTTACTACAATAATAGTATTACCCAGCTTATGAATTTCTTCTAACAATTCCAATATTTCCAGTGAAGTTTTTGAGTCTAAGTTCCCTGTTGGCTCATCCGCAAGTACTATGGATGGCTTGTTTACTAATGCACGTGCAACAGCTACTCGCTGGCGCTGCCCACCACTTAGTTCATTAGGCCTATGGCTCATTCTATCGCTTAATTGAACATCTCCCAAGGTCTCTTCGGCTCTTCTAACTCTTTCTGATTTACCTATACCAGCATAAACAAGGGGCAACATAACATTTTCAAGTGCAGTTGAGCGTGGCAACAAGTTAAATGTTTGAAAAATAAATCCAATTTCTCTATTCCTCACCTCTGCCAGTTCGTTATCAGTCATTTTGCTCACATCTTGCCCGTTAAGATGATAACTACCCTTTGTAGGAGTATCAAGACAGCCAAGAATATTCATCATTGTTGATTTACCTGAACCGGAAGGACCCATTATTGCAACAAATTCATTTTCATAAATATTTATATTTACCTCACGTAATGCTTTAACGGTTTCAGTACCAACCTGAAAAAACCTGGATATATCTTTAAAATCAATTACACTTTTTTTCATATATAAACTATTTATTTTAAGTTGTTTTATGATATTATTGAATTCCCATCACTCCCTTGTAAATCTCAATAATATAAAATAAAATCCTGCTTTTCAATACCTTTTCTGAAAAATACCAAACCAAACCAAAATAAGTCAATAGTTATACTTACACGGTTATCCCTCTTAATGCTCTCCCACGCACTTTCCATGCCTGCCGACCAATGAATATCATCGAAAACAAATATACTATTTTCGTTTGATAGTGGAATACATAAATCAAAATACCTTAAAGTAGGCTCTTTACGGTGATTACCATCGAAGAAAACAAAATCAAGTTTACCAATTTTCTTTAACACTTTATTTAATATTGAATCAAAATTTCCAACACTTATATCAATGTTGTTCAATCCTAATTTAGCAAATGATTCACTGGCGCGATTTGCAAGGTTTGCACATCCTTCCATTGTAATCATATTACTAGCCGGATATCCGCTTTTAATATAAGCAGTACTAATTCCGGCTGCTGTACCTAACTCCAGTATATTCTCAGGTTTGTAATACTTTGTAATCCTATATAATAGCTGTAATCTTGATTTGGTATGAGAACGTGTACGAACAATTTGCCCAAGCGATAATATTTTTGTGCTATATGTCTTACTACCTGAAGCTGCACCAAAATCAACTGTTTCAATCGAATCTCTACTTGCAGCAACTTCATTCCTATGCTCCCACAAAACACTATATTCTCTATATTCCTGCTTATCTCGTAATATGTTATTAATAAAATCGAAAACAAATTGTGAATGAATTCGATATCTGGTCTTGGCTCTAACCCAATATTTAATATACCTTACAATCAATAGTAACTTCTTCATATTTGTGCTTGTTTACTTAAATCAATAATTATTGATAGGCAATTTTATTAACATAGAAAACAACTCTGGTAGATTGTTCGCTCAAAGTGCGATTTTTTATTTTTTGGTACCCATAAATTAAAAAATAATCACCATACCAATTTACTATATGATTATTCTCATCTTGAGATATTCTATCCTGAGGAAATTTAGTGCCGATTTTCATTTTCGATCTATCAATATCTACCGGCCCCTCAATTGTTTGCGCAACAATATAACCATTATTAATATATGCTGAAGTTATATAATTATCATCCTTAAAAGCTACTGAATTTCGATTAGTAGAATATGTTAAAATATCCTCTATAACAAAATCATTATCCCACAATAAAACTCCATTTGACGAAAAACTAACAATTATAACATCATAAAATTCATACCCACTGAATATATTATATGTATATGGATATGGTCGTCCATAAAAATCATAATCCATTCGGGTTTCTTTTTTATAATAAGGTCTGTAAGCTTCAACTGACAATATAAACTCATTATCTGAAGATTTAATTAATAGGGGTTCAATAAGCATAAATGATGCAGAAACAAACTGTTTACCGCGTGAATATTGTGTAGTATCTTCGGGTAATTTTATAGTAGAAATATCCTGAAGTCTTATTGCACCTGCAATATTATTGAAGGCCATAAAGTCATAATATTTTAATATTTCCTGTTTGCCATCTTTTATTTTAAGAAAAAATAAGCCTACACTTTTTGCTTCCAAATCATCCTCAATATCTTTAAAAGATAATGTACGACCTGTTATGATATCATACGTACCAAATATGTAGAGTTCATTATTTTTTTGTGATAAAAAAGAAAACTTTCTAAAATACTTTATTGCTTCATTTCCTTTAATATCAATTTCTGAAAGTTTCTTACCATCTACAGAATATGTAAATAATTGATCAGTAATATACCTTCGATCTCTATTTTGCTTAATTGCAATATAAAATTTACTATTATTCTTATCAGCATATATAGCTTCAATAATTCCTGGAACACCTTCATCAATGTGGATCGGATTTACATCCCCATTATTAAGATTAATAAAAACGAGATCCGTAAAATGCTTTTTCAAATTTAAAGCAAGACAGGCAGTCTTACCAATAATATCAAACCCAGCCACCTCTGCCTTTAAAGGTATTGATCCTGCTATTGTGGCAAATGATTGCTTTTTTATATTATATGTTATAATCTCATAGTAGCCATATTCAAATTTCTCACTATTAATATTCTTAAATAAAAAGTATATATATCCATTATTACTTTGAGAAGATATAAACTCAATTTTATCATTAAGCGGGACAAACTTCAGCCAAATCTGTTTCAGGCTTGTATCAAATAAACCAAAGTACCATTTTCGTTTATTTTCCTTATTAACTTCTAAAGTTTCGTAGAAAATTAACATCCCATCATTACCAATTGTTTCAACATGAAATTGCTCAACATCTATATTCGACGGAACCTCAATACGCACTGCATCAAGATCTTGAGCAATACCAAATTGCACAATCATCAATAGTATGATTATTAGTATTTTTTTTAACATTATTCAAGCATGTTTATATTCTTGTTAAGAATATTAAAGTATAAAATTACAAAAAAAAAATCCTGTCAACTAATAAAGTTAACAGGATTTATGATTATAAATAAATTATCTAATCTATCTAACTGTTAATTTGCCAATAGATTTTATTCCGCTATTACTAATAGTTTCAACTATATATAATCCGCTACTTAATG
>CAYWRM010000021.1:0-4757 GCA_964460905.1 uncultured Lentimicrobiaceae bacterium
ACAAAAAATACAAAAAGAGAATATAATGCTCCCAAAAAAATTGTTATTACACCGATCATCTCAACTACACTTGAGATATAATCTACATAAGTTTTAAAGTTTCCCATAAGAATTCTAATTTAGTTGTATTGAGAAAGAAAAAGATAATCAAGTAATTAACCTTTTTAACATCTGGAATTTCTAGTTCAAACGTAGTACTTAAATTTTAGTTGGCTATTACACCTGTTAAATTAAATTTATTACCTTCGCTTCAATTAGCAAATAAAATCCAATACTATGAATATTTCTTATAGCGAACCCCTTTCACGGGGATGGAATCGTATGAAAAAAGCCCTGTTTCAGCCATTTAATATAGAAACTTGGTTTACACTTGGCTTCACAGTTTTTTTGGCTGATTTAATGAGTGGTGGAGGCCCCGGCGGAGGAGGGAATTTTGGCAATAAATATAATGATTTTGACTGGCATGAAATAGCAAACTACCCAGATATCGCCAGGCAATGGCTTGCAGAACATACATTCTTATTATCATTAATAATTGTTGGCACCTTTGTTTTAATCGCAATCTTACTTGTATTTACTTGGTTGAGTTCCAGGGGTAAATTTATGTTTCTGGATAATGTAATTCACAGCAGAGCCGAAGTTGTTAAACCATGGAATGAATATAGAGCTCAGGGCAATTCACTATTTATCTGGCGATTAATATATGGGATTATTTGTTTCTTGGCTATAACTGCCTCTCTTATATTTTCAGGAATTATATTATTTGGTATTTTTACAAATGACGCTCCCATTCAAACTCAGGTATTTTCAATAATTGGTATAGTACTACAATTCTTAATATTGATAATCATCATGTCTTTTGTTTCATTATTTTTAAATGATTTTGTGGTACCCATCATGTACAAAGATAAAATTTCTACATCTAAAGCCTGGTTTAAGTTTCTGCCTGTATTTTCAAAACATATTGGTTATTTTATTATCTATGGCTTATTTATTTTTGTTCTCACGATATTAGTTGTAATTAGCGTTATATTATTTGGCCTCTTCACCTGCTGTTTAGGATTCTTGTTATTGATTATTCCATATATTAGTTCAGTAGTTTTTCTGCCAATTAGTTATACTTTCAGAGCATTCAGCGTTGAGTTTCTTGAACAATTTAGCGATAGTTTTTCTTTCTTCCCTAAACAGGAAGAACTAAATGAGACGGTGTCTGAATAATTCTTTATGGTAATTTCCAAATTAAAAACTGATCAAAGAATAATTCGATTTTCTATTGCAACGTTATTATTTGTAATTATAGTTATATCTAACCTCTACAATCCTGACAACTATAGCATTACAGAATGTTCATTTAAACAAATAACAGGATATAGTTGTCCTAGTTGCGGTCTAACCCGATCATTTCATGCAGTTACCAATTTAAACTTAGCCCAAGCCTTTGCATTTCATATAATTGGCCCATTTTTGTTGCTTGGATTTGTTTTTCTATCATTAATGTTCTTCATTGAATCTTTTACAGGGAGGACAATACAACTAAGTATAAAAAGGTCTACAATTAAAATAACACTATTCGTAGTTGGGATATTATGGTTTATTTTCTGGATAGTAAGAATCATTCTTGAAATGCGATGATTAAATTTGCTTATCCCTCCTCTAGCGCACATTTTCAATGCGTGCCCCAACTAGCTGAAATTACTTTCATCCAAGCCAGTCCCCATGAACAACTTGTACCCATCTAATATAGATTTCAAATACTTTATTTATATTTGTGCAATTATCTCCATGGAATTGTTGTTATTATAGTATCACCAATAATTATCTGAAAAAAATAGTATCGCTAAATAATTTTATGAATATTAAGAAATTACATATATTTATCTTTTTAAGCTTATTTATTTCATTACTAATTAGTAATAATTCATTTGCCTCTATATCAGAAATTGATAATCTGAAAATACAAACACAAAGCATTAGCAATGATAGTCTTTCAAGTCTTTATTTTCAAATTGCAAAAGTTTTTAAATGGTCAAGTTCAGATAGCGCTTTAAAATATGCCAACAAATCCTTACAGGAAGCCTTAAAAATTAACAATCAAAACCAGGCTATTAGTTCATTAATTTTTATTGCTGCGCTTAAAAATAGCGTTGGAAAAAAAATGAATCTCTACGATTATTTAATGAAGCAAAAAAATTAAGTATTTCCGAATCAAACTATGAAGAGTTGGCAAATACATATTTGGAACTATCTAGATATTACAATTCAAAATACAATTATTCGGCAGCCCTTGGAGTACTTGATAGTGCAATGACAATAATTAACAATCACAAACTAACACACTTAAAGCCTGTAGTATTAAATTTAATTGGATATTTATATCTTAATATTAATGATATCCCAACTGCTCTATATTATGCAAATAGCGCCTCGAATTTATTAGCAGATAACAATGATACCATTTTTACAATTCAAAACTTACATTTGAAGTCAACAATTGCACTTAGGGAAAGCCGTTTAAACTCATCACTCGATTACCTGACAAAAGCACTTACTATCTCCAAAAAGATTAAATTAAACAAACACATGCAACAATCATACAAGCGACTTGCTGCCTACTACATAAGTACATCTAAATACAATGTGGCAAACTCATATATTGATAGTTCATTAGCAATTTGTAAAATAGATAATTCAAAAATTGTGCAATCGATTTTAATTACATTCAAGGCCCACATTTCATGGTTATTAAAAGATTTTAAAAAGGCTTTAGAATATAATAAAGAAGCTCTTGAGATAAGGAAGATGACGGGTCATCAAATAACTATTTGTTCGTCAATTCTAAATATTGGAGGTAACTATACAGAGCTACACCAATATAAAAAAGCAAGGCATTATTTAGATTCGGGACTTGCCATTGCAAAGGATCAAAAAATAATGTCTTTTATTGCCGTTGCTTATGACAAATTAAGTTCATTAAATAGTTTGGAGGGTAACTATAAAGAAGCCTTGCATAACTTTGAGCTAAAAACCAAATATAAAGATTCGGTACTTCTAAAGAGTACAGATGAAAAAATAATACTACTTAACAGACTATATGAACTAGAAAAAGAAAAAAGGTCAATTGAATCATTAAAACTGAAGAAGAAATCTAATGAGGTATTATTTTTAATAATATCAACATTACTTGCTATTGGAATAATAATCCTTCTTTTTTGGATAAACATAGTCCAAAAACGATCGACCAATGAAATTGTTAAGTTATCCAAAATAGTTGAGACCACAGATCAGGCAGTGATAATAACAGATGAGAAGGGTAAACTTATCTATGCAAATAATGGTTTACTTAAAATGACGGGGTATAATAATATTAAAGAATTAATTAATTTTAGCATATTCCAATTTACTGATAAAAATGGTAAAAGTTTTATCATTAATACAATTTTTCCTCAATTACAACAAAATGGTAATTGGAGTGGTGAGATGAAATTACTGAATAAAAATGGTACTGAAATTATAGTAGAACAAGCAAGTTCAATAATTAAAGGACAGAAAGGTAACCCTGATCTTTTTGTAGCTATTTTTAATAATATCACTGACAGGAAAAAGTCGGAAATTGAATTACAAAACAGTCGCGAATCACTTAAAAGAACTGTTGAAACGCAGGATAGAATGTTTTCTATAATAGCGCATGATCTAATTAGTCCGTTTAGCACAATACTTGGGTATTCTGAAATAATGGCAACAGATTACGACAAATACAAAAAAGCTGATCACATTAAGTTTTGTAAGGTCATTAACGAAAGCAGTAAAAACACTTACGATTTATTAACCAATTTACTTGACTGGTCGAGATCGCATATGGGTAGTATTGAATTAAACACTCAAACCAACAATTTTTATAATATAGTTGTAGAAAATGTAGAATTACTTAAGATAATGATCGCCAATAAGGAAATATTATTTATTAATAATGTAGAAAAAGATTTCAGTATTTACGCTGATAGAAGCACAATGAGCATAGTAATACGTAATCTATTATCAAACGCCATTAAATTCACACCTCGAAAAGGTAAAATAACCATATCCTATAAAAACCAATCAAGTAACACCATAATTGAGATAACAGATACTGGAATTGGCATTAAACCCGAAGAACAAGAGAAACTATTTAGTATATCTAATAATAGCTCACACCCTGGAACCGAGAATGAAAAAGGGACAGGATTAGGGTTAACACTTTGTAGTGAATTAATGGAACTAAACAAAGGCTCAATTAGTATTAAAAGCATTGTTAATAAAGGATCTACATTTATTCTTACCTTACCTAAAAATACATCATCCTAAATAATAATATATAGCCCATTCAGCTTATCAGCTTACCCCCATCTAGCTCAGTCTTCCGATCAAGCCCGTGTGCAAGCAAGACTTGGACTTTAAATTCCATCAAAAAAAAAGAAACTAAATTAGACAACCAAGCTAAGTTACATAATATGAATTATACACCAACAACCCTTCAAACCCCCTGCCTTCAATTGGCCTATAACAATATTATGTAAAAGAGAACAACTCAAAATTCTGTAATACAGTGATTAGCATCCCTATTCGGTGATATTGCCTTTATTATCGCTTTAATGAATTTACTAAAAAACAAAATCACTGTAAAATCATCATTTTACGGTAGTTTACATTTATGTGCTATTATAATAAGCGGAGAGCAAGGGATTAATTTCAAAAAGGATTAACTGCGTTGATCCCAAATG
>CAYWRM010000021.1:4857-63633 GCA_964460905.1 uncultured Lentimicrobiaceae bacterium
TTTTTAAATTCAAACTGCATATGAGAGGGATTAACTACGTTGATCCCAAAGAGAGGAACCTGGCAAGCATAGAAACCCAATCCTCTATCGAGGCTTTTGTGTTTTGTTTTTTATGTCGAAATTCAAACAAGTTTGATTTCTCCCTAAAAAACAAAACCCACAACTTTCGTTGTGGGTTTCCTTCCTGCCTGCCGGCAGGCAGGTTGCGGAGAATAAGGGATTCGAACCCTTGGATCCCGCGAAGGATCAATGGTTTTCAAGACCACCGCATTCGACCACTCTGCCAACTCTCCGGGGGCAAAAGTAATATTTTTTACAAATGCTATAACTTTGAATGAAAAATTTCATGGAAAATTTTCATACATTCTGATAATCAAATTAATATACATTAAAATTCTGCCAAATTGTTTAAATAATTAAAATTAATTCGTCAACCATAAACTATAATTCACCTAAATTCACATTCTTTTAGTTTACCAAATTAGCGAAACTTTGATTTATGTTATTTGGATGCAGCACATGAAGTTGAAAGAAATTTATCTTTCAGAAAAAAAAACCTGAGAGGTTAACTAATACCTTTCACACAAACTATAAAGCCTTTCCATCTGTTGTTTATCAGTTGAAAAACTGCAATTACTTTGTTGCAAATACTCAAAATATTTTCCTGTAATATTAGATATATCCTCCGAAACAGCAAGCCACACCGGCGTAGCAGCCCCTTGCGAAGGTGATTCATGCCCCCCAAAACCAAGATCATTACTTAACTTTGAACTTACTTCCCCTGGATGACAAGCATTAACTTTAATACCATCCGGAGCTAAAAGGGAAGAACTATATGTTGATAACATTCTGTTAGCCTGCTTTGACTGCCGGTATGCTGAATCATTATTATAATGTCGATTTTTAAACTCAACATCATCGAGGTTTAATCCACCAGCCCAATAGCTGGCAACGTTAACTATTCGTGCATCATTAACATTATGCATAAACGGACTCATATATTTAATCATCCAAAAGTACCCTAGCACATTTGTTGCGAATTGCATTTCAATACCCTCAAGTGTTTCCATCCTCTGGCGCGGTGTTGTCCCTGCATTATTCACAAGAACATGCAACGGTCCCTCCCACTCTGCTGCCAACTTCTTTACGGATAATTTTCTTGATAAATCAACAGCGACATAACGTGTTAATTTATTAGAAGTTTTTTTTTGAATCTCATATACAGCATCAATTAATTTTTTTTCATTTCTACCTACTAGTACAACTTCACACAGATGATTTTTGGCAATTGATTCAGCAATGGCTTTACCAATTTCGCCATAAGCTCCTGTTACTATTACTACTCTCCTATTTTTCATTATTATTGGTGATTGGTCATTAGTCATTGGTGATTGGTGATTGGTCATTGGTCATTGGTGATTGGTCATTGGTCATTGGTGATTGGTCATTGGTGATTGGTCATTAGTGATTGGTCATTAGTCATTGGTGATTGGTCATTGGTCATTGGTTCCAATAGATTTTATGTATTTGTTTAACATTTTACCAACGGTTTCTATTATTGGTAAAAAAATATCATATTCTTCTTGACTGATCATTTTTCGGTTATTAGCTTTTCGAAGCCACGTTTTTGTTTCAAATAATGAACCACGAGAATAATAACTAAAGTTTTTAGTTTCTTTGTAATGATATCTTCCAAAGCCTTCGCTCAAATTTGCAGCAATTGAGTCAGCAGACCTAACCAGTTGCTTACCAACTGTATCTTTTTGAAAATAATTCCACCTATCAACCACATTTCATACATCCTCTCCCAAATCCATCGCTAATTCATAAACTCTAAGTTCTTCTAATTTCATAATATTAAATTTTTAATACTAATTCTAATTATCCAATAACCAATTATCCAATTATCTTTTCTCCATAAAAATAATAATAAAGATTGTATTTTTGCAACTTCAAATATTTTTAATAATTACTAATAACGAATATTAATATGAAACATGCAGAAATACATACCGCCAAAGGTATTATGAAAGTTGACTTTTATGAAAAAGACGCACCAAATACTGTTGCAAACTTTATAAAACTAGCCGAAAAGGGATATTACGATGGACTTAATTTTCATCGTGTAATACCAAATTTTGTAATTCAAGGTGGTTGCCCGGATGGAACCGGTGCCGGCGGCCCTGGATACTCAATTGATTGTGAGCTTGATGGTGATAACCAATATCACGACAGAGGTGTTCTATCAATGGCCCATGCAGGTCGTAACACAGGTGGGTCACAATTTTTCATCTGCCATTCAAGAGAAAACACTGCTCATCTGGATCGCAATCACACTTGCTTTGGAAAAGTTATCGAAGGCGTTGACGTTATCGACAACATCCATGAAGGTGACAAAATTGAAAAAATAGAAATTGTAGAGTAGTGTAATCAACCTTCCAGAGTCCAAAGGACCTGGAAGAGTTGTAATTTTTATTTCAGACTCTTACTAGAGTCCAAAGGACTGAAAGAGTTGTACTTTTTATCTCAGACTCTTCCAGGTCTTGCAGACTCTGGAAAATCTTTTAATAACCAACAACAAGTACTTATGATTTTTCTTCGTCCTGAATTCCTGTATGGATTAACTGCTCTATCCATACCCATTATTATTCACTTGTTTAATTTCAGGAGGCATAAAAAATTATATTTTAGTGATATATCACGATTAAAAAACATTACCGCACACACCCGTAAACAACAAAAATTAAAACATCTCTTGGTTCTATTAATGAGATTACTCGCAATATTCTTCATTGTAGTTGCTCTGGCGGGACCTGAATTTAAGAAAAATAACGGGCCAGTATCTGGCAAGTCAAATAATGTCGCTCTGTATGTTGATAACTCATTTAGCATGATGGCAGAAGGCCAAAATGGCAGACTTTTTGAAAATGCAAGGCAAGATGCATTGCAATTAATTGAACAGTCAGCTGACAATACAAACTTTATAATATTATCAAATAGCAACGAAGGTAATTTAAACCGTATGCTTGGTAAAAATGCTGCTATTTCAGAACTTGAAAAACTGGAGGTTACCTCAAGCACAAAAAAGTTGTCTCAAGTAATTAATATTCGCAATCATATTATGCAAAATAACGAATTAGCTAATTGCGACACTTATATGCTATCAGATTTTCAAGCTAACACATCTGATATCAGCTCTTTTCCAATTGACAGCACTAATAATTATCTTTTTATTCCTTTCAAGAATCTCCACAATAAAAATATTTATATCGATAGCCTCCATATTGGTAATCCGGATCTAATGAAAAATGAAGTAATCGAGCTATCGGTTTGGATAAAAAACGATTCAGATACTGATTACGAAAAAGTTCCACTAAGGTTAACAATAAATGACAAACAAAAAGCTGTAGCTGGAATTGATATTAAAGCCGGTACTTCGAAACAGGTTAACCTTAACTTTACTGTATCAAAAGCCGGTTGGCAATATGGACTCATTGAAATTGAAGACTTTCCTATAACTTTCGACGACCAGATGTTTTTTGCCTTTGAGGTTGTACAATTTATTAATGTGCTTGTTATTGGCGCTGATAGTGATAATACTTTTCTTGAAAAATTCTATAGTTCAGACAATATATTTAATTTTTCTGAGATGAATTACCGTGCTATTGATTTTGGAAGACTAAGTAGTTTTAACTTAATTATCTTAAATGAAGTACCTAATATTTCTTCAGGTTTAATTAATCAGATTAAGCAATTTATTACTGAGGGTGGCAACCTGTTGTTTATACCTCCTAATGAAGAAAATTTAGATGATATTTCTACTTTTCTAAAAGAAATGAATGCAGGAAAAGTTATTGGCATCGACACTACATCAACTCGTGTAACCCGTTTAAAATTAAGCAACAACTTGTTTTCTGAGTCTATAACAAATGTTCCACAAAATGCTGATTTACCAATTGTTAAAAAGCATTTCAGGTACAAATTCCCAGTCAATTCAGGAGTTGAAACACTTGTTAGTTTACTTTCAGGAAATGATTTCCTGTCGAAAAAGAAAATTGGATCCGGGCAACTGTACATACTCTCTACTCAAATGGATCCCGACTTTAGTAATTTTGCTTCACATTTATTATTTGCTCCAATTATGCATGGCATAGCCTCCAAAGGTAGCACGATTCAAAAGCTATACTATACACTCGGAAAAGATAATAATATAAGCATTGATATAAATAATTTCGTTAATTCAGAAACTCCATTCTCACTTTTCTCACCACTAACACAACATTCCATTATTCCCGGTCAAAAACAAAAAAATGGCAAAATCGACATTGATCTCAGCAATATAATCTTACAAAACGGATACTACAATCTGATGATACATGATTCAATAGTAGCTATGTATGCATTTAATTATAACAGAGATGAATCTGAAATGAATTACTTTAATATTGATCAACTAAATGACCTTTGTAGAAAATCAGGATTGAAATATTTCAGTGTGCTAGATAATTCCAACCCAAAATATACGGAAGTTATCAATGCATTGCAAAAAGAGAGCGATTTCTGGAAGCTATTTATTATTTTCGCACTCTTTGTAATTTTAATGGAAATATTAATTTTGCGATTTTGGAAGTAGAGAATAAATAAGTAAATAATAAAAGGCTTAAATAAATAAATAATTAGATAATTGTACAATTATATAATTGAATAATTAAATGATAGAATAACGAATGGACGAAAACAAGGAAGCCAACGATCAGGTTAATGATAATATACCTATTCAGGAAGATACTCATAAAACTACTCACTTAAGGGGAATGTATGAGAATTGGTTTCTTGATTATGCATCGTACGTAATACTTGAACGTGCTGTTCCTGAGATTGATGATGGTTTAAAACCCGTTCAGCGCCGTATATTACATGCTATGAACCGGCTGGATGATGGCAGATATAACAAAGTTGCCAATATCATTGGTCATACAATGCAATTTCACCCTCATGGAGACGCATCAATTGGCGATGCTTTAGTTCAATTGGGGCAAAAGGAACTACTTATCGACATGCAGGGAAACTGGGGAAATACACTTACCGGTGATAGAGCCGCAGCACCCCGATATATTGAAGCGCGTCTTTCAAAATTCGCTAAGGAAGTAGTTTTTAATCCAAAAACAACAATCTGGAAATCATCATATGATGGAAGAAACAAAGAGCCACTTACTCTTCCGGTTAAGTTCCCATTACTTTTAGTACAAGGAGTTGAAGGTATTGCTGTTGGACTGGCATCAAAAATACTACCTCACAACTTTAACGAGTTAATAGATGCATCAATACTTCACCTTCAGAACAAAGATTTTGAAATACTTCCAGATTTTTTAACCGGAGGTATGGCCGATTTCTCAAGGTACAATTACGGACTTCGTGGTGGTAAAGTAAGGGTCAGAGCTAAAATCTCTCAAAACGATAAAAAAACATTGATAATTAATGAGATTCCGTTTTCAACTACTACTTTATCTCTTATAGATTCTATCGTTTCTGCAAATGAAAAAGGAAAAATCAAAATAAAAAAGATAGATGATAATACCGCAGAAAATGTTGAGGTAGTTATACATTTGGCAACCAATGTTTCACCCGACCAAACTATTGATGCGTTGTATGCATTTACAAACTGTGAGGTCTCAATTTCTCCTAACTCTTGTATAATTGTTGATAAAAAACCTCATTTTATATCTGTTAAAGAAGTTCTTAAGCAAAACACTGAACATACAGTTATCTTACTAAAAACAGAGCTTGAGATTAAGCTACAGGAACTTGAAGATCAATGGCATAATTCTTCTCTTGAGAAAATATTTATTGAAAATAGGATTTATCTTAAAATTGAAGATTGCGAAACATGGGAATGTGTTATTGAAACTATCGACAATGGACTAAAACCCTTCAAAAAATTACTTAAACGTGAAGTAACCGAAGATAATATTATACGACTTACTGAAATTAAAATTAAGCGAATATCGAAATTCAATGCATTTAAAGCTGATGAATTGATTTCTTCCATTGAGGAGGAGATTATTGAAGTAAAAAATCATCTTGCACATTTAATTGATTATGCAATAAACTATTTCAGGCAAATAAAGAAGAAACACGGAAAAGGCAGAGAACGCAAAACTGAAATCAGAAATTTTGATACAATAAACGCTTCAAACGTTGCAGTTGCCAATTCAAAACTTTACATCGACCGTGAGGAAGGTTTCATAGGAACCGGGCTTAAAAAAGCTGAATTTGTTACCAATTGTTCCGATATTGATGATATTATCGTTTTTAAAACGAATGGAACTATGATCATTCATAAAGCATCTGCAAAAGTATTTGTTGGTAAAGGAGTTACACATGTTGATGTATTCAAGAAAAATGATGACCGTACTATCTACAACATGATTTATCAGAATGGGAAAAGAGGTAACTATTATGTTAAAAGATTTGCTGTTGTAGGCGTTACACGCGATAAAGAGTACAATCTTACAATTGGCACTGAAGAATCGAAAGTTATTTATTTTACAGCAAACCCCAACGGTGAGGCGGAGATTATTAAGATTAACTTAAGAGCTAAACCAAAATTAAAGAAACTAACATTCGACTTCGATTTTAGTGAGCTTGCTATTAAAGGACGAAGCTCTAGAGGCAATATTATAACGAAACATTCAATCCGAAATATTATTCAGCGCGAAGAAGGTATATCAACTCTTGGGGCTCGAAATATTTGGTATGATGATACCGTAAGAAGACTTAATACTGACGAAAGAGGAGTATTTATTGGAGCTTTTAAAGGTGATGATAAAATACTAACAATAATAAATACCGGCGAATTAAAGCTAACCGGCTATGATTTATCCACTCACTTTGATGATAACATGATAATTGTATCCATGTTTGATCCCGATAAAATATTTACTGCTATATATTTCGATGGTGAGCAAAAAAAATACTACGTAAAACGATTTCAGTTACCCGATAGTACTTCTATTAATAAGTCGTTTAGTTTTATTAGTGAAGAAAAAGGATCAAAATTAATTGCTTTTTCTTCAGATTATCTACCAAGATTACAATTCGACATAAAAAAAGATGGAAGTACCCAAACTGAAGTTGAGGTTATTCCACTAGCTGATTTTATAGGAATTAAAGGTTATCGTGCTAAGGGTAAACGATTATCAAAGCATAGCCTCCGTAAAATAAAATTTATTGAGCCATTACCTTATACACCTCCTGTTAAAGAGAACGTTATTCCTGAAACTTTGAAAGATGAGCAGGACTTTTCTCAGGAAACATCCCCCGAAATAGAAGTGGCAAATGAAAAGGTAATAGACACTGACCTAAAAGTCAAGATTAAAGATAATAGTTCATCTTCTGAAACTCAAACGAAAAAAAAATATAGTAAAACAAAAAATGAAAAATCTGAAGCTTCAAAAAATAATAATGATGAAGCTAAAGCTCCTCCTACTGAAAAAAATGACCCTCCACAGCTGGAGCTGGACTTTTAATTGATTGCTACTTTTAGCTTGATATATTACTGATATAGAAGGATATATAAAACAATAGGTCATGTCCGATTACTTTGTTTACTATTGCCTTTGAAATGTGCAAACACATTTTCTTCGATCCGTCGGGTTTTTTCATCCCGCCGGGTTGAAAAACAGGAACCACAATTTACTCTTTTTTCGACCATACGGGTTGGAAAAAACCCGGCTGGTTTTAATACTGTCCAAATCTTTCGACCCAATGGGCTGGAAAAAACCCGGCTGGTCATAGAAGCTGTTATAAAATTGCGTCAGCTGCGGCAACGATTGGAATGGTAGCTTGTTGAAATAGTAGCTATTATTTTTGTTAGCTTACGGAGGCGCAGGAACGGAGCCCACGTAAAGCATACAAAAAATAGCTCGTATGAAACAACTACAAATGGAAAGCGTGGTTGCCGCCCGTATAACAAAAATTATATACTTTTGCCGCCTCAAACAACTATCCTGCTAAGCAAAAACAATAACTAATAGAACTAAAATAATAATGCAAACAAATAGCTTACATAAATTTAAAGGAATAAAATACCTTACCGATTCAACATATATTCTGCAAATTGACAAGAAAGACATGGAATTTGAAGCAGGACAACATATCTTACTTAGTCGCAAAGATGATAATGATCAACGCGAATATTCTATTTATAGCGGATCTGATGATGAGTACCTCGAAGTCCTTATTAAAGAAGTTGCTGATGGGAAAGTCTCTAAGCATCTGAAAAATTTAGTACCGGGTGACTTGCTAAACGTGGAAGGTCCATTAGGCTTTTTTGGTTTAGATAAAGAAAAAATTGATTCCTCTAAATTTCTTTTTGTAGCAAGTGGTACAGGTATTGCACCATTTCATAGTATGGTTAAAAGCTATCCTAGACTAAAATATACTATATTACATGGTATACGATTTGGTAATGAAGCATATGGAAGGGAAGACTATAGTAAAAATGACTACTTTATGTGTACATCACGTGACCAAACAGGTAACTTTAATGGACGTGTAACCAATTACATTAAACGAAACAATTTTGATAAGGATACAATATGTTATTTTTGCGGTAATTTTAAGATGATACGTGAGTCGATGGACTTGCTTGAGAAAAAAGGAATTTCCGGTGACCAACTTCACGCAGAAGTTTATTTTTAATACCTACTACATAATGAAATACCATATTGTACAGCTTGGATGCCAGATGAATATTAGTGATGGCGAGCGGGTTCAAAAAGTACTTGAAGAAATAGGATTTACACTTACAGAAAACGCCGAAGAAGCAAACCTAATTGGTGTAATTGCATGTTCAGTTCGTCAAAAAGGAATAGACAAAGTTTATAACCTTATTAGCAAATGGAATAAATGGAAAAACAATAAGAACCTGTTAACATTTGTTTCAGGCTGCGTGTTACCATCCGACAAACAGAAATTCCTTAAACTGTTTGATATGGTTTTTACCATGAACCAGCTTCCGGAATTACCTCAAATGATAAGTCAATATGGAATAGTTACTCCTGCTGGAATACAATCGCTATATCCTGAACTTGCTAACAATACAAAAAATAATATAGGTGTTCGCAAACCTGGCGAATTCAAACTTAGTCCGGCACAAATCGGAAATAAAGAGAATAATCTAATAAGCAAACCTGAAGTAGGAATTGAAGAATTTTGGCACATTGAGCCCAAATATGGATCTGGTGTTGAAGCCTATATCCCAATTCAAAATGGTTGCGATAAGTTTTGTACTTACTGTGCTGTTCCTTACACCCGTGGTCGGGAGGTTTCAAGACCATCTTCAGAGATTATGAAAGAACTTAAAAACCTTGTTAATAAAGGGTTTAAGTCGATTACAATACTCGGACAAAATGTAAACTCATATGGGCTTGATAAAAAAGGAAATGAGATAAGTTTTTCAGAACTTCTTAAGCAAATAGGGGAATATGGAATAGAATCGGGTGAAGATTTTTGGGTTTACTTTACATCTCCCCACCCTCGTGACATGACCAATGATGTTATTGAAATGGTTGCCAAATATGACTGTCTGGCGAAGCAAATTCACCTACCCGTACAATCAGGAGATAATAATGTGCTTATCAGGATGAACCGAAATTATTCGATGGCTAAATATCGTGAAATAACATCAACTATTAAGAAACTTATTCCTCAAGCTACACTTTTTACAGATATTATTGTTGGGTTTACGGGAGAAACCGAAGAAGAGTTTAAGAATACTTGTGCAATAATGGACGAGTTTAAATACAATATGGCCTACATTGCACAATACTCCCCAAGACCGGGAGCTACAAGTTCGAGGTGGGATGATGATGTCCCCAAAGAGGTGAAAAAAGAGAGATACCACAGGCTTACATCAAAAATGACTAAGCATACACAAGCCTATAATCAAAATCTTGTGGGTACAACTGTAAAAGTACTTGTTAGGGGTAACGATCGAAAAGATGGATACTTATCGGCATATACTGAGGGCAGAATTGTTGCAAGATTTGCCTCAACTAATAAAAATCTGATTGGTGAATTCGTAAATATAAAAATAACATCAGCTGCTCCTCTTTCTATTGAAGGAAAACTTGTGGATAAATAAAAAAATGGAGACTGAAGACTTAAAACTGAAGACTACCGACTGACCAATGATTCCAATAACACACACAACATGACGAAAAAAGTAGCTTTTAAAACCATAGGTTGCCGACTTAACTTATTCGAAACTGATTCTCTGGCATCTGAATTTGCGAAAAAAGACTATCAAATAGTTGACTTTGCAGAAAAAGCTGACATTTATGTAATTAATACCTGCACCGTAACCAGCATGAGCGATCAAAAATCGCGTAGAGTTATTAACCAGGCAAAACGTAAAAATGAAGATGGTATTACAATAGTTACAGGCTGTATGGCAACACACTATAAAGAACAACTTGAGAAAAATGATAAAATTGATTATGTGGTAGATAACGACCATAAAACATCGGTAGTAGCTGTTGCTGATGGACATTTCAATAATGAAACTGTATCTGGTGACGACTTTGAAAAAGATCTTTTTAATTACAAACCGGCAGACGAAACATTTCATACAAGGAGTTTTATTAAAATTCAGGATGGATGCGATAATTACTGTACCTTCTGTATTATTCCAAAAGTGCGGGGCAGAGCAACCAGCCGTCCGGTAAACGATGTGCTCGAAAACATTAGAAAAGTTGTAGAATTTGGTTTCAAGGAAATCATTATTACCGGAGTAAATATTGGACGTTACAATCATGGTGGTACTGATTTTGAGTCGCTTGTTGAACAAATGCTTGAAATACCCGGAGATTTTAGAATACGGATATCATCAATAGAGCCCGATGGATATACTGACAGTTTTTTCCGCCTGTTTAAACATCCAAAACTGGCGCCACATATGCACATTTGTCTTCAAAGTGGATCAGAAGATATACTTATGAAAATGAGACGGATGTACACTGCAAAGTTGTTTAAAGAAATGGCAGATAAACTGGAAGAGCTGTATCCGGGTTTTAGTCTTACTACTGATATTATAGTAGGTTTTCCTGGTGAAACAGAAGAACATTTTCAAGAAACCGTGAATCTTGCAAACGAAATTGGCTTTGGCCACATTCATACATTCAAATATTCAATACGAAAAGGTACACGAGCTGAACGGCTACCAGATCATGTTGATGAGAAGGAAAAAAATCGCAGAAGCGAAATAATTCGTAATATATCTGAAAAGACAAGTTTAGCACATCGCAGTTCATTTATAGGCAAACGACAAAGAGTACTTGTTCAGAAAATAATTGAAAATGGATTTGCAACCGGATATGGCGAACACTATATTCCGGTAATTATAGAGAAACTAGGATTGAAAAAGAATACTTTCTATGATGTTAACATCAATAGTATCATTGAAAAAAACGAACCAATATTAGTTGGAACATTAAACACATAAATTAATCAGGGAAGAAAATAACAAAAAAACCTCATTTGTTTTTTTATATTAAATATTTATCTATTTTTGCAGCCCGAAATTAATAATGTAAAACGGAATAGAAATATGGCTAATCATCCATCAGCACTCAAAAGAATCAGACAATCTGAAGTTAGAACAGTTCACAACAGATTTTTTGCAAAAACAATGCGAAATGCAGTTAGAAAATTTAGAGCATTAACTGACAAAAAAGAAGCTGTTGATTCTTTACCAAGACTTTACGAAATGATTGACAGGCTTTCAAAAAAAGGAATTATCCATAAAAACAAAGCCGGTAATATCAAATCAAAAATCACTAAATACGCAAATAATTTGTCGTAATTAGTAGAAAAAATAAACTAGTTAGCCCTGACACCATTGTGTCGGGGCTTTTTTGTTTACTTTTATGCCAAAGTCAACTGCCATGAAAGATAAGCTACCAATTAGTCGATGGGCTGAGGATGATCGCCCTCGTGAAAAGCTATTATTAAAAGGAAAAGCGCAATTGAGTAAAGCTGAATTAATTGCGATACTGATTGGTTCGGGCAATAAAGAAGAGTCGGCTGTTGAGCTTTCAAAAAAAATACTTAACTCCGTTGATAACAATCTAGCAGAATTATCAAAATTGGGTGTAAAAGAACTCTGCATGTTTAACGGAATTGGAGAAGCAAAGGCAATCTCTATTATTGCAGCACTTGAAATTGGCAGAAGGAGACGCGCTGATGATGTTATTCAGAAAAAGAAAAAAATTAAATCCAGTAAGGATGCCTATGATGTTCTTTACGCAGACCTTAGCGACAAAAACCATGAGGTATTCTGGATACTTCTGCTCGACAGGGCAAATCAAATCATTAAAAAAGTTAATATTAGCGAAGGTGGTATCAGTGGTACTATAGCTGATCCAAAAAAAATATTCAAACTGGCACTAGAACATAATAGCTCATCAATTATACTAGCACATAACCATCCGTCAAATAATGTATCACCCAGCGATAACGATGTTAAGCTCACTAAAACAATTTCTAAAGCCGGCAAGGTATTAGAAATAGGTGTTCTAGATCATATTATTGTTGGAAGCGATAATTATTTTAGTTTCGCAGATGAATCGATGATATAATTTATTATTGATTATTGACCAATGACTAATTACCAATATCTAATTACCAATAACTAATTACCAATGACCAATAACTAATGACCAATGACTAATTACCAATAACTAATTACCAATAACTAATTACCAATGACCAATGACCAATGACTAATTACCAATGACTAATTACCAATGACCAATGACCAATGACTAATTACCAATGACCAATAACTAATTACCAATATCTAATTACCAATGACCAATAACTAATGACCAATGACTAATTACCAATGACCAATAAATGATAAAAATAGTAACAGTAATAGGTGCCAGACCACAAATAATAAAAGCAGCAGCGTTAAGTAGAGCTATTAAAAATCACTTTTCTGATAAAATAAAAGAGATAATAGTTCACACTGGCCAGCATTACGACAAAAACATGTCGCAAGTGTTTATAGATGAGCTTGGGATTCCTCAGCCTGATTACAACCTAAATGTTGGCAGCTCCGGACATGCACAGCAAACTGCTAGTATGATAACAGGAATCGAAACAATACTAAAAGACACATCCCCTGATTACCTTGTTCTTTATGGAGATACTAATTCAACCCTTGCCGGAGCAATTGCAGCCTCTAAAATCCATATTCCAATAGTACATATTGAAGCCGGACTACGATCGTTTAATAAAGCTATGCCAGAAGAAATAAACCGTATAATGTGTGATCATGCTTCAACTCTGCTATTCTCCCCAACTGCAACAGGACTAAACAACCTCATTAACGAAGGATTTAACCCTGAAAATAAAGCACCATATAATTCTGATAACCCGGGAATATTTCATTGTGGCGATGTAATGTATGATAACAGTCTGTATTTCAAAACTATTTCGCTAAGAAGCAGTAAAATTATTGATGAATATAAACTTGAAAAGAATAACTTTATACTAAGTACAATTCATCGTGATAATAATACTGACGACCAAACAAGGCTAAATGCTATATTCAGCTCTTTAAACAAAATAGCCAATAACGAAAACATCACAATAGTTATTCCATTACACCCGCGAACAAACAAACTACTAAAAAGCAAACTAGATAGTGGATTATATAAATCGCTAACATCAAACCCACGAATTAATATTATACCACCGGTGTCGTTTTTGGATATGATAGCACTAGAAAGTAATTGCAAACTGATTATCACCGACTCAGGCGGTGTTCAGAAAGAAGCTTATTATTTCAACAAACCAAGCATCATTCTGCGATCAGAAACTGAATGGGTTGAAATAGTTAAAGAAGGAGCTGCTATTATTGCTAATGCTGACGAAGAAAAGATATTGCAATCGTATGGCAAGTTAAAAAACAATAGCACAGTAACATACCCTTCAATTTTTGGAGATGGAAAAGCTGCTGAATTTATATGTAGTACCATGTTGTCATCTCGACCAAAGGGAGAGGTCCCCTAATCCTGTTGTCATCTCGACCGCAGGGAGAAATCTCATGAGGACAGAACCACACTCTCAGGGGATTTCTAGTCATTCCTTACAGTAGTTTTCCTTGCCATTCTCCAGATAAAAACTATCTACAGAATTTTTTACAAAGCACTGTTGTATCTTTCTAATTAATTTGTATTTTTGCACACCCATTTTTATGGGATTATATAAAATATTAATAACTAATTTAAATTATTATGAACCAGTACGAAACCGTTTTCATTTTAACTCCCGTTTTGTCTGAAGAACAGATGAAGGAAGCGGTAAAAAAATATGAGGATCACCTCATAAAGAATGGTGCAGAAATTGTGCACCGTGAAAATTGGGGCTTACGTAAGCTAGTTTACCCTATTCAAAAAAAATCCACAGGATTTTATAATTTGTTTGAATACACAAATGACGGAAAAGTAATTGCCGATTTGGAAGTTCAACTTAAACGTGATGAGCGTGTACTACGCTTTCTTACCGTTAAACTCGACAAACATGCTATTGCATATAATGAGAAAAAACGGAGAAATAAGAAAGAAGAAGAAAAATTGAACAAAGAAGCTAAAACAAATTAATTGTAAAATTCAGAACTATGGCACAAGCTAATTCAGACATAAAATATTTGACACCGATAGCAGTTGACACGAAAAAGAAAAAATACTGCCGTTTCAAAAAAAGTCGCATTAAATACATCGACTATAAAGATCCTAATTTCCTTTTGAAATTTGTAAATGAACAAGGCAAATTGTTACCCCGTCGTATTACCGGCGTATCAACAAAATATCAAAAGAAAGTTGCACAGGCGGTTAAAAGAGCACGCCATCTTGCATTAATGCCTTATGTAGCTGACTTATTAAAATAAAGGAGGAAAGAAAATGGAAGTAATTTTAAAAAAAGATATAACCGGAGTAGGTTACAAAAATGACCTTGTTACCGTTAAGGATGGTTTTGGTAGAAATTATCTCATACCAAAACGATTAGCAACAATCGCAACTGAGTCTAGTAAAAAAGCTTTAGCAGAACTTAAAAAACAACAAGCTTATAAAGAAGATAAAGTTGTTAAGGAAGCTGAAACTATTGGTGAACTCCTTAAAGATTTAGAACTCACAATTGGAGTAAAAGCAGGTACTTCAGGAAAAATATTTGGTTCAGTTAATACTATAATGGTTGCTAATGCAATTAAAGAAGCCAAAGATCTGGAAATCGACCGTAAGAAAATTTATTTCGATGCTGATCATGTTAAAGAAGTAGGTAAATATACTGCCACTATAAAATTATACAAAGATATTTCTGTTGATATCGACCTCAATGTTATTGCAGAATAATTTCTTTTGAGAAAATTTATTACATTTGAAACCCTTTCGCAGTTATGCGGAAGGGTTTTATTTTTTTATATGTTCAAACCATGATAAGCAAAGCTAAAATAAAACTTATAGTACAGCTAAAGCAGAAAAAATATCGTGAACTACATAACATGTTTATTGTAGAAGGCAATAGAAATGTAATCGACTTTTTACAAGGAGAAACTAGCTTAATTGAAATATTTGCAACCAAAAACTGGATAGAAGGTCAGAATATTAACACTAACAAAACTAGAACTAATGTTGTTACTTTTGTTGAACTAAAAAAAATTACTGCGCTTTCTACTCCATCGGAAGTACTTGCAATATTCAAGTTACCTGACATTGATTTTAAAGGACATATAGATACCGATAACATTAGTATTGCACTAGATAACATAAGTGATCCTGGGAATCTAGGAACAATAATACGTACTGCCGACTGGTTTGGAATAAACAAAATATACTGCTCTAACAATACAGTTGACGCTTTTAACCCAAAAGTAGTACAAGCAACTATGGGATCCCTTGCACGTGTTAAAGTAGTATATACAAATCTTAATTCACTTCTAAAAAATAGACCTAAAAACTTACCTGTATTTGGAGCACTTTTAAACGGAACTCCTATTACTGATATAAAACCCAAAACAAATGGAATTATATTAATAGGAAGTGAAGCGCATGGAATATCGAATGAATTATTGCCTTTTATTACTGAAAAAATCACCATACCTTCTTATAATCAAAGTTTAAATAATAAACCTGAATCATTAAATGCTTCCATTGCAACTGCAATTATATGCTATGCGCTTAAGGGATAAAGGGGAAATGGAGGTATAGTTTGAACTTGAGGGATAAGGGTAATAAGTTTTACAGGAAATATGGGATTCCCTTATCTCCCCCAATTCCATATTCCCCATATTCCCCTAATTATCTTAACAAATTTTTCCTGTTAAATGTAAAACAATACAAGTGTTTTAATTATTTTTGCACTCAAATATTTTTATTGATATGTACATAAAGTTACTACTCCTCACAATTATTATTTTAGCAATTGCTTTTGCAGGCTTCGCCATTAAAATGTTTATAAAAAAAGATGGTGAGTTTAAAAAACAATGCTCAACTGTTGACCCACATACAGGCAAAAACCTTGGATGTACCTGTTCTGGAGCACCCAGTGATGGTAGTTGCAGAAACGATGATGAAGTACATGATCACAAACACCACCACGTATCTCCTACTCTGGCTAAAATAAAAGAACTTCAAACAGATTAAGCCACTGACATAACGTAGTAAGCCCTTTAATTTTAATGCAATACAAAACGGTATCCTATGTTTGTTTTGGTTGTACCAATTGTGAATAAAGAAACAGGTTTATTAATCTGAATATTATTAGTGACTTTTCAATTTTAATTTACAGTAACATAATATCTCAGTTCTTTTATTTTTCAGTTAATAGTTGTATTTTTAGACAAAAGAGTTGTAATTCACAGCCAAATTGAATAATTTTGAAAACTATAATTAAATGTTGGGATTCAAATATTCTATTAAAAATATCTTGATGAATTAAAAAAAGTCCTAATTAATACGACATCGATTACTAAAAGTGCTAAATATCAGTTAAATGACATCAAACATAAAATACATTAAGATTTCACTTGCCTTAATTGTAGCCGGAGTTTGGATAATAGTTCTCCAGAATGCAGGTATTCTGCCACCGCTAAAACCTCAAATTGTTGTAGCTGACTCCGCAATTCGCGTTATGGGAGAAATAGACGTTAACAATACTGTTTTTATAAAAGGATCAGTAGATGCAAACATTGAAAGCATAAATGGATATAGTAAATTTTATAAAGATCCACGTACAGGCGAATACTATGTAATACCTGTAACAGATCCTTATGAGTAGATAAAACAGATAGTTCTCTTCTAAAATTCAGAATTTAAGTATTTTGCAGGCAACAATTTTTAGTCTTTTGGGTAATGAGTAACAGTAATAAGTATATTGTTCTAATTATACTAAGTTTCTTAGTAAATACAATTCTTTTTGGCCAAGCTCAAAACTATCTTAAACTACAAACAGAACTTTCCACAGCTACTGATAGCCTCGAAAAAGTTTATATTTATCACAAATTAGTAAATGTACTAAAACACGATTCACTCGATAAAGCAATTAGCATCAATAAAAAAGCGCTAAAGCTTGCCAACAAAGTTAAATCCAGCGAAGCATGCGGTACCACTAATAAACTTATGGGTGAACTGTACAGCAAAAACAATAACATTCAACCTGCGATAAATTATTTTTTAATAGGTGCAAAAATTTATGAAGAACTGCATGATCTTAAAAAACTATCAAGTATATATGGTGCCTTGGGTTTATTATATTATAATAACAATTTTGATGCTGAACGCACACTATTTTACTACCAAAAATCACTTGATTATGCTATACAATTAAATAATGATGAGCTGACAGCCGAGGCATATAACCGCATTGGTGGACTTTTTTTTAATCAAGAAAACCTTAGCGAAGCACTGTACTACTTTAACAGATCTAATAAAATTTACTCAAATATTAATAATGTTAGAGGTGAAGCCATCGCATTAAATAATATTGGTGAGGTTTATAGGCTTAAAGGAGATTTTTCAAAAGCATTATTATATTATGAAAAAAGTGTTGAGCTCAACACAAAAGCCAACTTACCGCAACTCAAAGCAATTAATTATGAAAATATTGGTCAGGTTTATAGTGCCCTGAAAAATAGTAACAAAACATTTTATTATTACAATAGTAGCCTTGAGTTATATAAAAGTATAAATGATGTAAACGGACTAACCACACTTTACATATTGATTGCGAATGAGTACTTCAAAATAAATAATATAATAAGTGCAAATTCATCATTTTATAAAGCATATGAATTAGCAATTGAAAATAATGATTGGGAACAAATTACTCAGGCTTCATTAGGGCTGAGCAAAGTGTATGAAAATAATATGGAGTATAAAAAGTCTCTTAAATATATCCATATTTATTCCCAATACAGTGACTCATTATATCAGAAACAATTGCAAAATGAGATATTTGATATGCAATCGTATTTTTCAAGAAGTATAAAAGAAAAAGAAATTCAAATAAAGGATTCTGAAATCGAAATATTAGAAAATGAAAGTGAAATAAATAAACTCAAGCAGAACACTCTAATTCTTGGTGTTGTAGTACTTATAATTCTAATACTCCTTACATTACTTAGACTCAGGTTTAAAGTAAAAAAGGAAAGGCTCATAAATCAAAAGGAGCGAATTTTACACGAAGCTCAAAAGGAACTATTACAAGTTGAACTTAGTAGCAAAAAGAATGATCTAATTAATTTTGCACTTCACTTAGTACAGAAAAACAAAATATTACAACAATTAAAAACCGACCTAAATAATCTTTCCTGCGACAATGAACAAGAGTTAAACATGAAACTAAAAGAATTATCAAATCATGTTAAACAAAGTTTGCAGATCAACAAGGATATTGAAGAATTTCAAGAAAAAGTTGATATAACAAATGATGATTTTTTTAACAAACTCAAAGTAAAATTCCCTTCTCTAACAAAAAACGAGAAAAGATTATGCGCTTTGCTTCGCCTTAACTTAAGCACAAAAGAAATTGCCTCCCTAAACTATACTTCAATTAAGGCTGTAGAAATGAGTCGGTATAGATTACGCATGAAATGTAAACTAGATAACAAACAATCCCTCTCCGAGTACCTACTCAATATATAAACATTTTTTTGTAGTATATCTCAATTTTTTAATGGTCTGTTTATATTACTATTATATAATTTATTGTAGAAGCATTTCAATTTATATTGATTATTAATAATGTGTTTGTAGAATTATTGTAGTAATAAATATTAGATAATTTAATATAAAGCTATGTACTTTTGCTCATTCTAAAAAAAGGGGATATAATATGTCAGAGAATAGCAATAATATAAGTGACGAGTTATTATCGAGGTGTATAAAAAAAGATCGTAACGCACAATATCTACTATACGAGAAATATTCTAAAAAGATATTTGGTGTTTGTTTAAGATATGCAAAAAACAATACTGATGCCGAAGACATATTACAGGAAGGATTTATTAAGGTATTTAAATATCTCAAGGACTATAGTGGAAAAGGATCATTTGATGGCTGGATTAGAAGAATTATGATAACTACTGCATTAAATTTCTACAAAAAGAAAAATCTGTTAAACAAAGACATTGATCCTGAGAATGCGTATTTCACAAATCCTTTCAATAATGAAGTTGTTTCAACAATGTCGCATGAAGAATTACTGGTAATGGTTCGTGAATTACCTTATGGTTACCAAACAGTGTTCAATCTCAACACCATAGAAGGTTATTCCCATAAAGAAATAAGCAAGATTATGAATATCTCTGTTAACACTTCAAAGTCACAATTATCAAGAGCAAAGAATTCCTTACGGAAAAAAATAGAATCACTATTTCAAGTAGAAGAAATGATGATATCAAACGAAGTTTTAGCATATTAAGCACTCTTCCCAACAATCCATACTATCAAGGATTAGTAATAATAAATTAACTCTGTCAAATAAGCAATTACCCTCTTATTTTTTGTAATATTGACTTTTTTTAGCATAATCTCAAAAAAAGTAACTCGATGACGGAAAATCAAATTAAGAAAACTGGTAGTCTAAATAAACGGACATATATATTATCAATCTCAGTAATTGGATTACTATTTTTTATTTTTGGATTTGTAACATGGCTCAACGGAATTTTGATTCCATATCTACAAATAGCCTGTGAGCTAACCAATTTTCAAGCATTATTTGTTGCTTTTGCCTTTTACATTTCATATACGGTTATGGCACTTCCATCTTCATGGATACTGAAAAAGACAGGGTTTAAGAATGGAATGATGGTTGGTTTGTTAGTGATGGCTTTGGGGACTATTATGTTTGTTCCTGCAGCTCAAACCCGAATTTATGAGCTCTTTTTAATTGGTCTCTTTATTATGGGCACAGGTCTTGCCCTTCTTCAAACAGCATCAAATCCTTATATTACAATTATTGGTCCTCGTGAATCAGCTGCTAAACGAATAAGTATAATGGGAATAAGTAACAAAGTTGCTGGTGCTTTGGCTCCGCTTATTTTGGCATATTTTATCCTACATGATGGTGATGCTTTTGTTGAGAATTTAAAAACATTAGATGAAACTGCTAAAGCAATCGCTCTCAACGACCTAGCTGCCAGGGTTATAAATCCGTACATTGTTATGACGGCAATACTTATATTATTAGGAATAATGATTCGTTATGCTCCACTTCCTGAAGTTGAAGAAGAACTAGATGAAAGTACAACTGAAGAAACTAACACAAAAACAAATATTTTCCAATTTCCGAACCTTATTCTGGGAGTAACTGCTTTGTTTTTATATGTTGGAGCAGAGGTTATTGCAGGTGATACAATTATTCGTTATGGTATTTCGTTGGGGATTGCCATCGATACAGCAAAGGTTTTTACTTCTCTAACTTTGGTTTCAATGATTGCAGGATATATACTGGGAATTATTCTTATTCCTCGTTACTTATCACAGGAAAAAGCACTGACTATTTCAGCTATACTAGGAGTTGTATTTTCATTGGTAGCCATTTACTCTCCTCCTATGATTTCGGTGACCTTTGTTGCATTGTTGGGCTTTGCCAATGCACTGGTGTGGCCAGCAATATGGCCACTTGCATTACATGGTTTAGGTCGTTTCATAAAAACCGGTTCGGCCATGTTGATTATGGCTATAGCTGGAGGCGCAATCCTCCCTCTAATATGGGGAAAACTTGCCGATAATTATTCTTCACAAGCAGCTTATTGGATAATGATTCCATTATATATTTTTATTTTCTTCTATGCATTGAAATGGCATAAACTAACTTCATGGAAATAAAGCCTTTTTATTATATAAGTGTATCTATAATAGAGATTGTCTTTGGCATCACTAAATATATTCTGAAAATTTATTGTCAATGTGCTGATTAAACCAATTATCTAAAATAGTTTTTCTAAATCGCCATTCCTTACCTAGTTTAGCTGCAGGAATTTTTCCATTTTGAGCCCAAGTATAAATAGTTTGAGGTCTTAGTTTAAGGTATTTAGCAACCTCCTCAAGTGTCATTATATCTTCCTCCATAGTCTAATTTTTTAATCGATATAAAATTCCAGTTGAATCATCTACTATTGATTTAGTCGTATCAATGTAATAATGAGTCTGCTTAATATCAGATTTATGGGGTATATCTTTATTTGACACAATTTGTTGCATTGAGTAAATAACTGCCGTATAGAAATTCCCCTCATATTCTCTAACAAGCTTGAAGCCTTCATCCTTATTACCTAAAAAAGGTCGCAAATTCCAAGATAATTGGATCCCAACAAAAGCAAGGATTATTATCCAAATACGAAACACTGTAACACCAATTTTAGGATATATATCTTTTTTATCACAAGCAAATTTAAGTGCTTCAACCATCAGCCTCATACCAAACACTCCTGAGAAAGCAAAGATTGCTACATGCAACAGTTGCAAAAAATGATAATTACCTCCTGTAATTTGGAAGAAAATAATAATTGGAGAAAAAGACAACGCAATAGTAGAAGCTAGAACAAAACCACTTAAGACAATAATTATCATTTGCCTTAGATTCATTTTTGAGCCTAAAACCTGTTGTATAACAAAAAATGATGGGAAGCATATTAATAGTGTGCTAATAAATAGAATTACAACTTTAATCCCAGCAACAATAGCTTGTGAAAAACTATGATAACTACCCATGACAATGCCATAAATAAAAGTAAAAGCACAAATAATTAAAATCTGATTAATAATTAGTCTATTTGATTGCTTATTATTCCTTTCACAAAAATAGGATTCTGTATTTTGAAATATTCCGAAGACTTCTCTGACTCCAACTGATCTTTTCATAGTACTAGATTTTAATATGACACGCAAATATAATAAAATTTCTTGTAAATACTGTTTATTAATGTTTATTAATGTTTATTAATGTATTATAGTATTTGATACATCTACTACATAGCAACTGCTAATATCATAGCAATAGAAATGGATTCATAGAAAAATAAAGCTCTCCGCCGCAAGCGGACGGGGTATCTACATGGAATTTGTAATAGCCGTTAGCCCCCTATTACGAATAACATTCAATCGCCAAAGCAAAGCCACAAGAGTAACAGCTAATAAAATTATAAGGTGCTGAAATTGTTGAGATACATCACTCCAATTACCACCCATAACATATAACCGCTTCATTGCTTCCATCATTGGTGTTGTTGGAATAATAGCCGCAAGCCACTGCAACGGCTGGGGCATGGAAGAAACGGGCCATGAATATCCTGAAAGCAGAAAAAATGGATATGAAGTAAACGCAAGTATTTCCATCATTCTAACCTGACTCTTTACAAAAGTGCCAATCAGCATGGTTAGCAACATTATAGTAATGAGAAACACCATGCTCAAAATAAATATTGAAATTAATGAACCTGCTACGGGAAGTCCAAATAATGGAAAAATAACAGCGGTAAAAATTATTAGGTATGCTAAATACAGAAAAACATAATAGGCTATTTTCCCTTGTATATAATTCAAAACACCCATAGGAGTACTGCTTAATATTGAGCTCAAAATTCCTTTTTCATTATCACGCGACACGCTCTCACCAAGCCCAATTAACAGTGTTTGCTGTAAAATAAGAAAGAATAATCCCGGGAGCAAAAACCCGCCATAGCTATTAGTTGCATTATAAATCGGTTTTACTTCAGCCATTACAGGGTTAATAAGCTGCATGGCCTTTTGTGAATCAATTCCCTTTACTTCATAATACTTTAACCGAATACCAGAGCTAACAGTAAGCATAACCTCATTTACTGCCATATTTAAATCATTAGAAGGTAAAAAACGTGTTGTATTTAAGTATAAAGTTAAATTTGCCCCTTCCATTTTCTTTAATTCCTTTTCAAAACCATCGTTAAAAACAAGAAACCCTTGAATTTCCAGATTCATAAGTTTATGAACTCCATCCTCATAATCTTCAATATAGCCAACCATATCAATTTTTTGACTTGTAGATAACATTCGTGTGAGCGTGCGTGAAGTTTTCGAATTATCGTAATCAACAACGGCAAATCTTATTTGATCAATATCCTTATTTAGATAAATAGAGCCTAAGAAAAAAGCATAAAGTAAAGGAGCAATTATCACCGTAAGCAATATGCTATGATCACTAATAACAATCTTCAACTCGTTATTAAATATCGATCTTATGCTTCTCCAATTTGTCATTATATATTTACAGTTACTAGTTTACTTTGTCTTTCTTGCTTAATCCTCATGCGTAAAGCTACAAAAGCTGTAATAAAACCAACAGCCATAAAAAGCAAAAGAATTAATACTTCTGATGAAATATATGAAAAAGGTGCCGCGATTTGATACACTTTAAAAAAGGCATATAGGAAATGTGTGTATGGAATAAACTGTGCATACAGTGAATCGAAAAATGGCATTCCAAACATGGGGAAAGTAAATCCACTAAAAACAAAAGCCGGTGAATTATAAAAGAAAGCAATATCCAAAGCCAGCATTTCATCATCAATAGTTGCAGAAAGCATTTGTCCAAGCGCAATATTCGACAATATAAAAACTGAGAATATTACTATTATTTCAACCTCCCGATCTTTGAAAGGTATTCCAAACATAACAAATACCAATGCAATAAACATAGCTATTGCTATACTTAACATAAAGTAAATTAAGCTTTTGCCTATTATAATATTCATTGCACTATTGTTACTTACTTCTACAAGATCACCAAAAGTACCTTTATTGTATTCAGAATTTATTGAACGTGTTGAAACAAAAAAAACTATCATCTGCAATAGCACTGTCATTAAACCCGGTAACAGGTAGTATAAATAATTATAAATAGGATTAAAAAGCGGTTTTGCAGTTACTTTTATTGGTAAAGCCAAGTTAAAAGCATCACGTTCGGTTAACCCCGTTGCAACTAATTTATTAATGGTAATACCCGCCGACATTGTGCCAACAATTGTATATGCCTCTCGCAATAATATATTACCATAAATAATATTTGACGAATTAGTAAGCGCTTGTACAACTGTGTTTTTACCTTTCATTACATCTCGTTCCAAGCCATGTGGTATTCTAAATATTGCATGTTCTTTGTGATTAAGAAAAAAAGTATTTAGCTGATCTTCAGAGCTAAGATAATATGTTACTTCCATTGAAGCTGAAGAATTAAAAAGATCAATTAAAGTACGAGACAGTTTAGTATTATCCTGATCATAAACGGCAACAGGTATTTCTCTAAGAGCACCCTTTACATAAATAAAGCCAAGTAATATAAAAATAATTATGGGTACAAACAGCATCAAATTGCGCACAGACTTATTCTGCCCGGCAATACTTAATTCCCTGTTTGCTACTTTTATAAACCCCGGATAATTCATTCGATGATTTTCTTAGAAATCTAATTGTACGGTCATCCCCGGACGTAGTCCATCAATTGGAGCCACTGGAATTAATCTAACCTCAAACGTTTTCAAATCAAAATCACCTTTTGCTTGTGTTGGAACCCAGGTGGCAAAATCAGCCATTACAGCTAAATACGAAACTCTAAATTCGAACTTTTCACCACCAAGACCAGGTACTTTTCCGGTAAGAATATTACCCATTTTAAAAGCATCCAGTTTGTCTTCCCTAACATTAACAATAGCATATATTTTTTCCGGAATCATTATAGTCATTATTGGATATCCGGCTGCCATTACTTCACCTTCTTCGGCAATCTTGCTACTTATTTCTCCTGAAACAGGGGCAATAATTTCCAGTTGTTTATAATAAGCAGCAGCCTCATTATACATTGCAGATGCCGCTTCCGCCTCACCCTCAACTATTTGAATATCCTCATAGGTGGCACCCTCTTTTGCCATCGTATATATAGCCTCGGCGGCTTCCATTTCGTTTAGAGCTGCGACATGTTTAAACTCCATTTCATCCATTTCCTGCTTTGAGATAATACTATCAGCAAAAAGCACTAAAAATCGCTTATATGTTTTATCAGCAAAGTCATACTGACTTTTAGCCATTTGGTATTGATTCTTGGCTGCCTCAATCTCCTCCTTCCGAGTTCCTTGTTTTGCCCTTAGCAGCATCGATTCTGCAGCATTACGAATCCCCATAGCCTGACCCATTTTTGCATTCATAATGTTTGGTTCAAGAGTGGCAAGAACCTGACCCTTTTCAACCCTGTGCCCAAGTTCAACGAGTATCATATCCACCCTTCCCGGGATTTCAGAAGCTACATTTACTGTTGTGGTTTCGAACATGCCAAGAATTATATTATCATCCTTATCTTCGTGTCTTAAAACAAGTAGAATAACTGCTACCAATATAACTACTACCGGGATAGAAAGAGCAAAAACACTTTTATTCATTTTCATATAACTATTTTTTATCAATGAGTGAACGCTGTAATAAATGAATATATAATTGTTTCCATTTCACAATTCAATCATTCTATCATTTAATCATTAATAATTAATCATTTAACATTTCCACAACTTTTTCAGGATTACCGGTTGCCAGGTATAACTCAGAAAGGGCAATATAATAATCATATAACGATTTTAATCTTTCGAGAACAATACCTTCATAAAGTAATCGTGAATCAATTACATCAATGGACTTTGATAAACCTTCCTGAAACCGTTTTTCATTAATTTCATAATTCTTAGCTGCTAGTTCAACTGTTGGTTTCATTTTACGATATCTCTCTTCACTATTTAATACTTCACGATATGAACTTGCAACCCACAAACTAACTTGCTCATGAGCATAGATTTCTGCTTTAGAAACTTCTTCTTGTAAAAATTTTGTTGCTTTTAACTTATTTACTTTACCTAAGCCATGAAAAATATTCAATCTTGCTTGAACACCAATCATTGCCGGTGGCATAATAACAGCATACTCTTCTCTGAAAAAACCATATTCACCCCATGCTGCTACTTGAGGCATAAACTCGCTTACATCAAGAGCATGTTGTTGATCGACCATTAGTTTTTGCTGTTCAATCATGCCAAATATTGGTTGTTTATCACATGCCTGGAGTTGAAGGTCTGTCAAATTTATTGCCGTAATCCTATATCTTAAACTATCAGTTGCTACAACTGCAAAATCCTGACCCAATCCCAGGCTGGTTTTTAAAGCCATTTTAGCCAAATCCAGTTTATTCTCATCATCCCATAGATCGCGCTGTGCATTAGCAACAGCAACTTGAGCCCTTAAGAGTTCATGTGATGGAATCACGCCCACTTCAATAGCTTTTCTAGCTTGTTTTTCATGCTTTTCCATACCAGCAACTACCTGCTTTCGAGTAATAATTACCTCATTTAGTAACACTACGCCAAAATACCTTTCTATGGTTTCTTTAATAATTTCATTACTCACCTGACGTAGATCTATTGAAGCATACTCTTCTTCTGCCTCAGCAAAACGTTTTCCGGCAATAACCTTACCTCCCAAAAAAATTGGTTGCAAAGCAGTTACATTCAAATTTGGATAATTTTGCTGATCAACAACAATATTATAGGCTGGTAACTTACCCAATCCCCCAACAATTTTATCATAAATAATATGCTGATCTTCCTGTGAAAGATCTAATTCCTGAGCAATCACAACACCATATTTCCCAAACAAATCATCAACAGAGCCTTTAACCTGACTCATATTAATTTCAGGGTTCTGACTAAAATAAGTATATCCTCCAAGCACATCTATCGAGGGAAAGAAATTACCAACAGCTGCTTTATTTAAAAATTGCTTTTGCAGAACAACTTGTTTGTACTGTTGAATTTTACTGTTATTATTCAATGCGCTGTCTACAGCTGCCTTTAAACTTAAACGCAATGCTTGCTGACCAAACATGGGTTGTAATTGCAAGACGAAAACCGCAAATATTATCAAATATATTTTAGTTAATCTAAAGCCCATATTATAATGAGTTATTAAAATAATGTATAAAAATATTATTCTTAAAAAAATATAGTATATCACAATCAGAAAACACCTTTTCTAATAGTAATATTTATATCTTGCAACAAATTTCTTAAAAAACAAAGATAATATATTACTACATATACTATGAAACCAACTTTACTAATATTAGCAGCAGGATTAGGAAGCCGTTATGGCGGAATAAAACAAATGGACAAAATAGGACCATCAGGTGAGAGCATTATTGATTATTCAATTTACGACGCAATAAGGGCAGGGTTTGGAAAAATAGTTTTTGTACTTAACCCAAAAATAGAAAAAGATTTTAAAGAAGTGTACGAGCCACGTTTGCAAGGCAAAATTGAAGCTGCATATGTACTTCAAAAGATAAATGATGTACCTAAAGGAGTACCTGTTAATACCGCAAGAGTAAAACCATGGGGTACCGGACATGCAGTATTGGTTGCAAAGAAGATGATTAATGAGCCTTTCGCTGTAATTAATGCAGATGACTTTTACGGTAGACAGGCATTTAAATTAATTAGTGACTACTACTCAAATTCAAACCATAAACTAAATGAGTATGCAATGGTGGGATATAAACTTGGAAATACATTATCCGAAAACGGAACTGTTTCCAGGGGTATTTGCCAAACCAAGGATGGTCTTCTTACAGATGTAGTTGAGCGAACTAGTATAAAGAGAGAAAACAGGAAGATTGTTTACACTCATAATGACAAAAAATTTGAAATTGATGGTAATCCATTTGTTTCAATGAACTTTTGGGGATTTTCACCTCTGTTTTTTGATCAATTAGAGCGCGATTTCACTAACTTCATGGATGAAAATGCACATAAGCTAAAAGCTGAATTCTTTATACCATCAGTAGTTAACGATCTTATTGAAAACAAAGAAGCAACCATAAAATTACTTACCAGTAATGACCAATGGTTTGGCGTTACTTATCAGGAAGATAAGGATATAACTATCAATAAAGTAAATGAACTTGTTGCTAATGGCAACTACCCTGAAAATTTATGGGAGTAATAATTTTCAAGACAGAATATTTACTTCTACTTCCAGGCCATTAATCTACTTATTTTTATGTCATTAGTCAGCAAAAAGATACTTAACAGGTTTTTTAATAATTGTGAAATTACTGACATTTCTAATTATGGAAATGGCCATATCAACAATACTTTTCTAGTATCAACTAACAGCAGTAAGTTTATTCTCCAGCAGGTAAATAAAAATGTGTTTAACATTGACAAACTAGTTTGGAATTACAACTACTTAATTGAAGCTGCATTAGAGCAAAAGGCATCAGGCAAGCTTTTCCCTGATTTTATAACCGATAGTTCAGGACAATTTCATTTTATAGATACTGACGGAACTGCATGGAGATTAAACAATTTTGTTGAAGATAGCTCTGCATATTCTATACCTCCAGATACTTCGATTACAGAAAAAGCAGGTAGAGCAATGGGCAAATTTCAACTATTCCTAACAAAACTAAATGCCGACATATTTAAAGATACAATTCCTGATTTTCATTCTCCATTACGAAGGTTAGGTGAGTTTGAAAAAGCACTTAAAATAACAGATAAAACTCTACAGAAAGCTGCTTTACCTGAAATTGAAATTGCAATAAGTAACCGAAATATAGCCTTAAAAATGTCTGATCTGCTTAATAGCAATAACCTTCCAATTCGAATTACACATAACGACACTAAGCTTGATAACATACTTTTCGACCACAAAAACAACAATGTTTATGTAATTGATTTAGACACCGTTATGAAAGGAAGTATATTATTCGACTTTGGAGATATGGTACGATCAATAACCAGTGTTGCCAAGGAAGATGAAAAAGATTTAAAAAAAGTAACTTTCAAATTAGATCATTTTGAGGCACTAAGCAAAGGATATTTTAATGAGATAAAATCTATAATTACTCCTATTGAAAAAGATAATATATTAACAGGAGCACTTAGTATAATATATTTACAAGGTCTTAGGTTTTTAACTGATTATCTTTTAAGTAACATATATTATAAAACAGATTACCCAACACATAATCTTATTCGAAGTCGCACACAATTCAAATTACTGGAAGAGATTCTTACCAATAAAGAAAAGGCTGAAAGTATTATTCAAGATGCATTTGTATAAGCAGTTTCCAAACCTCTAAAAAATTAAAAAGCTGCAACCAAATTATGATAGCAGCTTTTATTATGCATTAAAGCATTTAATCAATTTAACAGGCTGTTTATACACCCCAGGCTTTTAGTATTATACACTCTCAATGCTGCTGCATAACTCATTATTAACCTTATTGTCAACTCTGAAGGAGCAGGAACTTTTGTGCCTTTTAACTTAAGTTTGGGGTAATCCTGATGTTTCTTAGGAGTAAAGCTAATCATAGGCTTTGTTGTTAATTAATAATATAATTAATCAATTAACGCCAAAACTCTTTGTTTATTATTTATTGTTGGTTAATTATTTAGATGGCTATGGCATGTCACTCACCTTTAATCAAAGTCCAAAATACAAAGCCATGAAATATGAGCAATTTTAAGCTGTAAGAACAACTTTATTTTCCTCAATTATTTTACGCATATTAATTATTGCGTAACGCATTCTTCCAAGGGCAGTATTTATACTTACATCTGTTTGTTCTGCAATATCTTTAAAGCTTAATCCCGAGTAACATCTTAAATAAAGAACTTCTTTCTGCTCTTCAGGTAAATAATCAAGAAGTTTCCTAACATCACTATGAATTTGATCTTTCACAATTTGTTCTTCAACAGATGGATCGGTAAACCTTATTGTATCAAAAATATCATAATCGTTATAATTATTCTCAACAGTAGGAACTTTTTTAGATTTCCTAAAGTGATCAATCACCAGATTATGTGCAATTCGCATAACCCACTGGATGAATTTACCTTCATCATTATAACTCCCCCGTTTAAGGGTATTAATTACTTTTACATATGTATCCTGAAACACATCATCAGCCAGTTGCTTATCTTTGACTAATAAAAATATGTACGAATACAATCTGCTTTGATGACGTTCTATAAGTGTTTGAAGACTGGAGTGATTACCATTAATGAAACTTTTAATAAGCTCCTTCTCACTAGTACCTGATAAACCCATTTTACCTATTTTGAGTTAATTAAACAAAAAAAATGGTAGAGTTTACTCGATAATCTTTCTCCTATTGGTTAGTTAAACAATAATGCAAATATATGTAATATACTTACAAAAGCAAATAAAGTTCTAATTTTGCATACTTATTTTACAAATAAAAGTAAATTAATTAAATGAGCAATAGCGAAATTAATCACATATCTATCATAAATTCAAGGGTTAACAACTTAAAAAACCTTAGTGTCTCAATACCAAAAGAAATGTTAGTTGTGATAACCGGTTTATCGGGTTCGGGGAAGTCATCATTAGCTTTTGACACTTTATACGCAGAAGGACAACGAAGGTATGTTGAAAGTTTAAGTTCATACGCACGTCAATTTCTCGGGCGCATGGATAAACCAGAGGTTGATGCTATAGTAGGAATTTCACCTGCCATAGCCATTGAGCAAAAAGTAAAAAGTCGAAATCCTCGTTCAACTGTGGGTATTTCAACCGAAGTATATGAATATATAAAACTTCTTTTTGCAAGGATAGGAAAAACATACTCTCCAATTTCCAATAAACAAGTAAAGCGTCATAGTATAAACGATGTAATTAATCATATAGTTGAATTACCCGAAGAAACAGATGTAATTATATATGCACCAATACATATAAGAACTGATAGAAAACTGAAGCAACATCTTCAAGTGTTAATGCAACAAGGCTTTAACAGGATACTTAAAGATGGCAAAATAAGTAGGATTGAGGAAATTATTGAGGTAGTTGATGAAGATGCAAAACCCAACGAATGTTTCTTAGTAATAGATAGGATTAGAATTGATCATGATGACGACGACCTTAGTTCTCGTGTTGGCGACTCAGCTCAAATTGCTTTTTATGAAGGCAAAGGCAATTGTAGTATTTCTTATAAACTTGATGGAAAAGATATAACAACCAGTTTCTCCAACAAGTTTGAACTTGATGGAATAACATTTGAAGAACCATCAGTAAATATGTTTGCATTTAACAACCCTTTGGGTGCATGTAAACGCTGTGAAGGTTTTGGGCATATAATTGGCATTGACCCCGAACTAGTTATACCCAACCCAAGCCTGTCTGTTTTTGACGAAGCCATAGCCTGTTGGAAAGGTGAAAAAATGAGTGAATGGAAAAATCAACTCATCCAGAATGCATATAAATTTGACTACCCTGTCCACAAACCATACAATCAGTTAACTGCTGAACAAAAAGAATTACTTTGGACAGGCAATGAATATTTCAAGGGAATTGATGCATTTTTCGACTCAGTAGAGGAGCAAACATATAAAATACAATATCGTGTTATGCTTTCGCGATACAGAGGTAAAACCAATTGTCCGGACTGTAAAGGTACAAGGTTAAGAAAAGACACTAATTATATTAAAGTTGGAGGACTAAGTGTTAGCGAAATTGTTCAACTACAGTTGGATGATGCTTATGAGTTTTTCAAAAACCTAAAATTAACACAGTACGAAAGTAAGATTGCAAATCGTTTACTTATTGAAATTACAACACGGTTAAAATTCCTATTGGATGTTGGTCTTTCTTACCTCACAATGAACAGGCTTTCATCATCATTATCAGGTGGTGAATCACAACGCATAAACCTTGCCACATCTCTTGGCAGCTCACTGGTAGGCTCAATGTATATTCTTGACGAACCAAGTATCGGGTTACATCCACGTGACACCGAGAGACTTATTAACGTACTATATCGACTTCGTGATTTAGGCAATACTGTTATTGTTGTTGAACACGATGAGGAAATTATTAAAGCGTCAGATCAAATAATTGATATTGGACTTGATGCCGGAGAACATGGTGGCAATCTAATATTTCAGGGTAAATTTGATGATCTTAAAAAAAATGATAGTAGTTATACAGCACTGTATTTAACCAACAGAAAAAAAATTGAATTACCACAACGAAGACGAAAGTGGAGAAACTACATTGAGATTATTGGTGCTACTCAAAATAACCTAAAAAATATTTCTGTTAAAATACCATTAAATATTCTATTAGTGATAACAGGTGTTAGCGGCTCAGGAAAATCTACACTTGTTAAGGATATTCTTTTTCCGGCAGTAAAAAAACATCATGGGGGCTATGGTGAAAAAGCCGGACGACATGGACATCTTAGTGGTGAATTACGGAATATTTCAGCAATTGAATATGTCGATCAAAACCCAATTGGACGTTCCTCAAGATCCAATCCTGCAACTTACTTAAAAGCATTTGATGATATAAGGTCATTATTTGCTTCTCAAAAACTAGCAAAGTTACGAGGATATAAACCTGGTTATTTTTCTTTTAATATTCCTGGAGGAAGATGTGACCAGTGTGAAGGTGAAGGAGTTATAAAAGTAGAAATGCAGTTTATGGCTGATATTCATCTTAAGTGCGATGCCTGCAATGGAAATCGTTTTAAAGATGAAGTACTTGAAATTAAGTTCGATGGAAAAAACATTTCCGATATATTAAATATGACAGTTAATCAAGCCATTACCTTTTTTGGAGAATCATCTATTTCTGGAAATGCAGGTAAAAAAATAATTGAGAAAATTAAACCACTTGCTGATGTCGGTCTTGGCTATCTACATCTCGGGCAACCCTCAAACACACTTAGTGGAGGAGAAGCACAACGAGTTAAGTTGGCATATTTTTTATCTAAAGGTGCCGGGGAATCCCCTACCCTTTTTGTATTTGACGAACCAACTACAGGATTACATGTTCACGACATCAGTAAATTATTAATTTCCCTTAATTCGCTTATCGAAATTGGGCATTCAATTGTTGTTGTTGAACATAATTCCGAAATAATCAAATCGGCAGACTGGGTAATCGACCTTGGACCCGATGGTGGTGATAATGGAGGCGAAATAATTTTTGAAGGTACTCCTGATGATATTGTTAATTGCAAAGAATCTTATACCGGAAAGTATTTAAAAGCTAAGATATTGAATCATCATTAAAAAGTATAACTACTTGCTATCAAAATGCACCTACTAAATCAAAATATTTCATAAAGATAATTTTGAAAAAATAAAGAGTTTAAGTCATATTTAGGTGTGTATTGTTTTCAACAAATTAATAGTTTTGCCAACAATTAACAAACAAAAAACATGAAACTTATTACAATAATCCTTTCACTCTTTATAACAGTATTTTTATCATCTTGTTTTAATGAGGAGCAATCTCACAGTCATGGCACAGAAACTCATAATCATGACAATAATAAATCACCCGATACAACTGTACATTACCCACAAGAAAAACATTTAGCCAACATAAAACAATTAACCAATGGTGGCGACAATGCTGAAGCATATTTTAGCTTTGATAATTCAATGATAGTATTTCAAGCAAAAGTTCCTGATTGGGGAAGCAAATGCGATCAGATTTACTATTTTTCGTTTAGCGATGGCGATATGAAGAAAGATATGCCCAAACTTTTAAGTAATGGACTTGGTCGGACAACATGCTCATTTTTTATGCCCGGTGACTCTACTATTTTATACGCATCAACACGATCGGGTAGTGATGAATGTCCTCCTGAACCACAGAGAAGAGAAGATGGTAAATATGTATGGCCAATTTATTCTGATTTTGATATATACATTGCTGATCTAGAAGGTAATATTGTGGATACGCTTATTGCAGCACCCGGTTATGATGCTGAAGCAACAGTTTCTCCTACAGGCGATAAGATTGTTTTTACATCTGATCGTACTGGTGATTTGGAGCTATATACATGTGATATTGACGGAAGTAACATTAAACAAATAACTACAGAACTTGGTTATGATGGTGGCGCATTTTTCTCACCAGATGGAAGCAAACTTATTTTCAGATCATCACGCCCAAGAACTAATGAGGATATTAAAGAATATAAAGAATTGCTGGCCGAAGGTCTTGTAAAACCAACAAATATGGAACTTTTTGTTTGCAATATTGATGGTAGTGTCCTCAAACAAATAACACATCTGGGAAAAGCAAACTGGGCTCCATTTTTCCATCCCTCCGGAGAAAAAGTAATCTTTAGTTCTAATCATGCAAGCAAGCGTGGTTACGAGTTTAATTTGTATATGATTAACCTTGATGGATCAGGGCTTGAGAGAATTACATACGATGGAATCTTTGATGCCTTCCCTATGTTTTCTTATGATGGTAAAAAACTAATTTTCTCTTCCAATAGAAATAATGGAGGAACCAGAAATACAAACTTGTTTATTGCTGATTGGGTTGAGTAAATTATTAGTAATTGGGAGATTGGATAATTAAAAGTCAAATACCAATGACCAATTAAGGATGGCCAATTTTAATAACTAATGACCAATAACAAATTATCCAATGACTAATCAAAAGCGCGAGAAAGTTTTCAATATTCTTAAAGAGCTAAGTATTGAGTTTGATATTCACGAGCACCCTCCTCTCGACACAATTGAAATAGCTCTGGAATACTGGAAAGACATTGATGCCACGCATTGTAAAAATTTGTTTTTCCGTAATCATAAGGGTAATAGGCATTATCTGGTTATAATAAAAGACACTACACCTTTCAGTATACGAAGTCTTGAACTGAAGCTGAAACAAGGTAAGCTTACTTTTGCATCCGAGAAACGTTTGCTTAAATATCTTGGTGTTAAACCGGGATCGGTTTCTCCTTTTGGCCTAATTAATGATACAGAGCATCATGTTCATATATTTTTAGATGAACAATTGCAAAATTCTAACAAAATCAGTTTTCACCCCAATGATAATACTGCCAGTATGGTTTTAAAATATAGCGATTTTATTACTTATCTGGAATCTGTTGGAAATACTTATGAATTTATTGACCCAACACCAAAAATAAATTAGCTTTGTAATATGGAACCAATTAACATAAACATCAACTCTGAAATAGGGAAACTTGAAGGTGTGATTGTACATCTACCGGGTCCGGAAGTAGAGAACATGACTCCCGAGAATGCAGAAAGAGCACTATATAGCGATATTCTAAACTTATCAATAGCATTACCTGAGTACAATAATTTTGTCGGAGTCCTGAAGAAGTTCACAAAAGTATTTGAAGTTAACAACTTATTACTTGACATAATAAATAACTCAAAAGTTAAGCATAAGCTGATAAAACAAATTTGTGCTCATGAACATAATGATGAAGAAGATATCTGCCATCTGATTGATAAAATAGATAACGAATCCCTTGCTGCTAAATTAATTCAAGGTGTTGAGATGCATAAAAATAATCTAACAAAATTTCTCGATAATGAAAGATATTGCTTACATCCACTGCCAAATTTCTTCTTTACTCGTGATGCCAGTTTTTCTGTTGGAAATGAAGTAATGATTAGCAAAATGGCCAGAACTGTGCGCGACCGTGAAGCTTTTATAATGGAGGCCATTTTTAAATATCATCCTCTTTTTAAAGCTAATACTGTAAATCCTGTTCATTTATTTGATAAAACTGGAAAAGGCACAATTGAAGGTGGCGACGTTATTGTTGCTCGCGATGACATACTTCTTATTGGAAACGGTGAGAGAACAAGTACTCAGGGAATTGACTCTGTTATTGAACATATGAAAACTAAACCCGGAACTCACCATATAATTGTTCAGGAGTTACCGTACAAACCGGAGTCGTTCATTCATCTCGATATGGTATTTACTTTTCTAGATAAGGATACTTGTATGATTTTTGAGCCACTAATAATTCATGCTACAAAATACATAACAATTCATATAACAATTGAAAATCATAATGTTACCAGCATAAAAGAGGAGAAAAACATACTAACTGCTTTACGATCATTAGGCATGGATTTGGAACCTGTATTTTGTGGTGGTAAAAATGATCTGACCATTATGGAAAGAGAACAGTGGCAAAGCGGAGCTAATTTTCTTTCATTGGAACCCGGCAAAGTAATAGGCTACGGAAGAAACACTAATACAATTGAGACACTTAACAACCACGGATACGAAGTTGTAAAAGCAAGTGATATTGTAGCCGGAAAAACTACCCTAGAAGATCATAACAGATTAGTTGTGACTATTGTTGGAGATGAATTATCAAGAGGTGGTGGTGGTGCAAGGTGTATGTCAATGCCTGTTTCAAGACAAAAAGTATCGTGGTAAGTAATTTATTAAGAGTGTTATGATTTATACCAGTAGCAAACAATTAACATATTAACAATTGAAATATTGATCAATCAAAAATTAATATCTTATTATAAAACAAACCCTCTTGGACTAATACTGTTCATTGGGCTATTTTTAAGATTGTTAGCCACAGTATTCTCAAGAGGATATGGTTGGCACGACGATCAATTTTTAATAATCGAAATAGCCCAGTCGTGGGTTGACGGCAATGACTTTTACTCCTGGCTACCTGCTACCGATGGCCTCAATACTCCCGAAGGTTTTAGTTTTTTTTACGTAGGATTACATTTCCTGTTACTAAGTTTCTTTAATTCCATAGGAATTTTAGATCCTCAAATTAAAATGCTATTTATTAGATTATTACATGCTTTATGGTCGATATTAATTATATATTACGGTTATAAAATTACATTGAAACTAAGCAATATTGATAATGCAAAACTTGTTGGTTGGATATTAGCTTTATTCTGGATATTTCCTATGATAAGCGTACGTAACCTTGTTGAATATGTAAATATTCCACTAATCCTTGGTGGTTTATGGTTTGTAATAAAATATGATAAAAACACTAGTAACTATAACTGGCTATGGGCAGGTATTCTTTTCGGACTTGCATTTAACATTAGATTTCAAACCTTGCTTATTACCGGTGCAATTGGCCTTGTTATATTACTTCAAAATAAATGGAAAGAAACATTCCTACTCGGTTTAGGAGTATTAATCCCAATAATAATATTCCAGGGTGGTATTGATTATTTCGTTTGGGGTAAACCATTTGTTCAACTAATAGAGTATGTAGATTATAACATGCACAACGCAGCTTTGTATGTTGTTAGTCCGTGGTACACTTATGTACTATTTTTATTGGGAATACTCATACCTCCCATAAGCCTATTCATATTTGCCGGATTTTTTCAGCAATGGCGTAAACTTATGATATTGTTTTTACCAATTCTACTTTTTTTAATCTTTCACTCATACTACCCTAACAAACAAGAAAGATTTATTATCACCATACTACCGATGCTCATTATTATTGGAATAATTGGATGGCAACAAATAAAAAATAACTTTCTAACAGGTCGTGTTCCCGGAAAGATAATAGCGGCATCATGGGTATTTTTTTGGGTAATTAATTTCATTGTACTAATACCCGTTACGGTTATGTATTCAAAAAAGGCGAGAGTAGAAAGCATGACCTACATGGCAAACTATGGTTACATAAACAATTTCGTTATTGAAGATATTAATCAAACCGTACTGCGTTTTCCACCACAGTTTTATTTAAATAATTGGTATAATTATCAAACACTTATGAAAGGTGATAATTTTAACGATTTCGCAAAACAAAACTCAATTAAACTGGTTTCACAACAACCCGGATTTGTTTTGTTTTACCAGCCTGATAATATTGATGAACGAGTTAAACAAATGAAAACAGTTTTTCCCGAATTGGAATTTGAAACTATTATTGAGCCGGGCTTCATGGATAAAGTTATGCACTGGTTAAATCCTATAAATGATAATCAAAATATATATCTTTACAGAAATAAAAACGTTCTTCCTAAAAAAATAGAATAAAACTTTAATTTATCTAAATTGAAAACTTTTAGAAAAGTACTTATAATAGTAGTATCGATAATCGGTATATTGCTTCTAACTGCATTTATTTATATAAATGTAAGTCTTCCTAAGTTGCCTGCCCTAACAAATAAAATTATTGAAAAAGCCTTAGCAAGTGAGCAAAATAGAATTAGCGGAAAACAGGGATATGCATTAAACGGTGACACTAAAATATGGTATAATTCTATAGAACCAAATGACAGTATAAAGGGAAACATAATTTTGATAATGGGTATCGCAAATGATGCATTAGCATGGCCTGATTATTTTATCGAGCCATTAGTTGATAGTGGATATCGTGTTATTAGGTTTGATAACAGAGGAACGGGCATGTCTGACTGGGGTGACAACTGGTCGAAAAATAATGCATATTCTCTTAATGATATGGCAGAAGATGCAATCGCAATACTCGACACCCTCAACATTTACAAAGTACATGTAATTGGAGCCTCACTTGGTGGTATGATTGCGCAAACAATGAGTATTAATAATCCCGATCGGATTGTTACGCTTACTTCAATCATGTCGACTGGCAATATCATGGATAAGGACTTGCCATCGATGAATAATAGTACAGTAACAAATTTAGTGCTTGCTCATATCAGATACGGATTAATACAATCAGAAGCAAATAGTATAAAACTACACCTGACAGCACGATTACTGCTAATGGGTGATGAGAAATATGAACTGGATATAAATAATATTTCAAACTCTGTACTTTATAATTTAAGAAATAGAAACGGGTATAATCCGGATGCTTCAAAACAACACATAGAAGCAACATATCTCTCAGGGTCGAGATATGATGACCTTGCAAAACTAACTACGCCATGCTTAATTATACACGGAACAACCGACCCATTAATTGATTTTAAACATGGTGAAAAATGCTACAGTATTATCCCAAATGCACAGCACCTTTGGATTGATGGCATGGGACATGATATACCTCCTATATTTACAGATTTGATAATTAAAGGAATCCTTAAGCACATCGAGAGCAACTCAAGCACAGATGAATAAGGAGAGCGCCAAAATTAAAATAAACCAACTTATAAGCGAATTACAGCAGCATAATTACAATTATTATGTACTTTCAGCATCAACTATAAGCGATTACGATTTTGATATAATGCTGAAGGAATTAGAGAAGCTGGAATCTGATTTTCCTGATTTAATCCGCCCCGACTCCCCTACTCTTCGTGTTGGTGGTGAACCTACTAAAAACTTTATTACGGTTGTCCATAATTATCCAATGCTATCCTTATCTAATACTTACTCCGAAGAAGAAATTAAAGACTTTGACACAAGAGTAAGAAAAATAACAGGCGATGATGTTGAATATGTATGTGAACTCAAATATGATGGGTTATCAATTGGGCTAACCTATAAAAATGGCATACTTGTCCAGGCAGTAACCAGAGGTGATGGTGTTCAGGGAGATGATGTAACCAACAATGTGAGAACTATTAAAAGTATTCCTTTAAAACTACGGGGCAATTATCCTGAGGACTTCGAAATAAGGGGAGAAATTTTTATGACCATCGATGGATTCAACAAAATGAATAGAGATAGAGAAGATGTTGGTGAGCAACCTTTTGCTAATCCACGCAACGCAGCATCAGGTTCAATGAAAATGCAAGACCCGTCGGAAGTAGCTCAACGACCACTCGACTGTTTTTTATATTATATTCCCGGAAATCAATTAGATATTCTAACTCATTACGACAGCATAAAAGCAGCATCTAGTATGGGTCTTAAGGTTTCAAAAAATATAGCTGTTTGCAAAAATACTAATGAAATTCTTGAATTTATAAACGACTGGGCAGAAGGTCGTAAACACCTTAACTATGAAATTGATGGCATTGTAATTAAAGTAAACAGTATTGCCCAACAGAAGCAGTTAGGTACTACAGCTAAGAACCCCAGATGGGCAATTTCGTATAAATTCAAAGCCGAAAAAGTTGAAACAATATTAAAATCAATTGATTACCAGGTGGGTCGTACAGGAGCAGTTACTCCGGTAGCAAATTTAGTGCCGGTTCAACTGGCAGGCACTATTGTAAAACGGGCAAGTCTTCATAATGCTGATATAATACAAACTTTAGATGTAAGGATTGGCGACCATGTATTTGTTGAAAAAGGCGGTGAAATTATCCCAAAAATTGTTGGAGTAAATATCTTTAAAAGATTAGTTAATTCGTATCCGGTGAATTTTATTACTAATTGTCCCGAATGTAGTACACCTCTTACAAAAAAAGAAGATGAGGCTGCGCATTATTGTCCCAACGAAGACCATTGCCCGCCGCAAATAAAAGGCAAACTCGAACATTTTATTTCGCGCAAAGCATTAAATATTGACAGCCTTGGCGAAGGTAAAATTGAAATGCTCTACGATAACAATCTAGTATTAAATGTAGCTGACTTTTACTACCTGCAACCCGATATACTAATTGGCTTAGAAAAGATCATCCCGGGTAAAGATGGAAAAAAAGATAGCAAAATCAGCTTCCAGCAAAAAACAGTGAACAATATTATTTCTGGAATTGAAAAATCAAAACAAATATCATTTGACAGAGTACTGTTTGGCCTGGGAATAAGGTATGTAGGTGCAACTGTAGCAAAAAAACTGGCAGGTCATTACCGCAATATTACCGCACTTAAAGCAGCTTCTTTTGAAGAGCTTACAGAAGTTGATGAGATAGGAGTACGAATTGCTGAGTCGATAATTAATTGGTTTAGCAGACCTGAACATAATACAATTATAGAGAAGCTATCAGAAGCCGGGCTAAAGTTGGAAATGGATGATGTATTAAGTGAAGGCTCAAATTTGCTTGAAGGAAAATCATTTGTTGTTAGCGGGGTATTTGAAAACTATTCCAGGGATGAAATAAAAACCATGGTTGAGAAATTTGGAGGAAAAAACACTAGCTCCATTTCAACTAAAACAGGGTACTTAATTGCCGGCAGTAATATGGGACCTGCAAAAAAGCAAAAAGCTGAGAAATTTGCAGTACCGATAATATCGGAGGAAGAGTTTTTGGAGATGATTGAGAAAATCTAAAATAAAGGCAATTTCTAGGTATAATTACAAACTTCAACAAGGGAAAAATAGCAACTAAAATTCTAATGTATTGTCTGACTATCACTTAGAGATTCTTCACTATTGTTCAGAATGACAAAATACTAACTGTTGACTACTAACTGTTGACTGTTGACTAAAAATATTTCTGAACTCCTAAAACGAATATGAAACACCACCTGCTATCGATAGTACTCCAATATGCGCCTTTTGATTTTTATCCTTCCTGTTTCGTTCGTATTTAAAATCAAAAGTTGAGCCAATATATGAAGCATCAATATGTACGTTAAAATGTTCGTTAACAATAACCCTCGCTCCTGCAGAAGTTAAAAAAGCAAAAACAGTTTTATTATCACTCGTTTCATAATAATCAATAGATGAAAAAACAGTTGTTGTACTAATTAAGGCTGTAGGCTTATAAACATTCCTGAGACCTCCCATCAACTTAAAAGTAAATGAAAAATATTCATTTGGAGGTATATCAAATACTAATCCTGCCAGGCCGGATAAATCACGAAATGGTTCTGTTTTGGCACTTACAGTTTTAAATGCAGTACTTGAATTTAAATATCCTTCTTCTAATCTTCTATTATCAATTGGGTTAACACTATAATTAACCATAACAGCAACTCCTACATGCCAGGAATAAAAATATGCAGCCTCTGCTCTCAGGTTTGTCCCTGTTTTTACATAGCTTGTTAAATTAATACCTGACCCGCTACCAAATTCATAGGCAGGAATTGCAACTCCCATCGACAAAGTAGCCAACCCCCTCTGATATATATACTCCTGACTATGAGCAATATTAAAAGATATTAAAGTAAATAATGATATTATAAATATGCGCTTCAATAGTATCTTGATTAACGGAGCAAATTACAAAAAAGTTTATTTAATAATGAACTCTATCACAAATTAAAAAGCTTCTATTAATTTTTGCATTGCCACTTTTATTACTGAACGTGGTGTTGCAAGGTTCATTCTTTGAAAACCCTGGCCTCCATTTCCAAAAACAGGACCATGACTAAACCCTAACCCAGCCTTATTTATCAGTATATCTTTAATTTGATCATCTGAATAACCTGTATTTCTAAAATCAAGCCAGGCCAAATATGTTGCTTCCGGAGCTATTAGTTTTATTTTTCCGTTTGTCTCCAATAATGCCTGTTCTACTACAGCAAAATTATCCTTTATATATTGCATCAATCTATCAACCCATTGAGCACCATTTTTATATCCGGCTTCAGAGGCAACGGCCCCGAATACATTACCAAGTGATAAATGATACCTTTGGAGTAAACTATCAAATTTATCTCTTAGAGTGCTATTGGAAATAATTACCGATGATGTTGCCAAGCCTGCCATATTAAATGTTTTACTCGGAGCAATACATGTAACTGTGATATCGGCAATTTCAGGCGACAATGATGCCAAAGGAATGTGCTTATAACCGGGAAGGATCAAGTCATTATGAATATCATCGGAGATAATAATTACATTATTCCGAATACATATTTCACCTAGCCTCAACAACTCTTCTTTTGTCCACACGCGACCAACAGGGTTATGTGGATTCGAAAAGAAAAACATTTCAGCCTTTGCGGCTTTTCGCTCAAAATCATCAAAATCAATTAAATACCTGCCATTACTTAATATCAGATTATTCTCTAGCTTAACTCTGCCATTATCAGAAACTGCACTAAAAAATGGAAAATATACCGGAGGTTGTATTATTATATTATCACCCTTGTTTGTATAAGCAAGAGTTGAGAAATTTAATGCAGGAACTATTCCCGGGCTATACTTTATCCAGTTAGTATCTATTTCCCAATTATGACGTATGTGAACCCAACTCGCAATTGACTGATAATATGACTTAGGGCGAAATGAATAGCCATAAATTGGATGATTAGCACGTTTAATTATAGCTTCTCTTATAAAATCGGGGGTCTCGAAATCCATGTCGGCAACCCACATTGGTATTACATCATCCTTACCGAAAACCTTATTCCTTAAATCATATTTTATATTTGCTGTAGATTGCCTGTCAACAATCTTGTTAAAATCATACATAAAAAATATATATTTTACGTGGATAAAAAAAGAAATCAGGCAATTAAAAATATCGCCTTATAGGAAATCAGAAATGACCTAAACACTATTGCGTAAGCATTACCGGCATTATCAACATTAAGATATCTTCAGGGTTATCATCATCTTTCTCCGAAATAATTATGCCAGCCCTATTTGGTGCCGATAATTCGAGTATAATGCGCTCAGGTTCCAGAGTATTAAGCATTTCCTGCATAAATCTTGAATTAAACCCTATCTCAATATCATCACCTTCATAACTACATGTAAGCCTTTCTTTAGCTTCACTGGAAAAGTCAAGATCTTCGGCTGTTAACAGAAGTTCTTTACCCGATATCTTAAACCGAACCTGATGAGTTGATTTACTTCCGAATATTGACACTCTGCGAATTGCATTAAGTAAGCTCTTTCTATCAATGGATAAACTAAAAGGATTTTGAGTTGGAATAACAGCTTCATAATTTGGATATTTGCCATCTATCAATCTGCATATCAAAACGATATTAGCAAACTCGAGTTTAATGTTGGTGTCACTTATCTCTATTTTAACTACTTCCTCCACATCTTCTGACATTACATTTTTAAGATGATTTAAAGGTTTTTTGGGAAGAATTATTGAAGTAGGTGTTTCTGAACTAAAATCAGTCCGACGATAACGAACCAGTTTATGTGCATCGGTAGCTACAAAGGTTAACCCCTCTTCCGAAATTTCAAACAATACTCCAGACATTACTGGTCGCAACTCATCATTTCCGGTAGCAAAAAGTGTTTTGTTAAAGGCATTCACAAGTAATGCTGAATTTAATTCCATTGAAATGGTGTCGTCCATCTCAGGAACTTTAGGAAATTCATCACTTTGATGCCCGATAAGTTTATACTTACCTTCCCCGGCAAATATTTCGATACTTGTATCAGTAACTGTTATTGTTACCGGTAATTCGGGAAGTGTTTTCATTATATCCAGCAACATCTTAGCAGGGATAGCAATAATACCAGGGCCTTCTGACATGTCAGTAGTCAACAATACAGAAATTGTAGTTTCAAGGTCAGATGCTGTAATACGCAACTTATCTTCAGTAAGTTCAAACAAAAAGTCTTCTAGTATTGGTAGAGTATTATTGGTTCCTAAGACTCCACTTACTTTTTGCAAACCCCTCAGTAACGCTGTACTTGATATGATAAATTTCATTTTTGATAAGATTAATTGTTCAATGAATATTAAAAAGTAAAACTATGAAAAAAAATAATACGTCAATGGCTTATTGAGTTGAAAGTTATAAAGGATGATTGTTCGATTGCTCGATTGCTCGATTGTTTGATTGTTATGTTGTTCTATTGTTCTACTGCCTAATTCGCTCTCTCGTCCCTTCACCCTATCGCCCTCTCGCCCTTTCGCCTATCTACCCTTCATCTTTCTTAAAAAATCAACCTTTTTTCTGCGAGTGGAAATAACATATTCATAATAATCCATATCGCTATCAGGATTTAAAATCCTTTTTTCAGCTTTTATTATTTCAATACGTTCATTAAAACTATTATCAGATGATATTACCTGCATTATGCCATTTTTATAGTTAAAGAAATACCATGTTTTTTTAGTTGGCTCGATATAAATTGAAATACTACTCCCCGACCTCCCTTTTTCTATTTGCACCCATCCATTAACATACTTATTAATAACATTGCCGGCAAGATAACCAATGCCAATTTTACCTTTAGAAATATATGACCTGGTATTTTGATCCCAATATAAATTAAGATCGCTAAAAATAATTTTATGGGCTAACTTTTCAGGCATTTTTTTCATTTGGCCATAAAGAGCTAATTCTGTTAAATTTCTTTCCGCCTCATCCTCCGGCAAATTCTTTCGCACAAACATTGGAAACAAACCCTCCGACATATTACCACCACTACTATAAGTAAGGCGAATACTATCGGTCATCATTTCAAGAGCTTTATCATCGAAAAGAAAATCAAGTAATAACACAGTATTTATATAAGTTGAATCTGCGATAATTAAATGCTCAAAAGTTCCTGATGACTTAACTGTAATCATATTAAAGTCGAGCCCCATATTAAAATTACCATCACCTCTTAGTATACATCTTGTGTTATCAAGTGAAACAAAATTTTGCTGCATACTATTTTTTGAAAACCTATCGGCAGCACCTACCGAAAATCCCTCTTTATTTGTTTCAAATACTAATTGTCCTACCGCATTAACAAATAACAAATCAGATGGGCTGGCTAATGGCTCCAGTATCAACGGATAAAACTTGCGATACTGTTCAGAATATGCAAGTCCGAAAAACGCAAATCTTCCTTCAGCATCTTTTGTATTGGCATTAACATTGAAAAAAATATGATCAGGGTTAAGTACCTGATTAAACGCAACCCAATTATCAAGGTTTGACCCACATTCTTCATTAAGTTTATAACCACCTGTAAAACGCAGATTTTTTCTGGAAGCCAGCAAACTTACTTCTCCACGGAAAAAATATTCAGGACTTAAAAAGAAAATCTCCTCTTTTGGAATCTGACCAAAACCTGTTGTTACCCCATCATCATTAGTTGAAATGCTGCTCAAATATATTGGCTGTTTCATGCCATTTTTATCTGAATAATCAATCCAGCCTTTAGCAGAAAACTGCTTTTTATTATAAATACTTACTTCAGCTTCATAAACACTATGGTAAGTATTAGCAGTATCTACAATCATTAAAGCATTTGTTAATGTGTTAATTTGCGCACCCCTGGAAATTCTAACAGCCTCATCATCAGGGAATATAGCAGCATCTGCAACTTTAATCAACTTAACTTTTTCCACATCAATAGTATAATCACTTAGGTTATAAGTTGCACTTCCGGCAAAAAACCTTAATGAGTCATGCCCCTCCTTTACTGAAATAAACTCAGGTCCATAAAGGTTATAATCAATTAACTGCAATTTATTAAGCGTATCAAGCCCCGAATAATCATCTTGTAAGTTACTATTTAACAATAGCTTATCATTCTTCATCTGCCATTCTATTTCATCAAGTGTTGAAATAAAATTATTGAAAGGAAACTCAATAAATGAACGATCGTTTATATGGTTAAACCATCCAAGCTGTTTATCAAAATCAATTTTTGCAAAATAATCTCGCACCTCAAATACGAGAGAGTCATTCTGAATATTCTTTAAAAAGAAATCAGCAGTATCAGCAGTAAGCATACTATAGTTAAAAATAATGTTGTTGGAAACCACTCTTGATTGATCAAAAATAAATGATCCATCACCGCGCATATACTCAGGGTTGAGATATAAATCACCCTCAAGCAATGAGTTATCATAAACAATAAATGGACTAGCATCACTTTTTAACGTCATTACATTAGTGTCAATTGCCCATTGTATGCTAACTGTATCAGCTTGTGCTGATGGAAAATCATATTCATCAGGGCTTTTCATCACTCTAAAATCATTACTTATGCCTAACAATGAATCAGGATAAAAAGTGTAATCAGAAGAGGAAGAATGTGAGGATAAATAATATAAATTACCATCACCACTGAAACCGCTATTACTTAATGAAATATTTGAGCTAAACTTACCCAGACCTCCATATATTTCATAACCCGATTCATCTGTACTATGGGAAAACCCTAAAGAATAATCGGGCATAACTACTAATGGTTCTTCTATGGCAGGAAATATTCCGGCAGATGTTAAACTTCCTTCAAATGCCAGCCCTTCTGTTGAAAATGTTGAAATACTATCAAAAACAAAAGGATCAATTGAATAATAAAATCTATCCGGTAATAGGGTACTATCTTGTATTGATTTTCTATTAAAATACACATAACTGACATCGTTACTAACAAATTTGGGGAATTCTTCAAACTCAAGCAATCCCGATTTGTTAGTTGGCTGATCGATATAAACACTACCAACCATATCTACAATAACATTCTTAACCTTAATTAACGAATCTTTTTTTCTATTAGAATCATTGAAATAAACCATAAACGCCAGAGAATCTACATAGTTCATTTTTAGCATAAAGCTATCATAAACAAATGTGTTATTACGCGAATAAAAATCAAACAACCCCATATGTACTTGCCCATCAAAAGTAAAATCCCTATTTTTCTTAAACGAAATCGTTTTGTCGTAAGGGTAGATATACACCTCCTGCGAATCGCTTATGCTCACTTCCGGAACTCCATTAACTTCCAGATCCAATGTACTTAAGTTTATTGTTGCATTTGGTTTATCATCAATACTTGAAGTAAGTCTAATTACATCATAATCGATGAGGCCTCCTTTTGCATCAAGAAAATAATTAAACCTATCTTTTACAATCGCTCTTTTATTTCTTGAATCATAAACAAGAAAACCCTTATTTGATAGATCAATAAGCATAGCACTTACCTGGTCTATAGGTTTCTGCATAAATGATGCGAGCGCATTAAGTTTTATTTCATTTTCATCATACGTATGCAAATAATTATAAATAACATACAAAGGATTTACATCATCAATTCCCTGTAATTTATAAAAATCTTTTTGTTTAAAATAGTTACTTGATACGAATTGTGCAATATTCCGGTTACGAATATTTCTTATACGTTTAAAAATCAACTCAGGCTCATTCATTTTCCAAAATAATGCCTGCACGTAAATATCAAGCTCATGATATGAATCAAAAAAGGGTGTGAGCGATGAACTATTATTTTCGGAGTACATTACAAACTGACGATTATCATTAGTATATTTAACTCTGAGAGATGGATGATAAAGTGAATCTTTATCAAAGAAAAATACGAATTCAGCATTTGCAGAAATAAATCCATCTATTTCAAGGCGAAATTTTTCTGCTCTCACTATAGCATATAAGCTATCGCTTTTTGTAAGTTTTACATTTGCTTTCGTGTTCTTACTACCAATACCATATAATGTGAGCCCCTCAAGCTTAGCTCCTCCAAAGAAACTAACCTCAGGATAAATATTATACAACTCAAATTCATCAAAATATGCATCAAACCGGGGGAAAGAAGTCTTATTGTTTGGTGGACTTGATGCAATTCTATCAGAAACCCTACCTAAAACCGGATGATTAAAAAACCTATTATAATGTAATATGGCAGAATCAATTGTGTAGGAAGGTAGATTTACATCAATACTATATGTATTAACATCAACATATACATCATTGCCTTTTTCTTCACCGAAACGCGACCATCTCAATTTTCCTGAATGCCCATCCCACCTTTGGAGTTCATAATTATATGATCCCACTGTTTCAACAATAATCGAACTATCCTTTTTTGTTGCGCCAACCAGGTTACCCTTTTGAAATATTACTAAAAAATTTGTGTCAAGAAAAAAACTAAACTTTGAATTACGTTGATACCACGACAGGTTGTTTTTGCGATAAAACCTATTATTTTCTAATAGATCGACTGTAAATTCAATAAAATTTGAGAAAGGCTTACTTTTCTTTTCATTTAGTAGCTTTAAAGCATATGCATGCCATGATATTACACTTTTTGGCAATTGTTGTGATTCTGAGATGAGTGTTAGAGCATATAAATAATCGTACAAATATGGATAAGTACGCATATTTTTCGTACGCATCTTTTCAACTAAATTACGAACCTCTGTTTTTTCATCTTTATTAAACCTGCCAATACTCCATCGTGCATAAAATCTTCCTAACAGTACCTCTGATTTTTTTTGATAAGTCTTAGAAGTTGTATTTAATAATATTTGTGATATTTGTTGATAAAACTCCTCTGAGTTTGTGGAAAGCGAATCGGGCTGCTGAGCATAGATACCGTTAATATTTAATAAAATAAAAGCGAAAAAAAATGTAACGTATTTTGGCATTCTATTAACCTTCTTTCTCAAAAACAGCGGCTACCCAGCTATTTTTTTCTAAGTTACTCACAAATTTAAGACTATTCTTATTAGCCTCAGTCTCAATATCCAGCAGATCATTAGCATAATAACCACTAAAATAAATATATCCACCTTTAAATAACGCATTAGCATAAAATTTCATATCCCTAATAAGGATATTTTTATTTATGTTGGCTAAAATGATATCAAAATTATCAGTACTAACAACAAACTCAACACCGCCTTCTATTACCTTAACATTCTCAATACCATTCAATTCAACGTTTTCTATGGTGTTTTTATACGACCAAATATCTGTATCAATTGCGGTTATGGATTTTGCCCCCCGCATAGAGGCAAGAATAGCAAGCACACCCGTACCACAACCCATATCAAGCACCTTTTTATTTGTAAAGTTGTTTTTAAGAATCAACTCCAGCATTAGGGAAGTAGTTTCATGGTGAGCCGTTCCAAATGCCATTTTAGGTCTGATAACAATTTCATACTCCATTGATGGTATTTCATCATGAAACGGTGCTCTTACATAACACTTGTTAGCTATAGTAACAGGAGGGTAATTGCTTTCCCAAACCTCATTCCAGTTTTGGTCAGGTATTAACTCAACATCTAACTGTCCTAAGTTTTCACATTGAAGACAATACTCATTACCCAACAAATCATCTTTTATAAAATCCTTTTCAGGAATGTATGCAATTAAAGTATCTTTCTGCTCTTCAAAACTTTCAAAACCAATAACAGATAGTCTTGCTATTAGTATTTCAGTTTCAGTTTCAGTTGATGGTAGTGGAACTGCTACTCGTATGTAGTTCATTTTATTAATTTTTAACTAATTGAGGCGCACGGTCGTGCGCCTCAATTAGAAATTATTCAAAACTCATTGCAATCTTCACAAAGTCATCTGCTTTAAGTGAGGCTCCGCCAATTAAACCACCATCAACATCCTTATTGGCAAAAAGGGTTGATGCATTAGTAGGATTACAACTTCCTCCATATAAAATTGTAGTTTGTTCTGCCGTTTCAGAGTTGTATTTCTCACTAATCAAACCTCTAATAAAACTATGCATTTCCTGGGCCTGATCAGGTGTCGCAACTACTCCTGTTCCTATTGCCCAAATAGGCTCATATGCTACAATTACATTCAAGAACTCTTCGTTATTAAGGTGGAACAGCCCATTTTCCATCTGGCTTCTAACAACAGCAAATTGAGTATTGCTTTCTCTTTCTTCCAGTTGTTCCCCAACACAAAAAACAGGCTTCAAATTATAATCCAAAAGCTGGTCAACTTTTTTGGCTAGCTGAGCATCTGTTTCATTAAAAAACTTTCGCCTTTCGCTATGTCCAACAATACAGTAAGCAATTTCCATTGATCCTAACATAGATGCGGATATTTCACCTGTGTATGCTCCATTATTATGATCACTAACATTCTGAGCAGCAATACTTAATACAGATTCGTCAGCATAATCAGAAGCCATCTCCAAATATAACGAAGGGGGGCAAACTATCACATCACATTTAAGTTCCTTTTCATCTAACTCGTCTGCAATGCTACTTATCAACTCTTCTGCCTCCTGAAAACTCTTATTCATTTTCCAGTTACCGGCAACAATATTTTTTCTCATTTTGTATTTATTTAATAGTGAATTGTGAATGATTATTAGTGATTTGTTTAAAATCTCTTAATTCTACTGCTAGAATTTTATAACCATTAGTGATGATGACCACCTGCTCCATGTACATGACCATGCGAAAGTTCTTCAGCTGAAGCATCTCTAACATCAAGAACTTTGCCTGAGAAATACAGGTTTTTACCAGCAAGAGGATGATTAAAATCCATCACAATTTTATCTGCTTTTCGTTCAATAACTCGTCCATCTAAGGGATTACCTTCCTGGTCCTGCATTGTTATCAGGTGGCCTATTTTCACAAGCTCTTCATCAATTTTGCCATCCTTCTCAAAAATACTATTCTCCAACTCTATAATAGCATCGTTAGTGAATTCACCATATCCATCTTTAGAAGTTAAGCTAAATGAAAACTCTGCTTCAGGTTCACTGCCTTCCAGGTTTGACTCAAACGAGGGCAACAATGTTCCGTTTCCAAATAAATGAACAAAAGGTTCTTCTTCGTTAACCTCTTGAATAATATCACCATTTTCATTGTCATACCTCAATGTATATGTTAAAGTAACTACTTTATTCAATCCTATTTTCATAATATTTCAATTTATATTAATACTGGTATTTATTAAAAAGTGGCAAAATTACAAAAAATGAAGTGTTTTTATGTATTATTGCAATTAAATTATAATTTATCAATCAATAAGTTAACAACGAAAAAAGCAGTTATGACACGTAAAAACATTGCTCTTTACTGCATTTTATTGTTAGTTTTATTTGGGTGCAATACCTCCACAAACCTAAGCACTCTAAATCCATTGCATGATAATAAATATGATAGCGAATTCCCAACTATAAGTGTGTCAGATGAATTAAGCTATATTTCAAAAACTGTTAAAAAATTGAATATTCTTGCATTCTATGCAACTTACAGTTTTCCTTACGAAAGTAAAATCACACAAAATAGTATCAACGATTCGATACTCGAAGTTTACTCCAATAACATGACAATTACTCATGAAACAGTATCAGGAACTGCTTCTGTAGTTTATAACTCAAACGAACTTGTAGGATTATTAACTTGTGCGCATATTGTTGATTTTAACGATACCATATATTCATACTACATTAACGAAAATAACCATGTTCAAACTATTTCGATCAAAATAAGACAGCAAAACCATATTAGTGGCCTACCCACTGGAGAATCGTTAAAGATAGCTGCCATAAATATAGATAAAGATATTGCTTTGTTGATGAAGAAAATAAACCCCGAAAGTGGTGACAATCATGAAGAAATCCAAACATTAAATTATCCAATAGGAACAGTAAGTGACCTACAATGGGGAAGTCTGGTCTATATAATGGGTTATCCAAATGGCAACCTTATGGTTACACAAGGCATTGCAAGTTTGACTAATAAAATAAAAACAGGTTTGTTTCTTTCAGATGCCTTATATAACCCAGGAATTAGTGGAAGCCCTGTTTTTGCAATACGAGATGGAATACCTAATTTTGAGTTAGTTGGCATGGCATCAGCAGCAGCAGCTCAAGAATCAAACATCCTAATTCCTGATAAAGAAATAGTGGATAAAACAATTATAAAAACACCCTATACCGGTGATATTTTTGTTGACAATAATAAGTTAATAAGTTATGGTATAACCTATTCTGTATCTATTGATGAAATTAGTACTTTTATTCAACTTAATAAAGAAGGTCTTATAGCAAATGGCTTTGAAATAAATGACTTTTTTAAATAGATAACTTTACAAAATATTATGTGTAGTATATGTTAAATAAATTGACTTTAAAAAATGGGCAACAGTTTGACAGATACCGTATTGGTATTGGAAAAAGGTCATTTGATATTATTTTTTCGGTGCTGGCATTAACAATCTTCTCACCTGTATTACTGATTATTTCCATCCTAATAAAAACAACTTCAAAGGGTTCTGTTTTCTACAAAACATTAAGAGTTGGTACAGGATATGACATTTTTACATTCTATAAATTTAGAACTATGTACAAAAATGCCGATCAGGAAATGTCAAAATTATCGGAACTTAATGAATATCTAATTTCTCATAAACTTGAAAATAATAAATTCACAAACATTGAGAATTGCCCAGATTGTAAAGAAGGGAAACCGTGTTCACCTATACTATTTATTGATGGTGTAGAAATTTGTGAGAACTTATACTTGAGAAAGAAAAGACTAAACCTACTGGAGTCGACCTTTTTTAAAGTTAAGAATGATCCACGCATAACACCTCTTGGCAAATTTTTGAGAAATACTAATATAGATGAGTTTCCACAATTTATAAATGTTATAAAAGGAAATATGTCGATTGTTGGAAACCGGCCGCTACCCCTTTATGAAGCTGAAAAGCTCACTACTGATGAGTGGTCTTACCGATTTTTAGCACCAGCCGGTATTACAGGATTATGGCAAGTTGATAAAGATAAGGCGCTTCAAGCAGAGAATAGAGTAAGGCTAGACAATCAATATGCAATGGTATCAAATCCTAAACAAGATTTGATTATTATCCTAAAAACAGTCCTCTCTTTTTTCAGACTAAGAAAATATAATTATTAAAAGTGAGATTGTAGTTGGTGATCTGTGAATAGATTAATGATCTAATACACAAAGATTATTTTTAACTATAATGTCTTTCGTATTCCAATCATAAAACTAACTTAGTATCGCTTTCTTTCTTTGCAATAATGTTGGATGTGAATAATTGAAAAAAACATACAACCAGTGCGGAGTTAGATTACTTAAGCTTGCAACTGAGAGTTTTACAAGACCAACTATTAACGCATTACCATAGCCATAACTAGTAGCAAATGCATCTGCCTGGTATTCATGCTTTCGAGAAATGATATTTGTAAAAATACCTATTACTGTAGATATAGGAGAAAATAGTAACCCAAAGGCTACAATTCCCATGTAAAAGCTGGGAGATGAAGCACCTATCGCTAAGGATAACTCAGGTCTGCTTATTGCAACCGATAGCAGCCATATCATTAACCCACTCTGTACCAATGATATAATTAAACCAATAATAACATGTTTTAATTTATAATGCCCCACTTCGTGAGCAAGTACTGCAACAATTTCCTCCTCTGCTAGTTCCTTTATTAGAGTATCATACAATACAATACGCTTTTTAGATCCCATTCCGCTAAAGTACGCATTAGCTTTCGTACTTCTCTTTGACCCATCTATTACAAAAATATTATCAATCTGAAATCCGGCTTTTTCAGAGAAGCCAACAATAGCATCCTTTAAGTCACCATCCTCCAATGGTGATTGCTTATTAAATAATGGAACAATCAAGCGAGAATAAAACATGGTCATGAAAATCATAAAAATGCTAATTCCACCCATAACAATCAACCAAAACCAATTACCTGTTTCATTCCAAGCCCACATAATAAACAATAGCAGACCCCCTCCAATTATAGCACCAAGAAGCCACGATTTTATTTTATCACCAATAAATGTTACAGCCTTTGTTTTATTAAACCCAAACTTTTCTTCAATAACAAAGGTTCCATAAATCTGAAAAGGCATAGATATCAAATCCATACCTAATCCTAATATTCCAAAAAAAAGTAAGGCTCTCAAATATTCATTTTGTGTAATACCACTTACATAATGATCTAGAAATGCAAAGCCCTGCGTAAATAAAATTATTAAAATCAAAATAAAAGAGAAAGTTCCTGTAATCATTGAAAAAGCAAGGTTTACCTTTTCATATTTTTGCGATTTTCGATATTTTTCTTCATCATAAATACCTGCCAACTCATCAGGAATTACATCCTGCATCTTACTATAATTAAGATAATCCAGGAATTTATCGAGTAAATAATCAAATATTATTATACCTATTATCAGCCAAAAAAGGGTTTGAACCATATTAAATTTTGTATTAAATTAGTTAATAACTTCCAAAGTATTTCCTTAAAAACCACTCAACAGACAAGAGAAGAATTAATGCTACTAGTATATACAATTCAGTATTAAGACCTGTAAATTTATCTTCATAATGAATCTTTGAGGTCATGCTTCTAAGGTTATTAATACCCAACCTAAGCTTGCTAATTTGATCGGGATAATACATATTACCATTGTGCTCACTGGCAAGCCTGTTTAATACCCTATGGTTAGCAAGTAAATTTCGACTCTCATAATTAATTGATTGCACTATAAATTCACCAACATCCTTATAATTATTGTTACCAAGCTTAACATTTGCCTTATAACTGTATACTCCGACAGGTAATTTATTTAAGTTAAGTTTATAATAATCTTCAAATGGAGAAAAAATAAAATTGAACTTTTCATTATTCTCATTGCTGAGCACTATTCGTACATCGGCTGAGTTATCGGGCTCTAGAGACTTATTATAAAGTTCAGCAACTAAAATTACATCCGACCTGCTATCATATTCTCCCTTGGTTTGCAACCTAAAGTGTCTACTATCAGAATTAGCAATCAAGTACATAACCGCCTTGCTTAAAAAAGTTTCTACAGCAATTGAATTATTATACTGCAAATAATTCTGAATCCTCCATAACCATATGCCTTCTCCCAAAATTGCTCCACTACGAACCCCCGCAGAGCTATAGAATGTAATTAATGGAAAGTCTGTAGTAATGTTATTAATACGCTGCCACCCAAAAACTTCAGCTCCATGAGACAAACTAAAATTTCCGAGAGGAACTGTTAAAGGTGGGAGAGTTGATAATTGAGCTGCAAGATCATCATTAAATGAGAATAAAGTGAATGAACTATTAAACTCAAACTGAGCACTAACTGTGCTACCAGTAGCCGATATTATATTAAGTCCTTTATAATATTTGCTTGTTGCAGATAAACTACTTTGTTTTCCAATTACAAATAAAACAGGCACCTTATTTTCTGACAAACTAACTAACAGCCTGTTTGCCAAATTATTTTTTGATGGAAGCTGATGAAGAATTACCAAATCGAACTGTTTTACATCCTTATCAAAGCTACTAATATACTCAATTTCAACTTTATAATTTTGATTCTTAAGAAGACTTTGTTTAATTGCTCCAATATCAGGATGAGGTGCAAAAGCCAATATTAGAATTTTCTTCCTGCTGCTCACAACATCTACAAAGATATTTCTAACATTATTTTCGAAGTTTGTTTCATGTGCATCGAGAATATCAATCTTTACACGATAACGTTGCTTTCCTGCTTTCTCTGCAACAACATTAAATTTCACTAATTCTCTATAATTATCGCTAGATATAGATACTTCTTTTTGATCTATTACATCGTTATTCCCCAATAGTTTTATAGTTGCTTTTTTTCCTTTAAGCATATTAGCAGATAAGTTAACTTCAACCGGAAAAATATCTCCTGTATAAACAATTGAATTATGTCGTACATCATCAATTTTAATATCTGCAACTTGTAAAGTATCACCAAGAGCTACTGTAAAAATAGGGAAAGGAATATCGGAAGCTGAATAAACAGGGTCTATTCCATTGTTAACTATTCCATCTCCAATTAATATTAAAGCTCCTACATTTAAACCTGTGTAATTCTGCTTTACATAGTTAAAAAAATCAGAATAATTAGAAAGGTTATCAGTGTAATCAGGACTTATACTACTTTTTACACTATTACCAAAAATATAATTATCAATATCAATTTTTAATGAAAACTCATCAATTAAGTTATTAATAATAATTCCCAACGAATCTGCATAATACGCTGAATCTTGAGCCATTAATATGGACATAGAATTATCCTGACCAATTATTATTATAGGTTTCTCAATCTGTTTTTTTCTTGTTTTAATTGTGGGAGAAAGCAGCAAAAACACCAAAATTGCCACGGTAACAAACCTGAATATAAACAATATAACCGTTAAAACAGCATTAAGTTTATTCCTGGTATTTATGGCATATAATAATCCTGCATATACTAATCCGGCTAGAAAAACCAATAGTATTGCCCACCATGAATATGAAAAAATTATCTCAGGCATTGTTGTCAAGTTGTTATCGTTGTTGTCAAGTTGTCATTGTTGTATGGTTGTTATCCGGTTATAAGTTAAAAACCTGATAACCTGATAAATCTTGTCGTACCTTCACTAAGTATCCAAACCTCCACAAACATTAATAACCTGGCCTGAAACATATGATGACAATTCAGAAGCAAGGAAAGTAGCAACATTTGCAACATCTTCTGGTTTACCGGATCGTCTTAGTGGTATTGTTTTAATCCATGTTTCACGTACTTCATCAGCTAATTTACTAGTCATCTCAGTTTCAATAAACCCTGGGGCGATGGCATTGCAACGAATATTACGAGAACCCAGTTCCTGAGCAATCGATTTTGTAAATCCTATCATACCTGCCTTTGATGCTGAATAATTCGACTGACCTGCATTTCCACTTACTCCAACAACAGAACTCATATTAATAATTGAGCCATATCTCTGCTTCATCATAATACGTTGTACGGCCTTTGTAAGGTTAAAAGCAGACTTTAGGTTAACAGTTAATACCATGTCCCAATCTTTTTCCTGCATTCGCATCAATAGTTTGTCACGAGTAATTCCTGCATTATTTACTAATATATCAATCCTTTCAAAATCAGCTACAACCGTTTCAATCAGTTTCTCACTATCTTCATAAGATGCAGCATTAGAGGCATATCCTTTAGCCTTAACACCAAGTGCCATTAGCTCAGCTTCTGTAGCTATCATGTTATCATCATAATTAAGATCAGAAAAGGCAACATTCGCACCTTCGCTGGCGAATTTCATCGCAATAGCTTTACCAATCCCTCTTGTAGCACCCGTAATTAAAGCTGTTTTTCCTTCTAATAAGTTCATGTTAATATTTTAGTTACTATTTGGGGTCAAAGATATAAATTTAATTTTTGGAGAACTTAATTCATTTCAATCAAAATATTACATACGCCACGTGATGTTAATAATTGAATAATTTTTTTAACATAATAAAAAATAATGTACTTTTGCACTCCAAAATTATTGGACTCGTAGCATAATGGATAGTGCACCTGACTACGGATCAGGAGGTTGTAGGTTCGAATCCTACCGGGTTCACAGATGAATGGAAAGTCCGTTTCACGCCATAGGCGGGAACGGATTTTTTATTTTATGGCAAAAGCAATCTTTGTTTGCATTTTTGTCAGAAAATAAAAAATACGATTGAGCGTAGCGAAAGGACTTTACATTTTCAAGATGGAACCACAAGGATCATGAAATAATCCTGTCGGATCAACTTTTGACTCATATAAACGGCTGTAAATCTACGTTGTACAGCCTTTTTTCATTTAATAGGTACAACAAATCAAAATTTTTCTCATTTTAATAATGTAGATTATTTAAAATAGTCTATCGTAGGCAGATATATTTCAATATGGATGTTATTTGGTCTTTAGCTAATTTTGATCTAAAATACTGCTTATACCGCGATATCCTTCCTTCATATCTTTTGAATTACTTATTTAGAATCGAAATAAATTATATTTCAATCCAATTTGACTAAAAACATATCTAA
>CAYWRM010000022.1:0-15645 GCA_964460905.1 uncultured Lentimicrobiaceae bacterium
CTTAAAATCCAATGACCATTGCGGTCGTGCGGGTTCAAGTCCCGCCTCGAGTACTTTTAAAACCTGTAATAACTTTATTGACAAAGTGTTGCAGGTTTTTTTAGTGACATTTACCAAATATTGCACAACGTTTTGGCTAAGCAGTTGTTTTAATGCTGTTTAGGTATTGTTATGCTTAGTTTTTTCAGAAAAAAATTAATCTTTCTTAGATTTCTTTAGTCTCTTTTCTGCTTTTTTTTCTTTTGGAGTTTTAGCAGCTTCTTTTTTAACGTTTTTCTTTGCGTCTTTACCTTTTCCCATGATATTATCTATTAAATGTTATTAATTTTTCTATTCTACATGTATGCCCATTAATCCTGATGTGAAATTCCATTCTTAAAAATCTTTATTTAAATTAAGCACAACTATTATGAATATGTACAATTTCATTTATTCATTAAAAATATGTTTACATGATGCTAATTACCATACATTAAAGCTTTTATAATGTTCTTATTGTTGTTGTCCTTCCACTATAATTATTTGATAAATTTGTAGTTTATGATTTGTTTTATCAGTTCTCAAATATACTAATTATTTAATCTCTAACAAAGCATAAGACATTGTTGATGGTGAAATTAAGGATATAAGTATTGATTATGGGTTACAGGATATACAATTTTACTTGGGTTAATGTATTCCAAAGAAGGTAAAGTGAGATTTATTATATTTTAAAATTATATCTTTGTCACTATCAAGATAACTATCATAATAATTTTCACAAAATAATTTACTATGAAACGGACGATTTTCACTAAGCTGATAACTGCATTATTACTTTTTGCAGGATTAAGTTTTGGCACTACTCTTTATTCACAAACTGTTGTACAGTGGTACACTTCAATGGGCGACTTTAGGGCTCAGCTGAGGGATGATTTGGTTCCTATGACTGCACAAAATTTTATAGACCTTACAAATGATGAATTTTATGATGACCTTATATTTCACAGAGTAATTAGTGAATTTATGATTCAAGATGGTTGCCCAAATGGTAATGGAACCGGAGGACCCGGTTATACTTTCAACGATGAGTTCCACCCCGACTTACGACACGATGAACCAGGAATTTTATCCATGGCTAATTCAGGACCAAATACTAATGGGTCGCAATATTTTATCACTGTTGTTCCTACATCATGGCTTGATGATGTTCATTCTGTTTTTGGAAAAATAATTGATGGATTGGATATAGTATTAGCCATAAGTGAGGTTGAAACAAATAGCATAGACAAACCACTTATAGATGTTGTGATTGACAGCATTAGAATAGTAGTTGGAGATCCTGTTTTGGAATTAACTTCACCTACTGCAGGGACAAAATGGAATGGTATTTCGAACAACCAAATTACATGGAATAGTGAATTTGTTGCTGATGTGAGAATTGAGTTTTCCTCTGATAATGGACAGTTGTGGACTGATATAGCTGAATCAGCTTCAGCAAATACAAGATCCTTCTCATGGTCTGAACCAAATGTTGTTTCCTCTGAATGCCTTATCAAAATAAGTGATGCAGCTAACCCCGATTTATTTAGTATTACCGAAAATACTTTTACCTTATGTAATTTAGATTTAATTAGCCCAAACGGAAATAGTCTTTACCGTGTAGGAACACCCGTTGAGATTACATGGGCGAGTGAAGAAGTTGGGGAACTAACATTATCATATAAGGCTTCTGAAACTGGTGCTTGGATTATTGTTGAAGAAGGAATAACTAACAATAATTCTTATTTGTGGACTCCTGCAGAAGCAACCGGATGGTGCAAAATACAACTAAGTGAAACAGAATTTCCTCAAGTAGCTGATGAATCCTACTACAGGTTCATTGTTTTTCAATTGGATTTAACATCTCCTGAAGGTGGTGAAAATCTAGCAGGAGAAAGCGAGTTTAATATTAGCTGGAGTAGTGAGTTCGTTACTTTTTTAAAAATAGAATTCACCTCAAATAACGGACAAAATTGGAGTACCGTAGCCGGAAGTGTGGCTGCAAATAATGATTTCTATACCTGGCAGGTACCAAATATCGATTCAGATGAATGCTTTATTAAACTTACAATTCCAGGACTTGATGAATTATTTTCCATAAATCAATCTCCATTTTCTATTTATAGCCTGGTTAATATTGAAAATCCAGCAACTATTGATGGTTCGATATTTAGCATATTTCCAAATCCCATTATTAGTGTTGCCAATATCTCATTTACTGCTAATGAAGAATGGAGCACAATTGATAAAATTGAGATTTATGACACAAATGGAAAACTGGTATTAAGTAAGATGGAAAAAATCAACACCCATGAAAATCCAATTTTAGAACTTAATCTCCAGGAATTGCCAAAAGGATTGTATGTATTGAAACTTGTTGGGTTGAACAAAAGTTTATCCAAAAGATTTATTAAAAATTAGAAGTTGGTTGTAAAAACTGTATTTATTGAACCCGGTTTCAATGTGGGGGTTGCAAGAAAAAATGCTTACATAAATATTGAAATTTCTTTTGTAGAAAATAGTAATCCTGATAACGTAATGGCAAAATTTACTATTGATAAATCACCAGGAAGTATGGCCTTTGGTTCAGATTTTGATACCGGAACAAGAATTGGTGAAACCTATGCAAAAGCGGCTAAATCATTTGCAAAATTACTTTTAAAGAAAAAGGCATTTTAGTATTTCTATCTATAAGATACTAAACTCGATTTTAGCCTTTGTAAAGATATTATTATTGAAACCGATTGTAACTGTTGATTTCAAATTGTTACTATCGATTTTTTTATGTGTTATGGTAAAGATAAGTTCGGGGTTTTCTATGGGAGTAATTGGAATTAAGTATTTTACCTGAATGATTTTTCCCATAAATAGCCTGGCTTCCAGAACTTGCTCTAGTATTTCTCTTATAATCTGTAGCTGAATTACTCCCGGCACAACAGGTTGTTTGGGGAAATGTCCTTTGTAAACTTTATGGTTTGGATTTAGATTAATTGTGGCAAGAACCTCTGTTTCATTGGAAGTGAGGTTTATTATTTTGTAGAAATCTTTAATCAGCATTTATTGTAAACTTTAAATATACCTGATGGATTACAAATCCAGTTACTCTTTAAGTCCGGATTACAAATCCGGACTAGCGGAGGGGGATCAGAATGACAAAAGACTCATTTTTTTGACACCCTCAGGCAATCAATTATTAAGTCTCTGACAAAAGTATCAAACTATGATTGATATTCCTAAAATGATTATAAATAAGCACATTTCGGATTTCTCTTTTGGATCTTCCTTTTCTTATCATAATATCAGGAATCTTATTTTCCTTTATAATCCTTGCTGCAAGCCACATTGCAAATGCTGAAGATGTGTCGTATTCGCCACATAAGTGCTTATAATATGCTGTTGGATTGTTTGAAAATAAGCTGTCTTCTACATCATAATATATAGCATCAAATTTACTGTCGCCATTATTGCCTAATATTACCAAATCAATTTCATTAATTGATAAAGATTGCTTTTGGATGAAATCAGAAATCCTATTTTCAATAGCTTCACTATTTTTTGGTTTATAAAACATATCTACACCTACAACTTTGGCATATGTGTTCTCTGTTTCATTATTTGAAAGCACAAAAAATGAGCTTCCCTCACCAGCCATTGAACCTACTTGGCTGTCGTATAAAACTTTTAGATTATTGACTGCTTTAGCCTTATAAAAATCAATTTTTGTTTTTATTAGCCAGTTTTCTTCCGTTATTTCATCAAATCCACCAAGTAACACATTTTTTGCTTTCCCTTCTTCTAATAATAAAATGCTATCCATCAATGCACTTTCAAAACTAAACGTACGATGTACATATGTTAGATTATAATTATGGTTTTGTTTACCAAGAGCTATAGCTCCTCCAACGGTATTGTGGGTTGACTGAATAAATGATGTTGGAGTAAGAAGTCCCTCATTATTTTCAATCATAGAATTCAGAAATTTCTCAGTATCAACCTGGCAGCCCATACCTGTTCCCGTTATTATTGCATCGGGATTTTCCACACCAGCATCCTGCATTGCTAATGATGAAGATACCATTCCCATACGAACTATTTTGCTCATACGGCGAAGTAATTTAGGAACTATAAAATCGCGATAATTTGGTTTTATAATTTGCAAAAATTTATCCTCAACTTCTAAAATATCATCAAGAAAAGAATCACTTTTCAAAGTGTTTTGAGGTGAAACACAACCTGTACCAACAATAAAAACAGGATTGTTTAAAGTTGTTGATATTGAATTATTTCTATGTTGAATTTTATCTTCTGCCAAATCTACAGATGAAAAAACAACAGACGAATCATTTCCTCCAAATCCAAATGAGTTAGTGAGAACATGCTTGATGCCTTCTATTTTTACAACTTCACATACCGGCACTATACCAACCTCTTCAATTGCATCCTTAAAATTAATATTTGGAAATGCAACTTTATTAACTAAAGAAAGAATAGCAAATACAGATTCAATTACTCCGGCAGCCCCAAGAGTATGGCCTGTATATGCTTTTGTTGAACTAAACAAAGGAATATTATTTCCAAACAATCTCTTAATGGCAATTCCTTCCGTAAGATCATTATTGCCAGTTCCTGTTCCATGGGCATTTATATAATTAATATCAGAAGGCTTGATATTGGCCAATTCCAAAGCATTACGCATTGCCAGGTAGGGACCGTCACCATTTTCTGACGAAGCAGTTTGATGGTGAGCATCATTTGCATTGGCAAATCCACTTACTTCTGCATATATCTTTTTACCGGAAGCCATTGCCGACTCCTTTTCTTCAAGCACCAGATATGCTGCACCTTCGCCAAGATTAAGGCCCATTCTATTTTGATCAAAAGGCCTGCACTGCTCCTTATCCAGTATTATTAGTGTGTTAAAACCATTAAGTGTAAACTTCGACAGAGCATCGGTTCCGCCAACAATTGCAGTCTTTGTTTTTCCACTTTTAATTAACCTGGCACCAAGCATAATACTGTTTAACGATGATGAGCATGCAGTACTAATAGTTGTTATTAGACCATTCAAACCACATTGCTCCGCAATCATTTCGGTGCTGCTGCCAGCATGATGTGTATCGATATACTTTTTGTGTATTGCATCTGTCAGGAAGTCTTTGTAATACAGCTCACTGCGATCCATACCTCCTACAGTACTTGCTGAGATAAGAGAAATATTTTGGTTTACATCAATTCCTGAATCTTGAATAGCTTGTTTTGCTGCAATTATTCCCAGCAGAGCAGTCCTTGTCCATGCATTACTACTATCACCTCCGGCAAGTTTAATTAACTGGTTGTGTGTAAATTTAATTTCACCAAGCAGGAACTCATCTTTACGAACAGTTTCGAGTATCTCAATCTTCCCAATACCTGTTCTCTTTTCAATGAGCGAATTATAAGTTTCCTGAAGGTTATTACCAATAGAGCTAATAATTCCAATGCCTGTTACAACAACTGTAGTTGACATTATTTTTGGTTCTCTTTAATGAATTCAGCTATTGTTTTTATGGAGAAAAATATTTTTTGTCCTTCTTTGGGATTTTGTATTTTAATACCGTATTCTTTTTCCAGAAGCACTATCAACTCCAGAGCATCTATAGAATCAAGCCCCAAACCTTCTCCAAACAACGATTCCTCTGCATCGATATCTTCCGGTTCCATATCCTCGAGGTTCAACTGCTCTATAATTTGTACTTTCAATTTTTCAATAAGTTCTTCCATCTGTATATCAACTAATTAATTTGTATAATCTGCTTATTTCAATAGTATTATGTGGAATAGATCCATCGGCAGAAACCACGTACATAAATGCTTCATAATCACTTTCCGACTGATTAATCCAACCTCCAACAAAGGCTTTCGATTTTTGTGTCAAAAATAAGCTATTGATATGATTGGTAATTAATTCTGCATTAAAATTTTCAACAATAAAAAAAGTATTCTCACCTTTAAATTTATGCCTGATGGAAATTTCACCAATCATTATATTTGGTAGCGTATAAACAAACACTGATGGACTGGGGAAAAAATTATCATAATCATCCACGGTAAGCTGATGTTCTTGATCGGTTATAAGTGTGGAATGTGAGTTTGATAATATGATAGAAACATCCTCATCATAGTAAGTCGACTTACCAAAATCTGAAAGTAATACCTCAGCAGCAAGAAAGCCCAGCTTACTAATTTCATCCATTTTAAAAAACCTATTGTATGATGGCTTTAAGTATCTGTAAACTGATTTAGCAAAAGCTCTTAGTCCTTCAGCTTTTTTATAAGCATACATAAGCTCACCATCAACATAAATTCTGTTGTTTTTTATATGGCAATATCTCTTTATAGTTAGCTTATTCATTTGCGTAAATCAAACTTTTGAAATTATCATTGCGGCATTACTTCCTCCAAACCCTGATGCCATTTTTAAACAAGTACTAATTTCCTTATCATAATTATAATCAATAATATTAATTGGTCGGCTTACGCCCGACTCTTTAAACCCTGCCGTTTTTACAACAGTATTTTGCCTCATTTCTTCTAACAATATAGCTGTTTCAATTATTCCGGCGGCACCTAATGTATGTCCCAAATAACCTTTAATACTATTAACCGGAACATTTTCCAAACCATGCCTTTCAATGGCTATACTTTCCATTTCATCATTATACGGTGTTGCTGTTCCGTGCGAGGATATATGGTCAATCTGTTCGGGATTTATATTTGCCTGACGCAAAGCTTTTTTAATGGCAATATAGGATCCTTCTGCGGTACGCGAAGGACCTGAAATATGGTTGGCGTCATTGGCTGTTGCTCCACCTTTAAAAATTATACTTTGCTGTTTAGGATCAGGGTTATTACTAAGAACAATAGTTCCTGCAGCCTCTCCCAAAGTAAGTCCGTCACGATCCTTGTCAAATGGTTTACAGGCAGATGGACTTAACGATAAAAATGACATAAAACCACTAACCACAAATCTGCTAATCAGATCACCACCGGTTACAACAATATTATCAAACTGCCCAAAATCAATGTACATTGCAGCTGTATTAATTGCCAACACACCGGAAACACAAGCATTTGAAATTACTATTACCTTGTTTGGATTTTTAAAGAATTCCTGAATTACTTCACCCAACTTCCAAAGAAATACTCTTTTAGAATCATAACTGTTTTTTTTGTCACTTGATAACAGGTCAACATTTCCTTTAGTAGTAGACAATATTATTGCTGACCGTGAAGATTTTATGTCAATATCCGTTTTTGATAGTGCATTGTAAATAGATACAATAAGCATCTTTTCAAGTTTGGTATAACTATCATTGTTCGAATATTTATTAGCAATAATATTAAACTCCTTATTGAGTGTGGTTTGGTCAATAATTGAGGCTGGAAATGCCTCCGGGTAATATCTGGGATCATCAATAGAGATGATACCAATTTTATCAGAAACCATTGAAGTAAAATTCTCTTCGGTAGTAGTTCCAAGCGAGGACAGAATATTATCGGATCTAAAATAAACCATTAATTAATTATCAGTTAGTCCAACTTTATTCTTCCAATCCAGAACAAACTGTGGAGGATACAATATCATTGCTTTATTCATATCGATAAAAACCTGGGTACTTTCTGCAGTTGCTACCAATTCGTTATCTGATTTTCTGAATATCCTAAACTTGTATATTATTTTAGCTGCTTCACTATTAACAAACTCTGTTTCAATTATTAATACATCGCCGTATTGAACTTGCTTTTTAAAATTGATATTCATATTAACAACCGGTGCCATAACATCATTAGCATAAATATCGAGGTAAGAAATACCATATTTTTTGCCAAAGGCTTCACGACCTTCTTCAATATATTTAACATAATTACCATGCCACACAATTCCCATTGAGTCAACCTCACCAAAACGCACTTTAACTTCTGCTCTGTCTTTTAATATTTTCATATATTTTAATAATTGTCTGCAAAAGTAGAGAATTTGACATTCAATTTATAATTATACCAAATAGCTATTAAGTTTATATCAATTAGCTAGTTTTTCTAATTCTATTATAGTACCATGCAAAACTTATACAAAGTAAGAAGAAAATAACTAGTAATGCAATATAATTGAGCACTTCTACTATCCCTGAATTTCTTAGAAGTATATCATAATAGGCATTTAATCCCCAACTAAGCGGTGAAACCTTACTCACATTAATCATTATATCTGACATCATAAACTGAGGTACCCAAACCCCTCCAATTGCTGCAAGAATTACAACAGAGATTGAACCAAAAATTGATGACTGCTGCTCTGATGAAGCTATTGTGCCAATTGCAATACCATACCCTGTAGCCGCCAGTATTATTGCTATTGTAACAATTAAAAGAGCAGCTCCCCCATTGCCAATTTGTAGTGATGGCAAACCAAAAACAGGTAACAGCCATATGCCGATTACCATCATTAAAATTGCCTGTACCAATCCAACAAGGAAATAGGTTATTAATTTACCAAAAGTTGTTAAAAAATATGATCCGGGGATTGTCTTTAGTCTTGCTGAAACTCCACTTTGCCTTTCTTTTATAATATTTGAAGCCAGTGGTATTACGATGAAGAACATTGCAAAAATTGTCCATGCAGGAATATTATGTTGTACTGAATTAGGAATGATAGTATTTTCTCCACTTGATGCATATTTTTCATCAAAAACTACTAAATTAGTAAAACCAGGTCCTGGCTTTAGCTCTATATCAATTAGTTCTTCAAAAAGTCCTGAATAAATTTCGAACATCAATTTTGCTTCAACCATTGCCGAAAATTGTTTTAATGCACCAAGTATACTTTGTTTGTATGATGTTTTTAGAATTGGGTCGAAATAAATCTCAACTTTTGCCAGTCCACTTATTGTATTATCCTTTTCGAATAATTCACCAATTTTTTCCACAGGAAACTGGCTTTGAATTTTTTCTTTTATTGATTGTTTGATTTGCCTGGTTGAATTACTCCTTATTATTATTCCAATTAAATATTTACCTTGTTCAATTTGAGAAATTAATTCAATATTACTAATCGTATTGTCCTCAATAACTTCAAAAACAGGCGCTTCTCTTAAACCGGCAACAATACTTAAGCCAAATGTATCAGCATCATGATTAACAATCAAGATTGGAAGGTTTTTTTCTTCCAGTTGCTTGAAAGTGGAATCTTGAAGTAATGTCATAACCAGAACCAGTGCAACAGGCATAATAAAAAGCATTGCCAACCCTGCCCTGTCGCGGGTAAGGAGGAGTACTTCTTTAATAAATGTTGCTGTTAGTTTGGTCATTGGTTATTTGGTCATTAGTTATTGGTCATTAGTTATTGGTCATTGGTTATCATTAGTTGTCATTCACTCCATTACTCCACTACTCCTTTACTCCTTTACTCCACTTGCCTATTCTCTCAACGATCTTCCTGTTAATTTTAAAAATATTTCTTCAAGATTATTACAGTCAGCATTGTCTTTAAGCAATAGTTCTGGTGTGCCCTTGGCAATCTCTTTTCCCTTATCGATAATTGAAATATTTGTACACAAATTTTCGGCTTCTTCCATTAAATGAGAAGTATAAATTATTGTAGTTCCTTGCTGGTTTATTTCTTTGAGATATTCAATTATAACATTTTTAGATTGAACATCTATACCAACAGTTGGCTCATCAAGAAATAGGATTTTAGGTGAATGCAGTATTCCAGCAATTAAATTGAGTCTGCGCTTCATTCCTCCAGAAAATGTATTTACGCGTTTGTTAGCCTTTTCGATTAAACTGAATTTATCTAGGAAAGAATCAATTCTATCTGTAAGATATTTTGTGTCAAGACCATACATCTTTCCAAAAAACCTCAGGTTCTCAGAGGCTGTAAGGTTATCATAAAGAGCCAGTTCTTGAGGAACGACTCCAATTATTTTTTTTATTTCTTCCCTATTTTCCTTATGATTTAATTCGTTTATCCTAATAATTCCTGAATCATAATTAATCAGCCCACATAACATCAATATTGTAGTAGTTTTTCCGGCTCCATTTGGTCCCAGCAATCCAAAAATATCACCCTCAGTAATTTGTAGTTCCAAAGAATCTACTGCATTAACAGTTGCACCAGCGTACTTTTTTACGAGATTGGATATTTGAACAATTGGCTTCACCAACATTTATGTTATACTAGATTTAAGTTTTTTGAAAAATTTCTCTTCCCTATCAGCAATTACTAATAATAAATCTGCTGCTTTATCATAGCTCTCGTCAGCCTTATTACGGTTTTTAACTATACGACCGATTATTACAGCAAACTCACGCCAAAGGTCGCCAATTTCAGATAACTCATAGGATAATTTTTTCAACTCATCATTTTTAAGAATAACCGAAGCTTCTTGCAAAAAGGCACCATACATATATCTGAAACCTGCACCCCCTGTTCCTATTTCTTCCTGCGCACGAACTATCTGTCCTGTGTATGATGCAGCTTTTCTGGCCCCAAATTTTTTAGGATAACTTCTAACTTTTTTTGATAAGAACTTAATACCCTTAACTCCAAACATTGGTATGGGTATAGTTAACATATCTTTACAAGTATGTTTAATACCTTTAATTATTGCACTTTCAATATCAATATTTTCAGGGATTGTTTTTGCCCAGTACATATGTCCCTTTGGAGCAAATGTACCCTTTGCATATCTCACCCTCAGCAACTCGTCATAGGTAAGAGTTTCATAACTTTCCATAATTGGATCGCTGATCAGATAGTTATTATCTTTTTTACCATAAATAACTATGTTATGTGCATTAAAATGAAATCTGTAAGGATCAGGGAAATATGTAAGGTGATATATGCCCACAAGCATCCCTGTTGGAATATTATTTTTCAGATTTTCATCCAAAGCATCCATCGCTTTGTGTGGATTTGAATATTTGTGCTTTTCGAATTTAATTCCTAATCTTCTTGAAATTCGTTTAAAAATTATTCCTGGTAAAGGCCTGAACGAAGTTACAGGAATTCCACCAACCTTAAGAAAAGGCATATGCGAAAAGAACAATCCTGAACCAATTCCAAATACCATTGGTTCACTCAACTCAATACCATAATATCGTAGAAGGTTACTTACAACGCCATTTTCACAGTGGGCGAATTGTTTGTGTGTGAAATTCAATTCTATGTTTGGAATAATATTTACCATTGTTGGTTATTGATAGTCATTAATTGTCATTTATGGTTATTAAGTATACTGATATCAACAAGTTCTTCTTTACTTATACTGAATACTTTTGCGTATTTTTCGAGTATTTCATCATTTAATTTTTCAAAGTTACGGGGTTTGAGATGTCTTTTAACTTTCCACTTCCATATACCCATATATTTTGCAACCAGCCCAGCATCCATTATATTTTTCTCTATGTAATAAGCTATTGGACTTAAATTACCCGACAACACTTTTTGCCGTGTTTGTTCAATTTTTTCATTTACATTATCCCAAGCCTCCTGCATTACTGCATTCTTTGGATCCCAACCTACTGATTTGACTGTGGTATAGTTACCATCTGTGTCAATGGAATAAACAGGCTCCTTAAATTTGCCTTGCAACATATTTGCATCGTCCTGAGGTACGTCATTAGTCTTCATTTATTCATATTTTGAATTATAAAGTATATCCGAATTGATTATTAATCAATTTATTTTTGTTGTAAAAAAATATTCATTTCACCTTCCGCCATTAACTTTGTATCAACCATAACCTCTCCTTGTATGATTAACACATTCATTAATCTGTTTATTATTGTGATTTTTGTTTTAAGTGTATCATTGTCTTTAGGCAAATCTTTTATTATCATCCGCTTAACAGACCCTATATACCCAACAACTGGCTCTTCATGATTTTCAGCAGCCTCATAACCCGATCGCAATGCTGCTGTTTGAGCTATGTTCTCTATCAAACCAGGTTCATGAAAATAACCATCGCTACAAAAAATGTTGAATTCATTTAACTGTAGTTTCGATACGGTAACATCTTCATCATTACTTATCAACCCATCAACCATTACCATAGGGAATTTCTGTGGTATAAGATCAATAATATTATTTTTTTTGGCAAGCATTATTTTTTATTTATATAAAATTATCTTGCCAAAATTAAAAAACTTATTTGATGAGGGTGTTTGTTAAATCGTTGATTGGCAAATACAGTTAGTTTCATTAAATTACTAATTCTTTACCTTTATTTTCTTAACTCATTAAACAACAGTAAGCAATATATATGTGTATGAGAATCTTGCACTCTCAGGAACCATCACAAGTATCTTTTCACCTTTTTTCAAGCTACCCGAATTAAATAGCTCTTCGATCATAAGCATACCAGAAGCAGCACCAACATTACCAACTCTTGGTAGATTTAAAAACCACTTATGTTCTGGTATATCTATTCCTTCTTTTAGAAAACCCTCAACTGCATAGTTTTTAAAAAACATTGATGAGAGGTGAGGCAAAAAATAATCGGCAAATTTAAAAATATTATTTTTCAATTTCTTTTTGCATTAACAAAATAACACTATTAACCTTTTCAGATAATTCTTTTATCAATGCATCTAAATTACCTTCAGCATTATTTTCATGCGCTTGATACTCTATCTTTTTAATATCTTCCAGAATATTATTCATTTCAAATATATCGATAGATGGCTTTATTCTATGTGCTATTTCATAAACTCTTTGCCAATCATTAATATTTGCCATTTTTTGTATCTGATCAATATCAGGTGGAATCGTATCCAAAAATATTTTGATCATTTCATTTATCTGATTAACATCGTTACCAACGTATTGCAGAAGTTTATCAATGCTATAATTCTTACTCTGGTTCATAAACTCTAAATCTCCTTGTTCTTTATCATTCGGTATATAGTTGATTTACCAATATCAAGTTTTTTAGCAGTTAGTAGTACATTGCCTTCATATTTATTTAGGAAGTATTTTATTATCTGGTTATTATATTCAACAAGGCTGCATTCGTTAGTTAGGAAATTTGTAACTGAATCGGCTGAATTAAAATTAATGTTATCGGCTGTAATTTCATCTTCATCTGACAATACTACTGCTAATTCTATAACAGCTTTTAATTCCCTAACATTACCCGGATAATTGTACTTCATAAGATTATCATGTGCATCGTGTGATATCTTCTTAGGTTTTAAGTTATTCTCCTTACAAAAATCATCAATAAAGTATTTTGCAAGAATGATAATATCATTTCCTCTTGTCCTCAACGGTGGAATATCAATAGGCAACCCTAACAATCGATAATAAAGATCTTCTCTAAAATTACCTTTTCTTACTTCATCAACAAGACTACGGTTTGTAGAAACAATTATTCTGGAATCGAGACTAATTATATCATTTCCCCCTACTCTTGTAATTTCTTTCTCCTGAAGAACACGCAATAATTTGGATTGCATATTAAGATCCATTTCCCCAATTTCATCTAAAAATAAAGTGCCATTATTTGCTTGTTCAAATTTCCCAATTTTGCGAGTAACAGCCCCTGTAAAAGAACCCTTCTCATGCCCAAACATTTCACTTTCAATAAGTTCTGATGGCACGGCAGCTACATTAATTGCTACAAATTGCGACTTTTTTCTAGTCGAGTTATAATGTATTGCTTTAGCTACAAGCTCTTTTCCGGTTCCTGTTTCACCAGTAATAGAAACAGTTATACTTGTTTTTAATGCTTTGTCCATCAACTTAAAAACACTTTTTAAAGCCTGACTGGTTCCCTTAATATTATTGAAATTATATTTTATACCAACTTCTTCCTTAAGTATATCAATTTCAGTATTTAACCGTTTTTTTTCACGTAGCTTATTTATTAAATTCCAGAGCCTGTCTTTAGTGTCATTATCTTTAACAAAGTAATCATACGCGCCATCCTTAAGCAGATCAAGAGCCGTTTTTACATCCTCCTGTCCTGAAACAATCACTATTGGAAGATCTGGGTATTCAATATGTACTTTTTTCATAACCTCAAATCCTGAAATATCAGGAAGACGGTAATCTAATGAAATGAAGTCCGGCTGTAAATACAGGTTGGCAAGACAATCCTTCCCATTTGTAAATAAAAAAACATCATTATCAGGATTTAACTGAAGATGCCTTTTCATTAGTTCACCATAAAATGGATCGTCCTCAACTACGAACATTTTAAAATAACTCATCTTAAAAATTTTAAATGTTTATGAAATTGAGTTTAGTTTTTACAAAAATAAGAATTATTCCATAATATGGAAACTTTCCAAAAACAATTTTATCGGTTGGATTTTTGTAATTTTGTCGCAATTATATTCATAACATGAAAAAACTTTTTTTAACCTTCTGGAAATTTATAGTATTACTAACTATAATTTTATTTGGAATGTTGATTATGTATTATTTATTGGCTCCGGTTTATAAATTTTCAGGTCCGGTTCCATTTTCCGGGGATAAGCTTTATAACCCTTACCAGTCAATTGATTCAGGTGATTGGCGTAAGTATAATTTCCAGGTGCAATCGAGGGCATGGCTGGGCATTACAGATGGTAGAAAAAACTCCAACGAGCTCATCGACAGCATTTACACTATATTAGGATATGATCATGTTGCTACATCTGATTATCAAAAGATTAATACTTTTGGAAAAAATGATCCTGCATATATCCCAACATATGAGCATGGTTATAACATTTTTAAAACACATCAGGTTTGTATTGGTTCTGATGAAGTACTATGGGTTGACCTTATGTTTGGACAAACTTTAAGCATGAAGCAATGGATATTAGATCAACTTAAAAAACAATCAGAATTAGTCATTCTTGCTCATCCATTACTTAGAGATGGTTATTCGCTAGATGACATGAAATACCTCACAAACTATGATGGAATAGAAGTGCTTAACAATCTTAGAGTTTCTGATGGGCATTGGGACGCCGCACTTTCATCGGGGCAAATTGCATATATTATTGCAAATGATGATGCTCATGATGTAATGAACAGTAATGAAGTGGGCAGAAGATTTACAATGATCAATTCTAAATCATCCGATATGAATACAATAATGTCAAATTTGAAAAAAGGTGCTGCTTATGGTATGGATTTCTATAGAATTGGAGATGAGCCAATGAATGATAAAGTTGAACGGTCGAAATATATTCCAAAATTGTCATCGACTGAACTTAATTCTGATACACTTTCTGTTACTGTAGACACCACTGCTCTCCAGATTAGTTTTATTGGAGATAACGGAAAAGTTATGCAAACTGTTAATGACACTAATTCAGCAACTTATATAATAACTAAAAGTGATCCATATATCAGAACTGAGATTATGTTTACAGACTTATCAGTTATGTATCTAAATCCTGTGATAAGATATGATGGAGAATTTCCAAAAACCCTTAAAACAGCCGAAATTGATTCTTCAGCAACAATGCGGTTAAGGATTATTTATTTTGTTATTGGACTAATAATTGCCTACTTATTTGCCAAGTATCGGCTTCGCAGAAAAAGTAAACAAACTAATGAATAATAATAGTAAATATAGTCGTTAT
>CAYWRM010000022.1:15745-63061 GCA_964460905.1 uncultured Lentimicrobiaceae bacterium
CTTCGCAGAAAAAGTAAACAAACTAATGAATAATAATAGTAAATATAGTCGTTATGTAATTTATGTAATTGTTATTTCAACAATTGTCAGAGGATTGCTTGCTGCTATACTTGAGCTGGGTAACGATGAAGTATATTACAGATTATATGCACTTTATCCGGACTGGTCGCATTTTGATCACCCTTTAATGGTAGGGCTTGTAATGCAGATAACTACATTAAACCTATTATTGCAAAGTGAGTTCTTTCTCAGACTTGGTTCCCTAATAATAGGAGCCATCAACCTCTGGATAATATTTAATATTGGCAAGGAAATAAAGGATTCCAAAACCGGCTACTATGCTTCTTTACTTTATACAGCTTCAGTATATTCTACAATAATTACAGGCGTTTTCATACTTCCCGACACACCTCAAAGTTTATTTTGGTTGTGGGCAATTTATCTGATAATTAAAACAGTACCCGAGTGCCCACATGTACCTATGTCGGGAATAAATATGTTGAAAGTTGGTATTATTATTGGATTGGGGATATTATCAAAATACACAACTGTTTTTTTATGGTTTGGAATAGGGATTTACATACTACTATATAATCGTGAGTGGTTAAAAAGTAAGTGGTTATATTTTTCAATCATAACAACCTTAATTATTTCATTACCAATATTGATCTGGAATCTGCAAAATGACTTCATTAGTTTATCATTCCACTCCGAAAGAGTTGATATGAGTGGTTATTTATTAAATCTTAATTATTTTTTTACTGAAATTGGTGGTGAAATTTTATACAATAACCCTATCAATTTTATACTAATTATTCTGGGAATTGTTGCAGGAATAAGAGGAAAACTTGATATAGAAAAGAAATTCACCAGAGTAATTTTGCTCATGGGCTTACCCCTAATTATTACTTTTTTAATATTTTCGTTGTTCAGAAGTACACTTCCACATTGGACTGCCCCAGGCTATACTACCATGATTCTATTAGCCGCAGTTTATTTGTCGCAACGGCGCTCAAAAAATAAAACTGGTTTACCTGTTGTAGTTGCTTCATCTATAATATTTCTTTTATTAACAATTGTTTTGGGATTAGCTCAAATTAAATTAGGATTATTTAAAATAGACAGCACAACTGAATATAATCGCATTGGCAAAAATGATTTTTCTCTCGACCTCTATGGTTACAAACAAACAGGTGAAGCTTTCGGGCAAATTGTTAAGAACGATATTGAACAAGGAATAATGTCTGAAAATACGATTCTTGTTGGTGCCAACTGGTTTCCTCTGGCTAATTATGATTATTACGCAGCATCTCCGGCAGGATTGGCAAGTTTTGGAATTGGTCAACTCGTGAATATTCACAAATACGCGTGGATTAACAATGTTCAAGGCGGGTTTACCATTGGCATGGATGCTTATTATATAACCGACAGCAGAGAATATCACAGACCAGATAGTATTTTTTATACTTATTTTGAAGATGTTGTTCCAGCAGATACAATTCAGATATACAGAAACGGCAAAGTTGCAAAGCGGGCATTTATTTTTAGGATGAAAAATTTAAAAACTATTCCAGAAGATGTGTTAGATGCCGATAATTAAGCATTCCAAAATATCAGTTATCCTACCTTTTTTCAATGCAGAAAAAACTCTTGAAAGATCCATCCAAAGCATTTTATCACAAAGTTTTACTGATTTTGAATGTATTTTAATCAACAATAATTCAACTGATAATAGTAAAAATATTGCAATAAAGTTTGTTGATTCGGACAATCGGTTTAAGCTAATCCACGAAAAGAAGCAAGGTGTAATGTTTGCATCCAATGCAGGATGGGAAGCAAGCAAAGGAGAGTATATTGCCCGTATGGATGCTGATGACTGGTCTCATCCGGAAAGGTTAAAGATGCAATACGAATTTCTTGAAATAAATCCCGAATATGGGGTTGTAGCAAGCTTAGCTAAACATGTGGGTCATTCTGAATTTACAGTAGGAATGGAACGTTTTGTTGAATGGAGTAATTCAATAACATCATATAAAGAAATATTAAATAACAGGTTTATTGAACTTCCAATTGTTAACCCTACTACTATGTGGCGACGTGAAGTTGCACAGAAATATGGTATGTATTTGTCAGGCAATTTTCCGGAAGATTATGAAATGTGGTTGAGGTGGCTAGATAAAGGAGTTAAAATCAGCAAGATAAACAAAATACTGCTTAACTGGCATGATTCTGATGAAAGACTCACACGAACTGATGTAATATATAGCGACAACTCATTTTACAAAACCAAAACCAAATATCTTGCTAGATGGCTTGAGAAACATAATCCGTTTCACCCAAAAGTTGCTGTGTGGGGAGCAAGTAAAATCTCTCGTAGAAGAGCAAAATTATTAGAATCGTACGGCATTGAAATTTGCTGCTATATTGATACAAAAAGAGGAAGACAGCTTGACCATGAAGTTCACTACTATCAGGATATTCCTTCACCCGAAGAAATATTTGTACTTACCTACATAAAGCAGGTTGAAGCCAGAGAAGAAATACGAGAATTTTTACCTCAAAGAGGTTTTATTGAAGGCAAGAACTTTTTACTAATTTCCTAGACTATTTGTATCAAAACAAAAACTTGCAAACCAAATATTTCTCATTTATTAGTTACGAATAAACATTGTAATTTCGTTATTCTGTTACATCATTCATATGCAACCACCAATGAAAGATATTATATCCCAATGAAAGAATTACCGCTCCAATAAATAATCCAATTATTCCATTTAACATAAACCCACCAATTGCTCCCAAAAAAATTACAAGTGTAGGTGCAGGAGCTTTTCGCCCCATAACCATTGGTTTTATTACATTGTCAATCAACGAAATAAATACCATCCAAATAGTAATTACAACTTTCTCGGGTTTGAAATGAGTTCCCCTATGTGATCCATCACAAAAGGGTTGTTTTTCACTTCTCCCGCAGGAGCACCACATATATGTACCTGTCTCCATTTCTAATTTTAAGGAATGCTTCTGCACAATTATTGGTTTTTCCATTTTCCTAAAATCTTGATGTTTCAAACTATTTACACTTCAAGTATTTCAGCTCGATTATAAATTATAAACACCACTTATTAAAACTTTTGTTAAATCACCACCATCAATAATTTCAGTGAAATACTTTGATCTAATACCAATATCCACTTTTACTTTCTGAAGATAATATATTTGCCCATCCATTTTTTCTACTATAAAAACATAATAATCATCACCCGATTTCACAATGGCATCATTTGGTATAGCTTGCACTTCCTTCTGACTAACAATTATACTTGCTTTAACAAATGAATTATTTATAAAATTACCCATGTCTTCATCTAAAATTTTTGCAGTGCAAACAATTGTCATCAACTCCATATTTACTGTTTTCCCTATTGAAGCTAATATAGCTTTATGCTCATCAATAATATTACCTGGAGAAATAAAAACCACATTTTGTCCAACTTTTAAATATTTTACATCGCTTTCAAATACTGAGAGTTGTAATTGAAGTTTATTAACATCAACAATTTCGATTAAGTTTTTTTGTAGATCAACAGTTTGTCCAATTACGATATTAATGTTTGTGATATAACCATCGATGGGGGCAGTTATAGGAAATACAGAATAAAATTCACCCCCCTCAATTATGCTTACATTTAGTGTAAGGAGTTTCAATTGCAATTTTAATGAGTTGTATTTTGCTGCCAATGCTTTATACTCGCTTTCGATAGCAATAAGCTCTTTTTTCGATCCAATATTTTCCTTTAACAGAGTCTTACTTCTTTCATATTCTGATTTTAATCTACTTAACGTAATCGAAGTTTCAATAAAATTTTGTTGAAGTATAATAAGTTTATTACTGGAAAGTGTTGAAAGCACTTGTCCTTCTTTAACGTAATCACCCAAAGTACAATTTATAGTTTCAACTATTCCAGAAATATGTGTACTGATTTGTGCCATTCCGTTCGTTGGTGAAGTAATATATCCATTGCATATTACTTCCTCATCAAAAATCTGTGAAGTTACTTCACCAATTTTCATACTATAGGCTTCAAATTGTTTTTGCGTAATTGAAATAAGGTGATCTGGTTCAGTTATGGCAACCTCTGTGGTACTTGAAGTATTTGTACAACCAATTGACATGAAAACCATTAGCACCATCATTGTCTTTATAGTATTATATAGTTTCATCTATTTTTTATTTTGTTAAGTAATTAATTTCAAGGGCAATCTGATTATATTTTGCCAGGTTATCTATGTAATCTAAATTAAGAGTTAATGCATTTTCGATACTCATAGCAAACTCAAAGAAATCTATTTCCCCTAACTGATAACTTTTTTGCGATGACCGTATAAGTTCTTCGCTTAATTGTTTCCCTGAGGTATTATAAAAAACAAGTGATTCCTGATATTTCAATAGCTTACTTTTTAGTTCATTGTGTTTTGCTTTGATGGTGGATAAATAATGTTCCTGCAAATTTTCTCTTATGCTGATAGCAACTTTATTTGCTTTGATAATAGATTTCTGCTCTCCAAAAAATAATGGCAATCCTAAACCAAATTGAACTCCCTGATAATTTTTTGACCCAGCATATTGATTAGAGCCTACAAAATATCCTAAAGAAAGGTCGGGCATCAGTCGATTACGCTCCAGTTTTAGCCTGGCATTTTGATATTCAGTTTGCATTTTCATGATTTGAGCACCAGCCCCCGATTCAATATTAACCTCATTAACAGATACTAAAGCCAACTCTTGACGAGGTACTATAAAGGTACTATCATATTGCATAAATGCTTGTAATTTTCTATATGCAATTTCAAGGTCATATTTTAGTTTATTTACAGAAATTCGTAATTGTTGCTGCTTAGCTTTTGCATTTAGCAAGTCGAGATTGCTTATATCACCTTCTTGATATCGTAATTCTGTACTACGGTAGAAGTTACCATACAAACTGTCGATTATATGATAAATACTGTTCTTATTCAACAGATATTGGATTTCATAATATGCTTGTGATACATCTTTAGTAAGCAATATTTTCTTACGGGCAAACTCAGCTTCAGCAATTGAAATATTGGTTTTGTTTAACTTACCCTGAGCCATATACACCGTGGGGAAGTTGAAATTTTGTTCTATCCCAAATACATTCAATGGGTAACCATTATCGGCAATATTATTTTGGTCGAATTCGTAGTAGACCAATGTTTTGTCAATAGAGAATCCGTTATGTTTAAGAGCTTCACTTTCTTCTACTTTCAAAGCATAGGCTTTGAGTTCTTTATTATTTTGCAAAGCTGTTTCAACAGCAATATCCAGAGTCATTTCTTTAGTTTGTGCAAAAGATACAGATCCGACAAGAACAAAAATTAAACTAATTGTTAATGCTTTCGATCTTTTAAATCTCAATGGCCAAAGCTGAATTCCAGTAACATTATTAAATATCTCGAATAATAAAGGCAGGGCAATCATAGTAAGCATTGTAGATGTTATCAATCCTCCAATTACAACTGTAGCAAGCGGACGTTGCACTTCAGCTCCTGCCCCCGTAGAAATTGCCATTGGTAAAAACCCCATGGCAGCAGCTGCAGCTGTAAGCATCACCGGACGTAAGCGATCCTTAGTTCCTTTAAATATAAGTTCTCTCATATTAGTCATGCCGTTTTCTTTCAAGTCTTTTAAATGTTCAATTAGTACTATGCCATTTAGTACAGCAATTCCAAACAAAGCAATAAAACCAATGCCAGCTGATACACTGAATGGCATTCCACGCATCCAAAGAAAGAAAACACCGCCTACAGTAGATAAAGGAACAGCCGTAAAAATCATTATAGCATCCTTTAGTGATTTAAATGCAAAGTGTAGGAAAAGAAAAATTAATATTAAAGCAAATGGTACGGCAAACATTAAACGGTCTGTAGCATTTTTTAAGTTTTCAAACTGACCTCCGTATGAAATGTAATTACCGGGTTCCAATGAAATATTTTTTTCAACTTTCGCCCTAATATCCTCAACAACTGATTGTAAATCACGGTTTCTAACATTTACACTAACTACTACCCGGCGATGAGTATTTTCACGGGAGATTTTTGCAGGCCCTTCAGTAAAAACAATTTCTGCTACTTCATTCAATGGAATTTGCTGCCCGTTTGACAAAGGAACCTGAAGTTGTTGAATATTATCAATGTCTAATCGATTTTGTTTTTGCAGACGAACTACTAAATCAAAACGCTTCTCTTTTTCAAATACACTTCCGGTAGTTTCACCACCAAATGCCATTGCCAAATATCTATTTAAGGTTTGGATGTCCAACCCATAATAAGCAATTTTGCTTCTATTATACTTAACATTCATTTGTGGAAGCCCAGCTGTTTTTTCAAGTATGATATCAGCTGCTCCGGGGACATCTTCAATAAGATTCTTTATTTCATTGGCCTTACTATCCAGATATTCCAAATCCTCTCCAAATATTTTAATTGCAATATCAGCCCTCACCCCAGTAATTAATTCATTAAACCTCATCTCGATAGGCTGTGTAAATTCGTACTCAACACCTGGAAGCACTGACAAAGCTTCTTTAAATTTATCAGCAAGTTCTTCCTTTGATTTTGCATTAACCCACTCATCTTTGGGTTTCAATTTTATTATTACATCTATTTCTTCCATCGACATTGGATCGGTAGGAACTTCTGCTGCCCCTATTCGGCTTACAATTTGATCTACTTCCGGGAAATTTTCAATGAGAATTTGCTCCATTTTTGTGGACATCTCAATAGTCTTCGATAAAGAAGTTCCTGTTTTGAGAACAGGCTGAATTACAAAATCACCCTCATCTAAAGTAGGCACAAATTCCCCACCCATTTTTGAAAAAACATACCCTGTTAAAAGTAATGACACCAAAGCCGCACCAAGTACCCAGCCTTTATTACAGCATGCCCATTTAATTACAGGTGCATAAGAACGGTAAGCAAGATTCATTATCCATTCGGAAATACCATTTTTACGTTTCAACTCTGGCTTCAAAAACAAAGAAGCAGCAACCGGAAGCCAGGTCAACCCAAGTATCATAGCGCCAATAATAGCAAAGCTAAACGACAATGCCATGGGATGAAACATTTTTCCTTCAACACCTTGAAGAGACAAAATAGGAATGAAGACGATCAAGATAATAACTTGTCCGAAAACTGCCGAATTCATCATTTTGGAAGCTCCTTTAAAAGTAATCTTATCAATTAAGAACTGTCGTTTCTCTCCAACCTCACCATCTAGTTCAACTTTCTTAAGTGTAATACGTATGGCAATATACTCAACAATAATTACGGCACCATCTATAATAATTCCAAAGTCTAAAGCACCCAGGCTCATAAGGTTTGCATCGATACCGAAAACATACATCATGCCCAATGTGAATAGCAAAGCCAATGGTATCATGGATGCAATTACAAGTGCCGACCTAACATTTCCTAACAACAGAAAAACTATTAGTATTACAATAATACATCCTAGTAACAAGTTTTCAACTACAGTGAAAGAGGTTTTTGATATTAATTCGCTACGTTCAAGAATTGGATTAATAAAAATACCTTCGGGTAAGTTTTTCTGAACTTCAGCAACACGTTTTTTTACCTCTTTAATAACTAATTTTGAGTTTGCATCCTTAAGCATCATTATTTGCCCCAGTACTTTCTCTCCTTGTCCATTAGCGGTAATAGCACCAAACCTGTTAGCGTACCCAAAATGTACAGTAGCTACATTAGATATCAATATTGGAATTCCACTATTATTTTTTACAACAATATTTTCAATATCGTTTAGTGATTTCACTAATCCATCGCCACGAATAAAATAACTTTGATTTGTTTTCTCGATATATGATCCACCAGAAATGCTATTATTTGCTTCAAGAGCATCAAAAACTTCCTTCAAAGTAATACCCAAACTACGCATCCGTAAAGGATCAATTGCTACTTCGTATTGTTTAAGATGACCACCCCAGCTATTTACCTCAACAACACCATTAATTCCTGACAGTTGCCGTTTTACAATCCAGTCCTGTATTGTTCGCAACTCCATCGATGAATATCTATCTTCATAACCAGGCTTTACATCTATAATATATTGGTATATTTCTCCTAAGCCTGTTGTAATAGGCCCCATTTCAGGCGTTCCAAATCCTTCGGGTATATTTGCAGAAGCTGTTTTTATTTTTTCAGCAATCAACTGTCGAGGTAAATAAGTACCGATGTTATCTTCAAATACAATTGTTACAACAGATAAACCAAATTTTGAAACTGATCGTATTTCCAGAACACCTGGTAAATTAGCCATTTCCAATTCAATTGGTGTAGTAATAAATTGCTCAATTTCCTGTGTTGAAAGATTACCAGAAGTTGTAATTACCTGAACCTGATTATTTGTAATATCAGGGACTGCCCCAATTGGAATCTTTATAATGGCATATATACCAAATACAGCAATAGTTAATGTAAATAGAATTACTATTAACTTATTTTTAATACTAAAATCTATTATTTTTTCTAACATTCAGTATTTGTATTAGTTGACTTATTTATCACGATATGTTAAACTATTATTTTGTTATATATTAGTTATACCAATTAATCACCAAAATAAGGCTTAAATTGCTTAAGCATTATCCAAGGGGAAACGATAATTCATTACAAATATACAAGAAATAGAATGAAGTATAATTTGGAAGCAAGCTTCAATAATAGAGAAATAAATAATTAATACTACAAACAAAATCCCAAAGAAGATAGAATCTGTTATCTTCTTTGGGACTCTTTATGGATTTTAGATAAAATATATAAGTAGTCTATATCATCTTTGTCGGATCAACCAATTCAGTAAATTTCTCATCGGTAAGATAATCAAGCGCAAGAGTTGCCTCACGTAAAGTAGTTCCTTCAGCATGGGCTTTTTTTGCAATCTTAGCTGCCTTCTCATAGCCAATATGAGTGTTAAGAGCCGTTACGAGCATAAGTGAGTTTTCCAATTTCTCCTGAACAATGCTATAATTTGGTTCAATACCTACAGCAGCATTTTTAGTAAATGATACACATGCATCACCCAATAACCTTGCCGATTGCAATAAATTTGAAATCATAACAGGTTTGAACACATTTAATTGAAAATGCCCCTGCATACCACCAACTGATATTGCAACATCATTACCAATAACCTGGGCGCAAACCATAGTAAGTGCTTCGTTTTGTGTGGGGTTAACTTTACCTGGCATAATAGAAGATCCCGGCTCGTTGGCTGGTAATTGAATTTCGCCAATGCTGCATCGTGGACCAGATGCAAGCACTCGAATGTTATTTCCAATGTGCATCAGGCTTACAGCAAGTTGCTTAAGGGCACCCGAAACCTCAACTATTGCATCATGGGCAGACAATGCTTCGAATTTATTTTGAGCTGTTATAAAAGGAAACCCTGTTAACGAAGCTATTTTCGATGCTACAAGAACATCATAATTCTTTGGAGTATTCAATCCTGTCCCAACAGCAGTTCCGCCAAGCGCAAGTTCTGTTAAATGAGGAAGAGTATTAGAAAGAGCATTTAATCCAAAATTTAACTGAGTAACGTAACCCGAAAATTCCTGACCCAGAGTAAGTGGTGTAGCATCCATAAGGTGAGTGCGGCCGGTTTTTACAATATCTTTAAACGCCTCAGCTTTTTCAGCCAAAGCATCTCTGAGCATTTCAACACCGGGAATAGTAGTTTCAGCAATTACCTTATATGCAGCAATATGCATAGCTGTTGGAAAGGTGTCGTTTGACGATTGTGATTTGTTAACATCATCGTTAGGGTGTAGAAATTTATCTTTATCATCAAGGGTTCCGCCGTTAATTACATGACCTCTGTTTGCAATAACTTCATTCATGTTCATATTCGATTGTGTACCTGACCCTGTTTGCCAAATTACTAGCGGAAAATTACCTTCGAGTTTACCTTCAAGTATTTCATCGGCTGTTTTTCCAATTAATTCAGCTTTTTCCTTTGAAAGAACTCCGAGTTCAGTATTTGCTAGTGCAGCAGCTTTTTTCAAATATGCAAATGCATAAATAATTTCTTTTGGCATCGAACCTTCTGGTCCAATCTCAAAATTCATTTTTGACCTTTGAGTTTGGGCTCCCCAATATTTATCTGCAGGAACTTCTACATTACCCATTGTGTCGTGTTCAATTCTGTATTTCATTGTTTTATTATTAATGATTAAATGCTGAAACGATTGAATGATTGAATGATTGAATGTGTAAATTAGTATCAAAAGTTATTTTACTTATTTGCACATACTAACATTCTCTAATAATTATCACTTTTATTTTTAAATTTTTACGATATTTTTCAAGATCAATCTAATTAAAACAGAACTGATAATTCTTCTGCCGGATCGCCCCAAACTGCTTTATTATCTCTAACAACTATCGGGCGCTTGATAAGTTTTGGGTTCTCAACCATAATCTTTACCCATTCTTCATCTGTAAAATTCTTTCCCTTAAAGTTAGATTTATAGATAGCTTCCTGAGTTCGAATAATATCACTAGGTTTTTTGTTTAGCTTAATTAAAAGATTATTGAGTTCACCTACATCAATCGGGTTTTTCAAATATTCAACAATCTCAAAATCATCAGTGTGTTCTTGAACGTATTGTAGTCCAGCTCGTGATTTTTTACATCGTGGGTTGTGATATACTTTAATCATGGAACAAATTTTTAGAGTTGTCAAATTTACTCAAAAAAAAAACCTGACCATAATCGCAGTCAGGTTTTTTCAAATAATTATAGAACAATAAAAAATTAAGCTTTCATTTCTTTTATTTCTTCAATAAATTGTGGAATAACCTTGTTTACATCTCCAATTATACCATAATCTGCAGCTTCAAAAATCGGTGCTTCAGCATCTTTATTTACAGCAACAATTACTTTTGATGAACTAACACCTCCTAAATGTTGAATGGCACCTGAAATTCCTAGTGCAAAATATAAGTTTGGGGATATAATTTTACCTGTTTGTCCAACATGTTCGTTATGTGATCGCCAGCCTTCATCCGAAACAGGTCTTGAACAAGCAAGTCCAGCACCAAGCAAATCTGCCATCTCTTCTAAACCGCCCCAGTTATCACCGCTTTTTAACCCACGCCCCCCAGACACTACTATCTCAGCATCTGTTAAAAGTACTTTACCGGTAACTTTATTAGTCTCCAACACAGTTGTGGTAAAATAACTATCATCTACTACAGGATTAAATGCTTCAATAACTACGTTATTTTCAGTTTCAACAAGTTCATATGAATTTTGCGATAGTGTAATCACTTTTACATCAGTGTCAAATTTTACATTTGCAAATGCTTTACCCGTAAACACTTTCTTCTTTACAATAAATGGATCATAGCTTACTGGCAATGCGGTAACTCCAGAAACTAACCCTGCATTTAATTTAACTGATACTCTTGGTGCTATTGCTTTTCCAAGATTTGTTTGCGCAAAAAGCACAACCTTTGCATCTTCCTCTTTTGCAGCTAAACTAACTGCGGAAGAAACAGCTTTATTATCAAGTGAATTATATTTTTCATCAGCCAGGTTAAGTATTTTGTTAGCACCATAGTTACCTAATGATTTTAATGCATCTTCTGATACTTTACCTATTGATATGGCAGTAACTGTAGTTCCCACTTCTTTGGCAATAGCAGCGGCATATGAAACTAATTCAAAGCTCAGTTTCTTAAATTTGCCATCCCAGTTCTCTGTATATATTAATATTGACATCTTTTATGTTTTTTAGTATTTTAATTGAGTAAGTTATAAGACCTTAGCTTCTTCATGCAACAATGTAATCAGCTCTTTTGCATTTTCTTCATCAACCATTTTACAGGCAGCTTTTGGAGGAGGTAATTCAAAACTTTCAAATGAAGTTCTTTCCTCAGCACTTACCGGTTCAACAACAGTTAAGGGTTTTTTACGAGCCATCATAATACCTCTCATTGCTGGAATTCTTGGGTCTTTGGCAATCCCCTTTTGTACAACACATACAACCGGTGTTCCAATTTTAAGTACCTGTACACCACCGTCAATTTCACGGTTAACAATTAATTCACCATTTTCAATATTTAATCCAGAAACAGCTGACACCGAATTATAATCCAGTATTTCGGCTAACATGCCCCCAACAGCGGATCCATTATAGTCAGACGCTTCAATTCCAGCCAATATAATATCATAATCACCAGCAACCTCTGCTAATTGTTTTGCAACAAAATAAGCATCCTTTGCCTCAGCATCTACTCTAATTGCGTCATCTGCTCCTACAGCAAGAGCTTTTCTAAGAGTTGGCTCAGTAGATTTTGTACCAACATTCGCAACTGTTATTTTCTCAACTCCTCCGGCCTCTTTAATTTCCATGGCGCGCGTAAGAGCAAGTTCATCCCAAGGGTTAATAATCCACTGAACCCCAGCATCATCAAAAGCTGTATTATCTCCGACAAACCTTATTTTGGTAGTGGTGTCAGGAACATTACTAATTAAAACAAGTATTTTCATATGTTAAGATTTTAGTAGTTCTATTAATTCTATTAATTAGAAAACACAAAATTCGTAAAAAAAACATTATAAAATACAATGCATGCATAATATTTTATAATGTTTTCCTTTTATTCTAATTTGAAGATTAATTACAAATTAAAAATATTACGATGATTAAATGTAGCCTGTCTACCAGCATGTCAATATTATGAACGTAAATTCAATAAAACATAAAATACTGACTATAAAACTTTAAAACTATATCCTTTCTCGGTAAAATGTTTTAAAAACAATGGAAGTGCATATAATAGATTTACTTCCGATTTTAAACTGTCATGGAAAACGACAATAGAACCGGGTTTGGTCTTTACAATTGAATTTCTTAGACATTGTTCCTTGCTTACTTTTTTGTCAAAATCATAAGTAAGAACTGACCACATTACTATCGAGTATTTCTTTTTAAGAAGCTTAATTTGAGAAGGAGCTATTCTGCCATATGGAGGCCTGAACAGCTCCGAATCAATAATTTCTCCGGCTTTTTCAATGTTTTCAAAATAAACAGCATTTGAAGACTTCCAACCACTAATATGGTTATAGCTATGATTACCAACCCTATGACCATTATTAATTATTGATTTAAAAGTATCAGGAAATTTTGACACATTTTCTCCAACACAAAAAAAAGTAGCTTTAGAATCATATTCATCTAAAATTTCTAACACTTGAGGAGTGATATCAGGGTGAGGGCCATCATCAAAAGTTAGATAAATAACTTTTTCATTCGTTTTTCTTTCCCAAATCAAATCAGGAAACAATCTTTTTAATATAACGGGCGAACTAATAAACATCAATTAACAAAATTAATAATGTGATTGAATAATAGACAACATTTTGTTAGTTTTGTTGAAAATAATATTCATCACTTATTCAAAAATAAATGAAACGATTAGTACTAGTGCGTCACGGACAAAGCCTTTGGAACAAGGAAAATAGATTTACAGGATGGAAAGATGTAGGCCTATCAGAAAAAGGAGTCGCTGAAGCTATAAAATCAGGAAAGATATTAAAAGAAGAGGGTTATCACTTTAAGGTAGCCTTCACATCATACTTAACACGAGCAATAAAAACACTTTGGTTACTATTAGAAGAAATGGATTTGATGTGGATTGAAGAAAAAAAAAGCTGGAGGCTTAACGAGAAACATTATGGAATGTTACAGGGTTTAAATAAGATTGAAACTGCCGAAAAATACGGTCCGGAGCAAGTTCTGTTATGGAGAAGGAGTTTTGATATACCACCATCACCATTAGCCGCTGATGATGAAAGAAACCCTAAGTTTGAAGCTAGATATGCTGAGTTAACCGCCCAGGAACTTCCAATGACTGAATCATTAAAAGAAGTTATTGAAAGGCTAATTCCATATTGGGAAACAGAAATAAAACCTATTTTGCTTGAGAGTGATGACTTGCTAATTACAGCACATGGTAATAGTTTAAGAGCTTTAGTTATGCATATTAAAAACATGAGCCGTGAAGAAATTTTAAAATTTAATATACCAACAGGTGTCCCTTATGTTTTTGAGTTTGATGATGACCTTAATTTCGTAAAAGATTACTTTCTTGGTGATCCAGAAGAAGTGAAAAAACTCATGGAGCAGGTTGCTAATCAGGCTAAAGGTAAGTAACAACAGTGGTTAAAAGTTTAACAAGGTTTTGAAGGTATTGTCATTCTGAGCAAAGCGAAGAATCTCATACTGTTAATTAGAGATCCTTCGCTTTGCTCAGGATGACAGTGAGGTTGTTTTATTAGGATTACGATTTATAGTTTTAATTGGTACTAAATACATCTTCTAAATGATAAAAAAGTGGGTTATCCCCGACATACACGGCTGTGTTTTAACATTAAAAACCCTAATCGAAACACAAATTAAACCTAACAAAAATGATCATTTGATTTTTTTGGGTGATTACATTGATCGTGGCCCAGATAGCCAAGGTGTTATAGATTATATTATGGATATGCAGAAAAACGATTTTAATATTACTGCATTAATGGGAAACCATGAAGATTATTGTGTTAGAGCATATGATGAAGATGTTAAAAACAAAGGATTTTTGGGATTTAGAAGGAAAACCAGGATTCAGCAAGAATGGGAATTATATGGTGGAATACAAGCTCTGGATAGTTTTAATATTGAATGGCCCAAAGAAATTCCTAAGAAATATATCGAATGGATGAGAAATTTGGATTATTACACTCAAGTTGATGATTTTATTATAGTTCATGCCGGGCTTAATTTTAAGGAGGATGATCCATTTAAAGATAAACGTGCAATGATATGGATAAGAGACTTTCAAGTTGATATTGAAAAAATCAATAACAAGAAGGTAATTCACGGTCATGTTCCTGTAAATCTTGAATTTATAGAACTCTCATTAACCAGTCCGGATTATAAATTTATTGATCTTGATAATGGAGTTTATTATACTGGCAAGGCAGGTTATGGCAATTTAGTTGCACTTGAACTTACAGAAATGAAATACAAGGTCCAGTCGTTAATGGATGATATTACTTATCGTCAACCGCGATAAATTCAGATATACCTGGGTTATACTTTCATTGTTAGTTTTGCTAATAGTTTTATTATAGAAGTAAGAAATGATTAAATGAGTGAATGCTTAAATGCAAAAATAGTTATATAATTTTATGGTTATTAACCTTATATATTTGCAAATTCTTTATAGTTACAGGCTCAAGAATTGAAAAACATTTAAATATTCATACATTTTATAATTAATAGAGGATACCAAACATAAATAATTTCCAATTGTATAGTAGCAAAGCCATATGAATAAGCATGAAGTAACCGGTATTATACTTGCAGGAGGAGAAAGTAACCGGATGGGAAAGGATAAAGGTTTGTGTGAATTCAAGGGAAAGCCTCTCATTTCATATGCTATTGATGCCTTATTACCATTGTGTGGCACAATATTAATTAGTAGTAATAATATTGAAGATTATCAAAAGTTTGGTTATCAGGTTACTATTGACAAGTACGAAGGCATTGGCCCCATTGGAGGGATATATAGTAGTTTGAAGAAATCGGTAACCAAACATAACCTTATTATTTCATGCGATACACCATTTTTAAATACTCCATTGTTAGAGTTTATATTGGATAATTCGGACAATTATGAAATTGTTGTTCCCGAACACAGCAATTCATTAATCGAACCACTAGCTGCTTATTATTCATCTGATATTGTTAACCTACTTGAAATATCAATAAAAAAGAAAGACTATAAGTTGATGAACTTTTTAAATAAAGTAAAGTTTAAGAAAATAAATGTAGACTCTATTTATGGTTTTTCAAATAAACTTTTCATAAACCTTAACACGCCCGACGACCTGCTTTTATGTTAGAATACAAGAAACAAAACAGCATAAAAAATAATGATATATGGCTTAAAGCAGCTGTTATTGGTGGACTATGGGCATCATTAGAAATAATTATAGGCAGCTTTTTGCATAATACACGCTTGCCAATGGCAGGTACAACACTTGCTTTTGCTGGTACCGTTTTGCTGTTAGGTTATTATCAATTATGGCCTCAAAAGGGGCTTATAATTAGGGCTGGTTTGATAACTGCAATCATGAAATCAGTATCCCCATCAGCTATTATTATTGGCCCTATGACGGGGATCATGCTTGAAGCAATACTAATTGAATTAGTTATTTTAATTATAGGAAATAATCTCTTTGGATATATAATTGCAGGAATATTAAGTGTATCAAGTGCACTATTTCATAAAATAGTAAGTCTGCTGATTCTTTATGGATTCGATTTGATTAAAGTATATTTAAATATTATAAATTTTGCCTTAAAACAGATAAAAATAGGTGAAACTGCTCCAACAGATGTTCTTGGTATATTACTATTTGCCTATGTAATACTTGGTACAGCAGCAGCAATAATAGGTTATTATGTCGGCAAAAAAGCAATAGCTATGGCATCTTCATCTGAAAGTATTATTCCCAGTAAAAGACTGAATAGAAAAGATGACTTTTTTGAAATTAAAGAAAACCAAACCACGTCAATAACATTACTAATTATTCACTTAATAGCGATACCTCTTGGATTGTTTTTACTAAATTTTGAAGATTTGATTTTTGGTCTATCAACCATTATAATTTATATACTAATATTTGGAATCAAATACAGATATGCTTTACGCCGATTACGAAAGCCAATATTTTGGTCACAGCTTGTTGTTATTGTTTTGCTATCGGCTTTATTCTGGAAAACGGATAATAACTCTAGCTGGTTTAATATGGAGGGTTTTTACAAGGGCAGCGAAATGATGCTGAGAGCATTATTTATAGTTGTAGCGTTTACATCAATGAGCGTGGAGTTAAGAAACAAAAAAGTAAGAAGTTTTTTAATGAAAGTAGGGTTTGGGCAATATTATCAGGCAATAGGATTGGCATTTAGTTCACTGCCTACTATGATATCATTATTACCTACTTCAAAAGAAATTTTTGCACACCCTATCAGGTCGATGCTACTTCCTCTTGCAATGGCTGATCAATGGTTGGAATTGTTTAAGGAGAAGCAGACTAAACTACCAACTTAATTTGCTCAACTCTTCTTTAACATCATTCTCATCCGGATCAACATCAAAATAAAGGATGGGTTTCAAATAGTGTAATACGTTGTCTTCCTTAAATCTATTTTCACCTCCACCTGTAATGTTAAGCATAATAATACTGTCCCTACTAACCACATTATTTTTAACAGCATTTATTAATGTTGCTGTTGCGATGGCTGCAGCCGGATGAATGTCAATACCTTCTGTTTCTAAAAACATATCACCGGCAATTTTGGCTTCTTCATTTGTAGCCAGGAGAACATCACCTCCAGCATCTTTCAAAGCATCATACAATCCTCCTGCCAGCGAATATGGTGGTTTTCTGTTTGAGAGTACTTTAGCGTCAATAATTTCAACCTGTTTTCGAGCCTCTCCATCATCAAAAGGTAATAATGCTCTTGAATCTGCTTTCCATGCATCATGTATGGGATGGAAGGGGATATTTTGTGAAACCATGAGTTTTGTCTTACGATTTCCAAAACGGCCGTCTTCAATTAGCCTCAAATTTGCTTCCCATGCAGCAATGGCACCTGTTCCGCTTCCAACTGCCTGAAAATAGTATTCGGGGATTTCACCAATCGTGGTTGTAGCAGAAAGCATAGTTGTACCCATTCCATCACGCCTTGCTACATTCTTTGCGCCTCCTTCTGCTATATACATGTCTAATTCGGCTGCAATGTTTGAAAGGTGAATTGCATCAAAATAATCACCACCGGTTTTACTGGATATTAGCTTTACACAATCGTTAAGAGGGGCATCAAACCAAAGTGCATCAAGGTTGTCTTCAGGTACGCATAGCAGCAAAGGGATATTATTATCGGAACAAACCTGTGCAAAAGCACGAGCTGTATTTCCTGCCGAAGCTACCACTAGTATTTTCTTTTCATTACTATCTAAACGGGCACAAACAGAATATGATTCGGTTTCTTTAAAAGAACAGGTTCTCATTTTAATACCACGCTCAGGCCAATAACCACTAAAAGTAATATATAAATTAGAAAGCTCCAACCTAGTAGCAAGCCCTTCACTTTTAAATGTAACTGGTGCAAAGGAACCCTTTAGAGTTTTATGTATTGGCAACCAATCAGCAAATTTGTAGTTACCAAATGAGTCATCTTTAAGTTCCAATTGTTTCTTTTCATAAATTGCTCGAACTAATCCCGGGTGAGATTCTCCCGGAGCCTCAAGTACCCATCCTGCATCCTCGAATATTTTTCCGGTTGCAACCGATATTAATTGGTATTTGGTTTTGGGAATTAAATAATTCATATAGTTGGCATTAAAAATGATGGGCAAAAATAGAAAATATGTATGAGCTAACAATTTTGACTAAGGAAAAAATTATTATTATTGCTGACACTGAACCAATAGTTTTTTTTAATGCCTTGGGAAAAAACTCTATTGATTTCAGGATGCTTTTCTGAACTTCAAACTCCAGTTAATGAGTTCGTATCCGAAGTGAAGTAATGTTTGAAATTCATGATATATCACAGCAAGAAGGTATATCAATACCATTCCCTCAAATGGATTTGCATTTACGATCTATCGATAATGATATGGAAATTAGTAAATCAACATAATAATCGTTTTATAGTTAATTTATAATCTATAGTTTTAATATTTTTTATACTTTTAGCCTTCTAAAAGCTCGATCTAATATTAATAAACTTTTAAGCAATGCCTCAACCTGTTGAATTTCTCCAATGTTCTGCCACAAACTATTATGGACAAGCCCCCAAAGGAAATGTTCTTTCAAGAGAAATAAATAAGAAACCTACACCACGAGTTGAAAAAATAAGAAATAGATATTTCGATACAAAGTCATCAGCTTCTGTTGAATTTCCATATTGGTACACTCGCAAATGGGAAGGCCTTGAAGGCGAGGTGCCCATAGTTAGACGAGCAGAAGCTCTAAGAGCAGGTTTTGAGCACCTTACACCATCTATTTTCCCGGGAGAATTACTGGTTATGGGAAAGGCAAATTACTTAAGGGGGTCATACCCAATGCCTTGGTTATCTGAAGCGTTTTTTCTGGCAAAGGAAGACGAAATGTATAAAGAGGCACTTGAAGCAGGTAAAGTTAGTTCTGATGAGGTTACCACCATGGGTCAGGGTGGTGGAAATGTTACCAAAAGTATTGGTAATGTAATGTCCATTGCCGGTAAGTTTGGCATGCGTAAAGAGGAAATGCCCATGCTTCTGAATATAGCTAAAAAATGGCATAACAAATCTGTTGATGATGTTGGCCATAAATACGAGAAGATGGTTCCGGGCTATAACACTAAGGAAGAAATTATGCGAGCCGTTATTTGTATGTTCGACTCGGGTTATACACTGCCACAGGGCCGCGAAGTAATGAATTATTACTACCCTCTTCAATATGGAATAAAAGGCATAATTGAAATTTGTAATGAAAAGCTTAATGGTTCTGCCGGTTTCCCGGATATGGACAGAATATATTTCTATAAATCTGTGGAAACGGTAATGTTGGGAATCCAAAAATGGATTCGTAACTATGCTGAAGAAGCTAAATTTATGGCAAGCCTTGAGCAAGATAATGACCAGCTAAACGAATATCTAGATATTGCTGAGCGCCTCCAATGGCTGGCTGAAAACCCTCCACGTGATTTCCGTGACGCTATGCAGATGGTTTGGACTTTTCATATTGCAGTACTAAATGAAGATGCAATCTCGGGTCTTTCGCCGGGAAGATTGGGGCAAGTTCTGTATCCATACTGGAAAAAAGATATGGACGAAGGAAAAATTAATAAGGAGCAAACACTTGAACTTCTTGAAGCCATGCGCATGAAGTTTACCGAAATTGATTGCTTTGCGTCAATGGGTGTTGTGGGTGGTGTACTAAGTGGCAATACTTTTAATAACCTTTGTTTGGGAGGTCTCACAAAAGATGGGGAAAGTGCTGCCAACGATCTTGAAATACTGATAATGGAATCGTCACAAACATGTGACACACCACAACCAACATTAACATTACTTTTTGATGAAAAACTACCAGAAGACTTTTTGCTTAAAGGAGTAGAAACAACAAAAGTAGGAACTGGTTATCCGGCATGGGTTAACAATAGGGTTGCAATGGAATTTATTCTTGAGAATTTTAAGCATGAGGGCATAGAACTCGAGGAAGCTAGAGCCTGGGCAATAGGCGGATGTTTAGAAACATCTGCCGGAAGCTGGATGCCACTTGAGTTTAATGGAGAAACTCACCATATACCAGGAGGTTCTGCCCCCGCCACAAGTGTAGGCGTGCATTTTATCTCAGTACCAAAAGTTCTGGAGGCTGTACTGTATGATGGGCTGGATCACCGAACAGGAAGACGAGTTTATCCCGCCCACGGTAAAAAGCTAGAAACTTATGAAGAACTTTGGGAAACATTTAAAGAGTATTTCAGCCTTACTGTAGAAGTGTTAACACTTACAAACAATATACAACACGATCTATGGGGTAAAATTTCACCATCAATAGTAAATAGCATGTTGAAACCCGATTGCCTTGAAACAGGGAAGGATATAAGTCACAAAGGCTGTCGATATAATCGAACTTTTAATGTGGAAGTCTCCGGTGGTGTTACGCTTGCCAATTCATTAGCGTCACTTAAAAAGAATGTTTATGAAGAGAAAAATTTCTCCATTAAAAAACTTAAGGATGCAATAGATGCTAATTTCGGATATTTCACAGCTCAGGAAACTGGATCATTTAGCCTTATTGAACAAAAACAAACTGAAAAATATGAAAATTGGCTGAAGATTCATACCCAATGCCTTGATGCACCAAAATATGGCAACGATGATAAGTATGTTGATAATATTTTTCGCGAATGGCAGATATGGTTTGCACAGATGTGTTCGAATTATAAATCACTATACGACGAGCCTCTTTACCCTTGTCAGATTTCCGTTTCAACTCACGCACCATTGGGTGCAGTAACTCTGGCAACACCAGATGGCCGTTTGAGCGGAACAACATTTTCTGATGGTTCTGTTTCTGCTTATCCCGGAACAGATAAAAATGGGCCTTATGCCCTATTTAATTCTGCTACATGTTACAATCATTCGCTTTCGCAGAATTCGCAATTGAATATGAAAATCCATCCTTCTGTTGTTAAAGGCCGTGAGGGTTCAAAAAAATTCCTTGAGATGATTAAGGCATACCTTAGAAAAGGTGCATTTCATGCACAGTTTAATATTGTTGATTCACGAATGCTAAAGGATGCACAAAATAATCCGGATAAATACCGTGGACTTATGGTGAGAGTAGCCGGTTTTACGCAATATTGGGTTGAACTTGGTAAACAAATACAGGATGAAGTAATCGCAAGAACAGAGTATGAGGAGATATAGTTATTAATTATTAGTTATTAGTCATTAATCAATTTTCAATAATCAATATCAAATAATCATTAATCAATTATCAATAGTCAATTACAAATGAAACATTACGATTGTAAATATTATCTTACCATAGATGCTTTCAAAGGGCTCTGCAAAAGGGATAAAACCAATATCACCGCTGATGATGAAGCATGCGAGCACTTCGAAAAAGCTAAAATGTGTGCCAATTGTTCTCATTTTAAATTAACAACTGACAATATGGGAACTTGTATGCAAAAATATGATGCCTATCCGCGAATGAACGCTTTAACATGTACCGATTTTCAGTGGAGCTAAAGTGGATTTAAAAGCATATATTTTTGATATACAAGGACTAAGCGTTCATGATGGTCCAGGCTGTCGTACTCTTGTTTTTATGCAGGGATGTACGCTTAATTGTAATTGGTGTTCTAACCCCGAAGGAATTAGCAATAGTCCTGTTTTATTGTACAATAGCGAAAAATGCCGGTTAGATGGTAACTGTGTAACAGATTGTTCGTTTGATGCCATTGAAATAAACAACAACCAGCTTTTGATTAATCGCAATTTTTGTAAAGACTGCAATGATTATGCCTGTATAAAAAATTGTTATACCAAAGCATTAAGTATAAGCGCAAAAGAAATGAGCGTTGAAGAGCTTATGAAAATCATAGTTCGCGACAGGCAGTTTTGGGGACAGGATGGTGGTATAACTTTATCGGGAGGTGAACCATTACTACAAATCGATTTCGTGGAAGAACTACTCAAAAGGTGTTACGATTCATACATCCATACAGCTATTGAAACTTGCGGCAATATTCCGTGGAGTTACTTTGAGAGGGTAATGCCATATCTGGATTGGATTTTCATCGATTTAAAAAATCCTGATAAGCTGAAGCATAAGGATGCAACCGGTACAGGAAATGAACTAATTATGGTCAATGCAACACGGTTATCAAAAGAATTTAAAGGAAGACTAATTATTAGAATTCCGGTAATACCGGGTTTTAACAATACTAACGAAATTCTGGAAAGTTATATTCACTTCTTCAAAAAAAACAACATAACAGAAGTTAATTTACTTCCACTGCACCACCTCGGAAGGGAGAAATATCCATTATTAGGTCGTAGTTATCCTATGGATATAAACATTACCCCATCAATTGTTGAAATGGAGCAAATTGCAAGCACATTTAGCAAATCAGGAATAGAGTGTTATACCGGTAGCTATACTCCTTTTTAGTGTTTTATCATTAACACTACTATTACACTTTTGTTAAGTCAAATATATCCAAGACTTATAATATTTCTGAGAATCTTAAACCTCTGTTAAATTAAGGTGTTTTAACATCTATTAGTTAGTATTCCCTTATCTTTGTCAAGAACTATTAGAAACAATAGAGAAGAATTAATACATCTTGTTTTATTGGCAATTATATCTTTACGATAAATAGCTGATAACTTGATGTTTAGTTCATAATTATAGAAATATGAGCAAAACACATTCATTTCATATTCCCGTAATGGGAATTGGATTTACCATTGATACTCCCTTAAAAGTTTCTCAATTTGGAATAGATTCTGTAATTTCATTAGTTGATGACAAACTTCTTGAAAAGTTAAGAAAAATGTACAGCGAGAAATTTGAACTCCAATACAATGAGATAAATGAAAAAATTGATGATTTCAGAGCGAAGAGAATTACATCTTATTTAAATCTGATAAATAGTCAGGCAGAAAAAAAGTTTGAAGAGCTGAAGAATGCTACCATCGAAAAAGGGCAAAGCATAAAGGACTATTTTCATATGCTCCCCGATACATCATCATTAAAACAAGAATTTAATAGCTTAACTGAAAAATATTTCAATATTGATGAAATAAAACATTGGTTAAAAGAGAACCTGTCAATGGGAAGTATTGATGTGAATATAATGACCAAAATTGATAAGGACAACTACAAAAGAGGCGAAAAACTACCTATAGAATATAATGATGCCCATGCCGCAATAAGAGGATTTGCAAATAGCAATTTAAGTTCATCCGTCGTAATTTCTGCAGGAATGAGTCCTAGATTATATAGCTACATGGAGAACTTTCCCGACTTTTACCCTGATAAAAACGGACAAATTAAAAAGAAAATTATTCTTAAAGTAAGTGACTACAGGTCAGCCTTAATACAGGGTAGATTTTTTGCCAAAAAAGGGTTGTGGGTATCAGAATACAGAATAGAATCAGGATTAAACTGTGGTGGTCACGCATTTGCCACTGAGGGTCAGCTGTTGGGACCAATATTAGCTGAATTTAAAGAAAACAGGCAACAACTAAGTAGCTTAGCTAATGAAGTTTTAATGAAAGCACTTACTTCAAAAAACATCACTATTCCAAAAGAGGAGATGAAATTTAAGATTACAGCTCAAGGCGGAGTTGGCACAACCGAAGAACATCAATTCTTGATGGATGAATATGAAGTTGATGCCGTTGGCTGGGGAACTCCATTTTTATTAGTGCCTGAAGCTACTAATGTTGATGATTATACGCTTAATGAGCTGGCTGAGGCAAAAGAAGAGAATTTATACTTAAGTAACATATCTCCTTTGGGAGTTCCTTTTAATAGCCTAAGAGGTAACACTAAGGATATTGAAAAATTATCATTAGTTGAAAAAGGAAAGCCCGGGAGTTTATGCCCAAAAAGATATCTTGTGTCAAATAGTGAGTTTGCAAAAAGAAGCGTTTGTACAGCATCACATCAGTATCAACGTATGAAAATCAAAGAATTAGAAAACGAAGGATTGCCAGAAGAAACATACAGAAGCATGTTCGAAAAGATAGTTGAAAAATCTTGTCTTTGTGTTGGTTTAGGAACGTCTGCCCTGCTAGTGAATAAAATTGACACAAAAGTTGAAGGCGAAGGGGTTTCAGTATGCCCGGGACCAAATATGGCTTATTTTTCGAAAATTACAAGCCTGAAAAATATGGTTGATCATATTTATGGAAGATCAAATGTTATGTCGAGAGATGATCGACCAAATATGTTTATGAAAGAGCTGAAAATGTATATCGATTATCTTAAAAATAAAATTGAAGAATCGAAGCCATCTATGACTGATAAACAAGAAAAATACCTGGAAACATTTGCTAATAATCTAAAAGAAGGTATTAGATATTATTCAGAATTATTTGGTGAACTAAAGGATAAATTTGAGGATACAAAATCTGCAATTGCCGATGACCTTAATGAAAGTTTAGTAGCTCTAAATACTCTAAAATTAAAAATTAAAAATCAATCGCTGATACCTGCAATTGTACAACCTGTTTAGTATAAGATTTTTAAAAGCATTTCGAGTTTGCTGATCAGAGTGAATAATTTGATTAGCTACTGGTAGAACAAAATTAGTGATTGTAGATAAACTCAAGTCAATCACAAAAATTAGTGATTTGTCTTCTTTATAAATTCCAAACAACAATTTCCAAACTCACCTGCCGGACGGGCAGGTGTCCAAAACTGTTTTGATTATTGATATAATATTCTATTTTTGCCCTTAATTCAAAGGGTTTTCAAATGATAAGAATTATTTTAGTTGCAGTAATAATTTTTAGTTTAAGTCAAAATGTTCATGCAAACTATAATGTTAATGAGAATTGCAAAAATGCATGGATGTTATTGATGGATCTGGAAATTGATAAGGCAAAAGAACTACTGGCTGAAGAAATTATTATTAACCCGGAAAACTATTATGCCTACTATCTTGACCAAACTTGTGATGCATATAAGTTATTAATAAACTCAAGCGAAGCAGAGTACGAAGCATTTGTTGAGAATTACTACAAAAAGAGGGAGATAATGGATGATAAGGATGAGGACTCGCCTTATTACCTGGCTTGTTATTCTGAAATGGAATTACAAGTCGGGATATTTAACATTATTAACGGATCAAATTTTAGCGGATTAAGAAAAGCGTATTCTGCATACAAAAACGTATATCATAACCTGAAAATATTTCCTGATTTTAGACCCAGTCTTAAAATGGATGGGTTTTTCAATATTGCTATATCAAATCTGCCGCCATTTGTTAAATGGGCTGCATCTTTCTTTGGCATTTCCTCTGATTTGGATTATGGCTTCAATGTACTCTATGATAATTACGAAGCACAAAAAAATATACGTGGAATAAATGCTGAATCAGCACTTTATATAATTCTATCAGCAAAACTTAACAAAACACCAGAATTGGTTTATACTTTTTCCAACTCCCTCGATAGTTGTATTTCTCAAACATTTTTACATAGTTATTTTAGGGCAAATATTGCATACAGAATAGAGAAAAATGAAGAAGCACTAAGAACCCTACAGCAAATTGATATTAGTGAACATTCGTTTGGAGATAATATTTACAACTACATGATGGGTAAGGTACTCTTGCAAAAACTTGATAGCAATGCCGAGTATTATTTGTCAAAATATTTAAAAGGCCTTAAGAAAAAAGGATATTTGAAAGAAATGAATTATAAACTGGCTCTCTACTATTTGATAAATAACGACAGTCTGGAATATTTAAAGTATTGTGAAATTGTACGTAATGAAGGTAAAAACATCCAAGAACGTGACCGTGAAGCTCTTTATGATGCAAGTCTGGATTATTTTCCTGATATAAATCTTGTGAAAGCTCATCTGCTTATTAATGGAGGGTATTTTGATAAATTTGAGACCGCCTTAAACGCATTTGAAGAAAATAACAGTGGGCTATTTGCTTATCAACTAGAGTATCATCTTCTTAAAGGACGATTTGATGCTTCAAATAATAATATTGGGGCAGCAATATCAGAATTCAAAAAAGTGATTGAAATGGGTGAATATGCTGACTATTATTTTGCCTCTGAAGCAGCTCTCCGACTTGGTTATATTTTTGAAGAAATTGGAAAAGCAGCTCTTGCAAAAGAGTATTATAATAAATCGATTATTCTTTACAGAAATGATTACTACGAGTATATAGAAGACAAAGCCGTTAAAGGTTATAATAGTATAGAACCTTAATTTCTTATGGCACTTTGGTTAAATGCATCTATATTTTAGCAAAAGGGTTTAAAATTCAATTTATTTATCGGCAATATGGAATCATTATTAGTATTACTTGACATATCTAGTTAAATTGCATATTTTTGATGATTGAATTTCAAATAGTTATAAAATGTCTGTTAGGTAATATATTAAATAGAACACTTTACGGCAATTATTATATTAAAACTAAAAATTAGAACTATAAAAAGTAAATTTACACTTTTCACATTCTTAACTTTCACATTATTAGTGAAAATGGATTGAAATATCGTAAAAAAGAATGATTTAATTGCTACTCTTTTTGTCCTTAATAGACAATGATGAATTATGTTAAAAATATATTAATAAGTATTATTTTATTAATATTTACAACTGGTTGTAATCAAACAACAACAGAGAAACCACCAACAGAAAAACAATTAATGTCAATGTATATTAAAGATATTGGATATTTCATTGATTCAACTTATACGGGTTCAACGGATCTAAGTTTAATTATCGATTTTAAGTATATGGATATTAACAAAAAGATTAAAGAATGTAGTTTTGAAAAATCAATTGAAGTTTATTCCAAGTTAATATATTCCGATTCATGTACTGAATTTCCCATTTTTGAAGTCAAAAACTCAAACATATCTGTACTTATTGTAGGTACTAAAAATATATGGGCTAATATTTGGGCTATGTATCTGATTGATAGAGATTCTAAAACTATTCGAAAAGTTGAAATTTATTATGAAACAGAAGTAGCGGGTTTAGGAGTTCAAATTTCAAATGCTGAATTTGAAAAACAATTCATTAATCTTCCAATCCAAATATCTGGTCATTCTTTCGGTTTAAAACAAGATGAAGAAATCATCATTCAAGGTGAAAATATTATTGACGGAATAAGTGGAGCTACATTATCGAGTAAAGCTATAATTGAAATATCAAATGAATTAGAATCATTTAATGAATACTTGTATCAATAAAATATGCGTTGACAGTAATACAATTAAAATATATCATGTAATACGGGATACATGAGTCACTATATTTAAACCCTGAAAAGGCATTAGAAAATCTATTCTGCGTTAATATTCTATTCCTTTTCTTGCTTCAACACCTTGCTGATAATAATGTTTCACTTCCTTCATTTCCGTAACAAGGTCTGCAATATCTATGATCTCCTGTGGAGCATACCTTCCTGTAAGAACCAATTCAACATGATCAGGCTTACTTTTCATAATTTCAATTAATTGATTAACATCAATTAGGTTATAATATAATGCAATATTTACTTCATCCAGAATAACAAGATCGTGCTTGCCTGCTTTAATAATACTACTTATTTCGGTTAATCCTTTTTCAGCAGCTCTAATATCATCATCAGTTGGGGTATTAACAATAAAACAACCTAAACCAAATTGCTTAACTATTATATTTTTCAGGTTACTGGTAACTGCAATGTTTTCATTATATGATTTACCTTTAACAAACTGACCTATAAAAATTTTCATTCCGGCACCCGCAGCCCTTAAAGCTAATCCAAAAGCAGCAGTTGTTTTGCCTTTACCATTTCCTGTATAAACATGAATATAAGCTTTCATTCTCTATTTTATAATTAAAATATCTTGTGTTTCAAGTGTCCCGTCAATATATTCATGCACTAAATCTCCAGGTGTTTCAAGTTTTACACCTACAAACACATTAATTTTATTTTTATTAAACAAATTAATCTGATTACTTCCAATCGTATTGGTTATTACATCAGTTACACCATTCTTTGCTAACCATAAAGGTAATGATTCTGACATTTGGGAAGAAACGGGTATTAAATATTCTTTAACAACTGATTGATCTTCTACAATATAAATATTAAATAACAAGCTAGTTTCGAAATGCGGATTTAACTTATTATCTAATACAGGAATCGCAATTTTTTGCATATTTTATTTTTAAAAAAGCAAATTTACTTTGTAAAAAGCAATATGTAGTACAATAAAGATGTATAGTTCTTAAGATGAATTATGAGATTGCTCAATATTTATATTGATGTGGTTTTGGGGTCATACAATTAGTTTTCTATTTATGCTTAATTTGATAAAATATGCCTCTTTCCTGACGAACCGCTTCTATTTTACTCTCTGCTTCCAGCACATCTAAATATTTATTAATTTCATTAATATGCAAACCAATTATTTTTGCAAGATCATCAAGTGTGCATGGCCTTCTTACAATTGTCTCTAAAATAGCAGATTCAGCATCCTTACGGTATGATTGAATATTTTTTCTTTCAGGCGCAGCCGCAATAATTTCAACATTATCAAGCTCCCATAAGTCAACAATTCTTTTCAAATCATTATGGCTGGCAGAATGAATATCAGCTACCGTTCCTGGGCGGTCGAGAGTATTTAACTGTATCTGATCAGGATTTATTTCTCTAATTGCTTTCGCGAAGGCTATTATTTCGTTGGTATTATCATTGTATCCGGGAATAATAAATATTTCAAGCCAAATTTGACCGGAAAACTCTTTTCTGAAATCAATTAATCCTCGGATATGTTTTTCTTGTGTGAGTTGTTTTGCAGGACGGTTTATTTTTTGGAAGATTGTTTCAGTTGCTGCATCAAGCGATGGAAGAACAACATTTGCATCCATTAATTCATCACGAACTTTTTTATCGTAAAGCAATGTTCCGTTTGTTAAAACTGCTATCGGAACATTCGGTTTTTGTTGTTTTATGAATTGTAATACATCTCCCATTCGTGAGTTGAGGGTTGGCTCACCTGAACCTGAAAAAGTAATATAGTCAGGATCCGGGTTGTTTTCAAAATAATGTTTCAACTCACTAATTACTTTATCATAGGGAATATATTCCATCCTTTTTGTTGTGAGTTTTGTAGTATCGCCAACCTCACAATATATACAGTCAAGTGAACAAACTTTTTTGGGAACAAGATCGACTCCGAGAGACATTCCAAGTCGTCGTGATGGCACAGGACCAAATAGATATTTATACATTTTTTCTTATTTAATTATTAATACAGTAACGTTTTCAATTTTTTGTAACTAGCTATTGTCCCGGGTTTATAAGATGGATTATAAAGAAGTGATGCCGGATGAGACAATGGAAATATTTTTTTGTCATTTAAAACCAATAGATTGCCATTTATCTTACTAAAGCTCATTTCTGGTACCGAAGTATCTGCATGATATAACATTAAAACCGACCGTGTTGCATAATAACCTAATGGCACTATGACTTCGGGGTGAATAATCGAAATTTCATCATTTAAAAAAATACTACATGATTCAATTTCATCCATTTTTGGCTTTCGATTTTTGGGCAATAGGCATTTTACTAAATTAGTCATAAAGACCAAATTTCTGTCAATTCCGGCTTCGTGTAACAAACTATTAAAAACCTGGCCTGAGGGACCAATAAACATTCTGTTTTGAGCATCTTCTTTTGCTCCCGGCGAAAGTGCAACAAACATGATACTGGCATTAACATCTCCTTCACCTATAAGTGCATGTTTTCGTGTAGCTGATAGTCCACATCTTTTACAAGCCCTGATCTGATAATTAAGCACATCTAGTGACTCTTGTTTTTCAATTTGAGAAAACTGTTTCATAGGTTTGGATTAGATTACAGCATTATTCATAACCCTTACAAACATTATATGAAGCTTTATCGAAAAAAAGCATCATCCGTCGTTCGAGTTCAAGGGTGCGATATATGTCGATAGTTTTATTCCACATCCCCTGTGCAAGAGCAAATTCCCATATATATTTCCTTATGAGGCTTAAAGCACTAATAAGCTCGCTTAAGGCATAACCTTCTTTTTTTCTCATAGCACCTAAATTGCGGTAGTATTTTTTCATTTTTTCGTAACTATAATTACCTGTTAACCAACTAATATATTGTCCGGCATCGTCATTAAAACGCCTAGATAATTCTTTCGGGGATATCAAATTATACGATGGCGTGGATTTGTTAATTATAACATCCTTTACCCAATGATCAGAGATGAGCTCAGCATTCTTTTCAATTACCTCAACAAGAATGTCAGAAAGGAAGTTAGAATGATGTTTAGCTATATTCTTGGAAGAAACAGAAAGAGAAAAAGAATCAATGATGGCCCAAAATTCTGATTTAGCTTTTATAAAAGTGTTGATGGCTTCAGTATTCGATTTGAATGCAAGTAAAGGAGTATGGTGAATTGGAAAATATTTAACATCAACTGCATCATCCCCTGCTTTAAGGGTTCCACCTGTTGGCTCTACTTCAAAAGTGTGAAAAATTAAATCACCATAAAAATAGTTTTTGGTTGAATCTGCATCCACAAGGCCTGTAATTTTACCCTGCAAACCAGTTTCTTCCTCAAGTTCGCGTAAGGCAGCGGCTTGTATGCTTTCACCGGTCTCGGCAAACCCTGAAGGCAGACACCATTTTCCTTTGTAAGGTTGATTTCCACGTTTAACTAGCAAAACTTCCCTTTCTTTCAATAAAATGCAAGAAACAACAGGCAAGGGGTTATCATAAAAGAAAGTCTGGCAAGAAGGACAATATTCACGAAGAACATCACCCTCTTTCCTCTTTATGATGCCTGCACCGCAGAATGGACAATATTTTCGTTTTCTCTTTGACAACTAGTTAAAGTATAAAGGCTTCTCACAAACAAATATAGTATCATCTTTTGTGATACAAAATGTATTCATCGATTGAAGGTGTTCATGCAAACGGCTAATTATTTTCTTAAATATCATGTTTTTTTTATCAAGATAATCCGGAATATAATAAGGTTGTTTAAACCTGAAATATTTTTCTAAATCTTCAAAATTACTAAATTTAAACCGTAAGGTGTTGCTGTACTTTTTTTCTTTCACCCGACCAAACCATGGTGAGAGCAATTGATAACCGTTATTGTTGTTAAAATTATTTATCAGAGTTTGACCTGGGAATATTTCGGGGGATTGAATCCCTTGACTAACTAAGGCCTCCCTAAGAAAAGTAATGAACTCTTCGAGGTGATTATCCGAATGCGTGATTATTACAAAAGTACCAGAGGGGTCAAGTATGCGAGAAATCTCCGGAATTATTTCAGGGAAAAAATATAATGCATAACTGCAAATTACAAGGTCAACAGATTCACTTGGTATTATATTAATCGTTTTTTTATCTAACCCGAAAAAATTACCCTGTAAACCGGCTATTTTACATGATTCAAGAAATGAAGTTTTGTATTTCACACAAAGGTCAATGCCTAATATATTAGTGCCTGGAAATAACCTACCTTTAAGTGCCCGTGTAAAAAATCCAAAGGCACAGCCAATATCCAGTACATTTCTGGTATTTTGCAATTGTATTCCATCCAAGGCAACGTTTCTTACATCAAGTTTATTTGTGGAATGGAACTGAATAATTTCTGCAACAGTTTTATGATGCTCTATATCTGTAAAAATTCCTGCAAGTTTCTGTTGATTAATATTAATCATAAGTGCAATCATTCAGCATAATCAGACAAATTATAAAATTCAATAAAGTGTATATTTATTTTATTAATATCATTTTTTTTACAATATTTACTTTTGTTCCACTTTGCAGATGATAATAGTAAATACCCTCAGAAAGAGTAGTTCCACTGAACATCAATCTGTATTCCTGTCCTGCTTCTGCTATACCATTATAAAGTATTTCTACCTCATTACCAAGCACATCATAAACACTTAGGGTAACTAAACTCGTTTGGTTTACCGAAAAAACAATTGTAGTTGTATTATTAAAAGGATTAGGATAATTACTTAAAATATTTTGTTTATCACGTGTTTTTCCCTCTTCCATCCCTACTGGATAACTTGTAAGTATATATGCTCCGCTATCAGTACAAGCAACAATATTATAACAATCTAAAAAAGGATGTGAAGTGATTTTGTTTATATTCAAATTTGGTAATCCTTCATTGAAAGATTCCAATTCTTGAGAGACCGGATCCCACGCGGCAACACCATCGCTTTCCCATCCTACAAAAATTTTACCCCCAGAATCAATCCCAACTGAACTCATTAACATATTCCAGAATTCAACATCCCAGTTTTCCCCAAAATCAACTGAACTCCACAAGCCTGATGAATAAGAAAGACCAGGAAATACTCCAAATAAGGTTTCGTCATTACGAAAAGTCATATCACAATTAGGTGGTGAATATATTGGAGGCGGATTCCATGTACCTCCGCCATTTGAAGAGTAGTGGGTATTAAAGTCTGCCGAAACAACAAAATTATTTTCGAAATATGCAAAAGCACGACAATTCTTCATGTCGAAGTATTCAATCGACGTAAAACTTGTTCCATCTGTTGATTTCCACATTCCATATTCACTACCTGCATAATAAGTATTGTCATATTCACAGAAATGTAGAAAATTTGGAAAGGCCATCCATTCAACAATCTCAAAGTAATGAGTTGTTAGGTTGAATTTATATATACCATCCGACCAGCTTCCATTTCCAAGTAAAACCAGTATATTATTTGGGTCAAGGCCAACAGCACTCCAGGCAGAAAGCCCACTATAAGTGTATTCAACCCAGTTATCATCCCCATAATTAATCAAAATTCCATCAGATGTGCATAGTATTTCAGTCAATATATTGTAATACACAGTATTAAAATTATTGACTTGTACATCAGAAGGTCCTATGCTGTCCCACTCGTAAGCATATGAAAAAATGCTCACAAACAATGCTAATATTGCAATGGATATCTTTTTCATCATTAATATTTATGATACGATGCTAATTTACTTCAAATCCTTAAAAAAGTCAACTTTTAAATCAGAGACATTGTGAATGTTAAAATTGAGTTTCTTAAATATTGCCATCATTGGCTTGTTGTCGGTAGTTGTTTCAGCAACGATGCGTTTCATTCCCATCTTTTTTGAAATTTCCATACAGTATTGGGTCAGCATATTGCCCAAACTTTTATTTTGCCATGCATCAGTTATAAGAATTTCATATTCAACAGTTTCATGATCAGGATCTGCAGTAAGCCTTCCTACACCAATTAGTTTTCGATTATTGTTTTCAGTTATTTCGGCCACTATTGCCATTTCCCTGATATAATCAATATAACAAAATTGTATGGCTACTTCATGAGAATCGAAAAAGTAATTAGTCCTGAAACGGAAATAAATACTCTCTTTTGAACAACTACCCAGCAACTCTAACCACATGGGTTCATCTTCCGGCTTTATAGGTCTTAGTATTACATCAGTACCATCGTTTAATTTATCTGTTTTTACATATTTTTCAGGATATGGTTGTATTAACAGATGGGAAAACAGGGGCATTTTCTTCCCAACCAATTTTTGATCAATCACAATTCTTGCATCTAAAGCAACAACATCTTTAGTTGTAACCAGCAAAGGGTTAATATCAAGCTCTTTAATTTCAGGATAGTCGGCAGCAAGATATGATAAACGTATAATTGTTTCTATGAGTTTATCGATATTTTTTGGAGGGCTTCCGCGATAACCCTTTATTACCGGACAAATCTTCAATGACTCTATCATTTGTCGTGCAATTAGCTCATTCACAGGCGGGAAACACAGTTTACTATCCTGATACAATTCGGTATAAGTACCCCCCATTCCAAGTAGAATGACAGTGCCAAAAACCGGGTCTTTCTTAATTCCTAGTATCAATTCAACAGCATCCTTAATATCAAACATTGTTTGAATAGTTACACCATGAATACTAGCTTCTGGGAAGTTCCCTGAAATGGACTCAATCATGTTTTTGTACGCTGCTCTCAGTAAAGCTTCATCATTAATGTTTAGCACAACCCCTCCCACATCACTTTTGTGTGTAATATCAGGAGAAAATATCTTAAGGACTACGGGATAACCAATTTTATTAGCAATTTCCACCGCTTCAGATTCTGAATATGCCGGTAGCGGTTGGGTTACATCAATACCATAAGCATTAATTATTTCTTTGGAAATATTTTCAGATAAAATACTGTTGTTTTTAAAATACTCAACTTCAAATTTTTCACGAAGGCTTTTTCGGTCAATAGTAAGCTCCACAGGAATATCTTTAGGAGTTTCATATAAAATTTTAAGATTGCGCGAGTAGTCCACAAGTGTCATAAAGGCTCTTACAGCTTGTTCGGGGGTATTAAAAACGGCAATATCTTTTTCATTAAAAACTTGTCTGCCACTATGCATGCTTTGTCCCCCTGACCATGCTGCAATAATTGATTTATTTGTGGTTTCACAAATCTTACATACTTTAATAGCTGTCTCAGTTGGGTCGGTTATTGCCTGCGGAACGAAAATTGCTAATACAGCATCTACATTTGGATCGTCCAATACTATTCTTATAGCATTTGCATATCTCTCGGGGGTAGCATCACCAATAACATCAACAGGATTACCATGCGACCAAAATGGAGGAAGTAAATCATTTAGTTTTTGCATTGTTTCCTCGGATATTTTGGCAAGGTTACCTTTAAGATCCATTAATGCATCAACTGCCATTACTCCTGGTCCTCCGGCATTTGTAACAATTGCGAGATTCGGCCCTAGTGGTATTCTTTTCCTTCCTATAAGATCAGTAAAATCAAAAATATCTTCCATATTATATACCCTTGCAATGCCTGCTCTTGCAAATACCGCATCACAAATTGAATCTTCCGAAGCCAATGCTCCTGTATGTGATGCTGCTGCTTTAGCCGATTCAGGAAATCGTCCTGCCTTATAAACAATAATCGGCTTTTTCCTGGCAAAAGCCCTTGCTGCTGTCATAAATTTGCGCGCTGCAGTAATTGACTCGATATAAAGTACAATCGACTTAGTATCCGGATCCTTCCCAAAATAATCTATCAAGTCACCAAAATTTACATCCATTGTGTTACCTATTGATACAAAATATGAGAACCCTATATTTTCGTCAATAGCCCAATCCAATACTGTTGTACATACTGCACCCGATTGAGAGATAAATGCAATATTGCCTTTTTTAGGCATTCCATGTGTAAAAGTTATATTAAGGTTTAATTCAGGAACCATTATGCCTACACAATTTGGTCCTATAATCCTCATATTATCAAATTTTGCAAGCTCAGCTAGTACCAGATCTTCCAGTTTTTTACCTTCAGAACCAGATTCTTTAAAACCGGCAGACAAAATTATAACACCATTAATTCCGGCTTCACCACATTCCCTTACAATTTGAGGAACTAATTTAGCATTTGTAGCAATTACAGCTAAATCAGGAGTTCTTGGAAGGCTCTTTACATCAGGATAACAAGTAATACCCATTACAGCTTCATGCCTTGGATTTATTGTATAAATAACCCCCTCAAACCCGCTACCTACCAAATTGCTTAGTACAATACCGCCAACACTTTTTGGGTTGTTTGACACACCTATTAGGGCTATCCTTTCGGGTTTAAAAATTTTATTTAGTGATTTTATAGGCATAATTATTTTCTGTTTTTTTATTGTTGTTACTTTACAAATATACTATACATATAGTTTACTCAGCACCCCAATTTCTATAATCTTTCATAGAAACATTTGATATTGAGAATTTTTTTGAATCTTCTGTTTCTTCTATTCTAATGCTCAAAACAGGTCTGTCAATATGATTGGCTACATCTTCAGCTAGGCTTCCGTTAACAAGATGAGCGATACCCGTTCGTCCATGTGTTTCTATTGCTATCATATCTGTATTTACTTCATCACTAAAATCAATAATACCCTTTTTAATACTTGAGGCGTTGTAAACGCTTATAGAATAGTTTGTAAGGTTAAAATGATCAGCAAAACTTTCCACTAGCTTCTTGCTAATTGGTGTTGGTTCAAAATCTTTCGGGGTTATAACTTTCAGTAGATAGATATGAGCTTTATAAAGATTAGCGAAGTCTTTTATTTTTTTAAAAACCGTGTACGACTCATTATAAAAATTTGATGCAAAAACTATATTTTTGATCTTAAAATCAACATGATCATTTTTTATGGTTAGTACCGGTGAACTGGCTAGTCTTACAACCTTTTCTGTGTTTGAACCAATAAAGAGATTATTAGATCCACTTTTACCATGTGATCCGATAACAATCAAATCTACATCTTTATAATTATCGTCAGTAACTAATTTCTGTATTACCATATTGGTTACAATATGCTTACTAACCTCGATTTCTTTTAGTATATCCATATTAACCAATGTGTTGAGTCTTTCTTTAGCTTGTTTTTTTATTCGATCATAAAATTTCTCATAGTAATAATTTTCAGAAAATGTTGATGATAATAAATCATATGTATGTACAAGCTTTATTTTAGCATTTACTTTTTTTGCAATGCATGAAGCTACTTTAAGGGCATATAATGCATGTTCTGAAAAATCGGTTAGTACTAGTATTGTTTTCATCTGTTTAAAGTTTTTGATTTAGATATTTTTTAAACTACAGATTAACAAAGGCAATATTTTAAACACATTCCATAGTTACAAAGTTAGCTTTAAATAAGGGATCTTACTATAAAACAAATGTTTAGAGCTTAATAAAATTATTGATATTATTCAATATGCTGATTGATATAATTATTAAATTTGTTTCAGCATCGTGAATACGATAGACTTTTTAATTTTGGTAAATAAAGGGTTATGTTATGGATAATTTATCTGAATCAACAAATTGTTTAAATTGTACAAAAAGTGCAGCATGTTTCAAAAAGCTAATACCCTCTGAACTTGAATTTATTAATCAAAATAAAACCCAAATAAAATATAAAAAAGGGGAGAATATATGTAAGCAGGGGGCATTTGCATCATATGTGTTATATATTTCGGATGGTTTGGTTAGATTATATCTTGAAAGCCCAAAAAATAAAAATATTAATTTAAAAATATTAAAAACTTCAGAATTCATTGGTTTATCTTCAATTTATGGTGATAACATTTATAATTATTCCACGATAGCATTAAAAGATTCCACTATGTGTTTGATTGAAAAAGATAGCATTAAAAAATTGTTGAGTAATAATGGCTATTTTGCATCCGAAATAATTAAGTGGTATTGTGAAAATGAAAAACAGCTTTTCAATAAACTAAAAAATCTGTGTAATAAACAAATGAACGGACGTCTTGCCGATGCCTTACTTTACCTTTCAAATGAGGATTTTCTAAATGAAAAAATATTTTCACATTTGTCAAGAGAAGATATTGCCGGATTCGCAGGATTTTCAGTGGAAAGTACTGTCAGGTTGTTGAAAGAATTTAAAAACGATAAAATAATTGATACAGATGGTAAAGAGATTAAAATATTAAACCTTCATTTGTTAAAAGATATTAGCCGTAGAGGCTGATTATAGATTTTGCTTTTATTATCCAGATATCTTATTCAAAATTTATCTAAATATAATATTCTCAAACGCTGAAACCTTCATTTAAATTTGGTAATAATATTTTCTTTGTTTTTAGTTCATATTAAGACCTTTATTTTTAATTTTATAAATTTTATAAGAATCTGTAAGCTGACAATTAACCTATGATATTTAGCAAAAAAAATTCCGGAGAAAATTACAAATTTAATAGTCTTAGTATTTATGCCTGGGATCGGGCAGTAGGTGGTAAAAAGAAATTCAGGCGGCTTTTTGAAAGCTCAGAATTAAACTATTTAGGAGCCGAACTTTCAATATATAATAAACTTTTTGATGAAAAAAATTGGGAAGCTGAAATAGTATTAATTGCCCATAAAATAATTGATGATAAAAAGCAAGAAAAAATTTGTGAGAACAAAGAAACCGTAACTGTTACCAAAGAAGATAATATTTTCAAACATTCATTTGGTTGGGGTAGTGATATAAGAGGTAAATTCTGGAAAAAAGGAGTATATGAGTGGGAAGCTTTTATTAATGATGAGTTCATTTCAAGCGCTATGTTCTATATTGAAGATGAAGGAAAATTTGCTACTAATAAAAATAACTATTTAACTGTTCAATCATTAAACACGTACGAAGCACCCAAAGGAGATGTAGATATAGATAACCGGGTATTCCTCAAATCATTCAATGTAGATACTACTCGTTATATAATGGGTGAATTAAGGTTTATCAATTTAGTAACGCATGAATGGAATTGTGAATTTATTTTTAATATTTATGACGATACAGGAATGCTTATTGGCAGCGATGATTCTTTTCGTTTGATAACACCAGATGCTGGTACCGGAGAGGTTTTTTCTGTTAATGCCGGATGGGGAAGTGTTAATGCCGGCACCTGGGTTGAAGATAATTATACTATGGAGGTTGTTTTCATGGATGAAGTAGTTGCAGTAATACCTTTTTCCATTGGGAAGAAAGATGTTGAACGAATAAGTGAGTATGAAGCATTATTAAATGAAGATGTTGGGACAATATATAGTGACACCATCAAAGTAAATGAAAATAATGAAAATAAGAAAACTGAGTCATCAGAATCAACAGATACTATAGATAAAACTCAGGATGATGGTGCAATGGAAGTTTTTGTAGATGACAAATCTCTTGAAGAAATACTATCCGATCTAGATAGCTTAATCGGGCTTGAAAATATCAAAAATAAAGTTAGAGAATATATTGATTATGTAAGTTTTCTGCAGTTTCGTGAAGAATCAGGAATTAAGGAAGAAGAAGAAGTCAATTTACACAGTGTTTTCACAGGTAATCCTGGTACCGGGAAAACAACTGTGGTAAAGCTACTTGGAAAGATTTATCAATCCATGGGATTATTGTCCAAAGGTCATGTACATACTGTTGAAGCTAACGACATTATTGCCGGATTCATCCGTCAAACAGGTAAGGATACCAAAAAAGCTATTGAAAAAGCAAGGGGTGGTATTCTATTCATCGATGAGGCATATATGCTATTTAAAGAAGGTAACACAGGAAACGATTTCGGGAGCGAAGCTGTTGCAGCACTTATTACAGAAATGAGTGATGGGAAAGGAGATATTGCAATTATGGTTGCCGGTTACCCCAAAGAAATGGATGCTTTTATTAACTCAAACCCTGGGCTAAAATCCAGATTCAGAAATTATTTTCATTTTGAGGATTACACTCCTGATGAATTATCTCGTATTGCTGAATTTGCAGCAGATAAAAAAGGAGTTAAAATATCAAAAGATGCTAAAGTACAGCTTAAAAAAGTGCTTATGGAAGCATTTAGGAAAAGAGACAAAACATTTGGTAATGCTCGTTTTGCATTTGCTTTAATTGATGAAGCAAAAATAAATCTGGGAGCTAGAGTAATGAAAAATCCTGATCTTGAGAAATTAACCAAAGCACAACTTTCAACTTTACTAGATGAAGATATTGAAGATGTTGGCAACCCTAATATCGACAAAAAACTTAATATTGGTATAGATGAAGAACTCCTTAAGGAAGCATTGAGTGAGCTCGATAAACTTACCGGTCTTACTTCAATAAAACAAGAAGTAACAGAACTTATTAAGCTCAGCAGATATTACAAAGAAATTGATAGAGACATACTTAAAGCATTTTCAATGCATGGTGTGTTTATTGGCAATCCCGGAACAGGAAAAACAACTGTTGCCCGTACTATTGCAAAAGTTTATAAAGCTTTAGGCATGCTAGAGCGTGGTCATATAATTGATGCTGATGGAAGTGATTTGGTGGGTGAATATGTTGGGCACACTGCGATAAAAACTAAGAATATTATTGAAAAAGCCATGGGTGGCATTCTATTTATTGATGAAGCCTACTCTATTACACAGGGAAACAAAGGGATTAATAGCGATTTTGGAGGTGAAGCAATTGCTGCATTGATAAAAGAAATGGAAGATCGTCGTAGCGAATTTGGAGTTATTGTGGCAGGTTATACTCAAAATATGGAACAATTCCTTGAAGCTAACCCTGGCCTTAAATCACGCTTTGACCGCACTTTTCATTTTGAAGATTTTACCATCGACGAGCTTTGGGAAATTGCTGTTGATATGTATGAGAGTGATGGTTTGGCAGCTGATGCTGAGGCAGAAGCACATTTAAAGAAGCACATTAAATTTTTATATGATAACCGTGATCGTTTCTTTGGTAATGCCAGATCGATTAGGAAAATAGTTGAAAAATCAACCCGAAATCATGAGTTGCGTATGGCTGGTTTAAGCAAAAAGCAGCGAACCAAAAAAATGATGTCAACTTTAAACATTGATGATGTTAAGGAGTTTGATCCTAGCAAGAATAAAACCAGGCATCGAAAAACTTTGGGGTATAAGTTTGGAGGATAAAGTTTAAGTTATACCAAATGTGAAGCATAATAAATAGGTACAAATTCCAGTTTTCCATATTCTGCATGCAAAAGCACATAAGCGTGATGCTAGGGAACTGATCCAAAAGTAGATGTAGGCTTTTTAGAGGACTATTTCATAAGATCGTCGATTAAATCCGAATCAGCCTCTGCTAATTCATCTTCGCCCATTGCTTTAAAAACCCTATATCTTACATATAATGCTAACTTATATGTGTAATCTTTTTCAAGTACTTTGTTACAATCGGTAAGAGCTTTATCAAGTTTGCCAAGCTTTTGCAAAGCATCTGCCCTACCTGTTAGAAACAGCTTTGAATCAGGATCCAGCTTTACAGCAATATCTAAATCTATTAAAGCTTTGCGCTTACTGCCGTAATCCATAATTAGTGATCCACGACAATAATAAAAGAATGATTGTTTGTTGTTTAATTCAACAGATTTATTAAAATCGGCCAAAGCGAGTTTTCTTTGTCCATTGTGCCTGTATACATTTCCTCTTTTATTGTAGTTCCATGCACTTCGGGGGTTTAGCTTAATTAATGAAGTGGTCCTCTCTATGATTTCATCATTAGTCTCTTTTTTTGGGTCTCTGTCAATCAGCCCATTATCATAAATAAAAATGCTAAGCAGCTGATTTCCCGGCTTTACTTTAATTTCTGGAAATCCCTCATGATCAATAATTTTGCTTAAAAAACTATCGAAATTATCATCAATCTGTACATAAGTGCTCATATCGCTAATATCATTCGAAATAAACACGGGTGATTCAATTGACAGCCCTTTTTGTGAAACCAGCATAATGGTTTCCTGCTTAGGAGTATTGCAGATGGGTATTATCGGAAACACACCCTTATAATTATCCCCGAACATTCCACTTTCTGATTTCATGTCAGGATACTTTTCAGTAAGTTCATCCAGGGTATAAAAATAGAAGCTGCTCCACTTTGGTCCATCAGGCTCCCAGTCTGTCATATCGGTATAAAAATATATGTCGTGTTCAAGCATCATCCCTCCATTAAAACCTGTCATAAACTGTTTGTATGATTTGGGGAAAACTATGCCATAAGCCTTTTCGAAAGTTTCAATAATCTCCAAATCTAAGCGTGAATTGAAATTAAATTTTGACATTCCTTGTTGGCGCAATTCCTCAAGTTTTTTTATGTTTGATAATAATTCTGTCACTTAGTTATATTTTTTTGTTACTAATTATACATCTATTTTATCCACCCATTCTTTTGCCTTATTATATTCTTTACTGGTAATTCCAAATTGTTTTTTCCGAAACTTAAGTGATGCTAAAAAACATTCCAATGCATCATTCTCCATGTTTGCATAATAGTATGCTTTCGCAAGAGAAAACCTTGAGTCATCTACTTTCTCTGATTTTTCACCAAATAATTGTTTCCTCAATTCAAAAGCTTTATTATGATATTCGATTGACTCTTTGTACTTACTATCCCAGTAGTATGACAATCCCAACCTGTTATAACAGCTTGCCACATCCTCATGTTCATTCCCGTATATTTTTAATCGTATATCAAGAGCATTGAAAAAATTATCAATTGATTGCTCGTATTGCTCTGTCCAGTAGTAATCTAGTCCTAAGTCGTAATATGACCATGCAACTAATTTATCCTCATTTCCATACAAATTAGTATAGGATAGCAAAGCTGCTTCATGGTTTTTTATCGCATTGTGATAATCATCTTGATAATAATAAACATCACCCAGTTGTGAATAGGATCGAGCTGTTTCAAAATAATTAGCACCATGCAAACCAGTAAAACTATTTATTGATGCTATTAAATATTCCTCAGCTTCTTTGTACTCTTCCAACTTCTTGCATATCCTACCTAAATAAAAATTTATGTTTGCAATAGTTTCAGTATTTTCATCGTTTTCCTCAATTGTATTTGTCAGGTTAAGTGCATTCAGATAATTGATTTTAGCTTCATCAGAGTTATGGTTTTTATCTTTGTCGTGACCCAGTGACATATGTTTCTTAATATTATCGTTAACCTTCTCAATATCTGCCTGTTTATCTAACTCTGGAAAATCTGTTTCGTCAGCATCAACGCCAGGGAAATCATTCATTTCATCAGCAAGACTTTCAATAAGATCTGTTATATCCTTAACATCTTCACTATCTTCTCCCTTAACCTCGATATAAATTATCCGGGCAGCTTTTAAATGGGCCAATGAATTTTCATATTGCTCCATCTCATAATAACTTAATCCCATAGCAACATTGCACTCGGCAACTTTTTCACTTGCTTCACCATACGTGCTAATGTAAATAGGCAAGATTCTTTTATAGTTATCAATAACTTTTGGGTTATCACCTTTACCAATATAAGTTTGAGTTAACCCTAACAGGCAATCGGCTACTTTTTCATGACTTTCCCCAAACAGGTCTTCTCGTATTTTAATAGCTTCTTTAAAGTTTGGTATTGCCCGTTCAAATTGCTCTGAATATAGATAACTCAACCCGAGATAATAATAGCAATTAGCAATATCCTCATGCATTTCCTCCAACAATACCTGCCGTATATCCAGGGCTTTTTTAAAATTGGTAATTGCTTGCTTATATTGATTATTGTGATAATAGTCCAGCCCAAGTTGGTAGTAACAATCGGCAACATCTTTATGTTCTTCACCAAATACATATCGTCGAATTTCAAGAGACTTTTCATGATGAGTTATTGCATTATCATATTGGCTATCATAATAATATGCTTTCCCTAAATCGAAGCTTATTGCTGCTACACCTTCATTATTATCATCATCTTCATTCAGGTCTATTTGTATCTCCAGAGCTTTTTTATAATTGGGTATTGCTAGCTTATATTTTTCGTTCATGTAATAATCAAGTCCTAGTTGGTAATATGATATCACAACATCTACATCATCTTCTCCATAACATTTAATACGAATTGCAAGGGATTTTTTATGACAGTCTATCGCTTTTTTATATTGACTATTCATATAATAATTTGTCCCTAGTTCGTAATAACAATCTCCTACTTCTTCATGTTCTTCCCCCAGTTCATTTATTTTTTCCTGAAGGTCCTTTTTGTTGATAATTATAGCCTCTTCATATTCATTAAGAATTGGTTTGGGTGAAGGATGAAGACGTTGTATTTCGTCAGTAATAACTTTACCGGATGTAGAAGATTTTATTTGCTGACTTTTACCTGTTATTTTAGTAGAAGTAGGAGCTGCCGCTCCCGGAGAATGGTTAGAAAGAGCAGCAACCTCCTCTAATATTTTTTTTCTGTGAGTAGATGATTTAATACCAATTTTTTTCAATTCATCATGAGTAGTAATTTTGGGCAATTCAACTAATGTTATTCCATTCTTTTCAAAAAGTTTTATATATTGCTCAAAACCTTTTTCTTCTAACCAACTATTGATATTCATATAATTAAATACTTAAACATAAATTAATTCTAATTTCTTTAAGACCTTAGCCTAACCTGCCAATTGGGTTTTTAATAATGTATTAACCATTAGCCATAACTTCAAAAATGAAACATTAAAAATAAGATTATTATCTGAATAATCTTCATTGTCTTTATCTAAAATTAGCAATAATTATGTATATTAGCAACTGCTAAAACGCTCAGCTCCTAAAGTTATTTATTTAGAAAAACAGGACTTACAAATTTAAAAAATCTATATAAAATTGGCGCTGCTTGTAAATCAATTACTGTATTTATCTATTACCTCATTTCAAAAATAGTTACATAATGGAAGAAAGAACTTTTATCGGAAGAAAAAATGAGCTTGCAAGTTTGCACGAGGCTTATGATAAAGCATCAACAGGAATAGGCAAACTTGTTTTGGTGGATGGAAATGCAGGCATTGGCAAATCGGGTTTGGTAAGGGAATTTGTGCGACAAATTGATCAGAAACCAAATGTTTTAACGGGTATCTCAGAATGCAACGATAAAGAAGACCTAAACGCATATGCTCCGTTTAAAGACATCCTTGTGGAATTAAATTCCAAAGCATTTGATAGTAAAGGAAACCTGAGCAAAGGAGATCGCATAAAAAAAATGAAGAAATTTATTTCCGATTCGGGTGCCGGTTGGATTGGATTAATCCCTTTAGTTGGCGATTTTATTGAAACCGGTATTGATACTTATAAATCTTATCAGGATGTATATTCCAAAAAGCCTGAAAGCAATATTGAAAGCGAAAATGATATTTACCGTGTTTTTGAGAACGAATTTCGCCGACTTGCTAAAGATAAGACCATAGTTATTTTTATAGATGATTTACAGTGGGCTGATGCTTCCAGTTTAAACCTGCTTTTTGCCTTGGGAAAAACAATCAGGGCTAACCCTTTTAATATATTATTAATTGGCTCGTATCGCCCCTTTGAAATAAAAGCCGGAAGAAATAAACCAACTGAAACAGGAGATGTTGTTAATATTCGCCACCCTTTTGCTGATAAACTTAACGAGCTTAGAAACTATAGTAAAAAGGAAAATCATATAACTGGCAATGATAACTGGTTTAATGAAATTACAATGAAACCTCTTAGTCATGATGAAATAATTGAGCTTATAAATACGCGATTTAAAAATAATAAATTCAAAACAAAATTCTTTGATAACGTTTATAATATAACGGATGGTCAACCACTATATATTGTTGAGATTTTAGAACATTTACTCAGAAATGGGACAATAGAAAACAACAATGGTGTTTATACAGCTAAAGAGCTGAAGATGACAGATCTTCCAGTAAGTGTAGACGCTATTATTACTGAAAAAATTGAAAGACTTGATGAAGAGCTAAGAAAAGTTTTATCGTATGCAAGTGTAAATGGCGAAGAATTTTCTGTACAGATAATTGAAAAAATTCTAAAAATTGATGAATTGGATTTATATGGTTTTTTGGAAGATCTAAATAAAAAACATGGTTTGCTTATCAGCGAAGACCCAACACGAGTTAAAGATATACTACTTGAATTCTACAGCTTTTCTAAAACACTGGAACACAAGTATATTTATGAAAAAATGGATGCTGGACGACGCAGAGCTTTACACCGCCGTATAGCCGGAATTATTGAAGAAATATATGGTGACGACATTGAAACAAATAAAGCGATTAAGGATAGTTACAACCTTCATAAACAAATTGGGTTAGGATTAATTGATGCTGTTAATCTACAATTGACCAAAACAGAACCAGGCAGCAATGACGCAGCTACTCCTAAAGCTGATACTTTTATTGAAGCAGCAATTACAGAAATACAATCTGCAAAAGATAGCTATGAGCAATATGCCATGGACGAATGTTACGATTTTGTGAATAAAGCACTGGCATTTTTATCGAAAGTTGATGATGAAAATACTGATAAGCAGTTACAAAAGTTTGAAGCCCTCCTGTTGCGCAACAAAGCCCAACATTGGCAGGGGCATTATCAAAAAGCTAAAGATACAGCACTAATAATGGAAGACATAGCAAAACAGCTATCCCTTCCTGAATATATTGCCCAATCTAATTTGTGCATTGTAAAAGCAAGTACCGATTTAGGAGATGGCAATTTAATAATGCACTATTTGGAGCAGGCAGTTGAAATATATGAAAATACTGGCAAAAAGGAGATGCTATGGGAGGTATACCTTCAAACAGGATACACAAAACATGCAGCCTATGCATACGATGAAAGTATTTTATATTATGAAAAGGCGCAGAAGCTTGCTGATGAATTAGCTGATGAAGACAAAAAAGCCGATTCCATTAGAGGACTAGGAAAATGCTATAGTTCTAAACAAGAAGAAGATAGAGCCATTGATTATTTTAATGAAGCACTATTAATATTTGAGAAAAACAATGATTTATTTAAAATAGGAATTATTTATAATAACATAGGCAATGCTATGTTAGGGAAAAGCAATTATAAAAAGGCACGCGAATATTTTGAAAAATCTTTAAAAATAGCTGAAGATCAAAATGATCATGTAGGAATATCATACTATATAAACAACATTGGGTTGGTTAGTGAAGTAGAGGGAGATTATGATACTGCTCTAGAGTATTACGAAAAGTCATTGGCAATTGATATACGCATAGATAACAAACAAATGATGGTGTCAAGTTTTAACTCAATAGGAGGAGTTTATACTACCAAACGTGAATTTTCAAATGCTTTTGAATATTTAAACAAGGCATTGAATATTGCAGAAACTTTAAATGATAAAGGAGTATTAGCTTCTACTTATTCTGGTTTTGGAAGTACTTTTAACTCCATGAAAGAAACAGAAAAGGCTATTGACTATTTTAAAAAATCATTGGAGATTAATAAAAAATTGGATAAAAAACTTTCTATTGCATCAGATTATAATAATCTTGGGATGGCATATCA
>CAYWRM010000023.1:0-36763 GCA_964460905.1 uncultured Lentimicrobiaceae bacterium
GCTAATTCTTTTACTGCATTTCTTGTTTTAATACTTATGTCAGGATGGTCTTTTAAAGAACGTGAAACAGTTGAAGGAGAAATGCCAAGTTTTTCGGCTATGTCCTTTATTGTAACTTGATGTTTCATATTGTTGGTAGTAAATAGTTAGTGAAATTCTGTGCAAAATAGTTAAAAAATGTGATAATGAGTAAAACGTTTTTATGTAGAATGTTAAAATTAGTAAAGTAACCTATTTTATTGTTATCTCACCACGCAATGATGTTTGTAATAATGCTGTAATAGTTTCGTGATTAAATCCTTCACCAAATAAATACATCAATTTGGCTAGTGCTGTTTCTGTAGTAATATCTCTTCCACTTATTACTCCAATATTATTTAGTTCTATACTTGTTTCGTATTTGCCATGTTCAACAGCTCCTGTCATGCATTGGGTAACATTAAATACAATAAGACCATTGCTAATAGCAGTTTTTAAACAATTAATAAACCATTGTTCTGAAGGCGCATTTCCTGATCCAAAACTCTCAAGTACAATAGCTTTAAGCCCTGGAATATTTAAAAATGATTTTATAAAACCGGTGCTTATTCCCGGAAATAATTTTAATATAGCCACTCCTGTATCTAATTGTTTATGTACTTTAAGTTTTTTGAAGTTTGGTTTTAAAATAATATTTTTATTATACTTTATGTAAATTCCAACATCAGCAAGTAGTGGTAAGTTGCCTGACACAAAGGCGTTAAAATTCTCAGCATTGTATTTCGTAGTTCTATTGGCACGCATTAGGCGATTCTCAAAATATATACACACTTCAGGAACAATTGGTGTATCATCTTCTTTATCAGCAGCAATTTCAATGGCAGTAATTAGATTTTCACGACCATCTGTGCGCAATACTCCCAAGGGCAATTGTGATCCTGTGAATATTACAGGTTTATTAAGGTTTTCGAGTAAAAAGCTTAAGGTAGATGCAGTATAAGCCATAGTATCAGATCCATGAAGGATAACAAAACCATCATAGTCTTCATAGTTTTTTTTAATAATCTGTGCCAACTCAATCCAAACTTCCGGGTTCATATTAGAGGAATCTAATAATGGCTCAAAGCAATGAAAACCCAGATTATAATTAAACTTACGAAGCTCAGGTATCTGTTTGTCAATGTTCTCAAAATTGAAGGGTACTAATGCTCCTGTATTATCATCAGCTATCATTCCAATAGTACCGCCGGTATATATTATTAAAATTGAAGTTTCATCAATCATATTCATAGTTTAAAAAGTTCAACAGCATTTTTTGTGGTTATATCAGCAAGCTGCTCAACACCAATATTTTTTACTTCAGCTAATTTACGGGCTATATAGGTAAGATAAGCACTTTGATTCCGTTTTCCACGAAAAGGAGCAGGTGTTAAAAATGGCGCATCAGTTTCCAATACTAAATGTTTTATTGGAATACCAATTACTACTTCGGCTAATCCCGAATTTTTAAAAGTTATTATTCCTCCTATACCCATTAAAAAACCTACATCAATAATTTTTTTTGCTTCAGAAGATGTGCCAGTAAAGCAGTGAAAAACACCCTTTAGCTCATCGTTTGATTCTTCTTTAACTATGGTGTAAATTTCGTTAAATGAATCTCTGGTATGTATTGCTACAGGTAGCTTGTGCTTTTTAGCAAGTTTTAGTTGCTTTCTAAAAGCATCTTTTTGCTGATCAACAAAGGACTTATCCCAATACAAGTCAATACCAATTTCCCCAACAGCAATGTAACCTCCTTTTGTAAGCTCATCTTCAACTAGTTTTAGTTCATTTTCATAATTATCTACTACAGAAGTAGGGTGCAAGCCTATCATTGGCAGGCAGTTGTGAGGATAATTATTCGATAATTCCATCATTGAATCAAAAGTAGTGCTATCAATGGCAGGCAGCAACATTGTTTCAACACTCATATCAATGGCATTTTGAATAATTTCGTCACGATCAGGATCGAAATTATCCAAATACAAATGTGTATGTGTATCTATTAGTTTCAATGTGGCAAAATTAACCTAATTTTGCCATCCAATTTAAATAAAATTTATGATTAGAATATGTGTTTTTTGTGGCTCCAGTATGGGTAATAAGCAAGAGTATAAGATAGCTGCAAAGGAAGTTGGTGATTTTTTTGTTAAAAACAATATCGGACTTGTTTATGGTGGTGCTAATGTTGGTTTGATGAAAATCATTGCAGATGTAATGCTGTTGGGGAAAACAGAAGTTATCGGCGTTATGCCACATATGTTAATAGAGAAAGAAGTTGAGCACAAAGGAATAGATAAGCTTATCAGGGTTGAGTCTATGGCTGTGCGAAAAGAAAAGATGGTTGAAATTTCGGATGGTTTTATTGCTATGCCAGGTGGTTTTGGAACTTTTGATGAACTTCTGGAAGTATTGATATACAATCAATTAAGAATATCAGATAAACCTGTCGGCATATTAAATATTGATGGGTATTTCGATTTGTTACTTCAATTTTTTGATAATGCAGTTAAATCAGGCTTTGTAAGAAAAGAACATCGTAATAATTTAATTGTGTCTTCTAATATTGAAGAGATGATTGAGAAAATGAATGCTTATAAACCAATTGTAATGGGAAAATGGATAAAAGATATTAAAGTTGAAAGTAATGGGGGATAGGATAAAGAAATAGTTGGCTATTGGCTTTTGGTGGTTGGCTTTTGGCGGTCAAAAATCACAGTTGCGTTTTATCATCAATTTTTTTTATGTTTAACTTTATAATATTTACAATTTATTTAATATGATAATAATTGGAATTACAGGTACCCTGGGCGCAGGCAAAGGCACAATTGTTGAGTATCTTGTAAATAATAGGGGCTTTAAGCATTATTCTGTAAGGCAGTTCTTAATTGAAGAAATAGAAAAAAAAGGGTTACCTGTTAATCGTGATACAATGACTGAAGTGGCCAACAACCTTAGAGCTAATCATACATCATCATACATCATTGAACAGCTATATAAAAAAGCTGTAAACAGTGGTGGTAATGCTATAATTGAAAGCATAAGAACACCGGGTGAGGTTGATTATTTGAAAAAGCAAGGCGAATTTTATCTGATTGCTGTTGATGCCGATCCAAAAGTAAGATATCAACGAATTACTTTACGAGCTTCCGAAACCGATAAAATTAGTTTTGATACTTTTATAGCTAACGAAAAAAGAGAATTCACAACCTCCGACCCAAACAAGCAAAATTTAAGTCGCTGTATCGAATTAGCTGATATTGTTCTTATGAATAATGCCAGCATAGGTGAATTGCAGCAACAGTTAGAAGATAAACTTGTTGAGATTGTATGATTGTTTAATTAATAGAAATGTAATTTATTTTTAGTTTTGTCGTATTGTTACCCTACAAATATCAAGTTATGAAACGTTTATTAATAATATTTATAATAACTGTATTATTCTCAAATATAAGTGAGGCCCAGAATAAACTATATACAACAACCGGAGGTGAGATGATCTTCTCATTTGCTACAATTGATGATAATAGTAATGCAAATGGCAATATTATGCGTTGGTCACCGGTTTTCAATTTTCAATTTTTTGGTAATTATGATATAAATAATAATTTTGGTTTGCTTTTTGGTGCAGCAATTAGAAATGTTGGTTTTATATATAATGTGCAAGATGGTACTGGTACAAAAAAGAAGTTTCGAAATTACGATTTTGGGATTCCTGTTGGGGTTAAGGTTGGTAATATGAGAAAAACATTCTTTTTTGCAGGTTATGAAATTGAGTTCCCGCTTAATTACAAAGAAAAAATATTTGAAAATGAAATAAAAACTGACAAGTTTAATGTTTGGTTTAGCGACAGAACACCTACCATTTATCATACTGTATTTGCCGGTGTACAGTTTCCGTATGGAATAAGTTTAAAATTCAAATATTATTTATCTGAATTTTTTAACCAGAATTATACTGAGAATAATGGTAATCAGCCCTATAAAGGCTTAAAAGCAAATGTATTTTACTTTTCAATAAGTACTTCCCTTTTCAGAGGCCATGAAGTATATGTTACTGATTATAAAAATGAAGTAAGAGTTTATTAAAATAAATTTGGTTAGAATTACCGGAGTCCCTTAACTCTTGGAATACCTGGAACAAAATCTTTTAAGTAGAAGGGTTCAAAATATGCTGTGTTTTCATATTCCTTATCCCTATATTTTTCTTCAGCAATTTTACATAAGTAGGCTGATGAAGGATGGAAATCATCGGCAAAAACAGCGTTTGGATGCTGGCCTAATACATCTTTACATTTAGCAGCACCATCTCCTGCAAAAATAATTTTGTTTATTGATAGATACTTCTTAAATGATTCACTATCAATAATTTTAGCTGTTGTTTGTTTAATCTCCATCAGTGTGTTTGAAAACAAAGCTGTATAAACTTCCATTCTTCTTGCATCAATCATAGGGCAAAACAAAGTTTTATTTGAACCATTCAAATAATCCAGCTTGTTTTTCATACCGGCCGCCATTGCTGCTAATGTGTTTATTGATATTAGAGGTAAGTCAAGTCCGTAACAGAAACCCTTTGCCGTTGAAATACCAATACGCAAACCTGTATATGAGCCTGGTCCTTTGCTAACAGCTACAGCATCAAGGTCGTTAAATTTAAGCCCTGCATCTGATATCACCTTGTGGGAAAATAATGTAATTAGTTCAGCATGAGAGTTTTTTGTATGAGATTCCTGCATAGAAATAACCTTGCCATTTATTGATAGTGCCACTGAACATACACTTGTTGAAGTTTCAATATTTAAAATTCTGGCCAAAAAATTATGTTATTTACTACTAATGATTAACAAACAATCTATTCATTATCTGATTTGAAAAGGTCATTTTTATCAACTTTTTCTACTTTATCATTGTTTTTTAAAGTTTTTGAAACAGCCCTATAGGGTGCAACTATAACTTCATCACCTTCTGCTAAACCTTCGGTAATTTGTATAAAAGTATTGTCTTGAATTCCTGTTGTAACTTTTGTAAGCTTTGTTTCTCCATCATTGTAAATGAAAACATATTCAACAATATCTTTATCATTTTCAATCCCTTTATCTTTTTCCACACTTTCTTCCTCGCGTTTTTCTCTTGCCGATTTTACTCTTCCTGAGGTGTCAGCACGTGTAGTTACTGCCTGTATTGCAACTGTAAGGATATTTACAGCTGTTTCTGTTTCGATTTCAACGGTAGCAGACATACCTGGTCGGAAAGGTGAAGATATTGAAGAATTTTCTTTTATAAGATCAACGTAAGAATCTTTTAACATCATAATCTTAACATCAAAATTTGTAACCTGGTCAGCACTTACTCCAACAGTGTTTGCCGAAGTTGCAATTTCAGTAACCAAACCTTTAAACTCACTGTTTAGATATGCATCAACTTCAATAATAGCAGTGTCTAGTAAATCTACCCTAACTATATCATTTTCATTTACTTCAACATTAACTTCCAGTACATCTAAATTTGCAATGCGCATGATTTCAGTCCCTGCAGAAAACTGCGATGCTCCGGTAACTCTTTCGCCCACTTCAATATTTAGTTTTGAGACAGTACCATCATTGGGAGCATAAATTGTAGTTCGGTTTAGATTTTGTTTTGCTTCTTTTAATGAGGCACGTGCACTACTAACTTGAAACTGGCTTGACTTATAGCTTTCACGAGCTGCATCAACTTCTGCCTTAGCAACTTCAAATGAAGATTGTGCAGCTTCATAATCAGCATCAGAAATGACTTTTTTGTCCCAAAGAGTTTTACTTCTATTAAAATCAAGTTTTGACTTAGAAAACTGAGCCTTACTTTGCGATAACCTTGCTTTTGAGCTTGCTTCATTTGCCTGTGATGTTTTTAAAGAAGCATCAGTTTTTTCAAAAGCACGCAAATATATTTCAGGATCAATTTTTGCAAGCTTTTCGCCTTTTAATACATAGTCACCCTCTTTTACAGAAAGCTGTACAACTTCGCCCGAAATATAGGGACTTATAATTATATCTTCGGCGGGTTGTATTTTTCCATTTGCGGAAACCGTTTCAACAATTTTTCTAAGTTCAACCAGTTCTGTAGCTACTTTTGTGCTATCAGAATTTTTACTTTTATTAATTGCAAGTACAACAATAATTGCGAGTACAACAACTATTGCTATTACAATCCAAATCTGTTTTTTGTTTCTTTTTTTGGCCATCCAAGTTTTATTTTATGATGAATAAGAATATGGCATAAAATTAATTTATTTTACATTAAAAAAACAAACAATTATTCTATTTCAATTTTGTTAATCGCGATTTAAAAAATAATCACTTAAAACAACTCTATCCTAACTTTATTTAACGTTAGCAATATCGCTTAATGTTAAACTTCTTCCAAGGTAAAAATCAAGTATTTTAGTTTTAAAAATATAATCAAATTTAGATGATGAAAGATCTGATTCAGCATTTGCAAGTTGAATTTTAACAACGTTATAGTCAGTTGAGTTAACCATTCCCACGTTAAACTTTTCATTAGTATATTTAAATGATTCAGTGAATGCATAAACACTTTTCTGACGAGAAATATAAGTCTGATAAGCGGCAATAGCATCTGCATAAGCTGATTCAATATTTTTACGAAGCATGTTTTTTTCAAGTTCTAACTCTAGATTTAGATTTTCATAATAAATTTTAGATTTTTTAATATTTGTTGAAACCTGATATCCATTAAAGATAGGTATTGACATACCAAATAATATTGAGCCATCACGATTGTCTACAAACTGATCAGAAAATGGCCTAGTGTCTCCGTAAACTGGAAATCCATCTGCTCCTTCTGTTATTTCTAATATTTGATCAGAAAAAAGGGTTCCAATTGAACCTGAAGCAAATATCCTTGGACTTCTGGCTCCCTGTGAAATAGCTACGGTACGTCCTGCACTTTTCAGCCTTAATTCAGCGCTTTTAATTTCAGGCATTATATTAACCGATTTGTTGAAAATCATTTCTGGAGGAAGTAAACTCGGTTTTGCAGTAATTTCAAGATTTGGTTTTTCAATATCAAAATCCATAGTCCCCTCAATATCCAGTAGTTGCATTAAATCAAGATATGCAAGCATTAGTTTGTTTTTGTTAGCTATTAAATTAGCTTCCTCACCTGCTCCCTGAGCTTGAATATCATACAAGTTGCCTCGAGCTACGGCTCCTGCTTCTACTTGTTTCTCCGTTCTTGAAATTTGCTCATTTGAAATATCAACCTGTCGTTGTGAGTTGTTAACCAGTTCAATATTAAATAATATAAGCAAATATGCTGCTGCTATATTCAGTGAAATATCATTTCTGATTTTATCCGAATCATATTTTCCGGCTAAGTAATCAAACTGAGCTTTTCGTACGTTATTTAGTTGTTGAAGTCCGTTAAAAAGCGTTACGTCGGAACTAACATTGAAAAAAGTGTTTTGTGTTTGCTGCGTTGCATAAATATTTGTTTGCGGATCGGGTGATCTTCCCCAGCCGAAATTTTGTGATGCAGAAGCGTTAAGTGATGGCGCTATGTTAAATTTGCTTTGTGATACATCATAATCAGCCGACTCAACGTTCAGTACACTTTGCTTGATATTTAAGTTATTCTCGAATGCATAATTAATACATTCTTCTAATGTCCATAGCTTTTGTGCTGTTATACTAAATGTTACTAACCCAAAAGCTAATACAAGTACAATAGATCTTAATTTCATCTCGTAAGTTTTAAATTTTTACTTATGTCATCTAAAAATGTGCCACAAATTTAATCAATTGAAATACAACAATATGATTAATAAATGTTAAATTATTAATAAATTAAAGTGTCCAGTTATTTACACATGAATGTACGAAATCGAACAACCTAAGTAAATGCTTAATCAATAAAAAAGCAGTAATTTTACAAATATTAAAATTTTACGAAAATGAAAAAGCTGGTTTTATTAATAATCTTGTCATTTATATTTCAAATTGGAATAGCGCAAATATCAAATCTTGGAATAGGTGATACGTTACATGCTACGCATTATAGTATTCATCTTGAAGAAATTAACACTTCTGCCCAAACTATTTCAGGTTATGCTGAGGTTGAGATTACTCCTTTAGTATCTGGTATTAATTATATTGCTCTTGAGTTACAGGATTTGATAACAGATTCGGTAATTATTAATGAAAGTAATGTAGCCTTTTTGCATAATTTAAACCGACTTACAATATATTTGGATGAACCAATTGTTATAGATGATACAGTTGCAGTTAAGGTTTATTATCACGGTCAACCTTTTCATGAAAGTTGGGGTGGGTTTCATTTTTCGGGTGGTTATGCCTTTAATCTAGGTGTTGGCTTTGAATCTATTCCACATAATCTTGGTAAGACTTGGTTTCCATGTATTGACGATTTTACTGATAGAGCTGAATACGATTTGTTTGTAACAGCTAATACCGGACTTACTGTAACTGGTGGCGGAATATTGGTTGATACTATTAACAATGGAAATAGTACAACCACATGGCATTGGCAACTTCCACATAAAATTCCAACATATCTTGCATCAGTAGCTTTGGGTAACTACATTGAATATCAAGATGAGTATATTGGTATCGAAAACACAATTCCTATAAGCATATTTACAAAACCTTCTGATACAGGAAAAGTAGCTGGGTCGTTTGTTAATTTACATGAGATTATGGATTTCTTTGAAAGTCACTTCGGGCCATATCCTTTTGAGAAGATAGGCTACACAGGAACAGCGATTGGTGCTATGGAGCATGCTTCAAATATTGCATATCCACATTTTGCTATTGATGGAGGTACATCATATGAGTCGCTGTATACTCACGAGCTTTCGCATATGTGGTTTGGAAATAAAGTAACCTGCTCTACAGCCGAAGATATGTGGCTTAACGAAGGTTGGGCTACTTTTTGTGAAGTGTATTATCTTGAGGAATTATATGGTCATGATGAATTTCTTGATGAAATGAGGAGTATGCATAAAAATGTATTACAAAGTGCTCATATTATTGATGGTGGTTATTGGTCATTAAATAATATACCACAGCAAGTTACATACGGTAAAACTGCTTATGATAAGGGTGGTACAGTTGTAAATACTCTCCGTAATTATTTGGGCGATTCAATTTTCTTTGATGCCATGACAGCCTATTTAAATACTGATAGTATTGCTTATCATTCAATGTCATCATATGAGCTGCGCGACTTTTTATCAGAATATACAGGTATTAATATGACACCCTTTTTTGATGCATGGGTTATGAGCCCGGGAACACCCCAATTTTCGATAGACTCGATAAATACAACTGCGGGCGGAGCTAGTTATATGATTGACATATGGCTAAAACAAAAATTTAAAGGCTTTGATTTTATTGCTAATGATAACATTTTTGAAGTAACATTGGTTGATGAAAATTTTAATTTATTTACCGATACAGTACATTTCTCGGGTAGTACAGGTCATTCTGTTAAGTATGTTGATTTTGAGACAATGCCTATAGCACCGATAGCAGCTTTTGTTGATATGTTTGACAAAATGAATGATGCTACTACCGATAGTTATCGATATTTTACTGAGCCTGTAGATTTTACTTTTCCTTTAACTTATGCTAGTGTTTTTATTGATGAATTGGCTGATTCATCACTTGTTAGAGTTACTCATAACTGGGTTGCTCCTGATAGTTTAAAAATACCTGTTGAGGGGCTACGTTTATCTCCATATAGGTATTGGAAAGTAACTGGTGTTTTTCCAGAAAGCTTTCAGGCAAGAGGAAAGTTTTTTTATAGCAGGTCGAGTAATTTGGACGATGGTTTAATATTATCAGACAATGATTCGGTGGTTATGCTTTATCGTGAAGATGCTTCTGTTGATTGGCATTATATCTCTCAATCACGTGTAGGCCTTTGGGCAATTGGAAATATTTTTGTGGATAACTTTCAGCCAGGAGAATATACTCTGGCTGTCTGGGATAAGCAGATTGTTGGAACACCTGAAGAAAATACAGAGCCTGATGGTATTAAAATCTATCCAAACCCATCTAAGGGCATATTAAACTTTAGGTTCCCTCAAAAAGGACATTATTCTATTCTTATTTATGATGAAAATGGCAAACGAGTTGACGAATTTCAGATAAATGCAAGAAAGGGATCATGGGATATTGGAAGCAAGAATCTATCATCAGGATTAGTCATGATCCAAATAAGTGAAAACGGGAAGCTGCTGTCAACAAAAAAAATTATACTAGCTCAATAATGTACTTATATCATCGTATAAACCAGAAGCTTTGGCATGGGTATTTGGTATAAGTAGATTATGGAACAAAGAAAAGTTTAGGCAAGGTTTAATTTACCTACTTCATGATGTGAAACTTCCATTTCATTACCACAAACAGGGCATATCTTTTCATATTCATTATTCACACTATCACAAGATGGACATGTATATGTTGTAGTATAATGATGGGTTCTAATATTGTTATCTGCTTTTAGGGCAATTACTAATCCAATAATTGGTGTTAAAAGTAAGCTAATGAAAAATACTCCACGATAGCTAATACGCTTGCCAAATGAGAAAAAAGAGACAGCAAGCGCTAATATTAAATATGTAATAATATAAATCATAGTAGTAATTATAGACAAACAAATTGTGTACCATTATTTCTAAATGTCGGTAAATGTGCAGTGTACTATAATCTAATTATTATTGATAATCATTATTCATCCGATAATGGACAATAATTCTCGCAAAGATTCATTTTGCTTGTCAATAATAGTTTATAATAGTGTTAAAAAAAGCAAATAATATTTTAATATTCTGGTTTGTTAGGTATATAGCTTCTTCGCATTTAGTATTTTTGCCCGCTTATGAAATTTATTATTTTTAAATACATAACCTTTTTATTTTTTGTTGTTCTGCTTATTACGGTTGGGTGTGGTAATGAGAAACCAAAAGTGGTAGAACATATTGATATTTTTATTCCGGAAATTAATAAAGAGATTTTTTATAACCCCGATAGTGCTATCATAAATAAAAAAGCGGAGGAACTTGATGCTAAATTTGATCGGTTAGTAAAACTTACAGGATTTAATGGTACTGTGCTTTATGCCGAAAAAGGTAAAATCATATTTAAGAAAGCATATGGATATAAAAATGTTAGAAGAAAAAAGGAAGAGTTAGAGATATCAGATGCATTTCAACTTGCATCTATCTCAAAAATGTTTAGTGCAATGGCCATCATGATACTTAATAATGATGGAAAGGTTGATTATGATGAAGATATAAGAACTTATTTACCTGAGTTTCCGTATGAAGATGTAACAATTAGATTGTTGATGGTGCATCGTGCTGGGCTTCCTAGGTATATGAGCCTGGCTCATGATAAGTGGACAAACAAAAAAATCCCAATGGACAATGATGAAATGCTGGATCTTTTTGTGGAATATACACCTGACAAATATTTTACACCTAACACAGGCTTTCATTATTGTAATACAAATTACGCATTGCTTGCAAATATTGTTGAATCTGTATCGGGCGAATATTTTGAGGAATTTATAGATAAGCGAATTTTTGTACCGCTTAAAATGAATAATTCATTTGTTTACAACATGCGAAATGAAACAGCTGTTTCACGATATATTGAAAATGGCGTTCCTGGTTATTATCATCGTGGATGGCGTTGGCGTGAAATGCCCAACGAATATTTAAATGGAGTAATGGGGGATAAAAATGTTTATACTTCCGTTGAAGATTTATTTAAATATGATCGTGCTCTTGATAATTTTACCTTATTACCTGACTCAATCATTAGCGAATCGTTTGAGCGAGGTAGTCCGAGTTACTGGAAAAGGAAAGATAACTACGGATTTGGATGGCGAATTAAAGAGAGTATGGACAGCACTGTGTTTCATTTTGGCTGGTGGAAAGGTTTTCGCACATTTTATATACGTGATATGAAGTACCAGAAAACCTTAATTGTTCTTTCCAATAAAGATAAAGGTCCCGGATCATCTCATCTATGGAATATTATTAAAGCGGATACGCTTCCATTGGGTCGTTCATGTGATGTGAAATAAAACAACATCTCTATTTCACAATGTTCTATGATAGCTATTTGGTATAACTATTCAGGTATAACAAGCTTAAACCCAACACCATGTACGTTAATTAGCTCAACTCTTGCATCTTCCTTTAGATATTTACGCAGCTTGGTTATATAAACATCCATCGATCTTGCATTGAAATAACTATCATCAAACCATATCTTATTAAGAGCAACAGTGCGGTCAAGAACATTATTCATATTTTCACAAAGTAACCTCAGCAATTCGGCTTCTTTTGATGTTAATTTCTGCTCATTTTCATTAATAATTAATAATTGTCTGTTATATTCAAATGTAAATTTACCAAAATTAAAAACTGACTTGCTTTTTTTATTAATATTAGTTTCACTCCTTCTTAATATTGCCTTTATCCTTAAAAGAAGCTCTTCCATGCTAAATGGTTTTGTTAGGTAATCATCAGCACCAACTTCAAAACCATGTATTCTATCTTCTTGCATTGCCTTTGCAGATAAAAATAGAATTGGAATGGTTTTGTCAATTTTTCTGATATTTTTTGCCAGAGTAAAACCGTCCATTTCAGGCATCATAATATCAAGTACACAAAAATCAAATTTATCCCTTTTGAAATTTTCATATGCTATTTTCCCATTGGGAGATAGTACTGTAGGGTAACCTTTAGCTTCTAAATATGCTTTAAGGATATTTCCAAGATTTTTATCATCTTCAGCGAGTAATACACGGATTTCTTTTTTCATGGTGCAAATTATTTTATTGGTAATTGAATTGTAAATGTAGAGCCTTCATCTATTACAGAATCTACTAGTACATTACCTTCATGTTGTTCTACAATAGCTTTTACATAACTAAGTCCCAAACCAAATCCCTTAAAATTATGGATATTTCCGGTTGGTACTCTATATAGTTTTTCGAATATCTTTTTTCTGTTGGATTTGCTAATTCCAATTCCGTTATCTATAATTCGTATTAATATTAGATTTCCACTATTATATGTTTTTATAATAATGTCAGGAGTTTTAATACAGTATTTTATTGCGTTGTCTAACAGGTTGATAATTACATTTGTAAGGTGAATATTGTCACCAAGTACTTCATGATGCAATGCTTGAAATTTCATTTCTATTTTTCCACCTACTGCTTCAACTGCCATCTTTTTGCTGCCAACAGCTACATTTATTATGTCGTGCATATTTATAATCGACATTTTTAATTTTAATTGTCCTTTGTCAATAATAGCTGTTTGAAGTATTTGCTCTGCCATTAACCCAAGCCTACCGTTTTCCTCATTAATAACTCCGATATAATTATCATATAGTGATTCGGTTTTTTGAATATCCTGGTCTTTTAAAGCTTCGCATGCAAGCGAAATAGTTGATATAGGTGTCTTGAATTCATGAGTCATATTATTAATGAAATCATTCTTCATTTCGGAAAGCCGCTTTTGTCGGTATATGGTATAAATACTAAAAGTAAATGATATAATTATCACAATAAAAAGAATAATTGAAATAAATAGCATCTGCCATAACTGACTGATTATATATGTTTTCTCGTTAGGGAAATAAATCAGTAATTTGTTAGGATGAGAAAAGAGTGAGCCCAAAGGTGTAAGATCAAACACAAGACTTTCGTTTAACAGAGCATCAGGATACGTCCCTGTTTTTTGCAGGATTAGTGAATTTGTAGCAGGACTAAAAATCCCAAATTCAAATTTTGTAATTATATCCTTTTTTTTCAATGCCTGAGTTATCAAAGTATTTATCAGATTCTTTTTTTTATAAAAGAAGTTGCCCGGCTCTTGTTGGTTATAGTTGAAAGTAAGATCGCTTAATACCTTTCCAGCCATATTGGAACTTTGCATAAACTTATCAATATCTGTTTGACTGTCAATGTTTTTAAAGTTGTAATACAGTACCTGGTTCAGTGAATCGTAAAGCTGAAATGAACCTTGATTTTCTTCATAAAACTTGCGTTGTTTCTTTATTCTCTCTTCAAGTCTTATTTTATCGACTTCAAAAATAACATCGCTTATGGATTCTCTAACATCTTTGGCAAATATCGCTTGTTTTAACTTTACAGCATCTCGTATCCAATATACTTGTATCATCATTAAGCCAACGGTAGCTAATGTAACCAGGATAATAAATATTATTGACACCCACTTGTTCATGCAACAAAAGTAATTTATCAATTAATTGATTTACAGCTTTTAACATTTATTAACAGTTATTATATTAGGTTAACAATTGCGAATAGTTGTGCGAAGTATTTTTGCTGATGAATTAGTAAACAACTAAAATTAATCATGAGTGATGCTGACTCATGGTAGTACTGCTTTGTTTCATAATTGTTGATTTTGAGTCCTGCTTTGGCAGGACTTTTTTTATTTGAGGTTTTGGATGACTAAAATATTCAACAACTCCTTAATAATATTACAATTCAAAAAAACCATAATAATAATGAAATAGAAAACTCTACACTTTTTATGTGGCTCCTTAGAAAATGTTAAAGACAAGGCTTTCGAAGTTTTGAAAATCAGGGAGTTTACCTTAGTAAATGACCGTTTTCAAAACAAGAGTAACGAGGTATTTGGCGTTTTTTAAGAGACACTACTTAAAATGCAAACTTAATTCCCTGAGCCAATGGCAGCTCTTTACCATAATTGATAGTATTGGTCTGGCGTCGCATGTATGCTTTCCATGAATCCGATCCTGATTCGCGACCACCGCCGGTATCTTTTTCACCACCAAATGCACCACCAATTTCAGCACCTGAAGTACCACTGTTTACATTTGCTATTCCGCAATCAGAACCCACTTCACTTAAGAATTGCTCACTTTCGCGCATGTTAAGTGTAAATAATGCTGAAGATAACCCTTGGGGAACTCCATTATTTAATTCAATAGCTTCATCAAATTCTTTGTATTTGATTAAATACACAATTGGAGCGAAAGTTTCTTCCTGAACAATATTGTAGTGGTTTTGAGCTTCTGCTATGGCGGGAATAACATAATTTCCTGATGAATATTTATCACCATCTAGTACCTCACCTCCAAATAATATTCTGCCACCTTCTTTTTTAACTTCCTCAACAGCATGCGTGAATGCATTTACCGAATGAATATCAATAAGAGGCCCAACTAGTGTGTTCTTATCCAAAGGATTTCCAATTTTATTATCAATCTGTTTATAAGCATGTATCAATCTTTCTTTTACTTCACTGTAAATTTTTTCATGAATAATTACACGACGTGTGGAAGTACATCTCTGTCCGGCTGTTCCAACTGCTCCAAAAATTATTGAAGGAATTGCCATCTCTAAATCAGCAGAATTACTTACTATTACTGCATTATTTCCACCTAGCTCAAGAATTGTTTTCCCCAAACGTTTGCCAACTATTTGACCAACTCTTTTCCCAACGGCAGTAGATCCTGTTACTGAGAATAATGTAATTCGTTTGTCAGCTAAAAAGTTATCACCTAGTACTGATGATTTAGCTATAATTAAGTTAAAAACACCTTCAGGAACATTGTTTGATTTAAGTACTTTTTGAATAATGTTCATTGTTGCAATGGCAGTAAGTGGAGTTTTAGAACTTGGTTTCCAAATTACCACATCGCCTGCAATGGCTGCCAGCATCGAGTTCCATGCCCATACAGCCACAGGGAAATTAAATGATGTGATTAAACCTACTAGTCCTACAGGATGATATTGATCATACATGCGGTGACTTTTGCGTTCAGAATGCATAGTAAACCCGTTTAATAGTCGCGATTGCCCAACGGCAAAATCACAAATGTCTATCATTTCCTGTACTTCGCCTTTACCTTCCTGGTAAATTTTTCCCATTTCAAGAGTGACGAGTTTTCCCAGATCTCTTTTTGATTCGCGAAGAGCAAGTCCAATTTGGCGTACAATTTCCCCACGCTCAGGTGCAGGAATTTCTCGCCATACTTTGAAAGCTTCTTGTGCTGTTTTCACAACCTTTTCGTAATCTTCAAGGGTTGCATTTTTAATTTTGGCAATTTCTTTGCCATCAATAGGCGAAATGGAGGATGTTATTTCTCCCTCAGCATCAAACCAACTTGTTCCGGTTGTTACACCCGAATTTATTTCTATTAAGCCTAATCGCTCAAGCAGATCACTGATATTAGTATCTATTGTTGTCATTTTATTCTTTTTTATTAATTACTTGTCTCGCAAAGGCGCAGAGACGCAAAAAATGTGGATTACAAAACGTTTATTGATGAAGAAAAAATAATAATATCAACCCTGTTTATTTTTATATCTGTGGCTTTGCTACTTTGCGAGAGATTTATCATTGGTTTATTTTGTTATTCATCTAAAAATGGATATTTGTAAGTCTCTGGTGGTACAAAGCATTCTTTAATTGTGCGCGGACTAACCCATCGTAGTAAGTTTAGCTTTGAACCGGCCTTATCATTTGTCCCTGATCCACGAGCACCACCAAAGGGTTGTTGGTTAACAACAGCTCCAGTAGGTTTATCGTTGATATAAAAGTTTCCCGCAGCATGCTCCAGTTTTTTCATTACATGTTCAATAATATATCGGTCCTTTGAAAAAATGGCACCTGTTAGAGCATATATAGAAGTATTGTCAACTAATTCAATTGTTTCTTCAAACTTATTGTGATCATATACATAGATTGTTAATATCGGACCAAATAATTCTTCTTCCATAGTTACATAATGAGGGTCTTTGGTAAGAATAATAGTTGGTTCAATGAAATAACCTTGAGATTTATCGTAATTTCCGCCATGAATTATTTCTACTTCTTTATCGTGTTTTGCACGATCAATATAAGTCGAAAGTTTATCGAATGATGCTTCATCGATTACAGCATTCATAAAATTGGACATGTCTTCAACCGATCCCATTTTCATGGTATCCATATCACATTTAATTTCATCAAGAACTTCATTCCACATATTATCAGGTATGTAGGCACGTGAAGCAGCTGAACATTTTTGCCCCTGGTACTCAAATGCACCACGTGTTAATGCTGTAGCTACTTGTACGGGATTCGAAGATTCGTGTACCAGCACAAAGTTTTTACCACCTGTTTCACCTACTATTCGGGGATAGGATCTGTAGTTAGAAATATTGTTGCCAATTTTTTTCCAGATGTTTTGAAATACAGAAGTAGATCCGGTAAAATGGATTCCTGCAAAATCAGGATGTGAAAATATTACTTTACCTGCAACAGGTCCGGAAACAAAAACCAGGTTGATTACACCATCGGGTAAACCGGCTTCCATAAAAATTTCCATAATAATGTGTGCGGAATATATTTGTGTATTTGATGGTTTCCAAACCACTGTGTTTCCCATCATTGCAGGTGCCGATGGTAAGTTTCCAGCAATTGCTGTAAAATTGAATGGTGTTAGGGCAAATACGAATCCTTCTAAAGCACGCTGCTCGATTCGGTTCCATTTTAATTCATCTGAATCAGGCTGTTCGTTGTATATCTCAGTCATATACTGCACGTTAAAACGAAGAAAATCAGCCAATTCACAGGCAGAATCAATCTCCGCCTGATGAACTGATTTTGACTGCCCAAGCATAGTTGCAGCATTTAACCTGGCTCTATATGGTCCTGATATCATTCCTGCCGCTCTTAAAAATATTGAAGCTCGTTGTTTCCATGACATGCTTGACCATTTGCTTCGGGCTTTCAATGCTGCATTAATAGCATCGGCCACATTATCCTCATTGCCACGATTATAGTACCCCAAAAGATGTTGGTGATCATGGGGTGGATGTATTTCTATTTTATTTTCTGTTTGAATTTCTTTCCCGTCGATAATCATTGGAATATCAACTACTTTTGATTTTGCCTGTTTAATGGCCTTTTCTATTTGGTCTCTTTCTGGAGATCCACTTTTGTATGCTAGTACCGACTCATTTTTAGCTGGTGGAGCAAAGTATAAACTGTTTTGCATTTTGTATAATTCTTATTTTAATAATACGTAATCGATATGTAAATAGGTGCATATCGAATTGCAAAAGTATAATTATTATTTATAATGATTATAGAAAAGGAAATAATAAATATTATAAAAGTCGGGTACTCAATTATTGAAGGTAAAACTACAGAAAAACAGCATCCTTTTAAAATTATAGATTTTATTGTAGTTTTTTAGCTATAACAAAAAAAATAGATTATAATTAATTAGCTAATACAACATATTGCCATGGTTGTAAGTCAAAAGTGTTATTTCCTTTTAAAACAACTTTATCATTTGTAAATACATTGGAATAATTCCCCTTCTCACTTTTGAAAGTAAATGATTGAGGAGATTTACTCAGGTTTATTAAAGTGATAACTTTATCATCATTTTTTTCTCTGGTAAATGCAAAAACATGTTCATTTGAACCATCTCCAATGCGAACCATATTACCACCTAATTCTCCGTTCCAAAGTGCTTGGTTTTCCTTTTTTAGATTATTGAGAGTTGTGTAAATATCAGCATTAGCAAGGTTTTCCCAGCTAATTGTATCTTTTTCAAAAAAGCGTAAACGTTTATTAAGATCCGCTTCTTGTCCGCTATATACTAATCCCATTCCGGGCACAGTGTATGCTAAAATTGCTAATGCATCACCTGCATCGCCCATTCTCTCGCTAACTGTTCCATTCCATGAATTTTCATCATGATTTGATGTAAAGTACATACGGTATGATCCTGAAGGATAAACGGTATCATTCCATGCAAAATAGTCCCAGATATCATTTGCATTTTTTTTGCCTTTAGCTATATCATTCATAATATGATGAAGCTTCCAGCCATAGTTCATATCGAATGCTTTTTTCAATAATTCAGGATTGTCCTCATCTTCGGCTAACATGAAAACAGGTTTTATTGAATCCATTTCAATACGGGCACTTTCCCAAAAGTCAGTAGGAACCATTCCTGCAACATCGCAGCGGTAACCATCAACATCTGTTTCTGTAATCCAAAAATTAAGCGCATCGATCATTGAATCTCGCATTGAAGGGTTAGTATAATCAAAGGCAATTACATCAGTCCAGTCAAATGGGGATACAAAATCACCGTTTTCAGCATGCTGATACCATTCTGGATGTTCAATGGCCCACTGGTTATCCCATGCAGAGTGGTTAGCAACCCAGTCAAGAATAACATACATTCCAAGTTTATGTGCCTCATTAACAAGGGCTTTGAAATCATCAATATTACCAAATTCAGGGTTTATATCTTTATAATTTTTTACAGCATAATAACTGCCTAGTGAACCTTTTCTGTTGAGCTCTCCTACTGGAAAAACAGGCATAAGCCATAATATCTCAACACCCATTTCTTTTAGTCGTGGGAGGTGCTTTTGAAAAGCTACTATGGTTCCTTTGTCTGTAAATTGTCGTATATTGACCTCATAAATATTTGCGTTTTTACTCCACTCTGTATGCATTGTGTCTGTTGTTTTTTTAACATTATTGTTATTTGGTTGATTTGCACTACATGATATCATAAGTACAATCGCCATTATTATTAGGGCTGGCGAAAATAAGCGATTTTTTAATTTTTTCATGATTTTTTATTTTGTTTTAAGAAGTTGGAAGTCAGAAGACCGAAGTTGGAAGTAGTTTTAAGTCTTCCGACTTTCAGTTTCTGACTTCTCATTTTACTTGTTCTGTTTAATTACAATTTCTTCACCCTTCCATATGAAATTAATTATCCACATATTGTTTTTATCATCATAGTGATATCCATTGTTAGATATGTCTTGTTGTTTATGGAGTTTCACTCCGTTAATTTCAAACTCACGCCCTTGGTCATCAGGTAGTCCAATCAACTCTAGTTGAATACTGCGTATTTCTGGCTGACCATAATATCCTTTACCTATCGATATTAAGTTGTATTCAGTATGATTATCATCAATATGTTTTCTTTTGAAAGTGATTAATTCATATTTGTCTTTTTCGATGGAACCATAAGTAGATCCATCATCTTCGAACATTGTATAGCTATTGTTAGCAAGGCTTGGGTCAAAATAATATACTAGAATGAGTTTCTCTGTTGAATAATTATCTGTAGAGTTTACCACTGTTGTCATTGGGATAGTTGATCCTGCTTTTATAAATATTGGAATAGTCTCTAAATTTATATCAATATTAATCCACTTACCTCCTTTATAAGTTTCATTAGTCCAGAAATTGTACCAGTTTACCCCCGATGGTAAATAAATATTTTTGGTTTTTTGCTGACTTTTAATAACCGGAGCAACTAATATTTCATCTCCAAATAAGTATTCATGTTCAATATTATAGCATGTGGTGTCCAATGGAAATTCATAAAAAAGTGGTCTTATTATCGGGTATCCATGTAAGTTTGCTTCTGCTGCGAGGGTATAAATATAAGGTAGGAGTTTATAGCGAAGTTTCATGAAGTTCCTTACAATTTTTCTTGTAGTATCATTAAAAAATACCGGCTCAGAAGGGATGCCGGAACCATGTGGGCGTAGTATTGGAGAGAAACAGGCCAATTGTAACCATCTAGTATATAATTCATCATCTTTTGCACCTTGAGCAAAACCACCTGCATCGGAGTGAATGAAAGGTAATCCGCTTAAACTCATATGAATTAAAAGTGGCAACTGAGCTTGTAAGCCTCCCCAACTTCTCGAGACATCACCTGTCCAGGGATAAATAGAATACCGCTGCGATCCTGCAAATCCGGCTCTGTTAAGGTTAAATAATCTTCGGTCTGGATAGTCTTTTCGGAAATTTTCAAATAGCATTTTATGCCAATAATGGCCATAAATATTATGAACTTCATCGGCAGTACCAGCAACATGTATTTGATCTGACGGATGGTTTTCGGGTTCACCTAAATCTCCCCACCAACCTGCAACACCAATATTCATTTGTTTCACATATTGTTCCCAAAACCAACTTCCCGCTTCTGGTTTAAATATATCTATAAGAGCACCATCTCCAAAATAGAATTCTTTATTCACATATGAATTACCATTTGTATCTAATGCAAGTATCCCCAACTTATCAGCAATTTTGAAATTATCCAACGAATCTAGTATGTATGGCTCTGTAATTAAGATTGTTTTAACACCTTTACTCTTAAAATCAGAGATCATCTTCTCAGGTTGGGGCCAGCTTGGTTTATACCAATTTAGCCTGCCCATTGTGCCATGTATACTATCACCAAACCAATAAAAATCAAGTATTATCGCATCCAATGGAAAGTCATCTTCTTGCATAAGAGTTACGATAGAATCGGTTTCATATTGTGTTCTGTATGCCATGCGCGATTGTAAATTACCAAGAGCCCAGCGTGGCGGTAATGGTTGTGTTCCGGTTAGCTTTGCATAATTTCTGGAAATGGATTTATAATCTTTACCAACCACAACAAAATATTTCATCAATCCACCAATTGCAGCCCACTCAAAGATATTGGGCTCAGTTTCTCCAATATCTGCATAGCCTTTCTGAGGGTTGTCAAATAGAAGTAAATATTTGTTGGATGAAACTATAAGTGGAACGGAATAATTAAGATTCTTTGCGCCTATTTCATATCCATATTTAGGGCGATTATAAAGATTGTATTTGCTGCCGACTAGGTTCAGACTATTGGCTCTTTCGCCCAGTCCGTAAATTTTTTCATTATCCTGAATTTTAAACCTTAAGCCATCTGTATCTGATCTTTTAAAAAATCCTTTTTCTTCTTCTAATATAGTATCACCATTATAAACAAAAGCAACATAAAAAGGATTTTTATGGATTGCCACTATTAAGTCGTTAGTTTTAAGCCTTAGCCAATTATCATTATCAAATACTTTGATGTAAGGATGTTGAGATACAAGAATAGCAGCATCCGAAGAGTCAGGACTAACGAGGCTTTGTGCATAGTGTTGTACTTCAATAATATTAGGAGTATAAGGAATAATACGTGTTATACCTTCAGAAGTTAGTATGTCGAGTACACTGTCTCTTAACAGATGAGAAATATATTTTCTATTTTCAAATTCATATTTTTTTTCACCTTTAACTGGAGGTTTATAACCGTTTACCGGAAGAAAAATATCTTCATTATTTTTTGTCTTTCCTACTTTGGCTCCGTTCTCACTTCTGAAAACAAATGCAAGCTGTTGAACAATTTCATCAGGCTGGAGATTATAGAAAGATTTAATTACAAACTTGAACGTGTGCATGCCATTTCCAATTGATTTCATCTTAACCCGTTCATCAGCTTCTCCCCAATTTCCGATAACATGTTTCCAGTCGCCTCCATCAAGACTTCTTTCAGTTATGGCTCCGGTATGTAAATATACTGTTCCATCATAATTAGCAAGTGCTTTATTTCCAGCATTAGCATTGTAAGTAAGTGTAACGGAATCATTTATTATTGGGTTTGGAGGATATAACCATGCAGTTTGTGCTGTTAATGCACAACTAATAAATAAGGCTATAATAAATATTAAGATTTTCTCAATCTTTCTTATTATTGATTGCATACTAATTGTCATTTTTATATCAGTTCATCAGTTCTATTATCAATGGAGATTTTGCAGGAACTTCAATAAAATTAAGATCGTCCCAACTTAGCCTGGTGAGCACACTTCTTCCTTTTGAGAAATTTCCGATACTCTCAGAAAATCTTGACAAATCAACTTTCTTAGCTTCGGATGTATTGTTAAGAAGTACCATTACTGTATTCCCATTGTATTCTTTAAAATATACATAAACACCATTTTCCGGTATGTAGTGAGTTAAACTACCAAATTGAACAGTAGCATTTGATTTTCGCCAGTTGAGTAATCTTCTTAAAAAGTTAAAAGCATCATTTTGTTCAGCTGTCCTTCCTTCCTTAGAAAAAGCATCATTTTCATCTTCTGCCCATCCACCGGGGAAGTCTTTTCGAATATCACCATGACCTTTATGCTCCTCCCCATCCATTAAAATTTCAGTACCATAATATATCTGAGGAATTCCTCGAGTCGTCATCAAAAACGCCATTGCAAGCTTAAACTTGTTAATGTCTTTGTTGATTTTGGAGTAGAACCTATCACCATCATGATTGTCCGCAAAGGTGACTATGTTTTCGGGGTTCGAGTAAACAAAGTCTTGAGAAAGTACTTCGTATAACTGTGCAGTCCCGGTTGACCAACCTTCATTTTCATTAAATGCTTTACTAATTGAGTACATTAGTGGGAAATCAAAAACATTTGTAAGGTTTGATTTATATCCATCTTTATTAGTGTTGTTGTTTAGCCAATAAGCAACTGCAGGTGATTGAGACAACCATGCTTCGCCAACAACATTATAATCAGGATATTCCTCCAGCACACGCTGCATCCATGTAGCCATAAAGTCTTTATATGGATATGGATATGTATCTTGACGAATAGCGTCTAAACCAGCATATTCAATCCACCAAATACTATTTTGAATGAGGAAGTTAGCCATGAGCTCATTATTCTGGTTTAGGTCAGCCATTGTTACATCAAACCATCCTTTCACCATTTTGTTATAATCATAATTAGAAGCATGAGGATCACTAACTACTCCACCGCGATAATTTGATCTTGTAAACTCAGGCCATTGATTGTACCAGTCCTGCATAGGTAGGTCATCTTTCCAGTAGTATCCCGTTCCAAGATGGTTAAATATCATATCCATAATTACTTTTATGCCTTTAGAATGGGCTTGCTTAACTAATGCTACATAATCTTCATTTGTTCCAAAGCGTGAGTCGACTTTGTATAAATCAGTAACTGCATAGCCATGATATGAGTATTCAGGCATATTATTTTCAAGTAGTGGGTTTATCCAAATTGCAGTTACTCCAAGGTTATTAAGATAATCCAGTTTATTGTTAATACCTGTAATATCACCTCCATGCCTGCCATTTGGATTTTTTCTGTTTGCTTTCTCAAGCATTCCAGGCATATCATCATTTTCGGGGTTGCCGTTGCAAAATCTGTCGGGCATAAGTAAATAAATAACATCTGAGTTATCAAAGCCTTTGTGAAGATTAGGATTTGAATCACGTGTCTTTAGCTCAAAACTGTATTTGAGTTTGGCTTTTTTGCCTTCTTTAAACACAATATCAAATGAGCCTGATTTTGCCTCTGTATTTATGGTGATATTTAAAAAGAGATAGTTTGGACTTTCTACTTTTATAATCTGGTTAATTTGAACACCATCATAATCTATAACAGGGCTAGTTTTGCTTATATTGTTACCGTAAACCATGAGCTGAAGTTCAGGGTTTGTCATTCCTGCCCACCAAAATGGAGGGTCAATTCTTTCTAATGATATTTGTTGAGCAAACATTTGTGTTCCCAATAGTAGTATGAAAAGCGTGGTGATTGATTTTGTAAATAGTTTCATAATAGATGGTTATTTAGATTTATCATTATTTTCAAAGTTGTCAAGGCTTTTGCGGACTGGCTTATCTTATTCCTTTCAAGATTTTTATCAAAAATACAATATTTCAAGGGCTTACACTTAAATTTATAGTTTGTAATTATGGTTTTGTTTGTTTTTTTTCAATTGAATTTACTATTGACTCTAAACATTCTTATGCAAACGATTGATATATGGCTTAAACAAATAATAATCTTTTTTGTTTTGTTATATTGATAGATGTCATCTATTTGGTGAAACAAAACTATGTAATTATGCTACCTTTGTAGATGTAAATTTGTATATTAATATGAATAATATCTCATTGTTAAACGATTATTGGAAGGCACTTTACCCGGGATTATCAACGGCTAAGCTTGATGAATTTATTTCATCTCTACAACCAACAGAGAGTGATGGACAAATAAATGACTGGTATAAAGATGCCATTGTTTATTCTCTTTATGTTGACCTTTATAATATTGATTTTAATGGGCTTACCCAAAAGCTTGATTATATTCAGAAGTTGGGAGTTAACTGTTTGTGGTTATTGCCAATACTCGAATCACCTATGCGTGATGCTGGTTTTGATATAAGCAAATATGATCGCATTCGTCATCAATTATTAGGCTTGCCAGGTGATTGCAGTAAGGATGATCAGGAATTGGTTTTTGGTACATTTTTAAGTGAGGCACACCAAAGAGGTATCAGAGTTATTTTCGATGTTGCCATTAATCATTCTTCTGATCAGCACCCATGGTTTTTAGAATCGAAAAAATTAGAAAATAATCCGTTTAGTGATTTCTATATATGGAGTGATAAACCTGACAAATATCTTGATGCAAGATTGCTATTTAAAGGTATTGAGGACTCAAACTGGGAAAAGCTTGGTGATAGATATTATTTCCACAGGTTTTTTAGCTTCCAACCTGATTTGAATTATAGAAATCCGGAAGTATTGTTTGCTATGTCACATAACTTACTTTATTGGCAGGCAATGGGTGTTGATGGCTTTAGAGCCGATGCAATTCCATATCTATGGAAAGAAGATGGAACCGATTGTGAAAACCTTGAGCTAACTCATGTGATTGTTAAGTTTTTCAGAGCAGTACTCGATTATGTGAATCCTGGTACATTACTGTTGGCAGAAGCTTGTCAGAAACCTCAGGAGGTTGTGAAATATCTGGGTAAGAGTGACGAGTGTCATGCAGCCTATCATTTTCCTCTTATGCCAATGATGTTTAAGGCAATTGCAATGGGAAGTGGTGAGCCAATTAAGCATACACTTAGTAATGCTGTTACACCGGATATTGGCCAGGATAATCAGTGGTTCACTTTTTTACGGGTTCATGATGAACTTAGTCTTGAACTTGTATATGTATCGGAAGAGGATCGAAATTTTATTCATAGCAATTATTGTCATAAACCTCAATGGAATTTTAGAGTAGGGGAGGGTATCTCGGCTAGATTGTCGGAGCTGTTTGACAGGGATGTGAATAAAATTGCATTATCATATTCACTAATGCTTACTTTGCTTGGAACTCCTGTTGTTTATTATGGTGATGAATTTGGGAAGCTTAATGATGAGAAGTATTATAATGAACAAATCAAGTTAACCGGAAAAGATGATACACGGTTTCTGGTGCGTGGAAGGATTGACTGGGAAAAATTGGAAAATGATCTGGGGCAACCTGAGAATTTCCATGCGCAGGTTTTTAATTTGATTAGCAATATGCTTAACACTCGAAAAAACTTTCTCGCGTTTGGTAGGGGTAGCTTGAAATTTATTGATATACAGGATAACACAGGTGAATCTACATCAAGTATATTGGCATATATTAGGGAATATGAAAATGATAAAATTCTAATAGTAAATAATTTATCATCTAAAAAACAAGAAATCAATCACCCAATGGATGATAATGATCTGGCTGTTTTATTTCTCAATGGTTTTATTATGAACGATAATGCAAGTACAATGGTATTTGAACCGTACGGCTTTGCCTGGTTTTTGGTACTATAGGTTATAAGCTGACTTTTGGTATTACTCCCAAAAATCAGGTGGAGTGAGTTTGCCCCCTTCTTCACGGCAATCAAAACAAGAAGGACGTGGGCCAAGGGCTTTCCCTAATTCATTTTCAGTTAAATAAAGTGGCCAAGTATATTGCGACCACCTGATCCATCTCAAATCATAATCTCTTTTACACTCAAAAAAAATGAAAGGTAGGTGTGGGCGATTAACAAAAACACGTTTTTCGGTTACGCTGGCAACAGTAAAATAACCCAATACCGCTTCTTCAGGATTTGCTACATTAACTATATTACCTCTAATTTGTATTGGTTGCTCGGAATAAAAATCTCCCTGTTCTATGTTCTGTTGCTTTAATGTGTTATAATAATCAAAAGCATCTTTTGAAATAGATAGCTGTTTTACCAGAAGGCTATATCTTATGCTAAGAGCTTTTGATTCAGTAGAGACATAATTTATGGGGAAGTTTCTGATTACTGAATTGTCGTATAATTTTGTTGAAAAAATAAATATTTGGCTTACAGGAGTTGTTAGCCAGCAAGTACGAAGTGAATCGGGGTTAGGAAATGGGATAAATTCTCCAGAATATGTATAGTCTAATGTAAATGATGCCCGATATTTAATTGTTTGAGTTAATCTCCATAAGTAATAGATTGTATCATTTGGGATTGTTGTGTGGTTGTCAACATAAAATTGAATACCACTTAGCATGTCATTGCTGTTCAACGACTTTTGATTTTCTTCTTTACCATAAACTGAATCTAATGATGAGGTGTGTGGCATGGTGCAAAAGTCTGATTCGTAACTTTTTCCATTGGGCAGCTTTATGTGCAATTGGTAAGAGCTTCCAATTTCTCCATGAAAAGATGTATCCGATGCTTTATAAATGCCAGGCTCAGTTTCAACAAAGGGTATCTCCAATTGGGTTTCGCTAGTAATGGTTAATTCAGCGCCAATTGCAGGGATTAATTCCTGCATATTTATCTGACTTGAAAAAGACAATTGCACCAAAGCTGGTTCACTTCCGTTAGTGAGAAAGCCATCAACAACCAGTGCATATTCATATTTGTCAATGTTAGACCAATATTTTTCCACACATGATGTAATTGTAATCAATAATATAATGGCGTAAGCTATTTTCCTCATGTACTGTTATAATATAATTACTAACTTTAAACTGACATTAATTAGTATTTGATGTGATGCTCTTTTGCAAATATTTAAAGGAGATTCGTTTTGCTTACAAAAGTAAGTTAAAAAGTATATTGTGAGATAAATGGTGAAATTGCACAGATAAAACTTTTTTTAATTACATCTAATTTATTGTATAGATACTGACATCAAACCAGGCTTTTTTGCTAATTTAAAACAAAATGTTTTTCTTTGCCGAAACTAATTTAGATAGAAGTATGGTAGAAATACAAAATCCCTGTATAAAATTATGTCATCGTGATTCGAACGATGTGTGTTTTGGTTGTAGAAGAACCGGTGAAGAAATTGGTAATTGGTCGAAATATACCAACGAAGAAAAAGCGGCAGTAATTGAGAAAATAAGGCATCGTACAAACGTTAAAGGCGAAACACCTCCGGGAAATTTTCTTAGATAGAATATTATATTTCCCGCTTCTTAAATATATATGTTGAAGAAACGGCAACTATTCCGGCTACAATAAAAGTTAGTAGTCTGGAAGTGATAATTTTGTCCATACCTGTGCTTATCCAAATTATTGTAAATAGCAGGCCTGAAATTATAGTTAGTAATGCTGCGATTCCATGGAATCGTTTCCAGAATAATGTTAGTAATATTACTATTGAAAATGTAGAGCCAATGCCTGCCCATACATAACCAACAATAACGTAAATTAGATTGCCAGAAGAAAAATATGCTAATATTAGGGCAATTCCTGAGAGCAAAGCAGTAATTACTCTGGAATATGTGAGTGAGGTTTTTTCATCAATTTTTTTACTCTTTAGGGGTTTAATAATATTTTCAGACAGCTCTGTAGCAGAAAGGATTAGTAGTGAATTTGCAGTTGAAATTATTGCTGCTAGTACACCGGTTATAAGTATTCCTGCTATTACAGGATGAAAAATTGTTGTTAATACTTCAGGCATAACTGTTTCCTGATCAGTTAATCCTGATGGGCCAAATAAAGCTATACCAATCCAACCAATCATTAATGCTCCTATGTAAGCAACAATAGTCCATATTACTCCAATGTTGCGAGCTATCTTAGCCTGTTTTGCATCAGTAATTGCCATAAATCGCATGCTCAACTGAGGTTGACCACCTAAATATCCGAAAAACCATGAAAATGCACCTGCAATAATAATTCCGGTACCAAGCCCGCTGATTATACCTTGCATATTTGGAAAGATTTTGTTCAATGCAGAAAATAAAGGAGTTCCTTCTTGTAGAACTGCTCCTCCTGTTAAGGTAGAATATGAGTCGCCTGCCTTATTTAATGCATCTGATATAGTATTTGCAAAAACAGAACCTTCAGGTAGTTCAGATAGGTAGATTATTCCGGCAATTGGTGCTGCAATTAAAGTAATTATCATAATAATTGCCTGTACAGCATCAGTATATGTTACGCTACGAAAACCACCGTAAATAGTATAGGGGATAACAAGTCCAACTACTATAAACATTCCATAAATTTTCTCAATTCCAAATAGATTTTCAAGAGTTTTTCCACCACCAATAAATTGTGCTCCCACATAAAAGAAAAAAAAGAATACAATAGTAAAGCTACCTACTATTCTGAGCCATTTTCCCATTTCGCCATGTCGTTTGGCAATATAATCTGTAAAGGTTTCTACTTTATATTTTTCTGCTTCATCACGAAGTCTCCAGGCTAGAATTATCCATGCAAACAATATGCCCATTACGCAACCTATGGCTGTCCATATTTCTAATAAACCAGTTGCATAAGCAGCACCCGGCAGCCCAAGAAGTGCCCACGATGATTCTCCGGTTGCTCTTTCAGATAATGCAGCTACCCACCCTGGTAATTTGCGCCCGGCAATGGCGAAATCACTTCCGGTTTTTACTTTTCTTCCCTGATAGAATCCCAGAAAAATAATAAAAGCCATGTAGATTATCATTACAATCAACATCTGAGTATTATATTCCATGTTATTGTTGTTACAGATTTATTGGTCTCATTCGTTAGTTAAAACTATGCACTTTTATTACAAGACTTTCAGTTTCTATAAATTTTATGGTTTGAAGTCGGAAGTCAGAAGCTCGAAGAATTTCTACTTCGGTCTTCCGACTTCAAACGGTACTAGTTAATTATCAAAACGAATTTCATTCGTAAATAAAGCTATGGTACTTTTAATCCATAGTGGTTTAGTTGAATCAGCCCAATTATATTGATAACAAATCTATGAATATTATCTTATCAGCTATTAAAAATTATATGAAGTTATTATGTAGTATGTGTATATTTGCCTACTAAATACAATTCCAAATGAAGACAGTTAATACCTCATTATTTTCAAATGATGAATGTTGGGGAATCCAGATAAATGGATTAAGTCATTGTAATACAATATCATGTTGTTGGCAGGGATTGTCAGCCTGTGAAGGAAAAAACATTATTAAAACTGGTTTTAACTCCAAGGGTTATAAAGTTGGCATGCATGGGATTATTGTAGAACAGACTAATAAAGGTTTCTAACCACCAATAAAAAATATCTATTGACAAATACAAAATGACCAACAACTAATATGGATCGACTAACTCTATTTGCAGATGTACTTCTCCCTTTACCAGTTGCTGGTACATTTACATATAGAGTGCCTTTTGATTTGAATGAGTTTATTAAAGTTGGACAAAGAGTAAGTATTCAATTTGGGCGCAAAAAGATTTATGCGGGTCTTGTAAAAAAACTTCACACTACTGTTCCGCAAGAATATGGACCTAAGTATATTATAACATTACTTGATGAGTTACCTATCGTAAATAATATTCAATTTAGGTTTTGGGAGTGGATGGCAAGTTATTATATGAGTACCGAAGGCGAAGTTATGAATGCTGCACTACCAGCTGCTTTTAAACTTGCCAGCGAATCAAAGGTGGTACTATCTCCAACTTTCATTCCCGATTTTGATATATTGAACACATTTGAATATCAGGTTACTGAGGCTTTAATTGAAAAAAAGAAGCTTTCAGTTGATGAAATATCAAAACTTATTGGATACCAGAAGGTTCTGCCTCTGCTGAAAACGATGATAGAGCAACGAATCATTGTTATGGAAGAGGAGCTTAAAGATGTTTACAAGCCAAAAACCATCAGTATTATTAGTATTTCAAATGAATCTACAGATGAAAGTAGATTGCAGGAGATAATGGATGAATTAGGAAAACGTGCCCATAAGCAACTGGAGGTGTTAATGACCTTTATTGCAATTGTTGGTTTACCTCTGACCGAAGATAAATATGTGAGAAAAGCCGACTTGATTAAAAAATCAGGGGGTAGCCAGTCGGCTTTAAAATCTCTATTGGATAAAAAAATTCTTATCTCCGTCAATAAACCTGTTAGTAGGTTCGAAAATGAAGCAAAGAATGATAGTAATAATAAACTTGAACTAAGTTCTCATCAATCAGAGGCATATAATAGCATATTGCAATCATTTAATATTCACAATGTAGTACTGCTGCATGGAGTAACTTCCGGAGGTAAAACCGAGGTTTATATTAAGCTTATTACTGATACTATAAAATCAGGAAAACAGGTATTGTATATGCTTCCTGAAATTGCCCTCACAACCCAAATTATAAACAGATTACGCAAATATTTTGGTGATGAAGTTGGGGTATATCATTCGAGGTATAACAATAATGAAAGGGTAGAGGTATGGAATAATATTGCTGGACGTGATGATGATAAAATTCACAAAAAGTATAGCATAATTCTAGGTCCCCGATCATCACTTTTTTTGCCGTATGAAAACCTTGGCCTTATCATTGTGGATGAAGAGCACGATAGCTCGTATAAGCAGTTTGATCCTGCACCTCGATATAATGCACGCGATGCGGCAATTTATCTTGCAACACTTCATAATGCAAAGGTACTACTGGGATCTGCTACTCCGGCCATCGAGAGTTATTATAATGCCAAATCGGGTAAATATGGATTAGCTGAAATTACAGAGAGATATGGTGGTGTGAAGTTACCTAAAATTACTGTAGTTGATTTAAGAGATGAACAGAAACGGCGACTGATGAAATCACATTTTTCATCAGTTCTCTTAAAGAATATTAATGATACTATTGAATTAGGTCATCAGGTAATACTATTTCAAAACCGCAGAGGCTTTTCACTTCGTATTGAGTGTGATGTTTGTCATTGGGTTCCGCAATGTAAAAACTGTGATGTAACCCTTACTTATCATAAATATAGTGAGTTGCTTAAATGTCATTATTGTGGTTATTCAACTACTGTTCCACCTACATGTGGTAATTGTGGAAATACCGGATTAAAAATGCAAGGCTTTGGGACAGAAAAAGTAGCGGAGGAACTAAGTTTGCTTATGCCGGATGTTAAGATTGACCGAATGGATTTGGATACAACGCGTACTAAGAATGCTTTTAATAGAATAATTACTGACTTTGAAGATAAACGTACAGACATACTCACAGGAACTCAGATGGTAACCAAAGGCCTTGATTTTGATAATGTTCAGGTTGTTGGAGTGCTGAGTGCAGACAATATGCTTAGCTTTCCTGATTTTAGAGCGCATGAAAGGAGCTTCCAGTTAATGGCACAGGTTAGTGGCAGAGCGGGCAGAAAAGATAAACAAGGAATGGTAATAATTCAAGCATGGAAGCCAAATCATCCCATACTAAAAGATGTTGTTAATCATGATTATATTAGCATGTATCTTCGTCAGTTAGCTGAAAGAAAGAAATTCAACTATCCCCCTTATTTCAGACTAATTATTATAAGAATGAAACATAAAAATGCTGAAATTCTAAATGAAGGAGCTGCTGTATTAACAAAGGATTTGAGAGAACAATTTGGAAAGCTGGTTTACGGACCTGAATATCCATTAGTGGGAAGGGTAAGGAATTTCTATATAAAACAAACTTTGTTGAAAATACCTCGGGGGAAAAGCCTGGTTGAGGTTAAAAGTAAAATATTTAAATCGCTAATCAGAACAAAAACGGTTACAAAATACAGGTCAATTATTGTTCAGTTTGATGTTGATCCTCAATGATTTTAATAAAAAAGCCACTAACATAATTCAATAATGAATTATATTAGCGACTTTCATTTCTAGAAAAAAGGAAATTATCTATTAACCAGTACTTTCTTTGTTATAATTTCATTATTCATCTGGATTCTAACAAAATAAACACCATTATTAAGTTCATTAGCATTCATTTTAATATTCTGTGATCCACTACTCATTTCTCCATTATAGATACTCATAACATTCTTACCCAGAATATCAAAAACGGCAATATTTACATTAGAATTTTTAAACAAACTAAATTCAATATTAGCATTGTTTGTTACCGGATTAGGATGAATCGAAATATCATCAGCTGTTATTATTTCATCAATATCAACAGTAATACCATGTGCAAGTTCTACAGTGGTTTCATAACCAAACTCTCCACCTGTCCATAGTACGTCATTATTATCATTAGTAATAACATATGAATAACCAGATAATCCTTGACCAGTAGCATCATATAAATTTAATTTATAGCATCCTATTTCAGGAAAAGTAAATGGGTGTACTTTGAATCCAATATTAGTGTAAGGCCCTCCCTCTTCAATTATGGTTCCAGTTTCATCAGTAATATTCCAGGTAATGGCTTCAGGATTTTCCATTATTAATACCATAAAACTACAATTTTCAGGATAGTTTTGTGAACCTTCAGAGATCTGATCGTAAGAATCATTCTGCGGAAGTTGATCGATTTCACCATTAGGTGATTCACACCAGATATCAATAGTATTGTTATCGGTTGGAGTGTAATTTAGTGTGGGCAATGTTACTTCTACTGATTCGTTTTGAGCAAGGTTTCCTGACCATGAGAATGTTATATTATCACCTCCATTAACAGTATAAAAGAATTCAAGACTAGTTAAGTCAATAACCCCATAGTTTTTAAGGTTGACAACAGGTGTAATTTCATCTGAGCAAAGGGTTTGAGGTATTGAAACTGAAATTATGGCAGCATCATAGTCATTCGATTCAATATAAGTTATATCACCAACACTTTTTCCACTGATAATCTCCTGTCTAGTTTCAGTTACAAATGCTACGATATCAAGGTTTTCTAATATTACATCAACCTCAGTATAATTTTCAGGTAGTTCATATGTGAATGTTTCACTATAAAATGAGCCTGTGGTTGTTTCAGAAATTTCAACACCCCATTGTCCTGTTAACAAATGGCGTAACATATGCATGTGATTATAATTATTACCTGCGCCACCATTTGTCTGTGGTCCTAGTATGCTGTCCTGAAGAATGGCAACATTCAGGTAATTTGTTGATTCAGGACTATCACCAGTATAATAAATTTCTACTTCAACAGTAAGTTGGCGAGTTGAGGTAATTACTGTTGCTATCAAACCAACATTTAAGTAACTTGGTGAATCTAGGATTTGATTAGATGCTGATACCCATATTCCTCTGCTCATAGCAGTAACACTTCCTGAAAATATATGTCGATTTACAGAGCCAGAAGGCCAGCCTATTGAACTAGATCCAGCTTGACTTGCGATCACATTTCCCATTGGAGTTCTATAGTCAGGCTCACCAGCAGATGGAACCGCAAAGCCACCTTCATGAATATTTATTAAAGCAACATCGTCTGGATGAGCATCTTGAATACCCTGAGCTAAGGCATGACCAGTTGGACACCAAGAACAGTGAATTCCTGTAAATTCTTCAAGAACTACATTCTTATTTTCAGGATCAGTGCCTACAATAGTCTGAGCCACAAGGCTTGATGCTGAAAAGGTTACAGCTAATAAAAAAGTAAAAAATATTTTCATGATTATAAAAGATTAAATTATGTATATATCTATATTATTATTATTTGCAAATGTAATAATATTTAACACCAAAAAATTATGATATTTTTTTAGCACAAATAATAAGACAACAAAAGTAATATATTGGTTGTTTATTGGATTTAAATCAGTGAAACTATTTTTTTACAAACGAAAGTGCAGTAAAAATATTTAGTTGAACTGATCCCGAGCGTTAGCCGAGGGATCTCAAGAGTCTTACCTGCCAGCCGATAGGCTGGTTCCCCGCCCCTTGGGGCGAATTAGAAATTGTATTCCTCTTGATACCCCGTCTGCTTGCGGAGGAGTAGTTCATTTACTGGCTTTGCCAAAGTTCATTATTACACAATTTGAAAAAAAGGTACTATTTTTTTGAATTTGCAAGGCAACCAACTTTAGCTAGATATTGTCATAATAATCGTTAATAGAAAACAAATAATTTTTGCATTTTATTATAATTTTTACTTTTGAATAAGTTTGGTATAATATTTGATTTTAAAACATGTTTAATAAAACTTTAATTATGAAAAAATTTACACTTATATTAATTGCATTTATTTTCTCCATCTCATTTGTAAATGCACAATCGTATACATTAACATGGGAAGGTGAAACATATGGTGATACTGTTGTTGTTAATGGAACTCCGGATGAAGAACTGGTTTTTCATGGAATTTTAACAAATAATTCTCTCGAAACTGACACTGTGAAAATCCAGCGCAGGTTTATTTACCTAATGGATAGTGTATCTCATTATTTTTGTTGGGGACAATGTTATATGCCTATTTTTGATTCAATATTTAGACCTAATGGATTTATTGAGTTAGAACCTGGTCAATCATCTGCGGAATTAGATTTTGCTGGACATTATACTCCATTTACTTCATATACTCCGGGTGGTTTTATTGGTACATCAATAGTTGAGTATACATTTTACAGTAAAAGTAATGAGGATGAGAACTTAACTATTGTTGCTAAATTTGTAACAACCCCTGATGCTATTGATGAGAATATACTTAGTAACATTAGCGTTTCAAATATTTATCCTAATCCGGCAATGAATTTTGTTAATATGGACTATGATTTGCCTGCCGAAGTAAAAACAGCAAGCGTTAAAATTGTCAATTTACTAGGTTCAGTTATGATGGAACAACAAGTTGATGTTGATAATAGTAATATGAGAATGAATATTTCCAATTTGGATGGAGGTATTTATTTTTATTCATTATTGGTGAATGGTGAAATATATTCAACTAAGAAATTGATAGTGAGGTAATTTATTAAATTATTTTGCTTATTTAATTTAAAACCCATATCGTAATTGCGATATGGGTTTTTTTATTGATACAGTTAATTAATGATTATTTTTGCATAGTTTATTAAATCAAATATTAATTTTATGTTTAACATTATAATTATGAAAAAGATTTTTTTCTCTCTATTGATACTCTTATTTGCAGTAGGTTATATAAATGCACAATCATTTTCTTTAGAGTGGGATGGTGAAGTGCTTGGAGATACAATAACTATTTTATCTGATTCAGCAACAGCTTCTGAGATTATATTTGAAGCTATGGTACATAATAATACACTTAGCGGAGTAAATCTTAAAGTTGTTAAGAATGAAATGATAATGATGGAAGGTTCCGGTAGCTATTTCTGCGTGGATACATGTTTCCCAAATTCTGTAGATACTTCTACAACGTTTATGTTTATTCCGGCAGGTGGATCAAGTGCCCCCGGATACTTTTCAGGACATTATGAAATAAATGACGCAGTTGGAGTTTCGATGGTTGAATACACCTATTATAATATTGATAATCCGGAAGAGAATGTGAAGATAGTTGTTAAATTTGATAATTCCCCTGCAGGTGTCAATGAAAACATGTTCAATAATATTCTAATATCAGAGATTTATCCTAATCCTGCGACAAATTTTGTGAATATTAATTATGAGCTACCCACTGAAGTTAAAATGGCAAGTGTTAAAATTATTAACCTGTTAGGATCAGTTGTTATGGAACAATATGTTGATACCAGAAATAATAATATAAGAATGAATATTTCTAATCTGAATGAAGGTATTTATTTTTATTCATTTTTAGTTAACGGTAAAGTTCTTAGCACTAAGAAATTGATAATTAGATAATTGA
>CAYWRM010000023.1:36863-61103 GCA_964460905.1 uncultured Lentimicrobiaceae bacterium
CTTCTAAATACCAAAGGCATCCTTCACTTTGTCAACATAATCTAGTTTTTCCCAGCTAAAGAAATCAACATTTTTTGTGAAGACTTTTAAACCGTTACGGTTTTCTTTAAAAGTAGTGTTTTTATCTTCGTAATGAACTTCAATTTCCTCAGTAAATGGATCTCTGCCGAAGTGACCATAAGATGCTGTTTTTTCAAAAATGGGATTTTTAAGCCCAAATCGGGAAACTATAGCATAAGGTTTCATGTCGAATATATCTTCTAACTTTCTTGCTATTTCTCCATCAGTTAATAATTCGCCATTTTCATTTTTTACGTTGGCAGTGCCATTAGTGTTTACAAAGAAACCAACCGGCTTAGCAACTCCAATTGCATATGCAACTTGTACAAGAATCTCGTCAGCAACACCTGCAGCTACAATATTTTTGGCAATATGCCGTGTTGCATATGCGGCTGAACGGTCGACTTTTGATGAATCTTTTCCCGAAAAAGCACCACCACCATGGGCTCCATGTCCGCCATAAGTGTCAACAATAATTTTTCTGCCTGTTAATCCTGTATCTCCGTGGGGTCCTCCAATTACAAATTTTCCTGTTGGGTTAACCAATATATGCATGTCGTCACCAAATAGTTTTTTAACACGTTCCGGATATTGTTTCTTAACCCTAGGGATAAGTATTTCTTCAACATCTGCTTTAATTTTACTCTGCATTTCTTCTTCAGAGTTAAAATCGTCATGCTGGGTTGATATTACAATGGTGTCAATTCTAATTGCGTTACCCTGATCATCATATTCAAGTGTAACTTGTGACTTAGAATCGGGACGTAAGTATAACATTTCCTTTCCCTCACGTCTGATTTTTGCCATTTCATATAGTAAATCATGAGAGATCTCAGTAGTGAACGGCATATAGTTTTCCATTTCTTTGTTGGCAAAACCAAACATCATTCCCTGGTCACCGGCTCCTTGTTCTTCATCAGTTTTCCTTACAACTCCCTGATTTATATCAGATGATTGCTCGTGAAGGGCAGATAGCACAGAACATGAATTGGCATCAAAACGGTATTCTGCTTTAGTGTAGCCAATCCGTCTGATAACGCCTCTGACAACTTTTTGTAAGTCAACATATGCAGTGGTTTTTACTTCACCGGCAACCATTGCTAACCCTGTAGTTACCAATGTTTCACATGCAACTTTCGAATTTGGATCTTGACGTAGCATTTCATCAAGCACGCCATCTGAAATTTGATCAGATACTTTATCAGGATGTCCCTCTGATACAGATTCTGATGTAAAATAATAAGACATATTTTAAATTTTAATGTTTAACAAGTTGCGTGAAAAGTTGTGATTGCAGGGTAGGCGAAATTGCTTTAGCATTTTTTTTACCGTGGTTGCAATCAATCAAATCTTTCCACATTTCTATTTTAGAACGAAAGCGCAAATGTAGAAAAAAAAATAATCGAATTTAATATTTCGTAATATATAATTGGAGGGATGAAGAAAAGGTGAAAGGGTGAAAGGGCGTGTGGTATTTCCCTTTCACCCCCTCGCCCCCTCGCTTTTTTACTGTGTCAATCTATGGAATACGTCTTCCATTTTTTGCTCTTCAGCAGAAAGTGAAAGCACATTAAATTTATTCTTAACAGCAAACTTAAATATGTTTTCCCTGAGATCTTTATTACTTGTAGATGTAAGAATCCATTGATTTTTTCCTAAGCTAACCACCTTATCTACATCTGCAATATTCTCCATTATTTTCTTACTTACTTTTTCTTTGAACTCAACTTTGTAAGAAGTATTTTTATTATATGTGTTAGATAGTTTATTTGGAATATCATCAGCAACTATTTTGCCATGATCTATTATTATTACTCGAGTACAAAGAGCTTCAACTTCCTGCATTATGTGAGTTGATAAAATTATGGTTTTTTCCTTACCAAGATCTGTAATTATTTTGCGAATCTCCACTAACTGATTTGGGTCAAGCCCCGAAGTTGGTTCATCTAGTATTAATATATCAGGGTTGTGTATTAATGCCTGAGCAAGTCCCACACGTTGTTTGTATCCTTTTGAAAGGGCACCAATTTTTTTCTTTTTCTCAAGCTCTAAACCAGTGAGTTTTATTATGTTGTTTATGGTATCTTTAGCTTTTCCATGACCAGGATATGTATGAAGTACAAAATCAAGGTATTCTTTAACGTACATATCATGATATAGAGGATTGCTTTCCGGAAGATATCCAATAAGTCTTTTTATTTTTAGCGTATCTTCTCTAATATCATAACCATTAATTTTTATAGATCCTGATGATGGCGGAATAAACGAAGTAATTATTTTCATAAGTGTAGATTTGCCCGCACCATTTGGTCCAAGTAATCCTACAATTTCACCTTTGTTTATTGATAAATTGATATTGTCAAGAGCTTTTTGCTCACCGTAATATTTTGTAATACCCTTAATATCTACACTTAACATAATTTTTTCTAATGTATATAATTTTCTGTAAAAATACTAAAAGTCTTAATCTATAATCTTAAGCTTAGCAAAACGTAATAGAAGGTTCTTATTGCCAACACTATTGAAATATACGGTTGCTTTTTTATTTGGTCCATTACCTTCAACTACGATTACCTTTCCTGTGCCAAAGTTTGCATGTTCAACATTCATTCCTTCTTTTAACTCCCCGGCATCCGAAGAATTAACATTAGGGTTAACATTACTTTTAGAAATAGGTACTAAATTTCTTTTTTTAATCTTGTTTTGGTTCGTATTACCAGATGTAGCTGCCGATGTTCTAGGCGTTGGGGTATTGAATCGAATTTCTGCCGGTTTATCAATTAAATTATCATCAATTTCATCTAAAAAACGGCTTGGCTCGGTGATAGTAAAATTTCCCCATCTATACCTTGTTTCAGCGTGCGACAAAGTTACACTTTTCATAGCTCGTGTTAAGGCTACATAAAAAAGTCTTCTTTCTTCCTCAAGCTCGCTTCGTGTGCTAATTGATTGTATGGATGGAAATAGATTCTCCTCTAAACCTACTAAATAAACATGTGGAAACTCAAGCCCTTTTGATGCGTGAATGGTCATAAGTGTAACTTTATCTTTGTCTTCATCATCATCGTTGTCAGCATCGGTAAGTAATGCAACATCTTCCATAAACTCATTAAGAGTTTTTTTAATGGACATATCACCTTCACTCTTTTCAATGGCTTTTTCAGTAAACTCTTTAATGCCATTAAGAATTTCTTCTACATTCTCAACGCGGCTAATTCCTTCGGGGGTATCTTCATTTCTATATGAACTTAGTAGTCCCGTTGAGTTTGCAATATGATTAGCTATTTCAAAAGCGTCTTTTGTTTTATTCTCAACAATAAAGCTATTAATCATAGTGCTGAAATTGTTAAGCTTATTTTGAGTCCCTGAATTTATTTTTACACCATAACCCACAGGGTTATTAATAACATTCCAAATGTTAACATTATTGATATCAGCAGCAACAATCATTTTCTCTATGGTTGTTTTACCTATACCTCTTGCGGGTACATTAATAATCCGTTGTAATGCACCTTCATCATTTTGGTTTATAACAATACGAAAATAGGATAACAAATCTTTAATCTCTTTTCTGCTGTAAAACGAAAGCCCTCCATATATTTTATAAGGGATATTTTTCTGACGCAGTGCTTCTTCAATAGATCTGGATTGAGCGTTTGTTCTGTACAAAATAGAGAACATGCTATTAGTAAGCTGATTATTCATCTTCTTCTCGAAAATGGAGTTTGCCACTAAGTTTCCTTCTTCATTATCGCTACTTGCTTTTAAATAACCAATTAAGTCACCAGTGATATTGTCCGTCCATACTGTTTTTTTAATCTGGTCTTTATTAAAAGAAATTACCTTATTTGCTGCATTTACAATATTTTTTGTTGAACGATAATTCTGTTCAAGTTTAAAAAGCTTAAAATCAGGATAATCAACTTTAAAGTTCAGGATATTACTAATATTGGCTCCCCTAAAACCATATATGCTTTGAGCATCATCACCCACAACACAAATATTTTCGGTGTTTGCAGCAAGTTTTTTAACAATTAAGTATTGGGCATGATTAGTATCCTGGTACTCATCAACAAGTATGTACCTGAATTTTTGCTGATACTTATAAAGTATTTTCGGAAATCCTGAAAAAAGTTTAAATGTGTTAAAAAGTAAATCATCAAAATCCATGGCATCAGCACGTACAAGCTTTGCCTGGTAAGTTGCATAAATATCTTTTATAAAAGGTTTGCGTGAGCTATCATCAGCTGAAAGAATATCCGGATCATTAGCATATTCGGTTGTGGAAATAAGGGATGATTTAGCCATCGAAATACGACTTGCAACAAATGAAGGCGAATATAGCTTAATGTCCAGTTTCATATCGCCAATAATATTTTTAATTAGCCTTTTGCTATCAGTGCTATCGTATATTGTATAATTGGAAGGATAGCCCAGGTGGTGGCCTTCAATACGAAGTATTTTTGCAAACACCGAGTGAAAAGTTCCCATCCATACATTTCTTGCATCCCCGTCACCAATCAATTTAATAACCCTTTCTTTCATTTCACGAGCTGCCTTATTCGTAAAGGTAAGGGCCAGTATGTTAAAAGGGTCAACTCCTTCGGCTAGAAGATTTGCTATACGGTAAGTTAATACCCTGGTTTTGCCTGCGCCTGCGCCTGCAATTACCATTGCTGGCCCCTTGGTATGTGCAACTGCATCAAGCTGCTCTTTGTTAAGTTGTTTTAAAAAATTATTCACTTTAATATCAATATTTTGCGCAAAATTACATTTTTAAGGAAAGTATTTGTAAGGTCGCAGGATGTGTTTTCAACAAAAAGCTATTTTTGACAATATTATATGAATCATAGCAAAATAAATACCGACAAATCAAAATTGTATGAATATTTATTATTGGTACTTATAGTTTTGGTTGGCTCGGTATTGAGGTTTTGGGATTATGATAATATCCCCTATATGCATGATGAACTTAGTGCATTAAGCCGACTTCAGTTCGATAATTTTACCGACTTAATCCGTGAAGGTGTAATGCTTGGTGATACGCATCCTGCAGGTGTTCAGGTGTTTCTTTATTATTGGACCGCTTTTGTTGGAACGAGTGAAATACTAGTTAAACTGCCATTCATAATCTCCGGAATTTTTTCAATTTGGATAAGCTATTTAATAGGAAAATTGTGGTTTGATGGAACTACCGGGTTACTTACGGCAGTTTATATTTCATCACTTCAATTTTTTGTGATGTATAGCCAGATAGCACGACCCTATGTTAGCGGATTGCTAATTACATTGCTGATGGTATATTTGTGGAGTTTGTACTTCTTTAAAAAAAGAAAATCTATATACCTTATATTATATGTGCTATTTGGAGCAATGGCTGCTTACAATCATCATTTTAGTTTATTATTTGCTGCAATAGTCGGTGTTAGCGGTTTGTTTCTTGTTAAGAAAAAAGACTTGATACCTTATACTATATCAGGGTTTGCAATTTTTGTTTTATACATACCACATCTTCATATCTTTTTTAGCCAGTTAGGACAGGAAGGCATAGGAGGGGCAGGGGGGTGGCTTGCTAAACCTGAACCTATATTTTTTCTTCAATTTTTAAATTATATATTTCATTTTTCGTGGTGGGTATGGATTGCTGTGTTAGCTGTTTTGTTTTATATAAATGTAGTTTCAGGTAAAATTGTTGATGGGGATATTGTTGCGAAAAAGAGATGGATGCTTCTTGCATGGTTTATTTTACCTATTGTAATTGGATATGTGTATTCTGTACTGAAAAACCCAATAATACAGTATTCAATGCTTATTTTCTCAACGCCATACCTATTTATATTATTATTCTCGCATCACAATAAGCTGCAATTAAGGCAATTAGCAATAATTGTTATTGGACTTTTATTTGTCAATGTATTAACTCTTGTTAAAGGCAGAGAACATTATCAGATATTTCTTAAGCAGCCATACGAAGAAACATTTAAAGCAGCTCTTTTAAAAAATAATGCTGCTGATGTATTTTTAATAGATGACTGTATTCCTTATTATCATGAATATTATTTTGATAAATATGGGAAAAGAGTTCCTTATTTTTCAAAGAGAAATGCCAATATTAACTTGGCAGGATTTGAAAATATTATTGCTAATATTAAAGAAAATACAGTAATTGCTGAAGCTGTTAATGGAGAAGAACTTCAAATTATTCAATCATATTTTCCATATCAGGTTGGTTATGAGCAAGGATTCACTTATGAGATTTATACTTTCTCTAAAAATGAACTTGATGATGGAAATGTAATAAAGAGAGATATCATTGCACAAACTGATTTTATAAACGAGCATGGGAACTGGAAAAATGTTCAAAACATGATCGAATATGATACTACTACAGGAATTAGTTATTGCAGCATGTCTAAATCGGATGAATGGGGTCCATCTATTAGTTTTGATCTAAATGAAATTTCTGAAGATGGTTTAGCAATAATTGATGTAGAACTTGAGATTATGACGCCCGATACCATGGTAAAAGGGATGGTTGTTGCTAGCATAATAGATGCTAGTGAAACTATATATTGGAAAGCTATTAATTTTGGGTCGTATAAACCTGAAAAAGGAAAATGGAAAAATGTTTTTCTTAGTCTTAACATTCAGGGAGCTTTAAAAAGCCGAAAAGATATGAGCGGACTATTTCTAAAAGTTAATATTTGGAATCCAAAGAACGATAGTATTCAAATTAATTATATTAATGTATACTCAAAGCCGGGTAACCCTGTTAGGTATGGTTTGTATAATAAAATTTACAAATAGTTTATCTTCTAGGTAAATGAAAATAGTAGTGTTATCATGTTTTAATTAGTAATTATTTACAAAACATTTTGTTGGTGTAACTGAACGTAAAGAATATTACTTAATTTTGGCTGTTTATATATTAACAACCATAAACTAAAGTTATGAAAAAAACACTATCCTTTGTATTTATTAGCTTAATGATTACCTCAAGCTTGTTTACACAAAATTATGTAAGTCCTGAACCCGGTGATAAGAATGTCATACTGGAAGAATTTACAGGAGTGAAGTGTCCTAATTGTCCAGCAGGTCATCAAACTGCAGCATCTATTTTAGCAAATAACCCTGGCAGAGCTTTTGTAATTGCGTATCATCCTTTTAACTCAAACTACACTACTCCTTATGCTGGTGAGCCTGATTTTAGAAGAAGTTTTGCCGATGCTTTGTATCAAACGCCTTATTGCGGCACTTCTCGTTTTATGCCAAGTGCCTTTATAAATAGGGAAAAATGGGCCAATAATGAACGTATACAATCCAGAACAAGTTGGGTAGCATATGCTGACCAAATAATTGCCCAAGCATCACCTGTAAATGTTGGAATTTCTTCAACTTATGATAATGGATTTGGTCAGCTTATTATTACTGTTGAAGTATATTTTACAAGTGATGTTACCGAAACAGTAAGTCTAAATGTTGCATTATTAGAAAACGGATTGATTTCTACACAATCTGGTGGAGGCAGTAATTATGAACACAAGCATACTTTTAGGGAAGCTTTCACTGATCAGTGGGGTGATATAATTTCTAATCCAACAACAACGGGAAGTTATCTTATCTTTAATTATACCTTCGATAACAATACCCAAAACTATAATATGGAAAAATGCGATGTTGTTGCATCCATTTATGATATGGACAATGGGTCTGTCATCTCTGGAATTGGCGCCGAAGTTGGACATGGATCTTTTGTAGCACCTATTCCTGAGTTTACAACGGATGATACTCTGGTCAACATTGGGCAAAGTGTTAGTTTCAGTAATCAGTCAATATGTATGCCTACAAGCTGGAACTGGACATTTGAAGGTGGTACACCAGAAACTAGTACTGAAGAAAACCCTGTAGTTACTTATAACGAAGGAGGACAATTTTCGGTAACCCTGGTTGTTGAAAACGAAGCAGGAAGTAATACTATCACAAAAGAAAATTACATAAACGTTTGGTGGGTTGGTATTGAAGAAGAAGTTGATAACAATTTTGAAATTTATCCTAATCCCACAAACGGCATTTTCAAGATAGCTAATAAGAATATACAAAATATTATTTCGGTTGGAGTTTACAATACAATAGGTCAAATGGTCAATTTTATGGATGTAGACATACAAGAAGGTGATATTGAAATTGATCTGCGGGGTCATCAAAAAGGTGTGTATTATATTATGATAAAAACCAGCAGTAAAAGCTTTTCAAAAAAATTATTGCTAATTGACTGAAAAAATTGACTCTTAAAAAAGTCTAGGCTACAAACCTGGACTTTTTTTTATCGAGCTATTAATACAAAAAGTCATCGTTCAAAAGGATAATCCTCAACTACCATATAAGACAAAATAATAACATTGCAATTAGCAGCCTTATATAATATAAGGAGTAAATTATTAACAACAAGCATATTTTAATTGAGAAATAAAAAATATTTCAAAAAAATATCACCAACTTATTGTTAATAAACAATAAATTTTTACCTTTGCAGCCCGTTTCGAGTAAGAATTTAGTGAACTTACTGAAACAGTAATAGTTAAAGGAACCTGACAAGGTAAAACGATATAGGTTTCCGGCGCAACAAGGTTAGTTTTTAAATTTGTTGTGTGGTTTTAAACCCTTCCGGTAATCCCCCTTGAAAACTTCCTGAAATTATTAAAAATAAATAGAGGTTTGTATAAAATTATTTTATACTTTTGCGCCTCCAAAATTTGAGGTTAATAAATTAAATAGAAAATGCCTACAATACAACAATTAGTAAGAAAAGGACGGAAGAAACTCGTTGATAAGAGTAAATCTCCTGCTCTTGATGCGTGTCCGCAACGACGTGGTGTTTGTGTAAGAGTTTATACAACTACACCTAAGAAACCTAATTCTGCAATGAGAAAAGTTGCCAGGGTAAGACTTACTAATGGCAAAGAGGTGAATGCCTATATTCCCGGTGAAGGTCACAATCTTCAGGAGCACTCGATTGTTATGATTAGAGGTGGTCGTGTTAAGGATCTTCCTGGTGTAAGATATCACATCATTCGTGGAGCACTCGATACATCAGGTGTTGAAGGACGTACGCAGCGTCGATCAAAATATGGAACAAAACGCCCTAAAAAATAATAGATAACAGCATAAGCTTTATATCATGAGAAAAGCGAAACCAAAAATACGTATAATACTTCCTGATCCTAAATTCAATGATGTATTGGTTACTCAATTTGTAAACAATATGATGAAGGGTGGGAAAAAAAGTACTGCTTATAAATTGTTTTACGAAGCTATGGATATTGTAGCTGAGAAAACTACTGAAGATCCTGTTGAAATCTGGAAAAAAGCGTTAGCCAATGTTACTCCTGCTGTTGAAGTAAGAAGCAGACGTATCGGTGGAGCTACTTTTCAAATTCCTTCCGAGATTCCTGCAAGTAGAAAAATGTCTATTGGGATGAAAAATCTTATAAATTTCTCTCGCAAGCGCCATGAAAAAAGCATGGGAAAAAAACTTGCAGGTGAAATTATTGCGGCACATAAAGAAGAAGGTGCAGCTTTTAAGAAGAAAGAAGATACTCATCGTATGGCAGAAGCTAATAAAGCATTTTCACATTTTAGATTCTAAGATAGCTTGAATAAATAATGGCAGCGCAAGATAAACATACAAGTAAACTTCTAAATACCCGTAATATTGGTATTATGGCACATATTGATGCCGGAAAGACCACTGTTACAGAGCGCATTTTGTTTTATACAGGTCGTAATTACAAAATGGGAGAGGTTCATGATGGTGGTGCTACTATGGATTGGATGGTTCAGGAGCAAGAAAGAGGCATTACTATTACTTCAGCTGCTACCACTGTTTATTGGGAGCTTTTCAATAAAAAACATAAAATTAATATAATTGATACACCAGGACATGTCGACTTTACTGTTGAAGTTGAGCGTTCGTTACGTGTATTAGATGGCGCTGTTGCATTGTTTTGTGCTGTGGGTGGAGTTGAGCCCCAGTCAGAAACTGTGTGGAGACAGGCCAATAAATATGGAGTACCTCGGATTAGTTTCGTTAATAAAATGGATCGTTCAGGTGCCGATTTCTTTGGAGTAATAGAGCAAATAAAAGACAGATTAGGAGCAAACCCTGTGCCTATTCAAATACCTATCGGTGCAGAAGATGATTTTGTAGGGGTCGTTGATTTGGTTAAGGATAAAGCTTTTGTTTGGGAGGAAGGTTCGGATGGAACTAAAATAGTTGAAATCCCTATTCCTGAAGATTTAGAGCAAATGGTGCTTGATTATCGCATGAAGCTTATTGAAGGTGTTGCTGAAGAAAGTGACGAACTTTTTGAAAAGTTTATGGATGATCCGCATTCTATTACTGAAGAGGAAATGATTAATGTCATCCGTACTGCAACACTTAATATGTCAATTACTCCGGTAATGTGTGGTTCGGCCTTTAAAAACAAAGGCGTTCAGATGCTACTTAATTCAATTATCGAATTTTTACCAAGTCCAATGGATATACCTCCTGTTGTTGGTATTAATCCAAAAACTGATGCAGAAGAATTACGTAGTCCTGACCCTAATGACAATTTTAGTGCACTAGCTTTCAAAATTGCTACTGATCCATTTGTAGGTCGTTTATGCTTTTTCAGAGTTTATTCAGGTAGACTAAAAGCTGGATCATATGTTCTAAATGTATCTACAGGCAAGAAGGAAAGAATTAGCCGTATTATGCAGATGCATGCGAATAAGCAAGAACCTCTTGATGTAATTGAAGCAGGTGATATTGGAGCAGCAGTTGGTTTTAAAACTATTCACACTGGTGATACATTAACTGATGAAAAGCATCCTGTTATTTTAGAGGCAATGACTTTTCCTGAACCTGTTATTAGTATTGCTATTGAGCCTAAAACTCAAAAAGATATTGATAAAATGTCATTAGCTTTGGCAAAACTTGCTGAAGAGGACCCTACGTTCAAGGTAAATATTGACAAAGATTCGGGACAAACTATTATTTCCGGAATGGGCGAATTGCATTTGGATATTCTAGTTGACAGATTAAAAAGAGAATTTAGTGTTGAGTGTAATATTGGTCAACCCCAGGTAAGTTATATGGAGGCTATTACTGATACTGCTCATCATAAAGAAGTATATAAGAAACAAACTGGTGGTAGAGGTAAATTTGCAAATATTGAATTTGAGATTTCACCTGCCGATAAAGGAGAAGAAGGATTACAGTTTGTTGATGAAGTAAAAGGTGGTAATATTCCGCGCGAATTCATACCATCTGTAAAAAAAGGTTTTGAAACTGCAATGCAGAATGGTGTGTTGGCCGGTTTTACAATTGAATCGATGAAAGTAAGACTAATTGATGGTTCTTATCACGCTGTTGATTCAGATCAGCTATCATTTGAAATGGCAGCAAAAATTGGATTTAAAATAGCCGCCAGAAAGGCAAAATCAGTTTTACTGGAGCCTATAATGAAAGTTGAGGTTGTTAGTCCCGAAGAATATCTTGGAGATGTAACAGGTGATCTTAATAAAAGAAGAGCCATTCTAGAAGATGTTTCATCTAAGATTGGATACAAAATTGTAAAGGCAAAAGTACCATTGTCTGAAATGTTTGGATATGTAACATCGTTACGTTCACTAACTTCAGGTAGAGCAACATCGAGTATGGAGTTTGATTCTTTCAAAAAGGCACCTGCTTTTATAGCTGAAGAAGTAATTAAGAAGATTAAAGGAGATTTTTAGATAAATATATAATATCGTGAGTCAAAGAATTAGAATAAAACTAAAATCGTACGATCATAATTTGGTTGATAAATCAGCTGAAAAGATCGCAAAAGCGGTAAAAAATACTGGAGCTGTAATTAGCGGACCAATACCTTTACCGACTCATAAAAAAGTTTTTACTGTTAACCGTTCAACTTTTGTTAATAAAAAGTCGCGCGAACAGTTTGAGTTAAGTACATACAAAAGATTAATGGATGTATTTAATTCATCATCAAAAACCATCGATTCATTAATGAAGCTGGAGCTTCCTAGTGGAGTTGAGGTTGAGATAAAAGTATAACTATAAACGGCTTAAAGATTTGTTAAAATGTCAGGATTACTAGGTAAGAAAATAGGCATGACCTCCATATTTGACGAGAATGGGAAAAATATCCCTTGTACCGTTATTGAGGCAGGTCCGTGTGTTGTAAGCCAGGTTCGCACAAAGGAAGTTGATGGATATGAAGCCATTCAGCTTGCTTATGAGGATAAAAAGGATAAACACACAACTAAAGCGATGAAGGGTCATTTTGCAAAAGCAAAAACAACACCCAAAAGATTCTTGGCTGAATTTAGTCGTTTTGAAGAGAAGAAAAAATTTGGAGAGATACTAACAGTTGAAGTTTTTAACGAAGGTGAATACATCGACGTTGTTGGAACATCAAAAGGAAAAGGATTCCAGGGTGTTGTTAAAAGGTACAACTTCAAAGGTGTTAACGATGCTACACATGGTCAGCATAACAGATTAAGAGCTCCAGGATCAATTGGTGCTTCTTCATATCCTTCACGTGTTTTTAAAGGAATGCGTATGGCAGGCCGCATGGGTGGTGATAGAGTTAAACTCATTAATCTTCAGGTTGTAAAAATTATTCCTGAAAAAAATGTTGTTGTTGTAAAAGGAGCTGTTCCAGGTCCTAATAATTCATTAGTAAAATTAGAAAGATGGAGTTAGTAGTTCATAAGGTAAGCGGAGAAGCCACCACAAGAAAGGTGAAGCTTGATGATTCCATCTTTGGTATTGAACCCAATGATAATGCTATTTATCTTGATGCAAAGCAATATATGGCTAATCAGCGTCAGGGAACACATGATACCAAGGAAAGAAGCGATATAATTGGAAGTACTCGTAAGATTAAGCGTCAAAAAGGTACCGGTACAGCACGTGCAGGTAGCATCAAAAATCCAATTTTCCGCGGCGGCGGTCGAGTTTTTGGTCCACATCCAAGGAGTTATGCATTTAAATTGAATAAAAAGGTAAAACGCCTTGCTCGTAAATCTGCATTATCGTATAAAGCAAAAGAGGATGGCATTCTAATTATAGAAGACTTTAAACTTGAAAATCCAAAAACAAAGGATTTTAAAGAAATTTTGAAAGGCTTCAATATAGATGATAAAAGAACTTTATTTGTGTTGAATCAGGCTGATGAGAATATCTATTTGTCAACACGAAATTTGCAAAAAGTAAAAGTTTTAAGAGCTGAAGGTATTAACACATATGAAGTTCTTAAAGCCAATAAAGTTGTTTTTGTAGAAAGTTCGTTAAAAACCATCGTAGAAGTATTTGCGAATAAATAAAACTGAAAAGAGATGGGTGTAATATTAAAACCGGTTATTACAGAGAAGATGACAGCAAAAGCTGAAAAACTTAACCAGTATGGATTTATTGTCGATAAAAGGGCAAATAAAATTCAGATTAAAGGTGAAGTTGAAGAGCTTTACGGTGTTGAAGTACTTTCTGTAAACACCATGAATTACTCAGGTAAAAGGAAATCACGTAATACTAAGTCAGGCGTAATTTCTGGTAAGACAAATGCCTTCAAAAAAGCTGTTGTAACAATAGCAGAAGGTGAATCAATTGATTTCTTTAGCAATATTTAGAAATGGCTCTCAAAAAATATAAACCAACAACACCAGGTCAACGCTTTAAAATTATAAGCGCATTTGACGATATTACCACAAATAAGCCTGAAAAAAGCCTTTTAGTTGGTAAAAAAAGTACTGGTGGTAGAAACAATAAAGGTAGAATGACTATTCGCAATGTAGGTGGTGGTCATAAACAAAAATACAGAAACATTGATTTCAAAAGGGATAAAGAAAATATTCCAGGAATCGTCAAAACAATTGAGTATGATCCAAATCGTACTGCTCGTATTGCTTTGATTAACTATGTGGATGGTGAGAAAAGATATATCGTAGCTCCTCATGGACTTGAGGTAGGACAGGAAATCTTGTCAGGAAAAGGCGTATCACCAGACATTGGAAACACTATGTATTTGAGTGAAATACCTTTTGGTACAGTAATTCATAATATTGAGTTACGTCCTGGTCAAGGTGCAAAAATGTCGCGTAGCGCGGGATCATATGCACAGTTGATGACACGTGAGGGTAAATTTGCTATTGTAAAGATGCCATCAGGTGAAACCCGGATGATTTTGCAAACATGCAAAGCTACTATTGGTATGGTCTCAAATATTGACCATAATCTTGAGAAATCTGGTAAAGCCGGTCGTAATCGTTGGTTAGGTCGCCGTCCAAGAGTTAGAGGTGTAGCTATGAATCCTGTCGATCACCCTATGGGTGGTGGTGAAGGAAGAGCTTCAGGTGGACATCCTCGTTCTAGAAAAGGATTGCCAGCTAAAGGATTCCGTACTCGTGCCAAGAAAAAGGCATCAAACAAGTACATTGTTGAAAAAAGAAAGAAATAATTAAAGAGCTTTAATTGAATTAATATGAGCCGATCGCTAAAAAAAGGACCATACATCGATATTAAACTTGAGAAGAAAGTTATGGTCAATGTAGAGTCCAATAAAAAAACAGTTATCAAAACCTGGTCGAGAGCATCTATGATATCTCCTGATTTTGTAGGCCAAACCATTGCAGTTCATAATGGAAATAAATTTATTCCTGTTTATGTTACTGAAAATATGGTAGGTCATAAACTTGGAGAGTTTGCACCAACAAGGTTATTTAGAGGACATGCTGGTAAAAAGAATAAAGGAAGTAAATAAAGTTCAGTAAAATGGGATCAAGAAAACACATAAGTGCAGAACAAAGGAAAGAGGCGCGTAAAACACTTTACGTAGCACGTCTTCGTAATGTACCTACTTCTCCACGTAAAATGCGTATTGTCGCCGATTTAATTCGTGGTATAAATGTTGAACCAGCTATGAGTTTGCTTCAGCATACTTCAAAGGAAGCTGCAGGAAGGCTTTACAAATTATTGCGTTCAGCTATTGCTAACTGGGAAGTTAAGAACGAAGGTGAAAGAGTTGAAGACAATCAGTTGTATGTAAAAGAAATAAACGTTGATAGTGGAAGAATGCTGAAAAGAATTCAACCTGCACCACAAGGTAGAGCACATCGTATTCGTAAAAGATCGAATCATGTTACATTGATTTTAGGTAACAGAGTGCAAAAGCAAGAAGAAGTTGAAGAAGTTATTACTGAAAACACAGATAAATAATGGGACAAAAAACTAATCCTATAGGACTCAGATTAGGGATCATCAAAGGTTGGGATTCTTACTGGTACGGCGGAAAAAACTTTTCAGATAAACTTGTTGAAGATGGAAAGATAAGAGAGTATCTTAATGCACGTCTTGTGAAAGCTGGTGTATCTCGTATTATGATTGAGCGTACACTAAAATTAGTAACTATCACAATATTTACTGCACGTCCTGGTATTATTATCGGAAAAGGTGGCTCAGAAGTTGATAAGCTTAAAGAAGAGTTGAAGAAACTTACTAATAAGGAAGTTCAAATTAATATAAGTGAAATTAAACGTCCTGAATTAGATGCTCATATCGTTGCTACTAGCATTGCGCGTCAAATTGAAGGAAGAGTATCATTTCGTAGAGCGATAAAAACATCTATTGCTTCAACAATGCGTCTTGGTGCCGAAGGTATAAAAGTCCTTATCTCGGGTAGAGTAGGTGGCGCTGAAATGGCTCGTAGTGAGATGTATAAAGAGGGCCGTATCCCACTACAAACTTTACGTGCCGATATCGACTATTCTTTAGTCGAAGCTCATACTACTTATGGTCGTATTGGAATTAAGGTTTGGATATTTAAAGGAGAGATTTACGGTAAACCTGATTTGGTTTCACCAAGTGTTGGAGGTTCTAAACCAAGATCATCTGCCCCAAAAGGTGGCGGCGGAAGACAAAGAAGAAGAAGGTAGCACAAGTTATTAGAAAATTATTAAAGTAAGATAGGCATGTTACAACCTAAGAAAACGAAATATAGAAAGCAGCAAAAAGGTCGCATGAAAGGCAATGCTCAAAGAGGTAATCAATTGGCTTTTGGATCTTTTGGAATTAAAACTCTTGAAGAGGGTTGGCTTACATCACGCCAAATTGAGGCTGCACGTCAGGCTGTTACACGTTATATGAAACGTGAAGGTCAACTATGGATAAAAATATTTCCAGATAAACCGGTAACAAAAAAACCGGCTGAGGTGAGAATGGGTAAAGGTAAAGGTGCTCCCGAATTATTTGTTGCACGTATTACTCCAGGTAGAATATTGTTTGAAGCAGAAGGCGTGTCATTAGCAGTTGCTAAAGAAGCAATGAGGCTTGCAGCTCAAAAACTACCCGTAGTTACCAAATTTGTTGTTAGAAGAGATTACTCTGAGTAAAATAATAAGATAATGAAGCAAGAAGTTATTAAAGAGCTTAGTAAAGCCGATATCATTGAGCGACTTGAGGAAGAGCGTAAGCATTTAACAAAAATAAGGTTAAATCATACAGTTTCTCCTTTAGAAAATCCACATGATATTAGTGCAAATAAAAAAACAATTGCAAGGCTAGAAACCGAATTGAGGAGTAGAATTATTGCAGAAAATAATAATAAGTAATCAAAGATGGAAAAGAGAAACTTAAGGAAAGAAAGAACCGGCTTGGTTGTTAGTAACAAAATGGATAAATCCATTACTGTTCAGGTAGAACGCCGAGTTAAGCATCCTGTTTACGGTAAATTCATCAAGAAAACTACTAAATTTTCTGCACACGATGAAGAGAATGATTGCGGAATTGGTGATACAGTTCGTATTATGGAAACAAGACCGCTGAGCAAAAATAAGAATTGGAGATTAGTAGAAATTTTAGAAAGAGCTAAATAACCATGATACAACAAGAATCAAGACTTGCTGTTGCAGATAACAGTGGAGCTAAAGAAGTACTTTGCATCAGGGTGCTTGGCGGTACAAAACGTCGTTACGCATCAATTGGTGATCAGGTGGTGGTTACAGTTAAAAATGCATTACCATCCGGAAATATCAAAAAAGGTGCAGTTGCAAAAGCAGTTGTTGTACGAACAAGAAAAGAAATTCGCCGTAATGATGGATCTTATATACGTTTTGATGACAATGCGTGTGTATTGCTTACTCCTACTGGCGAAATGATGGGAACTCGTATTTTTGGACCTGTCGCTCGTGAGCTTCGTGAAAAGCAATTTATGAAAATAGTATCATTAGCACCAGAAGTGCTTTAAAAGAAAGAAATTTAGTTATGGCTAAGTTACACATAAAAAAAGGGGATAACGTAATGGTGATTTCCGGCAATAATAAAGGACAATCAGGCCGAGTGCTGGTTATTGATATTGCTGTTAATAGAGCCATTGTTGAAGGAGTTAACCTAATCTCAAAAAATACTAAACCAAATGCAAATAACCCTAAGGGTGGTATTGTTAAACAGGAAGCTGGAGTACATATATCTAACCTAATGCTTGTTGATAAAGCAGGGCAACCAACTCGTACAGGTTTAAAGTTTGATGAGACTAAAGAAAATAAAGTGCGTTTTTCAAAAAAATCAGGGGAGACTATTAAGTAATGGAAGCAACACCAAGATTAAGGACACAGTACACTGAGGAAATTGTTCCAACACTCACCAAACAGTTTGGTTATAAAACTGTTATGCAAGTGCCTAAAATATCAAAAATATCTTTAAATCAAGGTATTAGCGCTGCACTTACTGATAAGAAACTTATCGATGTAGGTGTAACAGAGATGTCATCGATTACCGGACAAAAAGCTGTTCCAGTAGTATCAAAGCGCGATGTATCTAACTTTAAACTTAGAAAAGGAAACCAAATAGGTGTTCGTGTAACACTTAGGGGAGTTAAAATGTATGAGTTTTTAGATAGATTGATTTCAGTTTCTCTTCCACGTGTACGCGATTTTAGAGGTATAAATGATAAAGGTTTTGACGGTAGAGGTAATTATTCTTTCGGAATAACCGAGCAGTTGATTTTTCCTGAAATCGATATCGATAAAGTGAATAATATTAATGGTATGGATATAACCATTGTTACAACAGCTAAAACCGATGAAGAAGCATTTGGTTTGTTGAAAGCATTTGGTTTACCATTTAAAAACCAAAAAAAAGCATAGCTCATGGCAAAAGAATCAATGAAAGCGCGTGAGCGCAAAAGAAAAATGATGGTTGATAAATATGCAGAGAAACGTGCTGCATTAAAAGCTGCTGGAGATTATGAAGGGTTACAAAAATTACCACGTAATGCTTCTCCGGTACGTTTGCACAACCGTTGCCAATTAACAGGAAGACCCAAGGGTTATATGAGACAATTTGGTGTTTCTCGTATTAATTTCCGTGAAATGGCATTAAAGGGATTAATTCCCGGAATTAAGAAAACTAGTTGGTAATATAATTATAAAAAAAAGTATAGTCAGATGATAACCGATCCAATTGCAGACTATTTAACAAGAATTAGAAATGCTGTTTCTGCAAAGCACAGAATGGTTGAAGTACCGTCTTCTAACCTTAGTAAGAATATTACCAAAATCCTTTTTGAGAAAGGATATATCCTAAACTATAAGTTTGAGGAAGATAAAGTACAGGGAACAATTAAGATAGCCTTAAAATATCACCCGGTTACTAAATTACCGGCAATAAATGATCTTGAAAGAATATCTAGACCCGGTTTACGTCAATATGTAAATGCAAATCAATTACCAAGGGTACTAAACGGCTTGGGTATTGCAATACTTTCAACTTCAAAAGGCGTTATTTCTGATAAAGAAGCCAGGAAAATTGGAGTTGGTGGCGAAGTAATTTGTTTTGTAAGTTAATTAGAAGGAGAAAAACAATGTCACGAATAGGAAAAATGCCCATAACTTTACCCGAAGGTGTTGAAGTAAATATAACGGATACAAATCTTGTTAAAGTTAAAGGAAAATTAGGTGAGCTTGAACAACTTGTTGATCCTGCAATAACTGTAAAAGTTGAAGAAGGTAAAGTAGTTCTTGATAGAGCCACAGAAAAAAAAGATCATAAGGCAAAACATGGGCTTTATAGATCATTAATTTTAAACATGGTTGAAGGTGTTACTAAGGGATATACAATTGTTCAGGAGTTAGTGGGTGTTGGTTATAAAGCTGAGGCAAAAGGTCAGTTACTTGAACTTGCACTTGGGTATTCTCACCACATTTATATTGAGTTACCACCTGAAGTAAAAATTGAAACTGAATCTGCCAGAGGAAAAAATCCAGTAATTAAACTTTTTTCAATTGACAAACAACTAATTGGTCAGGTAGCAGCTAAAATACGCTCGCTACGTAAACCCGAACCGTATAAAGGTAAAGGAATTAAGTTTCAGGGTGAAGAACTTAGGAAGAAAGCTGGTAAAGCTGCCGGAGAAAAATAATAAACTATTGAAACTGTTAACAGGTAAAACCTAATAGTAATGGGAATAAAGAATAAAAAGGCATATAGCAGACTCAGAATAAAAAGGAGAATCAGGAAAATCGTAGTTGGTACTGCTGATAGACCTAGAATGTCTGTATTTAGAAGCAATAAACAAATTTATGTTCAGCTTATTGACGACAGTAATGGTACTGTGATTATAGCAGCTTCTTCGCGTGAGAAAGATGTGGATGGTAATAAGGTAAATAAGATTGAACAAGCTAGTTTAGTTGGAGCCCTTATTGCAGAAAAAGCAAAAACAGCTGAAATTGAAACTGTTGTTTTTGATAGAAATGGTTATTTATATCATGGCAGAATCAAATCTCTTGCTGAGGCTGCTAGAAAAGGTGGACTTAAATTTTAATTGAATCATGGCAAACGCAAATATAAAACGTGTTAAATCCAGTGAAATCGAGTTTAAAGATAGACTGGTAAGCATTCAAAGGGTAACAAAAGTTACAAAAGGTGGACGGACTTTTAGCTTCTCTGCAATTGTTGTTGTAGGAAATGAAAATGGAGTTGTTGGTTATGGTCTTGGAAAAGCTAAAGAGGTTACTTCAGCCATTGCAAAGGGCATAGATGATGCAAAAAAACATTTGCTAAATGTACCAGTATTAAAAGGTACTTTACCTCATGCACAATATGGTAAGTATAGTGGAGCACTGGTTTACATTCAACCTGCTGCACCAGGTACCGGAGTTATTGCTGGTGGTGCGATGCGAGCTGTACTTGAAAGTGTTGGTGTTAAAGATGTGTTGGCAAAATCAAAAGGTTCATCAAACCCTCATTCCGTTGTTAAGGCTACTATCGATGCCCTAACAAAAATGAGAGACCCTTATACTATTGCACAGGTTAGAGGTGTTGAATTAGACACAGTTTTTAACGGATAGCAGTTAAAAAAATTAGCAAAATGAAGAAAGTAAGAATCACACAGATAAGAAGTGCAATAAACAGACCGGAAAGGCAAAAATTGACACTTTTAGCTTTAGGAATCAAGAAATTGAATCGCCCTAAAGAGCATGTTATAACTCCACAGGTTACTGGCATGATAGAGAAAATAAAGCATTTATTGAAGGTAGAAGAAATTTAAAAAGATATAAATAATGGATTTAAGTAATCTTAAACCTGCAGAGGGTTCTGTAAAGAACAAAAAGAGAATTGGACGAGGTCAGGGATCCGGTCGTGGTGGAACAGCCACCAAAGGACATAAAGGAGCTCAGTCAAGATCAGGCTATAAACGTAAAATAGGTTTTGAAGGTGGCCAGATGCCGTTATATCGTCGTGTTCCAAAATTTGGGTTTAAAAATATTAACCGTAAAGAATACAGAGGTATTAACCTAAAAGTTCTTCAAGAGTTGGCCGACAAGAAAAGCATCACTGTAATTACTAAAGATGTTCTTATTGAGAATGGTTTAGCCAAGAAAAATGATCTAATTAAAATATTAGGCGTTGGTGAGCTTACTGCCAAATTGGAAGTTACAGCAAATGGATTTACAAAAACAGCGCAGGCAGCCATTGAAGCTCAAGGCGGTACTGTTAATAAAATGTAAAATTGGATGAAAAAGTTAATCGAAACAATTAGAAATATAAATAAAATTGAGGAACTAAGGAATAGAATTCTTTATACACTTGGTATTATTTTGATCTATCGTTTAGGATCGTATATAGTATTGCCAGGAGTTGATCCAAATATGCTAGCCAACCTGCAACAACAAGGACAGGGTGGTTTAATGGGTTTGTTAAACATGTTCTCTGGTGGTGCTTTTTCTAATGCCTCAATTTTTGCACTTGGTATTATGCCATATATAAGTGCATCAATTGTAATTCAGCTACTGGGTATGGCAATACCATACTTTCAAAGATTGCAGCGCGAAGGTGAAAGTGGAAGACGTAAAATAAATCAAATTACTCGTTATTTAACTGTTATTATTGTTGGATTACAGGCACCTGGATATATTGCAAATCTAGTTTCGCAATTACCTGCAGAAGCCATCACTCCATTTAATGCAGCTATTACAACACCATCTATCTTCTTTTGGATATCTTCAACTGTAATACTTATTGCTGGAACTTTATTTGTAATGTGGCTTGGTGAAAAAATAACCGATAAAGGTATTGGTAATGGTATCTCTCTTATAATTATGATTGGTATTATTGCTCGTTTACCTAGTTCATTAGTACAGGAATTTGTATCAAAAATGGGCTCACTTGGCGGTGGATTGGTTTACTTCCTGATGGAACTTGTAATTTTGATTTTCGTTATCCTTTTTACAATACTTCTTGTTCAGGGTACCAGAAGAGTACCAGTTCAATATGCAAAACGGATTGTTGGTAATAAGCAATATGGCGGAGTTCGTCAATATTTGCCACTAAAAGTTAATTCAGCAGGTGTTATGCCTATTATATTTGCTCAGGCAATTATGTTCCTCCCAATTACATTGGTTGGGTTTGCTGAATCTGAAGCAATGACAGGTTTTGCTGCTGCTTTTTCTGATTACACAGGATTTTGGTATAACTTCACATTCTTTGTAATGATTATTCTGTTTACCTATTTTTATACTGCTATTACAATAAACCCAAAACAAATGGCCGATGACTTGAAAAAGAACGGTGGGTTTATTCCAGGTGTAAAACCAGGTAAAAAAACATCCGAATATTTGGATAATATTCTTTCACGTATCACTTTACCAGGATCAATTTTCCTAGGATTCATTGCAATTATGCCTGCTTTCGCTATGATTGCTGGAGTTAACAGTGGGTTTGCTCAATTTTATGGTGGTACGTCATTACTAATTCTTGTAGGTGTTGTTTTAGATACCCTACAACAAATTGAAAGTTATTTATTGATGCGTCATTATGACGGACTGACAAAATCAGGCCGGATTAAGGGAAAGTCATCAACGTTTAATATGTAATTTTAACTTCTGTTTTATGATTTATATTAAGACAAATGAGGAAGTAGAAATTCAAAGACAGAGTTCTTTACTTGTTGGAAAAACTTTAGCCGAAGTAGCCAAAATTATTAGGCCTGGTATCTCAACCATGGAGTTGGATAAAGTTGCTGAGACTTTTATTCGTGATAATGGAGCCGTACCTGGGTTTAAAGGATATGGAGGATTTCCTGCCACACTTTGCATATCTGTAAATGATGAAGTTGTGCATGGTATACCAGGAAATCGAGAATTGAAAGATGGTGATATCGTGTCAGTTGATTGCGGGACGTTAATGAATGAATTTTATGGCGATTCGGCATATACATTTGCTGTAGGTGAGGTAGATGATGAAGTGCTTTTGCTTCTTGAAAGAACAAAGCAATCACTTTATTTGGGTATTGAAAAAGCAGTTGTAGGAAAAAGAGTTGGCGATATTGGATATGCTGTTCAAAATTATGTTGAAGGATTTGGATATTCGGTAGTTAGAGATTTAGTTGGACATGGTGTAGGTAGAAACCTACATGAAAGTCCTGAAGTTCCTAACTACGGACGAAGAGGGTCGGGGATAAAGTTAAAATCTGGTATGTGTATAGCAATCGAGCCAATGATTAACCTTGGGGTTAAAGATGTTAGTCAGGATAGAGATGGTTGGACTATACGAACAATAGATTCAAAACCATCTGCACATTTTGAACATGATGTAGTTGTTCGACAAGGAGAAGCTGATATAATGTCAACATTTGAATATATTGAACAGGTGTTAAATAATAAATAGTCAATAATATGGCAAAGCAAAAGTCAATTGAACTTGATGGTACGGTAATTGAATCTCTAGGAAACGCGATGTTTCGTGTTGAGCTGGAAAATGGTCATAAAATAACCGCCCATATTTCTGGTAAAATGAGAATGCATTATATTAAAATATTACCAGGCGATAGAGTTAAATTGGAAATGTCACCATATGATTTGACAAAAGGCAGAATAACATTTAGATACAAATAGATATAACGATGAAAATAAGAGCATCAATTAAAAAAAGAACACCGGAGGACAAACTTGTTCGTCGTAAAGGAAGATTGTATATTATTAATAAAAAGAATCCTAAGTTTAAACAAAGACAAGGGTAACTTGTTGTTGTTTTTTACAGATAAAAATAATAATTATGGCTAGAATTGCTGGAGTAGATATTCCAAACAAAAAAAGAGGTGAAATTGCTTTAACATACATTTATGGTATTGGTAGAAGTAATGCTCAACAAATTTTGACAAAAGCCGGTATTGACTGGAATATAAAAGCAGAAGACTGGACGGATGATCAGCAAAATGATATTCGTAACGTGATTACTGACAATTATAAAGTGGAAGGTGAATTACGCTCTGAAACTCAAATGAATATTAAGCGATTAATGGATATTGGGACTTACCGTGGTATCAGGCATCGTATTGGCTTACCTCTTAGAGGCCAAAACACGAAAAATAATGCCCGTACCCGTAAAGGACGTAAGAAAACTGTTGCCAATAAAAAAATGGCTGTTAAATAGTAAAATATAATCAATTCATAGTCTAGTAACAAGAATAAGTATGGCACAAAGGACCAGAAGTACAAAAAAAAGAGTTGTTAAGGTAGAGCCTAAGGGAAGAGCCTATATTAAAGCTTCGTTCAACAACATCATCATCTCTTTAACAAATGATGCAGGACAGGTAATTTCATGGGCATCAGCTGGTAAAATGGGATTTAGAGGTTCTAAAA
>CAYWRM010000024.1:0-26847 GCA_964460905.1 uncultured Lentimicrobiaceae bacterium
AAGTTATCGTTGATTATTCATGGAACCATACCGGAGTTGAATTTTTCGCCTTTAAGGATGTACAAAAAAACCAGGAAAGTTCATCTTATATAAATTGGTATGATATCAAATCTTTTGATAACCCGGCAACTCCTGAAAACGAGTTTGAATATCACGCCTGGTTCGACATTAAAAGTCTTCCGGAAATACAAAAAGTAAACATAACAACTAATAGAACTCCCGGACATCCATATGAAGGTGACATTAACCAAGGAGCAAAAAAGCACATTTTTGAAGTTACAAAACGATGGCTGGCACCTGATGGATATGTTTCAAAAGGAATTGATGGTTATCGCCTTGATGTTGCCGATCATATTGGGTTAGGCTTTTGGCGCGATTATAGAAAATTTGTTAAATCAGTTAACCCAGAGGCATATTTAATTGGAGAGATATGGTGGGAAGCATGGCCCGACAGGTTAATGGATCCTGTACCTTACATGCAAGGTGATATTTTTGATGCTGTAATGTATTACCACATTTATAAACCTGCCCGTTACTTTTTTGCGGATACAGACTTGAAACTTAATGCTGACCAACTTAAGGATAGCTTACAATTACTTTGGGGTAAACTAGATAAACCAATGCAGTACTCAATGATGAATACAGCAGCAACCCACGACTCCCCTCGCCTGCTATCGTCATTTGAAAATAAAGGATTGTATAAAGTTTGGGCAAAACCAAATGATGACTCTACGTATATAACAGGGAAACCATCAGCTGAAACCTACAACAGAGTTAAGTTATACCTAATGCATCAATTTACAATTCCTGGTTCACCTCAAATATGGAATGGAGATGAAATGGGTATGTGGGGAGCTGATGACCCTGATTGCCGTAAACCACTTTGGTGGAGCGATATGACCTTTGCTGATGAATACAGAAACAACTTCCAAAAAGGAGAAAAAGTATATGACAAAGTTGGGTTCAATCAGGAACTTTTTGATTTTTATAAAAAGATAATTGATATTCGTAAGGAAAACCCCGTGCTTTCTGAAGGAGATATAGAGTTTATGCTTGCTGAAGGAAATAAGCTAATGTACAAGAGATTTGATGATAAAGATGAAATAATTGTAATATTCAATCTTGAAAACGAAGCTCAGGCATTTGATATTCCATGGAATAATTACAAAAACTTATTGAACAATTCAACTGTAGTTGGCAAGATTACTCTCGATCCAATGTCAGGAATGATACTTAAAAGATAATAGGAAATTATACACTAAACTCATCTTCGTTGCACTGTGCTAAACGAGAACGAGTTTAGCTTACTTTTCTTAAAGCTCATCCGGATTTGTAATCCAGATGCTTGATATAACTAGACAACGTCCGGATTGCAAATCCGGACGAGCAAAGGGTAGGACTTTGCATACAATTATGCTGACCTTCCAAGCTGTTTGCTACAACAAAAAAACCGTGTCACCAAAGGAGACACGGTTTTTTAATAACTTAAAATTAAACCTACTAATTCTTAGTAAATTCATAAGTAAATATTGGTAAACTCATATCCATTTTAAAGGTATAATTACCAGGTCCTTCAGGCATAGGTATATCAGTACCGCCCTTAACAAGTACAAAACTACCTGCATCAGCACCATAATTCAAATCCCAACCATCATTAGCACGGTATTTAAAACGAAGTTCACCTGTATCTTGGGATTCGGATACATCAATTGTTACTTCAAGAACATTGTAAGGAGGTGCAATAGCTACCATATCAACATCTTCGCTCCAATCGCCACCTAATATGCCGGAACCAATAACACCCCAACTTTGTTCTTCATAAGTCCAGGTTAAGGCATTAGTATCAACAGTGAACCAATAACCACCAGGGCCAGGAAGTTCAAGGTTTCCAGCACCGGCATCCGTATCTAAAGTACCTGTTGTAGCACCAGCACCAAAATTTGGACCATCCCAGTTTGGTTTTCCAGTAAACTTAAAGTTACCATCAAATGGGTCGACTTCAGGAAAATAAACAAATCCTTTAAAAACTCCAGCAGTATCAGTTTCCCAAATCTGGGCTGCATCAGCAGGCTCCCATCCTTGATATGCTCCAGGAACCCATAACGAAGCTCCAGCAACTTCAGCAGCATAAGGAGTTACAGTAAAAGATGTTATTTCAGATAATGCATCAATAACACTAGAAACATCATTTGCATTTACATTTGCTTTAATCTGAAAACCTGCAGTAATCATTGTGTCTGACGGAAAATCAGCACCTATTTCCTTAAGAATTACAGTATTTAATTCTTTATATGTAAATGATTTAGTAAGCTCTGATTGAGTTAATATCTCAATCGGGTCACCCCAGGCAGAACCACCAATAAGATCTGTTGCCATAAATAGCTGGATTGTATATAGAGGTTCTGGTAAATTAGCTAGATTATAAACAACTTCTGTCCATTCTAAAGTTGTCAATAATACATCTGCAGAATCTTTCACCAATACAAAATGTGTATCGGGAGCAGGAGAGCTTACCCATGTGGGAAGTATTGTAGCATTTGTATCCAGCACAGGCTCTTTCTCATCTTTCTTACATCCAGCAAATACAACTGCTAGAACAAGAAAGAACATTAATATATTTAGATTTTTTTTCATATCAGTTCCTATTTAAAAATTAATAATCTTTGTTTTGATCAACATTAGGATTCGATTGTACTTCAGAGGCAGGTATTGGGTAAACATTATATTTTGAATCTGTTGATTGACCTTGTTTAACATTACCTTTCCATTGCCATACATATGATGACTGGCTGAATCTACCAAAACGAATTAAATCAGTCCGTCTGTGACATTCCCATCCAAGTTCACGAGCACGCTCATCTAAAATAAAATCTAAATTATAATCCGTTATAACCGGAACATTCGCACGCTCACGTATTCTATTTAAGTAGATAATAGGATCTCCCTGTGTTTCACCAGTACCACCTCTTTTAATAGCTTCAGCATACATCAAATAAACATCCGCTAAACGGAACATTGGGAAGTCAGTGTCGCAAAAATTGCCGTCAGAACCATTTATTGTATCTCCATTAATTATTGAATGATTTACAAATTTTGGATATGCATAACCATCAGCAAAAACATTAATATCCTCAATTGACATATTTTGACCATCTGTAAAAAATGTAGCACGTATATCTGTATCCTCAAATTTACCAACAAACTCAGGAGTAACACGTGTACCACCCCAGCCACCATTGTCGCCAGGTATACCATAATCTACTTTATCCATATTTCCACCAACAGAGGCATTAATAATGAATGTTGTACCACCATTTGTTTGCTCGTGAATACCATCAAAACGAATTGGGAAAATAATTTCCTGCATTGTAGAACCATCCTGATCGTTATTTGCCCAGAATAATTGCTGCCATGTTGGAGCTAATGCATAAGTTGAAGCAATAATTTTGTTTGCATAAGTAATACATTCAGTATATTTAGCTTGATCTGTACCTAGGTAAACTTCAGCATTTAAATATAGCTTTGTAAGCAAGGTCCATGCAGCAGCTTGATCGGCACGACCATATTCACCTGAATTTGCCCATGCACGAGGCTCAGCCATATTTGTTTCAATATCCTTCAATTCTGATTCAATATAAGTAAACATATCTCCTATAGGAATTCTTACCGGATAAAAATCAGGATCACCAATTGGATCATCCTCAGTAACTAGTATAGTCCCTCCAAATAAATCAAGTCCATGCCAGTATGATAATGCCCTTAGGAAACGTGCTTCCAAACGATATTGGGCAATTTTTGCTTTCAACTCATCGTTTACACCACGATCGTTAAGTTTGGCATCACTTGTTTGACGTAAATACTCATTCACCAAAGTAACCTGGTAAATAACTCTTGCATACATTGCAGAAATAAAAACATCACTACTTCCCCATTGTTGATAGTGAAAATCTTTAATTGTCTGGTCTTCCCATGCAATAACAGCTTCATCAGTTGATAGTTCCTGATGATACCAGTATTGACGTAAATAAGGGCTAAAACCTCCATCTATACCAGCAATATCACCTTGTCCATCACCTTCATTACCACCAAAAGCATATCCACCATATATTTTAGCTAAGAATTGAATATATGCCTCAGGGTCTTCAAAAACAATCTCTGATGTATTTTCATCAGGATCGATTGGCTTAGTATCCAGGTCTTTTATGCATGCATTAAATGTGCTACCCAGAATAACTAATGCGATTATATATATTATTTTTTTCATGTGCTTAATTATTTAAGATTAAAACTGAATATTTACACCAAACACCCACACACGTGAACGCGGATACAGGTTATTATCAATACCTCCAAATACTTCAGGATCCAGTCCTTCGTAATTTGTAATAATAAATGCATTATTACAAGTTGCTGATAAACGGATATTTAAAGAATTTTTAAGCAAATTCTCGAATGTATAACTCAGTGTAATATCATCCATCCGGAAGAAAGAAGCTTCCTGTACAAAATAATCTGAAAAATACTGAGGTATATAAAAATTAATATCTGTAGTAGAAGTCAATACATTACCTGCATATGGTCCTTCATCACGATACAGTCGGTCATAAGTTGCAAGTTCTGATTGTGCATTATTGTAAACATAGTTTCCAAAATTTGCACGTCCTGAAAAGTAAAATGCCCATTCCTTATAATTAAATGTATTTGTTATACCGAAAAACAGAGGAGCATTTGGATTTTCATGTACGTATTTATCACTACTATTTATAATTCCATCCTCATTACGGTCAACGTACAGTCCCTGAATTGCAGCACCTGTTTCGTCATAAACCTGTTCGTATACAAAAAATGAACTTGCAGATTCACCAACTGCATGAACCTGAATTTCATTACCTACACCACCTGAAATACCACCTGTTGGAAGGCTTGCTCCCTGATACAATTTTGTAATTTCATTCTTATTATAAGTAGCATTTAAACCAAGTTCCCAGTACATATCTTCATTTGAGATAATTCTTCCGTTAATTGCAAATTCAACACCTTTATTCACCAAGTCACCAATATTTTGATCAATTTTATTGGTAAAGTTTGTACCTGCAGCTACAGGAGCATAAGTTAATAAATCTGTTGTTAAACGATAATAATACTCAAAAGAACCATAAATTCTGTCGTTTATGAAACCATAATCGATACCAATATTTTGGGTTGTAGTAGTTTCCCATTTCAAATTAGGATTATATCCTTCTGGACGTAATACATTATAGTAGGTATTTCCAAATGGATACATTGAATATTGATTACCATATGAATATCGACCCTGATATCCATAATAACCACCAATATCTTGTTGACCTGTTTTTCCCCAACCTAAACGAAGTTTCAATTGTGAAACAACTTTGGAGTCACGTAAGAAACCTTCTTCATTAATTTTCCAAGCAAGACCTACGGCGGGGAAAAGTCCCCAACGATTATCTTCTGAGAAACGTGATGATCCATCCTGTCTCACAGTTGCAGTTAATAAATAACGATCCTTGAAGCTATAATTTAAACGACCGAAGAATGAGATTAAGTATAATTCTCCTCTGTCAACACCCGTATCATTATCTAATGATTGACCCGTGGAATCTCCACTATCATCAAAAATAATCGGAATATTATTATTGTCCCACGTATTTTCATACCAGAAATGTTGCCACGAATAACCTGCCATTACATCAAATACACTTGAAATGGAAGCTACTTCCTTTTTGTAATTCAAATAAAAGTCAAGCAAATCATTCTTGTTGTTACTATTATAAGAATTATCTTCTCCACCACCTCTAACATTATCGTATGACCAAGCAGCTGTATTTGGAACATAAACAGTACCATCATTTTTTGTATGATCCAATCCAAGATTTAAATTAGCATGAAGATCGGGAAGAAAATGAAGTTTATAATCAACCTGGAAATTACCATAAATACGGTTAGCATTAGATTTATCTGTTCTTTGTTCAAGCATAGAAACCGGATTATTAGTAGCCATGGAATTTAATGTTCCACCATTTCCTAGCCAAGCAAAATAACCATCCCATGAACCATCTTTACTGTTAACAGGTTTAGTAGGATCCATTTGAACAGCAGCTCCAATAGCACTTTTATTTGCAAAACGGTTTTTAATAAATGTTCCGTTCGCATTAATATTAAATTTCAGATGGTCGTCCAAGAAAGTAGGATTTAAAGCGACACTTACTGTTGTGCGTTGAAACTCTGAAGTTTTAAGTGTACCATCCTGATCAGTGTAACCCAAGGATAATCTATAAGGCATCCATTTTAAAGCACCTGTTGCACTTAGTGCATGATCCATTGCTAAAGCACTCTGATAAATCTGATCCTGCCAATCAGTATTATATATTGAATGAGCATTAGATGAATCCGCACTATTGGGAGATACTTGATGACCATCTGCATCATACCAAACTCCCAACATTTGTGTATAATCAGGATTTTTTTGAGTAAAAAGTGATACAAATTCATTTGATGAAAGAACACCAAGAGGTTTTGGTTTTTCATAGAAAGATATTTTTCCATTATACTCCAGTTTAAATGGTGTACCTGCCATCCCTTTTTTAGTGGTAATAAGAATAACACCATTAGATGCACGAGAACCATAAATTGCGGTAGCTGATGCATCTTTCAAGACTGTAAAACTTTCTATGTCAGCAGGGTTGAGAGCATTCAATGCACTACGTGACCCTGAACCACCTTCACCAGAAGTTACTACTCCATCAATTACAATTAATGGATCGTTATTTGCATTTAACGATGAACCACCTCTTATTCTAATTGTAGCAGCTTCACCTGGAGCACCACTATTGGTTGTAATTTGAACACCGGCAATTTTACCAGATATCAATCCTATAGGGTTTGTAATTGCTCCTTTATTAAAATCTTCTTCAGAAACAACAGACACAGAGCCTGTAGCATCTTTTTTCTTTACACTACCATAACCAATAATCACAACACCCTCAAGTGATTGCGATGATGACTCTAGTACTATATCAAGTGTTATGTTAGGTTGAACGATGCGTTCTTGAGTCGCATATCCAACATAGGAAAAAATCAACACCTGATTTGGAGTTACTTCTAATGAGTATTTACCGTCAATATCGGTAACTGTACCCGTGGTAGTACCCTTTACAACAATAGTAGCTCCGGGAAGAGTACTCCCGTCGAGTGCGTCAGTTACAACACCAGTAACTACGCCACTCTGTGCATAAACTGTTAAAGCACTACCCAGTAAAACTACCGCAAATAGCAGCAATTTTGAAAATAATTGTTTTACCATGATATTTAATTTAGTTATTGTGAATTTTGATTTCTTTATTTCATACAGTATTGAAAATCAAACCAAAATTAAGTAATATTTAGGAAAAAATTAAAATAGTGTTAACAAATATTAATTTTATATAAAGTTTTTTAAATTTTATTAAATTGCAAAACCTACGATAAATGTTGATTCACACATATTATAAAAACATAAAACTTGCAATTAGCATTAATTTTCTACATTACAAGTCTGTAATTCTGTGTTTTACAACTTTTGAAAAAAAATAGAGCCATAGAAATGAAATAACCAAATTAGAAATTGAGCAAAATTTGCAAACGATTGCAATCAAATCAAAATGCTACCTTTATGTTGCTAGTAGAGAAACAATATCCTTTCAAGTTGACTTGCATCAGAAAAGATGGAAACAAAATATGGCCATATAAATTTTACTGGTTGTGATATCTTTGTTCAACCTTCAAAACGCTGTATCTATATTTACTTTTACAGGTTAGAAAAAACTTTTAATATTAAATAATCCATATTTTGAAAAGTAAATATGAAACATCGCACACGATTGCATTAAGTCACCACTTTACATCTGATACCTTATCTTATTGACTTTATGGTATTTTAACTAAACATGAGCTAGTATTGCAACTATTTCAGGTACTTTTGTATCTTATAAATAAAGAATAAAAAATGAAAAATATACTTATTAGTTTTTTAATTTCAATATTCATTGTATCAACATCAATAGCGCAAATAACAGTTGAGCCAGCCTTACCCACCGAAGATGATCAAGTAGTTATTATGTTCAACTCAACACTTGGGAATGGAGGATTAGCCGGATATACTGGCGACATCTATGCACACACTGGTGTAATTACAAGTAGCAGTTCATCAAGTTCAGACTGGAAATATGTTAAAGCAGGATGGACAGAAAATATCCCCGAATGTAAATTAACTTCAGTTGGTGACGATCTTTGGGAGCTAACAATCGGGCCTTCAATAAAGGAATATTATGGTGTTCCTTCAAATGAAACCATACTTAAATTGGCATTTGTTTTTCGTAGTGAAGACGGTTCACTTGTGGGGAAAACCGATGATGGAGGTGATATTTTTTATGATGTGTTTGCCTCTGGACTTAATATCTCAATTTTAATTCCAGAAGAAAGCCCATACATTGTAGAATTAAATGATGATATATTAGTTGAAGGAAATAGCACTGATGCTGACTCAACATTTATTTATGTAGACAATAATTTAATATTTGCAGATACAGGATCCACATTCTCAACTAACATTACAGCAACTACAATTGGAAAACATTGGATTGTGGCTACAGCAAAAACTGAAGATGCAACAGTAAGTGATTCTGCTTATTACTATGTACGTCAAGATGCAATAGTTGAAGAGCTACCTGAAGGAATTATTGACGGCATTAATTATATTGATTCCGAAACTGTTGTGTTATGTCTGATTGCACCTGAAAAAGAATTTATTATAGTAATTGGAGATTTTAACGATTGGGAGATTTCCAGTGAGTACGAAATGAAAATAACTCCTGACGGCCAAAGGTACTGGGTTGAACTTACAGGATTAGAACCGGGACAAGAATATGTGTTTCAGTATTTTATTGATGGCTCGATCAAAGTTGGTGATCCATATGCAGATAAAGTAAGTGATCCATGGAACGATCAATATATAAATAATACTACTTATCCTAATTTAATTAATTATCCCGCAGGTAAGACTTTTGGAATTGCTACTGTATTACAAACAAATCAGGTACCATATGAATGGCAAAATAATGACTTTGAGAACCCAGAAGTTACTAAAATGGTAATTTACGAACTGCTGGTGAGAGATTTTCTGGCAGCACACGATTTTGAAACACTTATAGACACTCTTGATTACCTTGAAAGACTTGGCGTTAACGTAATTGAGCTTATGCCAAACAATGAGTTTGAAGGAAACTCAAGCTGGGGATATAACCCAAATTATTACTTTGCTCCTGATAAATATTACGGACCAAAAGATACTTTTAAAGCATTTGTTGATGAATGTCATTCTAGGGGAATTGCTGTTTTTATGGACTTAGTATTAAATCATTCGTATGGCACAAATGCAATGGCAATGATGTATTGGAATAACGAACTCGACAGACCAGCTGCCAACAACCCCTGGTTTAATGAACAATCAAACTTCACAAACCCCGATGCTCAGTGGGGTAACGACTTCAATCACGAAAGTTTATATACTCAAAACCTTGTTGACAGTATTAACAGCTATTGGATTAATGAGTACCATATTGACGGATTTAGATTTGATTTTACAAAAGGTTTTGGAAACAATATAAAAGGAAGTAATGACCCCTGGGGTAGTAATTATGATGCTGACAGAATTGCCTTGCTTAAGCGGATGGCTGACAAAATCTGGGAACAAAAATCAGATGCAGCTGTTATATTTGAACATCTAAGTGTAAATAGTGAAGAAAAAGTGCTGGCAAATTATGGAATACTACTATGGGGTAACATTAACCACAATTACAACGAAGCAACAATGGGTTATACTGAAGATGGTAAATCTGACATTTCGTGGATTTCATACAAAGAGCGTAATTGGAATGAGCCAAACGTTGTGGGCTACATGGAAAGCCATGATGAAGAGCGCCTTATGTTTAAAAATATGCTGTATGGAGCTTCAAACGGAGCCTATGACATTAAAGACCTTTCAACAGCACTAAAGAGACAGGAGCTGGCTGCAAACTTCTTTTTCACAATTCCCGGACCAAAAATGATTTGGCAATTTGGTGAAAGAGGTTATGATGTAACAATTGAATTTAATGGACGAGTTGGAGAAAAACCTCCCAGATGGGAATACATGGAAGACTGGAGACGTAAAAACCTATATTATGTTTATTCCTCACTTATTGATCTTAAAAAGAATGAGGATGTTTTTAGCACCACTGACTTTTCACTTGATGTTTATAATGCTTTAAAAAAGATTAAATTAAATTCAACTGATATGTCGGTTGTTGTGCTTGGCAACTTCGATACTGAAGAGGGCAATATTAACCCCGATTTCCAATTTACCGGCACATGGTATAATTACTGGACCGGTGACTCCATAGAAGTAACAAATGTTAACGAAACTATTTCCCTTCAGGCTGGTGAATACAGACTTTATACTAGTGTAAAACTTACAAAGCCTGCATTGGTTGGAATTGATGTTTTTGAATCAAATAATAACAATAATGTTCTTTATCCGAATCCGGTTTCAGAATCTCTAACAATCACTAATACAGAAAATTTAAAAGAAATTAATATCTATAATTTGTTGGGTTCAATTGTATACTCCGATTTATATACCAATGGTAGTAATATAAGAATTGACACACAGAAATTAACTCCGGGATACTATTTTGTGAGAATGGAAACTAAACAAGGTGAGATAATTTCGAAAAAATTCATAAAAAAATAATCTGATATTATTAAGATTAATAAGCCCGTTCCAATTTTGGTTCGGGCTTTTTTGTTAATTTTAAGAACTTAATTAATAACGACTTTATAATTCCTTTCATATCATTTAGTATTGCAAAAGTCTCAGATATTTAAATAATTGAACAAACTAATGACAAATATTTCAATAACTAAAAAATCGGGTGAAACAGTTGATTTTGATGCTGAAAAGTTAAAACAATCTCTTCTCAGATCGGGTGCCAGCCAAAGTGATGCAGATTATGTTACCAATATTATTTCTAAAAAAATTGTTGATGGCATGTCGACTCACAAAGTTTACAAACTGGCTTATAGTTTACTTAGAAAACAATCTCATAAAGTAGCTGGCAGATATAGGTTAAAAAAAGCAATTTTTGATATGGGACCAACTGGTTACCCATTTGAGATACTTGTAGGTGAGTTAATAAAACTAAAAGGATTTACTACCCAAACCGGCCTGACACTTAATGGTACTTGCGTACAACACGAAGTGGATGTATTTGCAAGAAAAGCTGATAACACCATATTTGTTGAATGCAAATTTCATAATGATGCACATAGAAAAAGTGATGTGAAGGTAGCCCTTTATGTAAATTCCCGTTATAATGATTTAAAAAAGAAATACGAACAAGATGCAAATAGCAATCACAAGTTTGAAGGATGGATTGTTACAAATACCAGGTTTTCAAAGGATGCAGTTGAATATGGTACCTGTGCCGGGTTAAAAATGATTTCATGGGATTTTCCTGACAAAAACAATCTAAGGCAATTAATTGACTCATCAGGGTTTCACCCTATAACAACTATGCAAAGCATAACAAAAAAGGAGAAGACATTTTTGATGGAAGCCGAGATAATACTCTGCAGACAATTATTAAATCAGGAAAATCAACTTAAAAAAATGGGGATAAATGAAAATAGAATTGCAAGAATTTTAAATGAGGCCAGCCAAATATCTGCAACAGCCTAGTATTCTTAAAGATATTTATCAAGCGAGTTTAATAATTGATCTAACATTATTGGTTTTGTAATAAAGTCATTTGCACCAAGTTCATAGCAAGCAGCTTCTTCACCCGAAAGCACATAGGCAGTTTGAACAATTACCGGAAGTTCTTTATTAGTCTTTCTAAGCTTTTTCAGTACATCAAAACCACTTATGCCCGGAAGGTTTAGATCCAATAGAACTACGTCTATTTTATCGCTATCCTTTAACTTAACCAATGCTTCTTCACCATCCAATGCCCAAAGCAATTCTGCATTTGTCCTACTTAATGCTGCATTATAAAATCGATTACTCGTTTCAGTATCCTCTACAATAAGAATAACTTTCCCAGAAAAATCAAAGTCGTTTAAAGTGCTCATTACTTTTAAATATTAGTGGTATATTTTAATTAAAAAACCAAATTACAAAAAAATTATTAACTATAATACAAATGTATATAGAAATACAATAGTAATACCAAATAGCTACCAAAATGAGCCTGCTATTTCTATCGCCTCAAAAAAATATGAATAATCTCTTTCCTAATGATCTTTCCTGTTTCGGTTCTTAAAAACTTAGGCAAAAAGACTATTTCTTTGGGAACTTCAAATTTTTGCAGATTATTTTTCAGTTCATTTTTTAATAAGTCAACCCGACTTTCTTTAATTAAACTCCCTTCGATAAACAATATTAACTTCTCTCCTAATCTTTCATCAGGAATACTTCCAATAAAAAAGCAACCAGGAACAATTTTTTTTATTTTTCGCTCAACTATTTCAGGAAACAACTTCACACCTCCGCTAACAATCACGTTGTCTACCCTACCATTAATAAAAAATGAACCATCTTCAAATACTTTGGCAATATCATTTGTTACAAGATTTGTTACTCCTAATTTTTGCGCATTAATAATTAGCTGGTTATTATTATTTGTATGAACAACTATTCCTTTAAGCGGGTAATACCTGTTGGCGTTGTTATTGTGGCGTATTCTTCGGAGAGCAATATGGGTTATAGTTTCTGTCATACCATATGATTGCCAAGCAGTTATAGCAGGATTAGCTAGCAACATTTTTTTAAGTTTATCAGAGATAGATGCTCCTCCAATTAACAAATTGTCAATATTTAATAATTGCTGTATTCCAGCTTTACTATTTAGCAACCCAAAAACCTGATTTGGAACCATGGCTGCAAAATTTACTTTTTGATCCATCACAATATATGGTAAGGAATCTGGTTTGGAGTAAAGCAAATTAAGACCACCCACAATCGAACGGACAATCATCATTTTTCCGGCAATATATTTAACAGGTAAACATAGCAAAGCAGTGTCATCTTTTTTCAAATCAAAAAATAGCAGAGTTGCTTTTGCGCTGACTATCATATACTTTTTTTGAAGCATTATTTTTTTGGGGCTACCTGTTGAACCAGATGTAAAAACAACAATAGTATTTGATGGAGAATACCAATCCTGAAGGAATAAATAAATTTCTTTTTCCCAGTTTTGCACTTGTGAATTGATAATCTTTTCTTTACACAGTACCATTAGCTCATTAACATTGTAATGAACATTATGAATTTTAATATTTTGAAATGTATCAATCATCCACAATTCCGGTTAAAACCCAATTGTGCAATGGATTATAATGTAAATCGGCACCTTCAATAACAAGAGGTGAAGGTATATTATTATTAAATAGCTGCCCCGTACCTAATCCCTGGGGCATATTATTAGCTAAAGTGTATGTCCATTGGGCAATAGCATTAAGCCCAATATTTGCCTCAAGTGCAGAAGTAACCCACCAGCCAACATTATAGTTTTCAGCTTCTTCAATAAACATATTACTTTGTTTCCAGCCACCTAACAACCCGGGTTTCAGAATTATATAATGTGGAACAATTACATCTAACATCTGCTTAATATCTTCCCTATTATAAATACCTATTAACTCCTCATCCAAAGCAACTGGTATTGGCGAATGTTTACAAATCATAGCCATACTTTCCCATTGGTTTTGCTTAATGGGTTGCTCAATTGAATGAATTGCAAACTCAGATAATCTATTTAACTTATCAGGAGCATCTTGCACTGAAAACGCTCCATTGGCATCTAAACGCAATTCTATATCTTTATCAGAAAAATCAGCCCTTATTAGTTTTAGCAAATTCAACTCATCTTCAAAATTAATAGCTCCAATTTTAAGCTTCACACAGCCATAGCCTGACTCAATTTTTTCAACAATCCTTTTCCTCATCGTAAGATAATCTCCCATCCACACAAGACCATTAATTGGTATTAAATCTTTTCCCTTTGTAAATAAAGAAGGAAATAGCAATTTTGTGCCACCTACAGATAAATCTTTAATTGCAGTCTCAACACCAAACCTAATGGATGGAAAATCGAATAATCCTTCTTCCAGCCAATATTGCCAATTATTAATACTATCACAAACCTGTTTTAGCTTATGTTCAAAATCAGGTCGGTCATCAATACTTAGTCCTTTAATAATACTACATTCGCCTATACCTTTAACCTGTGGGTCATCCTTATCATAAACAATTATAAACCATGAATCTTTTGAGATTAGTACACCTCTGGATGTTCCACCGGGTTGTTTGAAATTAAGTGTGTGCTTTTTAAATATAGCTTCCAGCATAGTAACTACTTTGTAATAACACTAAAGGCAAAATAATAAATTACTCAACGCCAGTATAATAACTTAGCGGATATAGTACTTTGTCAAATGAAAAAAACTGCATTAAAACAAAATCTTCACCATCATTTATCAAGGCATAAAATCTATCTTTATCATCAGGAATAAGCTTAAAATATTCTTCATCCCTAATTTCTTCAGGCAGCGCTCTTTTGATGAATGCTTTAACAAAGGTAGTATCATTTTTATCATCAATAAGAGTTAATTTAAATAAAAATGGAGATTGTACAATTGAATCAATTCGCATTGGTGACATGAGGTTATTTAAACGTGATTCATAACGAAGATCATTGAATGATGTAAGAAAATTCAATAATCTAAGAGTATCAAATCTTGTAATAACTTCTTCATTAACAAGGTCAATAAGTTTATATGCCCCATTAGAACTACTGATGTCTACCCTAAAGCTTTCCTCAGGTATTTTATTAATTTCCAGCTTAACACTTGATATATCCGAAAGACTGTGGTTAAAAACCTGATGGCTTTTCCAATCATCAAGTATTGGGGAAAAATACGGCGATAGAAATCCTCTAAACCCCGGAATATAAGTAACATATGGATTTTCAGCACCTTCTATCAGCATATAAGTTCCCAAATTATTTGGTGTAGCGTCACCCACATAAATAACTTTGGTTAACTTTTCGTAAGGAAAAAATTTATATTTATCAAAGATATTTATTCTGTATACTTCCTGATATATTTCAACCTTAATACTAATGCTTGCCAGACGCTTAATGACATTGTCACGAGCAACAATAGGAACAGGTGATTTAACCTTAATTCGATGCAAAGTTCCAAGCAATAAGTCAACAACTTTTGTATTAGTATTGTAGCTATCATTTAAAAGCCATCCGTCATCAATGCGCTCCAGAATAACTGAATTAACATTCTTATCGGCAATAAATATTTTGGTTACTGAAGCTGTATCAACAATAGCAAAATCCGACTCACCTTCATTTAAAGTGGTATTATCGTTTTGCATTAAAAACCAAATAATAGCAGGTACAAACAATATAACAATCAATAATAAATTTCTATTTTTCTTCATAATAAATTTCTATCTGGAGTATTTTCTTTTTCTGAGCCATGCTAAAAGCATACCTATTAATATTACTACAATAACCGGAACAAACAAATTAATCATCTGCAATTCAAATCTACTTGAATTTATTTTTGTTTTATCCAGCAACCTTAATTTCATTTCTCTCGATCGTAATGAAATCAATCCCTGCCCATCTGTAAGATAGTTCATAGCATTAAGAATAAATTCTTTGTTGCCAAATGTTTCTCCTGTAAACTGGTCGAAACCAAGGGGCAATGGATATCCCTGTGGAATGTGGAACTGATTTTTAATAATATCCCCATCAGTAACAACTATCATGCTTGTTTTCACACTTTTTTCTTTAAAGCCTATTTCCTTATTTGTAAGTATTTCCTGCGGCAATCTATTCCTAAAATCCGACAAAAACACACCTTCAAGCAACACTGCAATTGCAATAGGCGGTCCTGAATATTGCAATACATCGGGTTCTTCCTGAAGCATTCGTAAACTAATCATTGAAGGTATGGCCTCCCTCTTAGAATAATCAGAAGTGCTTAGTAATATTGATTTTTTTACATTTTTCGTAGTAGTAGTATCAAGGCTACTTACAAACTGTGTTTTTATAGCATTTAAATTCTTTACAATTGGATGGGTTGATGTTGGTGTAACAATAGGGAAATAATACCATGGAAAGAAATCAATTTGTGCCTGACCCCCAATTTGTCCTGTGCGTATCGGAATTCGTACAGCATTTAGATCTAATACTAAGTCATTATTTATTCTCACACCATAATTAAACAATTGATTTTGCAGGTCAATATCATTTTCGATAGCAACAGTAGTTTCTTGTAGCTGAATACTATCCATACTTGCAAAAACCGGATCAATCAACCAAAGAACTTTGCCTCCATACATAATATATTGATCGATAATGAACTTATCCTTAGGTGAAAATACCGAATCGGGTTTTGCTATAATAATAGCAGCATATTCGGGGCTAATCTTATATTGATTTGTTGCTGAATCGGTAAGCACTCGTTTTACCAAAGCGTTTATTTTACCTTCAATTGTAATTCTATCAACTACATAATCATCCTGTAAGGCTAAGGAAATATCATATGTTTCCTGATCATTGAGTTCACCATGCCCTTCAATAAAAGCCACCTTTGGTTTATTGTTTTTTATTAAACGATTGATTATTCCTGCAAACTTAAACTCAAGATTCTGAATAGAGATATTTAAAGCAATTTCAGGGGGCACATTAATTTGTGTGTCAAGTAGCTCAAGCGGCATTTCATTATTTTTATAACTAACCAAAGCTCCAGGGAAGATAATCTGTTGATCTAATCCAGTTTTAGTTTTAACCTGAAGATCTGTTGGGTTTAACCCCTGCTCCATAAGCAATTGGTATGTAGCATTACGTTCTTGAATATTATCACTTGCCGAAGGGTTAATAAACTCGTATTCAATATTTTTATTATACGCCCGAAATTCATTTAGCAGCTCTTTAGTCTCACGCCTAAGTCTGCTAAAACCAGCAGGAAATTCTCCATCTAAAAACACTCTGAAATAAATAATATCATCAACGTTACTAAGAAGATCCTTAGTTGATTCAGAAAGTGTATAGCGTTTTTCGTTTGTAAGGTCAACCCGTGAAAAAATATTTGAGCTAATAATATTTACAAAAATAATAATAGCAATAACGATTACCAGTTGAAGTAGATAATGATTAAATATTTTATTCTTAGATCTTTTCATATCATCACTTTTATTACCAACTACGTTTTGATAATGAAAAATTAGTCAAGTATAAGAAAAGAGTTATTACACTTAAAAAATATATCACATCACGTGTATCAATAACCCCTCTGCTTATTGAGCTATAATGAGCACTAATTCCAACCGACTTTATAAATAGGTCAATATTACCAAATAGATCCAGTGAATAGATAAACTCAAATCCGAGGTATAAAAATGCACTTATTATTATTGCAAAAATAAATGATACCACCTGATTGTCAGATAATGAGGATGCAAATACACCTATAGAGGCAAAAGTTGCTCCAAGAAAAAGCAAGCCAATATATGAGCCCCAAATACTACCTGTATCAATATTCCCCTGAGGATAACCCAGTTGATAAACTGTAAAAAAGTAAACCAATGTGGGTAATATCGAAAAAATAATTAGAGAAACAGAAGCAAGAAATTTAGCCAAAATTATCTGCATATCAGATATTGGGCGAGTATAAAGAAGCTCAATGGTACCACTCTTTTTTTCCTCAGAAAATGAACGCATAGTTATAGCAGGTACAAGAAACAAAAATACAATGGGAGCAACAATAAACAAACCATCAAGATTTGCATAGCCATAATCCAACACATTAAATTCAGTTGGGAAAAACCACAAAAACAAGCCAGTAGTAAATAGGAATACAAGTATTACTACATATCCTGTAATGGAACTTAAAAAAGATCTGATTTCCTTTAAATATAATGCAAACATAATTATGCGTTGTAATGCGAACGCAAAAATAATACTTTTTTTAGTGGATTTGCTTTTGGAAACAGGATTGTTGATATTACTCAAATATCATATTATAAGGTCGTGCAATAGCTTCGCTAAACTGCGGGATAGAAATATATTTGCTTTCACGACGGTACTCTCTACCTTCGAAAAATAAAATAATAGTTGGATTAGCAAAAACACTATAGGCTGCAGGAAGGGCAGGATATTTTTCTGAGTTAACCAGTGCAAGTTTAATTTCGGGAAAATTATCAACAACAAGCAGCTTAACCTTAGGCCTTAAGCTAAGGCATGGCGCGCAGTTATCGCTATAAAAATAAATTATCACTGCTGCTTCTTTGGCAATAAGGCTGCTAATTTCTAGTTCAGTTGTAAATTCATTAGTCATACTTTTTAGTTGTTGGTTGATAACTCTCGTTCGCAAAAATCGCGCAAAAATAACAAATTAACTAATTTCGCGATTTTAATAAATTAATCATGTCGAAAATAAGAATTGCTATTAATGGATTTGGTCGTATTGGACGAGTAACTTTCAGAAAAATACAGGAACGAAGCAACATGGAAGTTGTTGCAATAAATGATATTACCGATTCAGCGAACCTTGCACATTTATTAAAATACGATTCTGTACAAAGAGCATTTAACGGTACAATTGAACATAACGGTGATCATATTATTGTAAACAACAAAAAAGTTATTGTACTAAATGAGCCAGATCCTGCCAAATTACCATGGAAGGAACTTAACATTGATATCGTTATTGAATCTACCGGAGAGTTTGCTGATAGGGAAAGTGCAATAAAACATGTTGAACAATCAGGTGCTAAGAAAGTAATAATATCTGCTCCTGCCAAAGGCGAACATGATGGTGTAAGTTATGTAGTATTAGGTGTTAATGACGATATTATAAATCGTGATGATGTAATTATTTCAAACGCATCGTGTACAACAAATAACGTAGCTCCGTTAATAAAAATACTTGATGATAACTGGGGAATTGAGAAAGGATTTATAACAACCGTTCATTCATACACAAAAGATCAAAATCTTGTTGATGGCCCTCACAAAGACTGGCGAAGAGGGCGTGCTGCTGCATATTCAATAGTACCCACTACAACAGGTGCAGCAAAAGCAGCAACAAAAATATTTCCTCATTTAAAAAATGACCTGGGAGGAGCAGGATTCAGAGTTCCTGTTCCAGATGGTTCTCTTACCGATCTTACATGTACTTTAAGAAATTCGACATCTGTTGAAGAAATAAACATAAAATTTAAAGAGGCTGCTGATTCATATATGAAAGGAATTCTCGAATATACTAGTGATCCTATAGTTTCTGTAGATGTAATAGGTAATACTCATTCGGCCGTTTTTGATTCAAACCTTACAGCTGTATTGGGAGACAAAAACAAGCTTGTAAAAGTAGTTGCATGGTACGACAATGAAATGGGATACTCAAGCCGATTAGTTGAGCTTATTGAGAAATTTGTTTGATATACTTTATTTTCAACATGTGTCAAATAGAGTTAATCTGCGGACGCATTGCAAATGCGCCCAAGTTGGGGATGTAAGAGCCAAGATATTATCTCTGTGGTGTTCTGATTCTTGATAAACTACTTTTCAAAATACTTTAAACTCATTTTACCATCTTCAAAAACACCGTAAGTAAAGTAAGATATCCAGTCACCCAAAATTACAACTTCTGCATTCTTACTAACCTTTTCAATAATAGGGATATGTCGATGCCCAAAAATAAAATAATTAACTTCCGGAAGTTCTTGTGCTTTACGTTTGGCATAATGAAGTAACATTTCATCTTTTAACTCAACATGATTTTCCTCTTTTTCTTCCTTTTTAAATTTTGCAACATTAGCTAACCTGCTTTGTCTTGAAAAATATAATCCCATCCATGAGCCAATATCAGGATGCAACCACCTGAATAAAAATTGATTAGGTTTAAATTCAAAAATCTTTTTTAAAATTTTATATCCAGTATCTCCAGGTCCTAGTCCATCTCCATGAGCAAGAAAGAACTTCTTACCATCAAATTCCCGAATAATCGGATTACGGTATAATTTAACATTCAACTCTTTTGTAAGATAGTTAAAGGCCCAGATATCATGATTCCCTCTGAATACATGTACTGGAATTCCCTTATCTGTAATTTCAGCCATTTTCCCTAACAATCTTACATAACCTTTAGGAACAACATAACTATATTCAAACCAAAAATCAAAAATATCACCCATCAAAAAAATCTCATCTGCATCAGCAGACACCATTTCCAGCCACCGAACCAACTTTTTCTCTCTTATCAAACTACTCTGATAATCAGGAATTCCTAAATGAAAGTCAGATGCAAAATATATTTTTGATTTTTTCAAATTTTGAATACAATTATAACTTGTGGAACAAATAAAAGAATACAGATCCTAAATTTCTGTAACAATATCTCTAATAAGAGTAATTAGTTTTGGAGTTACTCTGGCTACTGCTTCAATTACTTCCTTATGCGATATTTCAATAATCTTGCCGGCAACACCCAAATCAGAAATAACTGAAACCGCAAAAACAGGTAAATGCATATGCCTTGCTACAATTACTTCCGGTACTGTAGACATCCCAACAGCATCAGCACCAAGTATATTTATATACTTATATTCAGCCGGAGTTTCGTATGTTGGACCAGTTACAGCAGCATAAACTCCTGTTTTATAATTAATGCCATTATGACGCGCAATCTTTTTTGCAATACTTAAAAGTCGTTTATCATATGCTTCACTCATATCAACAAATCTCGGACCATGATCATCAATATTTTCTCCTATTAATGGATTTGGCATAAGGTTAATATGGTCTGTTATAAACATAATATCACCAACTTCAAAATTTGAATTAACCCCGCCGCTGGCATTTGATACAAATAAATATTTAATTCCAATAAGCTTCATTACTCGTACAGGCAAAGTAACTTCCTTCATTGTATATCCTTCATAATAGTGAAACCGGCCTTGCATTGCCACTACCGAAACACCGTTTAATTTTCCAAAAATTAGTTGCCCTTGGTGTCCATTCACCGTTGAAACCGGAAAATTTGGAATATCATCATAAGGGATCTTAATTTCTGGTTCAATCTCATCAGCTAATTCACCAATTCCCGATCCTAGTATTATTCCAATATATGGTACTGTACTTATTCTTTCATTAATATATTTTACTGTTTCTTCTATTTTCTCTAACATATTTTTTAATTTGATTTGCAAAATTTATTTCGTCAAGGCCATGAAATTTTATTTCAATCGGAATAAAAAATAATGGCAACTTATCGAGTCGGCTAATATATTCAGATTTTATCAAACGCATAGTATCTTTCTCAGTAGTGATAATTATTTTATTGTGCGTAAATACCTCTTCATAAGTTTTCACTACTAATTGTAAATCTTTAACACGATAAGAATGATGATCAGGGAAATCCACAACAAGCAAGTTAACACATAAATCACGCAAGTATTCCTGTAAAGGATATGAGTTTGCAATACCGCAAAATAAAACTATAGTATTTATGTGTTTTGGTAACTTTATCTTACCAAAACCAGGAAAAGGAGTTAAACTACCATAATTAATATGAGAAAAATAAAGGCTTTGCTTTTTATGGGGTTTAAGAATACCCTTTATTCTACGCCTGGTAATAGGTGACAATACTTTATAAGTTTTTGTAACAATAATAATATCAGCACGCTTTGCTTCAGATACGACATCACGCAAAGTACCTGATGGAATAAGGTAATCTTCCATATATAAACTATGAAAATCAGTTAAAAGAATTGATATACCAGGCTTGACATAACGATGTTGAAACGAGTCATCTAATAATATGACATCAAGATTCTTATCATCCTGCATTAAATTTTTAATTCCCTTACTCCTATTTTCAGATACAACAACCTTAATAATATTTTTAAATTTATAGTGATACTGCATTGGTTCATCACCTATATCTTCATGCTTGGAATATTGATTGGCTGTTAAGAATCCCTTAGTTTTACGACCATATCCACGACTTAGAACTGCAAGTTTATTTTCACTAGAGAGCATACGTATAAGATACTCTACCACAGGTGTTTTACCTGTTCCTCCAAGGCTTAAATTACCTACCCCAATAATAGGCATTGGAAAAGATTCTGATTTTAGAATATTAGCATTGAACAACCAGTGCCTTATACGAATAATAAACCCATAAAGACAGGCAAAAGGAATCAATAGTACTTTCCAGAAATCCATAACAAAAAAATAAAAGTGCTTATTTTTACATATTTTTCATTAAAAATCCTTTTCCAAAATATACTTTTGTACCAGCTTAGTAAAAAGAAGTTGACTAAAATACACAATTTTTAATCAAGAATAATAAACATTTAAACAAAATATTATGCTTATTCAAGAGATTATAGATTATCTGGAAAAACTAGCCCCTATAAATTTACAAGAATCATACGACAATTCAGGTTTACTAATTGGCTCACCTAATAACAAAATAAACAAAGCTCTAATAACACTTGATGTTACCGAAGAGGTGATAAATGAAGCAATTAAAGAAAATTGTAAAATTATTATTGCCCACCACCCAATCATTTTTAAGGGATTAAAAAAACTAACTGGCAGCAATTTAACAGAAAGATTAGTGCTAAAAGCTATAAAATCAGATATTGCTATTTATGCAATACACACTAACCTAGACAATATAATTGGTGGTGTAAACAGCATATTGGCTAAAAAATTGGGGATTAAAAACATTAGAATTTTACGTCCTAAAAACAACGGACTTAATAAAATTGTAACTTTTTGTCCTACAAAACACACCAAAAAAGTTCAGCAAGCTTTGTTTGATGCCGGTGCCGGACATATAGGCAACTATGATAACTGTAGTTATTTGGCATCCGGAACAGGGACTTTTAGGGCTTTGAATGAAAGTAATCCTTTTGTTGGGAAGAAAAATATATTGCATAGTGAGGGTGAAAACCGTATTGAAACCATTGTTCCTAATTTCCTTTTACCTGATGTTATAAAAGCTTTGAAAGAAGCTCATCCATATGAAGAACCGGCTTTTGATATTTATACTTTAAATAATACTAATTATTCAATAGGAAGTGGTATGATTGGCGAATTAGACTCGGAAATACAAATTGAACAATATTTACATAAAGTCAAACAATCCCTTGGCACAAATTATATCAAGCATAACAAATTAGTCGACAGACCTATTAAGAAAGTTGCTATTTGTGGTGGTAGTGGCAGCTTTTTAATTGATGCAGCTGCACAAAACAAAGCAGACCTTTTTATTACTGCTGATATTAAATATCATGAATATTTTGAGCATGCCGGACATATGACTATTGCTGATGCCGGACATTTTGAAACAGAACATCCAGTAAAAGAATTATTATATTCATTATTAAAGGAAAAATTTCCTAATTTTGCACTCCAAATTTCAGAAAAGGATGCTAACCCCATTTCATTTCTGTAATAAACTGAAAATTACGTTATTATGACTAAAACAAAAGTTACAAAAGACGAAGAAGTTAGTGTTGAGCAAAAACTGATTGCACTATATACATTGCAGCAAATAGACTCACAAGTTGATAAAATAAAAATTATCAGAGGTGAATTACCGTTAGAGGTAGAAGATCTTGAAGATGAGATTGCAGGTTTACAAACACGAATTACAAACTTTCATAAAGAAGAAGAAGATTTTAATAATCTAATTCTTGAACAAAAAGGTGTAATGAAAGATAGCGAAACCTTACTCGTCAAATACAAGGATCAGCAGATGAATGTTAGAAATAACAGGGAATATGACTCTCTAACAAAGGAACTTGAGTTTCAGACTTTAGAAATTGAACTTGCTGAGAAAAAGATTAAAGAAGTAGTGTATAAAATTGAGCTTCTAAAAGTTGAGATTGAAAAAGCTGAAGAAAAGCTCAATGATAGAAACCAAGACCTTGATGCAAAAAATAAAGAGCTGAGTGATATTGTAAAAGAAACCGTATTGGAAGAAAATAAGCTCACTGAAAGATCTGTTGAAAACGAAAAATTTATTGAAGATCGTTTATTAACTGCTTATAAACGTATTCGCAAAAATGCCCGTAATGGTCTTGCTGTTGTACAAATTGAAAGAGATGCATGTGGCGGATGTTTTAACAAAATACCACCTCAGCATCAATTGGATATTCGTGTTCACAAGAAAATAATTGTTTGCGATTATTGCGGACGAATACTTGTTGATAATGAAGTAGCCGAGATAGTTACTGAAAGCATGAAATAATAATTACTACAAATTACATTAAAGGGGCTTGATTTTCATGCCCCTTTTTCTGTAGTTTTACATTTATGATAAAGAAATTATTTAAATTAATAATTATAACCACATTTCTAACTACAGGAATACAAGCACAACATGTAATTATTAATAATAATTGTGCTGCAGCATATATAGATATACTATCATTAAAATTCGAAGATGCACAAAAAAGAATTGAGGATGAAAGAAAAAGGAATCCACAAAATCTATATGTTTCTTATCTGGAAAATTATATTGATTTCTTAAAAGTAACTATTAGTGAAGATGAAGAACTATTTAATTCATTAGAAAAAAAGGTCTCCGATAGAATTGATGTAATAAAAACTCTTAACGATACATCAAGATTTAAAAAATATCTCATTGGTAATATAAATCTGCAATGGGCTACTGTGCGTGCAAGATTTGGTGAGTATGCTATCTCCGCATTTGAGATTAATAGGGCATATCGATTATTAGAAGCAAATAATAAGTCATTTCCCAATTTCACGCCCAACTTAATAACCCTTGGTATATTGCATATTATGATTGGGATTGTACCTGACACCTATAATTGGATTCTAAACCTTATTTCAATGTATGGGAGTGTTAGCCAGGGGCAAAATGAACTAAAACTTGCATATGAAAATTATAAAACAGATACTACATACAGTTTTCTTAAAGATGAAACTTTATTTTATATGGGAATGATTGGGTTGAGCATGACCCCTAGTCCTGAATTTGCTGATTACCTAATTTCAGAACTCGAACATGCAAGTACCAATAGTTTACTACTTAAGTACCTTACAATTAACACGATGATGAGAAGTGGCAAAAATGGAGATGCGCTAAGGTTATATTCTACAATTGATTCATCTGAGAACTATTACCCGTTTTACTATCTAGATTATTTGCATGGCGAATGTTATCTTAGGACCCTAAATACTAATATGGCCAGAAAAGAATATGATATATTTTTATCTAATTTCACTGGTCAGAATTTCATTAAAGCAGCATGGCAAAAAACTGCCTGGGCTGCACTTATCGATCAGGATACAATAGGCTATTACGCAGCAATGCAAAATGTTTTGACATATGGAATTACTAGTATCGATGCTGATAAAAGTGCAGAAAGAGAAGCAAAAAATGAAATTATTCCGAACGTTGAACTTCTGAAATGTAGATTATTAACTGACGGTGGTTATTATTCAAAAGCCCAAAATATTCTTATAAATCTTGTTGATGCCAAACTTCCTCTGGTTGATAAAGTTGAAAAAAACTATAGGCTTAGCAGAATATTCCAGGAAATAAAAAATTATCCCAAAGCAAAAAAACATTATGCTATTACTATTGAACTAGGAAGTTCATTATCAGCATATTATGCGGCAAATGCAGCGTTAAAGCTTGGTAATATTTATGAGATTGAAAATGACACCATTCGTGCTATTCATTATTACAACGTTTGCCTTGATATGGATTTTGACGAATATCGTAACAGCATTAGAGGTAAGGCAAAACAAGGACTGAAGCGTGTGAGTAATGGTCATTAGAATTTACAAGTCCATCTAGCGAGTCTGTCATTCTGAACGCAGTTAAGAAACTTATATATTAATTGAAATAAATAAGATTCTTCGCTTCGTAAACTCCGAGATCCTTCACTCCGCTCAGGAGGACAAAGTTACATGCAATTTGAGCAATATTAAAGATGATCTTTTGAAAAACCCCCTAAGCTGAGTTATTAACAAAATCTCCGAGTCATAATTTGTTAATAAGTCCACATCAAACAAACACTTAACCTATATCTTCCTGATTTACTGAAATTAATCCTTACTGACAAAAAAAATATCTTGTTGAAAACGTAACCTTTTATTAACAATGTGGTAAAAGGTGGTAAATAATGTAAAAATGTGGTAAATAGTTAGTACATTTGAGCCATAATTCTGAGTAAGTAATGATCAACATACTAGGCACATACGAATGTAAAGTAGACGCGAAGGGAAGATTCATGTTTCCTGCGCAATACAAATTGCAGCTCGGCGATGCCCAAAAACAAGGTATGGTGATCAAGCGAAGCATTTTTAAAAAATGCCTTGAACTTTTTCCTAATGAGCATTGGCAAGAGGAGTCCAAAATGGTAAACCGCTTAAATATGTTCAAGAAAAAGAACGCAGAATTTGCAACGAAGTTTATGGCAGGTGTGAAACCCCTTGATTTGGATGTAACCGGAAGGTTACTTATTCCAAAAGACTTAATATCATATAGCGGAATCACCAAAGAAATTGTACTCACATCAGTTGTAAACCGTATAGAGATCTGGGATAAGACAGCATATGAAAAAGCTGTTGACTATGATCCTGATGACTTTGCCAAGTTGGCAGAAGAAGTTATGGGCGAGTTTGAAACTGAATAATAAACTATGTATCACAATCCTGTTTTGTTACCTGAAAGTGT
>CAYWRM010000024.1:26947-59590 GCA_964460905.1 uncultured Lentimicrobiaceae bacterium
TTGAAACTGAATAATAAACTATGTATCACAATCCTGTTTTGTTACCTGAAAGTGTTAAAGGCCTTAATATAATTCCTGATGGGATATATGTTGATGTTACTTTTGGTGGTGGTGGTCATGCAAAAGCTATTCTGGAGCAACTCAAAGGTGGCAGATTAATAGCATTTGATCAGGACTCTGATGCATTGAAAAATACAATTATCGATGACCGCTTTATATTGGTTAATCACAACTTTCAATTCCTAAAGAACTTCCTTAAGCTTCATAATGTGTCAAAAGTTAATGGTATTCTGGCCGACCTTGGAGTATCATCACACCAGTTTGATGTACCTGAACGCGGTTTCTCCACACGGTTTAATGCGCCGCTTGATATGCGAATGAGCCAAAACCAACCTACTACAGCTGCTGATATCGTAAATACATATTCAGAAGAAGAGCTACAAAGATTACTGAAGGAATATGGCGAAATTAAAAATTACAGATGTTTCTCAAAAGCAATTATTGAAGCACGTAATATAACCCCAATAAATACAACTGAAGAGTTGATGGAAAGTATAAACAAATGCTACCCTCAACATAAAAAGAATAAATTTTTAGCCCAGGTATTTCAAGCATTGAGGATTGAAGTAAACGATGAAATGCAAACGTTAAAAATTTTGCTTGAACAAGCAAGTGATTCACTTTTGTCCGGAGGAAGACTAGTGGTCATATCATATCACTCCCTTGAAGATAGATTAGTTAAAAACTTCATTAAATCAGGAAATTTCAAAGGAATAATCAACAAAGATTTTTATGGAAATCCAATTGTTGATTTTAAATCAATTACCAGGAAACCAATTATACCAAACGACAATGAAATAGAAACTAATAGCAGAGCAAGAAGTGCTAAACTAAGAATAGCAGAGAAAATATAACGATGGCACCTAAATCAAATAAAATAATTGAACCTTTAGCTGAGCCTAAACAAAAATCCATCAAAAAAGATGGTGTTTTTGGCAATACCCTTAAAGATATTTTGGGGGGAGATTTATTATCAACCGGCACATTCAAATTCTTCAGGTATCTATTGTATTTGGCATTGCTTGCCTTTATATATATCGCAAACAACTATTATGCAGAAAACAATATTAGAGAGATTAGTAAACTACGAAAAGAGCTTAAGGAATTACGCTATGAATACATCAATGTAAAAACCAGATTGATGCAGATTGAAAAACAATCACAGATAGCTAAAATACTTGAAAAGAGTGGTATTAAAAAAAATAATCAACCTGTTAAAATTATAGAAATAAAGTGACTGATATAAAGAAAGACATATTGTGGCGGGTTTACCTTGTGTATTTCGGTATACTAATTTTCGGTTTCTCTATTATTGGGAAGATTATTTACATTCAGTTTAAGGAAGGGGTTGAATTAAAGGCTAAAGCACAAACACAGGAATTAAGAGTATTTGATTTAGAAGCAAATCGCGGTAATATTCTGGATAAAAAAGGTAGTCTGCTCGCAACCTCAGTTCCCATATTTGAAGTTAGGTTTGATATTTCATCGCCATATATTAATAATGAACTATTCAAACTAAAAATTGATTCAATTGCCAGAGGATTATCGAAAATATTAAACCAACCTCAGCGAAAATTAAGAAGCTCCCTTATAAATGCACGTAATAAAGGAAACCGATATTTTTTATTAGGCAGAAAAGTCAACTATGACCAATTAAAACAAATAAGAAAACTTCCAATTCTTCGCAACGGAAAATACAAAGGAGGGTTAATTGCAATACAAAAAACTCGCAGGGCCAAACCTTACAATGAATTGGCCGCCCGAACAATAGGTTATGTAAACGAAAAAGAGAATCTGTTTGTAGGTCTGGAAGGTGCATATACTGATGTGTTAACTGGTAAAAATGGCAAACTTGTTATGCGCAGAATAAACCATGGTGATTGGGTACCTATTCATGACGAAAATGAAATTGAACCTAGAGACGGCTTAGACATTGTATCAACAATAAATATTCATATTCAAGATATTGCTGAACATGCTCTATTGAAACAACTGCTTGCAAATGAAGCTTTTCAGGGATGCGCAGTTGTTATGGAAGTTAACACTGGCCATATTGTAGCTATTGCAAACCTAAGGTATGATAGCAGCGATGCTAAATATAAAGAAACATACAACTATGCTATAGGAGAAAGTATTGAGCCCGGTTCAACTTTCAAACTGGCATCAATTCTAGCCGTTCTGGAAGACAATAAAACCAAACTAACCGACAGCCTTTACACTGGTGAGGGATATACCAGATATTATAGCAGGGAAATGAGAGATGTACATAAAATTGGTAATGGCAGGATAACAGTAAGAGATGCTTTTGAACAATCTTCCAATGTTGGTATTTCTCGTATTATTTATGAATCGTACAAAGAGCACCCTGAAGAATTTATCAACCGACTATATTCAATGTCAATTAATGAACCCCTCGGAATAAAAATCAAGGGTGAAGGAACTCCAAAAATAAAACATCCATCAAAAAAACAAACATGGTATGGTACTTCTTTGCCCTGGATGTCCATAGGCTATGAGCTTACAATTACACCACTTCAAACACTTACCTACTATAATGCCATTGCTAATAATGGTGTAATGGTAGCTCCTATGTTTATATCTGAGATAAAAGAAGGTGGTGTAGTTATTGAAGAATTCGAAACAAGAATAATCAATAGCAATATTGTATCCCAAAAAACTGTTGATAGCGCTCAATCGCTACTGGAAGGTGTTATAGAACGCGGAACTGGTAGAAGAACTTTTCGTAACAGCCCTTACAAAGTAGCAGGTAAAACCGGAACTGCTCAAATAGCAACTGGCGGACGGTATAATAAAACAAACTACAATGCATCTTTTGTTGGTTACTTCCCTGCCGAAAACCCGGTTTACTCTGGAATAGTAGTAATTAATAACCCAAGTGCAGGCAAATATTACGGAAGTAGTGTAGCTGCTCCTGTATTCAAAGAAATTGCTGACAACCTTTATTCTACTTCACTTTCATTAGAAAACAACAACAGCTTAACAACTGATAACCAAAGCATTCCTGTTCCTGACAAGACAGTTTGGACCGAGGATATTAAATCTATTTATACCAATCTGGGAATTGTTACTGAAACTACTTTTCCCATAACAGGTGATTGGTCAAGGGTGAGTAACAATGAAAGCAAAATAACCTTTGATGAAGTTGCCTTCAGTCAGAAACTAGTACCAAATGTAATAGGAATGAAAGCAAAAGATGCTGTTTACTTACTTGAAAACACAGGTATTCAAACAACTATTTCAGGAAGGGGAAAAGTTAAACATCAATCAATAAAAGCAGGAAAACCTATTTCAAAAAATCAGTCAATAAAACTTCAGTTAGCAACCTATTAAAGAGTAATTTGAAAAAACTTCAAGACATATTATATCGCTCCCGCACTATGAAAATAATTGGGTCTCTTAATAAAGAGATTCTCGATGTTGCTTTTGATTCCAGAAAAGTAATTGAGGGGTCGTTATTTATTGCCATTGAAGGCACTCAAGTTGATGGACATAACTTTATCCAAAAAGCTATTGATAAAGGCGCTGTGGCAATTGTGTGCAATAAAATGCCTGTCATCACCCAAGGTGATATAACATACATTGCTGTAGCAGATAGTTCAGAAGCTTTAGGCTATATCGCTTCTAATTTCTTTGACAATCCTTCTGAAAAATTAAAAATAATAGGAGTAACCGGAACCAATGGTAAAACTACTATCGTAACCTTATTACATAGTTTATTTACTGAATTAGGCTATGGTGTGGGAATGCTATCAACAATTCAAAACAAAATTAACGATCGAATAATTGAAGCTACCCACACAACACCTGATGCTCTGAAAATTAATGAATTATTGAATTTAATGGTTGATGAAGGTTGTGAATTTGTTTTTATGGAAGTAAGCTCACATGCCATTGTTCAGCATAGAATAACAGGGATAAATTTTTCGGGTGGTATCTTCACAAATATAACCCACGACCATCTTGATTATCACCACACTTTCAAGGAATATATAAACGCAAAGAAAAAATTCTTCGATCAATTACCCGCAAGCGCTTTTGCCCTTACAAATACTGATGACAAGAATGGCAAAATCATGTTACAGAATACACAAGCAAAGAAATTTAGTTATGGAATAAAGAACATTGCCTCATTTAAGGGAAAAATTATTGAGAATGGATTTGAAGGTATGATGATGAAAGTAGAAGGAAGTGAAGTTTACTCTCTGCTGTCTGGTAATTTCAACGCTTACAACCTTCTTGCAGTTTATTCCGCAGCCATATTACTAAAACAAAATAAGGAAGAAGCTCTTATTGGTATCAGCAAGCTCAAAGGAGCAGAAGGAAGGTTTGATATTGTCAGGTCAAAAAAAGGAATAACTGCAATTATCGACTATGCACATACACCAGATGCTCTGGAGAATATCATTGAAACTATAAACTCCATCCGAACACATAACGAGCAACTTATTACTGTTGTAGGCGCCGGTGGCAATCGTGATAAAAGTAAGCGCCCGATAATGGCAAGAATAGCCTCACTATTGAGTACCAGATTAATCCTCACATCCGACAATCCACGAAATGATGACCCGCATGAGATTCTTGAGGATATGCGTAAAGGTATTGACCCTGCCAAGAAAAAAATGACAATGGTAATTTCTGACAGAAAAGAGGCAATTACCACAGCTTTTAATATAGCCCGTTCAGGTGATATGATTCTAATCGCCGGTAAAGGACACGAAAAATATCAGGAAATCAAAGGTGTTAAATATCCCTTTGATGACAAAGAAATAATAGCAGAACTAATGGAAATAAATCTATAATATGTTTTACTACTTATTTAAATATTTAGATGTTGCATTTAACTTCCCCGGAGCAGGTGTTTTTGAATACCTTTCATTTAGGGCGGCTCTTGCAATCATCACATCGCTAATTATTAGCTTACTATTTGGTAAAAGGTGGATATCATACTTAAACAAGAAACAAGTTGGTGAAACAATTCGCGACCTGGGTTTAGAAGGACAATTGGAAAAGCAGGGAACTCCAACAATGGGTGGATTGATAATACTCACATCAATAGTAGTACCTGTTATTCTTTTTGCGAAGCTTGATAACATCTACATCATACTTATGATATTTACGACTGTATGGCTGGGTAGTATTGGCTTTTTAGATGATTATATTAAAGTGTTTAAAAAGAATAAAAAAGGATTACCAGGAAAATATAAGGTAATAGGTCAGGTAATTCTTGGGTTGATAGTTGGCCTTGTAATGTATTTTAATTCAGATATTGTTGTACGCGAAAAAGTAAAACCCGATTCTGAAATATATACTACAATTGAGCAAACAGGTCCTATATCAAAGTTTGCTTACCAGATGGTTAGATCAACAAAAACCACAATACCATTTGTAAAAAATAATGAATTCGACTACTCAAGTTTACTAAGCTGGCTCGGAAAAGGTTATGAATCGTGGGCATTTTTAATATTTATACCAATTGTAATATTTATAATAGTAGCCGTTTCAAACGGTGCTAATTTAACAGATGGGATGGATGGACTGGCTACAGGAACATCCGCTGTAATTGGGGTAACGCTTGGCCTGCTTGCATGGGTCTCCGGTAATATAATTTTTGCTGACTATCTGAATATCATGTACCTTCCAAATGCTGGAGAGCTTACAATATTTATTAGCGCATTTGTTGGTGCAACTGTTGGTTTCTTATGGTACAACACTTACCCTGCACAGGTTTTTATGGGCGATACAGGAAGTCTGGCACTTGGTGGTATAATTGCTGTATTTGCAATCATTATTCGCAAAGAGCTTCTTATACCAATACTTTGTGGAATATTTCTGGCCGAAAGTATATCGGTAATTCTTCAGGTTAGCTATTTCAAATATACCCGAAAGAAATATGGTGCAGGCATTAGAATATTTAAAATGTCACCTCTGCACCACCATTTTCAAAAGCTGGGTTACCCCGAACCAAAAATAGTTCAAAGGTTTCTGATCGTTGGGATATTTCTGGCTGTACTCACAATTATTACACTTAAACTAAGATAATGAAAAACAATTATGAATACTCATTATCAAATAGTTGTACTTGGCGGGGGCGAAAGCGGTGTTGGAGCTGCATTGTTGGCGAAGAAAAAAGGAATTTCTGTTTTTGTAAGTGATAAAAATAAAATTCAACAAAAATATATTGACGTTCTTAAACATTCTGAAATTGATTTTGAAGATAACGGTCATACCGAAGATCTGATACTTTCAGCTGATGAAATTATTAAAAGTCCTGGTATTCCCGATAATGTGTCATTAATCAAATCTGCCAAAACAAATAATATCCCTGTAATATCAGAGATTGAATTTGCGGCAAGACATACTTCTGCTAAGCTTATATGTATTACCGGTAGTAACGGGAAAACAACCACAACACTGCTATTATATCACATATTAAAAACTAGCGGAATAAATGTGGGAATTGCCGGAAATATTGGCAGCAGTTTTGCCAAACAGGTGGCAGAAAATGACTACGATGTTTTTGTGCTTGAAATAAGCAGTTTCCAGTTAGATGGAATGTTTAATGTAAGAGCAAACATTGCTATACTGCTTAACATTACTCCTGATCATCTTGACCGATACGATAACAATTTTGACAAGTACATAGAATCAAAGTTCCGAATAATTCAAAATCAAACTTCAGGCGACGCGCTTATTTATTGCTTCGACGACCCTGTGATAACACAAAAGTTAAAGCATCTGGAAGTTAAGGCACAGAAGTTCCCTTGCAGCCAAAATCGAATGGATATTAAGCAAGGAGCAATGATAATTAATGATGAAATAATAATATTAGATAATAAAACTCAGGTACATATGACATTAGAACAATTAGCATTACAAGGCAAACACAATGTTTATAATTCAATGGCAGCGGGTGTAGCCGCCCGTCTTATGGATATAAGGAAAGAGACACTTAAACAATGTATGTCTGATTTCCACAATGTTGCACATCGTCTCGAATATGTGTCAAGTGTGCATGGCATAACTTTTATTAATGATTCAAAGGCTACCAATGTAAATTCCACATGGTATGCCCTTGAATATTATGACAAACCTATCATATGGATTACTGGAGGTACTGACAAAGGCAACGATTACACTATGCTGACCCAACTTGTAAAAAGCAAAGTAAAGGCTATTGTTTGCATGGGAATTAACAATAAACCCTTTCATGATGCATTTGGTGACATAGTAGAAATAATAGAAGATACTCAATCGGCCTACCATGCTGTTAATGTTGCTTATGAATTAGCAAAGAAAGGTGATGTTGTGCTTTTATCGCCTTCATGCTCAAGTTTCGACCTTTTTGAGAATTATGAAGATCGTGGAAATCAATTTAAAACGGCCGTTAAAGAACTTTAGCAAATGGCCACATTTTTAAGAAATATAAAGGGTGATAAAGTTATTTGGGCTGTAGTATTTTTGCTGACCATAATTTCATTTCTTGCTGTTTATAGTTCCACAGGAACTTTGGCATATAAATATCAAGGTGGTAATACTCAGTATTATATGTTCAAGCACGGATTGATCCTTTTTTTAGGATTAGTGCTTATGTACCTAGCACATAATGTTAAATACACTTACTACTCACGAATATTTCAAATTGCATTATATATTGCTGTACCACTATTATTTATAACACTATTTTTTGGCTTAAACCTTAACGAAGCTAATCGTGTGCTTCCGTTGCCATTTGGCCTTACTTTTCAAACATCCGATCTGGCTAAAATTACTCTTATCATATATCTGGCGCGAATGCTAACGAAGAAACAGGATGAGGTTCATGATTTCAAATCAGTATTTGTTTCACTAATGTTACCGGTCATTATTGTAACCGGTCTTATTTTTTGGGATAACTTCTCTACAGCAGCATTGCTTTTTACAACAAGTTTCGTGTTAATATTTATTGGAAGAGTGAAATTAACCTATATATTGGGGATGATTGGTATTGGGTTAGTATTATTGGTATTAGGCCTAACATTAATGTACAATTTACCGGAAGGTCAGCAAGGAAGACTTGGAACTTGGAAAAACAGGATAACAGATTATGTTGATGGCAGCAAAGGCGATAGCTATCAGGTTGAACAAGCAAAAATAGCAATTGCCACCGGCGGAATTGTTGGCAAAATGCCCGGTAACAGCACCCAACGAAATTTTCTTCCCCACCCCTATTCTGATTTCATTTATGCGATAATAATCGAAGAATATGGTCTGATTGGAGGTGTATTAATAGTATTACTTTATCTGATATTACTTTTTCGAGCTGTTAAAATAGTTACAAAGTCACCCGGAACATTCGGGTCATTCCTAACTATCGGAGTGGCCTTTAGCCTGGTATTTCAAGCTATGATAAATATGGGAGTAGCCGTTGGGTTACTGCCAGTTACAGGACAACCACTTCCATTAGTAAGTATGGGCGGAACATCAATTTGGTTCACAAGCCTGGCTATAGGAATAATTCTAAGTGTTAGTAAAGAAATAGATAAAAAGGAGACTGATCCAGATAATCAGAAACTAAACTTAGCAACTGCAGATGCCTAAAAAATTAAAAATACTAATTAGTGGTGGCGGCACAGGAGGTCATATATTTCCGGCAATAGCAATAGCTAATGCTATCAAAGAAAAATTACCGGATACAGAAATACACTTTGTAGGTGCTAAAGGCCGAATGGAAATGGAGAAAGTACCTTTGGCCGGGTATTCAATAACCGGGTTGTGGATTAGTGGCCTTCAACGAAAATTGACTACTAAAAACCTGTTATTTCCAATAAAAGTCATCCTAAGTATTTTCAAATCTTTCAAAATAATTAATAAATTCAAACCGAATATTGTAATAGGAACGGGTGGTTATGCAAGCGGTCCCCTTCTTTTTACTGCTTCCAAAAGAAATATTCCAACACTCATACATGAGCAAAATGCTTTTCCAGGTATTACCAATAAATTTCTAGGAAAAAGAGTTGATAAAGTATGCGTTTCGTATCCAAATATGGAAAAGTACTTTTCAGAAGATAAGATAATCATAACAGGTAACCCAATCCGTAAAGAAATATTAAACCTGTTACCAACTAAGAAAGAGAGTGTTGGTTTTTTTAATCTCAATAACGATAAAAAAACTTTGTTGATTATTGGTGGCAGCCAGGGAGCTAAAAAAATAAACATTGCTGTAGCAGAAAACCTGCAAACACTTCTTGATCTTAACCTACAAATTATTTGGCAAACCGGCAGTTACTCAATAGATACAGCTTTAAAAGCAGCTGAAGGGAAAAAACACGTTGTTGTAACTGAGTTCATACAAAAAATGGACTTTGCTTATGTTGCCTCCGATTATATAATCTCCAGAGCAGGCGCAATTGCTATTGCAGAAATAGTGGCAGCAAGAAAGCCTGCAATATTTATTCCGTTACCCACTGCTGCCGAAGATCATCAAACAAAAAATGCAACCACACTAGTTGACGGAAATGCTGCCCTTATGATCAATGAAAATGATGCCATAAAAAGTCTGCCAGACATATTATCATCACTAGTTAAAGATGTTGAATTACAAGAATCAATAAAGAAAAATTTAGTAAAATTTAGTTACCCAAATGCTGCTGCAAATATTGCAGGTGAAGTTCTAAAAATAGCGCAAAAGAATATATGAACAGTCGTAACAAAATAATGTATTTCCTTGGAATTGGGGGTATTGGCATGAGTGCACTTGCACGCTGGTACAACCATCAAGGTGCCACAATATTTGGTTATGACCTTAATAGAAGTCCTTTAACAGATGAACTAATAACTGAAGATATGACTCTTCATTTTGATGCAGATATCAGCCAAATCCCTGAGAATATTGATATCGTAGTTTATACACCTGCTATCCCTTCTGATAATATTGAACTTGTTTATCTCAAAAATACTAAAATTCCAATCTTTAAAAGAGCCGAATTAATAGGACAAATTACCAAAGATTACACTACAATTGCTGTTGCAGGAACACATGGTAAAACTAGCATTTCAGCATTAACAGCACATCTGCTTAAGCACAGTGGTGCTGATGTTACAGCTTTTGTAGGGGGTATTTGTCGCAACTACAATTCTAACCTGATATTATCAAATTCAACTGAGTACTTAATTATAGAAGCCGACGAATACGACAGATCACTACTTCAATTAGAGCCTGATATTGCAATAATTTCATCAATGGATGAGGATCATTTGGACATCTACCAGAATCATGATGACATTAAAACAACATTTACCAGTTTTGCACAAAAACTATCAATTGATGGAGTTCTAATACATAATTCAAAATTAGACCCATTTTATAATATCCCTGGCAAACATATCTCTTATGGAATAACAGCTAATTCATCAATTTTTGCATCCAACATACATGTCTCCAATAAAAAATTTGTATTTGACATAGATACTGATATAGGCAAATTAAAAGATATTGAAATTCAAGTTCCGGGAATTCATAATATTGAAAATACTTTGGCTGCCATTGCAGTAGCTATAGAAATTGGGTTATCTATTCCAGAAATTGTATCAGGAATAAAAACTTTCAAGGGCGTGGAGCGAAGAATGGATTTCCGGATAGTAAATGAAAATATCATATATATTGATGACTACGCCCATCATCCTGAAGAAATCAAGGCAACAATATCTGCTGTAAAAGCACTATATCCCAATAAAAAAATAACCGGGATTTTTCAGCCTCATTTATTCAGCAGAACTAGAGATTTTACCAGAGAGTTTGCTAAAGAATTAAGCGAACTTGATGAAATAATCTTGATGGAAATTTATCCCGCAAGGGAAAAACCAATTCAAGGCATCACTTCACATACATTATTGGATTATATTGACAATAAAAGTGCCCAATTAATGAATAGCAAAGAAATATTAAACTATTTATCTGATAATCAACCTGAAGTATTACTTACAATGGGCGCAGGTGACATTGGATTACTAGTAAAAGAAATTGAAAAACTACTCTTAAACAATTGAAAAAAATAATTCAAATATCATTGTTTACTATTTCGGTAGTTGGTTTATTAACACTAACCGGATTTATCATCATTGATAATATGCATAAAGATGTTTCTGATATCCAGGTTAATATTTATCGTAATGCTGAATTAGGTTTTATAAACCACGAAGAAATATTGTCAACATTAAATGAAATTGATAGCCTGGTCGACCGTCAGGAAAGTGTTAATAAACTAGAGATAAACAATATAGAAACTTCCCACATAGAAAAGCTATTAAGTAAAAATCCTTTCATTGACGAGGTTGACAGTTACCTAACCCTTAATGGAAAACTATTAATTAATATAAAAGAAAAAGAGCCTATTATCAGAATTTATGACAAGAATAAAGGTGGATTTTACATCGATAATTATGGTGATATTTTTCCTGTAAGCTCTCAATATTCGCCACGGGTTTTAATTGCAAATGGTTATATTAATGAAGAGGCAAATACAAATAGTAACATCTATGATACCATCTATGATAATACGGTATTTCAGGAATTATTTTTCCTCACTAAATTAATAAATCAGAATAGTTTGTTAGAAGCTCAAATAAACCAGATTTACGTAAACAGCAAAGGTGAGTACGACTTAATACCGGAACTTGGCAATCATTTAGTTCAACTTGGTACTCTCAACGACATACAAAACAAACTTCAAAACCTGGAAGGGTATTATAGAAAGAATCTTAAATCAAGCGATTGGGACAAATATAAGATAATAAACCTAACATATAAAGATCAAATAGTTTGCACTAAAAAATAATCTCATGGAATCTGAAATCATTGTCGGGCTCGATATCGGCACAACAAAAATAGCATGTATAGTAGGTAGTAAAAATGAATACGGCAAAATTGAGATACTAGGCTACGGAAAAACTGAATCCATAGGTGTTAAGCGTGGTGTTGTTGCCAACATCGAAAACACGGTTCAGTCAATACGGAAGGCCGTAAAGCAAGCCGAAGAAAAATCTGGTGTTGCTATTAAATATATAAATGTTGGAATTGCAGGACAGCATATTAAAAGTCATCAACACCGTGGAAACATTATTCGCGATGACGACGACAAAGAAATATCTAATGAAGAGATCCATAGCCTCACACAGAGCATGTATAAACTAGCAATGGCTCCGGGTGAAGAGATAATTGATGTTATTCCGCAAGATTATATTATCGACAACGAAAGTGGAATAAGGGAACCAGTAGGCATGCTGGGCAATAATCTTGAGGCTAATTTTCATATTATTATTGGACAAACCGCATCAGCAAAAAATATTTATAAATGTATTAAAAAAGCTGATTTGGAGATGGTAAACCTCATACTTGAACCAATTGCATCAGCTGAAGCTGTACTTGGTGAAGAGGAGAAAGAAGCAGGAGTTGTACTTGTTGATATAGGCGGTGGAACAACTGATATTGCTATTTTTCAGGACAGTATTATACGCCATTCAGCAGTAATTCCATTTGGTGGTGATATTGTAACTGAAGATGTAAAAGAAGGGTGTACAATTATTAAAAAGCATGCTGAAGAATTAAAAGTAAAATTCGGATCAGCTCTTGCCAGCGAAAATCGTGATGATGAAGTGGTTGCAATACCGGGACTCAGAGGCCGACCAGCCAAGGAGATAACACTTAAAAACCTTGCATCAATTATACAAGCACGTATGGAAGAAATTGTTGAGCAGATTTATTTTGAAATAAAAAACTCAGGATTCGAAAAGAAGCTAATTGCTGGTATTGTGCTAACTGGCGGTGGTGCTCAACTTAAACATATCGATCAGCTTACCGAATTCACAACAGGTATGGCAACTCGTATTGGTTATCCAAACGAACACCTTGCTGTAGGCGTAGTGGATGAAATGGCAAGCCCTATGTACGCAACAGGAATTGGCTTAGTAATTGAAGGTATCTCACGTTTCGATTATGAAAAAGATAAGGAAGATAAGATGCTGATGGAAGAAGAAAATACCACTCAAAGCAGAAAAAGAAAGAAATCAGAGAAAAAGGGGAAAGGAGAGTTAGGAGAATCCGGACCTTCAAAATTTCTTGGTTTCTTACGAGATTGGTTTGAAAACGACACATCAGAATAACGTATTATTTAATACTTATTTAAATTAACTTTTTTTTGTTAAAAACTACTTAAATTATTTATTAAACAGCACATATCAATAGTCTATTTTTAATATGTCTTAAACTATGACCGACATGATCACATTTCAACCAAAGCAACATCCCTCAATTATAAAAGTATTAGGAGTTGGTGGAGGCGGTTCAAACGCCGTAAACCATATGTTCAAACAGGGTATAAACGGTGTCGATTTTGCCGTTTGTAATACTGATTTGCAAGCTCTTGAGTCGAGTCCTGTTCCAACAAAAATTGGAATTGGTAACAAAAGTGGGTTAGGTGCCGGTGCAAATCCGCTGGTTGGAATGACTGCTGCGGAAGACTCTATAGACAAAATAAATGAACTATTAAATGATGAAAGTACTCAAATGCTTTTCATTACTGCAGGAATGGGTGGTGGTACAGGTACAGGTGCAGCACCAGTTATTGCAAAACTTGCACGAGAAATCGGTATTCTGACTGTAGGTATCGTAACTCTTCCTTTTGGATTTGAAGGCAGAAGAAGAAAACAACAAGCCGAATTAGGTATTAGCGAATTAAAAAAATACGTTGATGCATTACTAGTAATTAGTAACGACAAATTACGAGAACAATTTGGTAACCTTGTGCTGGGTGAAGCATTTGCACAGGCAGATAATGTACTTTCATCAGCTGCCAAAGGAATTGCAGAACTTATTACCGTAACTGGTTATGTAAACGTTGATTTTGAAGATGTTAGAACCGTAATTAAAGATAGTGGCAAGGCCATAATGGGATCAGCAAAAGCCGAAGGTGAAAATCGGGCAGAAAAAGCTATAGTAGAAGCTATGAATTCACCACTTTTAAATGACAATGAAATAGCCGGTGCAACTGATATACTACTTTACATTACAACCGGTGAAGAAGATATCACTATGGATGAAATCACTGAAATAACTGATTATGTTCAAAAAGAAAGTGGTAGCGAAGCTGAAACAATATGGGGAACAGGCAAAGATGAATCACTTGGCAGAAATATTGGCATTACAATAATAGCCACAGGTTTTGATAATGTTAAAAAGGTACCAGAAAAGATAAATAAGCGTATTGGAATTATTGGTGAAGAAAATAAAACAGAAGATAATCCTAACACTCCTGTTGTTTCCGATAATTCCGGTATTACTGAAATCTCCGAAATAATTGAAATAAAAAAGGTCACTAAAGAAACCACTACTACCTCCATTGATAAACCTGAAGAAAGTAAAATTGTACATACACTGAGTGACGTTGATGAAAAACCAAAGAATGTAGAAGTCCCTGTTAGTAAACATGTGTCAAAGCCTGCATCACTTATCCATCGCTCCGAGGAACCTTACCTTAGCATAGGACATACTATTTCGTCTAAACAAAGCGAACCAACAACAGAGACTGTTGAACAACCTGCTGATAACGAAAGTATCTCAAAAAATGCTGCAGAAAGAATTAATAAATTAAAGAACTTAAGCATTAATTTACGTACTCCTGAAAAAGTTGCTGAATATGAAGATGAGCCGGCATTTATAAGAAAAAAAGTCCAACTTGATGAAACTGATTATTCTTCGGAATCAACAATTTCAAGGTACACTCTAGGTGAAGATTCCAAAAATCAGCCTGTTATTAAATCTGACAATTCTTTTTTGCATGATAATGTAGATTGACGATGAAACACTAACATTGTAATTTCTGCATTGGCACAATTTTTACAAATTACACAAACCTAAAGTAATAAACTTGTTATAAGTTATATGTTATTGGTTATATGCTAAAATCCAGCCGTTTTCATCTATAGATCAGCAACATATAAACATTAACTAATAACAAAAAACTATTAACTAATAACATTATCACTATATTTGCATCTAAAATTTACAATCATGAGTCTTGAAATAACAATTAATAACGACATTAAACAAGCAATGCTTGCACGCGACAAACGCAAACTTGGTGCCTTACGGGCTATTAAAGCAGCTTTGTTGCTGGAAAAAACCGGAACAGATGTTAGTGGTTCTGAAATTCCGGAAAGTGTTGAACTTAAACTCTTGCAAAAACTTGTAAAACAAAGAAAAGAATCATCAATCATTTATAAGGAACAAAACCGTGCTGATTTAGCACAGGAAGAGAATTATCAAGCAGCAATAATTGAAAAGTATTTACCCGAACAAATGGGTGTAGATGAAATATCTCAGATTATCAAAACTATAATTGATGAAACGGGAGCCTCAACAATGAAAGATATGGGTCGTGTAATGGGTATTACCACAAAACAACTAGCCGGCAAAGCTGACAATAAAACAGTTTCGAGTATTGTAAAAAAAATGCTATCGTAGCATTACTATACTACCTATTTTCTTTCAACACTATTTTTAAGTATGGATAATTCACCAAAACCTAACAATAACACAACTGCATTTGTAAACCTTACTTTCCTGTTTTTTATGTGGGGTTTCATGACGGTGCTTAATGATATCCTAATACCTTATCTGAAAGGTGCTTTTGACTTAAATCATACAAAAGCAATGCTGGTTCAGTTTGCCTTTTTTATGTCATACTTTATCGGATCAGTAGTTTATTTTATTATCTCTGTTGTAAAAGGTGACCCCATTAACAAGATTGGTTATAAGAAAGGAATTATTATAGGATTACTTATTTCAGGAGCCGGGGCACTCCTGTTTTACCCGGCTGCTCAATTCCAGATATATGGCTTTTTTCTAGCAGCATTGTTTGTTATGGGACTTGGGTTCACATTATTACAGATAGCTGCAAATCCATATGTTGCTATACTAGGTCCGCAAAAATCAGCATCATCGCGTCTCAACCTTGCACAAGGATTCAACTCACTTGGTACAACAATTGCCCCTATTTTGGGTGGATATCTGATATTCACATTTTTTAAAGATACAACAGGATCAGATGCCGTTAAAATACCATATCTGGTTTTTGCACTAATTTTTGTTTTAATGGCCATCGCTATAAAAATAACCCCTCTCCCAAGGTTTACAAATCCTGATGAAGTCGTACCCGGATTTGGTGCCCTTAAACATCGTCAACTAGTGCTAGGTATGATTGCTATATTCATGTACGTTGGTGGTGAAGTAAGTATTGGCAGTATGCTTATCAGTTATTTAAACCTTCCTGAAATTGGTGGATTTAGTGATTCGGAAGCTAGCTTATATGTATCAATATATTGGGGAGGGCAAATGATTGGTAGGTTTTTGGGTGCAATTTCATTAAGTAGCATTAAGAAATCCACAAAACTTATAATAATGCCTGCCATTTCTGCAATTGCATTTGTAATAATCGGGATTAGCACAAGCTTCGAATCAGCAATGATATATTTAGTTTTCCTTATAATAAATCTTATTGCATTTTACATCGGCAAATCATTACCAAATAAAACACTGTACATATTTGCTGCCATAAATCTTGTATTCCTCGTAATTGCATTAACCAGCACAGGAGAATTAGCATTATGGACAATAATAGGGATTGGCTTATTCAATTCAATTATGTGGTCAAATATTTTTACTCTTGCCATATCCGGATTAGGTAAACATACAAGCCAGGGATCGTCGCTTCTGGTTATGATGATTCTTGGAGGAGCTATTCTACCCCTTTTAATGGGATTAGTTGCTGATAGTTTTGGAGTTCATATGTCGTTTATTATCCCGATTTTCAGTTATATATATATTGCCTATTATGGAATTTCCGGTTATAAACCTGGTAAATTTGTTTAAATTGCTGGCTACAAAATTGTAATATTCACAATAGAAATGATTAACAGGAGAAAATTCATTGAAAAAGTTGCTGTGGCAGGAGCTTTAAGTCTTGTTCCTAATATTATTAAATCTCAAGATTCATCTGCTTCTGACGGAATCGAAACTGAACTTCCAGTTATTATATCTACATGGAATCATGGTATTGACGCCAACGAAGCTGCAATGAGTGTTCTCAACAATGGCGGTACCGTTGTAGATGCTGTTGAACAAGGCGTTTGGATACCCGAGGCTGATCCTGATAATATGAGTGTAGGCATTGGTGGGTTTCCTGACAGGGAAGGTCATGTAACTCTTGACGCTTCCATTATGGGACCGGATGGTAATGCGGGATCTGTTTGCTTTTTAGAAAATATTGTTCATCCAATATCAGTTGCACGACTTGTAATGGATAGCACACCTCACGTTATGCTGTCAGGGGAAGGAGCCTTGCAATTTGCGCTGGAAAACGGATTTGAAAAACAAAACCTGTTAACACCAGCAGCCGAAAAAGCATGGAAAAAACAATTATCTAAATCCGGCTACAACCCCCAACCTAACTGGGAAAATGAACCAAATAAATTTCACGACACAATTGGTCTACTGGCTGTTGATGGTAATGGTGATATTGCCGGAGCCTGTACCACCAGCGGCATGGGCTTCAAAATACGTGGCCGGGTTGGCGATTCACCCATAATTGGAGCAGGCCTTTTTGTGGACAATGAAATTGGTGCAGCTACTGCAACCGGAATGGGTGAGCTGGTTATGAAAACTCTTGGATCATTTCTTGTGGTTGAACTAATGAGAAATGGGCGAACACCACAACAAGCTGTAGAAGAAGCAGTAATGCGTATCGTAAAAAAAGTTCCTGACAATGAAAAATATCAGGTTGGATTTATAGCTGTTAACAAAAAAGGCCAAACAGGTGCATATTGTTTAAAACCAGGATTTAATTATGCGCTGTATCAAAATAACAAGAATATTCTAATCGATAGCGATTATTATTATAATAAAGAATAAAGAATATTCTAAATACTATACAACCCTTTTAGTCATAGTAGTAATTTTTTACCTTTGCCATCATAGCAAATTTCTCATGAATGGGTAAAATTATACAAGAAAATATTTCATTCCATAACCAAAATATTTGTGTTATTATTCCCACATTTAATAATGCATCAACAATAGAAGGCGTTGTTGTTGGTGTACTCAAATATACAAATAACATTATAGTTGTAGATGATGGCTCAACAGATGACACTTCTACAATATTACATAAATTCGATACCATTACTATTATCAAATATGATAAAAATATTGGAAAAGGTTGGGCTATTCGCAAAGGATTTGAAAGGGCATTATCATTGGGTTTTGAATATGCGATAACCATCGATTCTGATGCACAACACTTTCCTGATGACATTCCCCTTTTTATTGATGAACTGAAAAAATATCCAGATTCGTTGTTTATTGGTTCGAGGGATATTGCTGCAGACGGGATGCCTTCAAAAAATACTTTTGCAAACAAGTTTTCTAACTTCTGGTATTGGGCAGAAACAAACATAAATCTGCCTGACACCCAATCAGGATTTAGGCTATATCCAATTAAGTTCTACAAAAACACAAAATTCTATACCAGCAAATATGAATTTGAAATAGAAGTGCTGGTAAGATCAGCCTGGAGTAATATCAAAGTAATTCCAATCCCCATAAAGGTATATTATCCACCCGAAGATGAACGTGTATCACATTTCAGACCTCTCCCAGATTTTACAAGGATTAGCATACTTAATACTGTATTAGTTATCATTACATTTTTATATATAATTCCATTAAGAGTGATTAAATATCTAACTAATAATAAATTCATAAATGTAGTTAGGGAACAACTAATGTTACACAATGAAAATCCTGCAAAATTATCTACCGCTATAGGGTTTGGAATATTTATGGGCATTTTTCCCATATGGGGATTCCAAATGATTGTGGCAGCATTATTAGCTCATTTTTTTAGGCTAAACAAGATAATAGTACTGGCTTTCTCAAATATTAGCTTACCACCTGTGATACCTTTCATTATTTATTTCAGCTATGCGGTTGGCGGATTAGTAATGAAAAATCCAAAAGAATTTACTGTTGAAACTATGTATTTTCTAAAAGATCAAATAGTAAATGGCAATTTTTACAACACGCTTAACGAATTTGGTTATAGCATATTACAATATATTATCGGGAGCATCCTATTAGGATTAATACTAGGGTTGAGCATTGGATTTTTATCATATATCATAATCAAATTAACCAAAAAAGAAAAGGCTTTTGAATAAAGAAAATAGTAAAATGATCTAAACAAATTTTCGAAAACTGCATATGATATAAATTAACCTGACAATAGTGACAACCAGATAGCAACAATTATGTCCAAACTTTTTTTAGCCATATATAAACAGATTGAAAATCATAAACTTATTTCACTATTTCTATTGGTTATATTGATATCTTGTAGTGCATATTTTGCCAGCCAGCTTAAACTTTCTGAGGATATAACAAAGATATTACCTGATACTGAGAAAATAAACAATATGAATTTTGTTTATTCAAATTCAAAATTCCTGGATAAAGTTGTTTTTATTATAAGTAACAATGATACTACAATTACAAATCCCGAACTACTATCTGAATTCGCAAACATTTTTACCGATTCTCTCAAAAAGAGATTTGTTCCGGGGTTAATTAAATCTATCGATTTTGCTCCAAGTCAGGCTGATATGCTAAATGTTTATGATGCTGTTTATAAAAATCTACCAATATTTTTAACAGAAGAAGATTATACTGTAATTGACTCAATAATAACATCTGAAAACATTCAAAGAACCATCGAAACTGACTATGCAACATTACTATCACCAGTCTCGTTTGTCACAAAAAAGTTAATCGCTAAAGATCCTCTTTACCTAACGCCAATAGCATTACAAAAATTTAGCTCTTTTAATATCGACGATAATTTTCAAGTATACGATAATTATTTCATATCAAGCGACCATCGAAGCCTCATACTACTGATAACGCCTGTTTCAACAAATAAAACATCCAATAATAATATACTGTTTGAGGGCATTGATAATATTATTAATAATCTGAAAGTAACCGAATTTAATAATATTAATATAAACTATTTTGGAAATGCTGTTGTAGCTCTTGGAAATGCAAATCAAATAAAAAAAGATATAATTATTACCATCACGCTTGCCATGATAGTGCTGGTTTTGGTTATTACACTTTTCTTTCGAAGCAAGAGAACTTTCCTAATTGTTTTTCTTCCGGTTCTATTTGGAGCATTAGTTTCTTTAGCTATATTGTTTATTCTGAAAAAGGAAGTGTCAGCAATATCACTGGGAATTGGCTCAGTACTTCTAGGAATATCAGTTGATTATGCTTTACATATTTATTCTCATTTTAGACAGCATGGTTCTTACAAATTAATATTTAGTAATCTGTCAACTCCTGTTGTACTTAGCAGCCTTACTACTGCATCAGCTTTTTTATCGTTGTATTTTATTAACTCTGAAGCATTAAATGACCTTGGTCTTTTTGCTGCCATAAGCATCCTAAGTGCTGCAGCATTTTCGCTAATTGTACTTCCACATCTTCTGGGCAAGAAAAAAGAGGATACAATAATACATTACACCAATTGGATCGACAAACTGGCAGCCTACAACTTTTCCAGCAATAACTACCTGAAGCTAGGAATAGTAACTGCTACAATTCTATTTTATTTTTTCGCCCAACATACTAGTTTTGATGCTGATATGATGAAAAGCAATTATATGAGTGATGAATTAAAACAAGTTGAACAGCGCTTAAATTCAGTGACTAACCTTAGTAAAAAAACCATCTATATTGTTTCTCCAGGCAAAGATTTAAACGATGCGATGGAAAACAATGTTCAAACTTCAGGCATAATATCTGATCTCCAAAAATCCGGCATAGTCCAAAATGCCTCTGTTGTCAATAATATATTTCCATCACTAAGTCAACAACAAAAAGCTATTAGTAGTTGGAATGAGTATTGGGAGGGAAATAGAGAAGGGGTAATTAATAATATTCATAAAGCAGCAATAAAAACCGGTTTTAATGAACAGGCATTCAACAAATTTAGCACATGGTTGTACAGCGAATTTAACCCACTATCACCTGAGAAAGCAGGAATTATTCACCAATTATTTTTAGATAAATTCATCATAGAAACAGATACTTTGTCAGCTGTAATTAATGTGGTGAAAGTTAATAGCTCCGAAGAAGATATCAACAAGGTATATGATGCTTTCAAAAGTGAAAAGAATACATGGATTATCGACAAACGACTAATTACCAGTGAATTTGTTACCATACTTAAAGACAATTTCAATAAGTTGGTAATTATTTCAATTTCATTTGTTTTTGTAATTCTATTATTAGCCTACGGCAGGATTGAATTAACAATTATTACAATGATACCTATGATTTTCAGCTGGATATGGACAGTTGGAATTATGGGACTGCTTGGCATCAACTTCAACATATTCAATGTAATTATTCTCACTTTTATTTTTGGGCTTGGTATTGACTACAGCATATTTATTATGCGCGGACTCCTTATGGAATATAAGTATGGTATTCACGATATCAGTTCCTACAAAGTATCAGTAATATTATCGGGTATAACTACATTACTGGGTATTGGAGTTTTGATATTTGCTGCTCATCCTGCCCTTAGATCAATTGCTACAATGTCGATAATTGGAATATTATCAGTTATTTTTATCACTTTTACACTTCTTCCAGCTATATTCAAGTGGCTTGTCACATACAAAAACGGATATAGAAATCGTCCAGTTACTTTACTAGATTTTATATTTTCACTTTGGGCATTGTTTGTTTTTATGAGTGGGTCACTATTACTTTCATTTATATCACTATTACTCAAAATCACACCCCTTCCTGAAAATGCAAAAAAAACATTGCTTCATAAGCTTTTCAGATATCTTACCTGGTTTATGATCTATATGAATTTTCTTTCAAAAAAGACAATCATAAATCCTGATAATGAAGATTATAGCAAGCCGGCAATAATAATAACAAACCATCAATCACATATCGATTTAATGCTGATGATGCTATTGAATCATAAAGTTGTAGTTCTTACAAATCCCCGAAACTTTAGTAACCCCATCTACGGAATTGCGCTTAAATATGCAGGATTTATAGAAGTAGATGGAAGTTATGAATCAATTCTGGATCAAGTTAAAACACAAATAGATAATGGTTATTCTGTTGTGGTTTTTGCCGAGGGTCATCGCTCTGATACAGGTAAATTAAAGCGATTTCATAAAGGAGCATTTTATCTTGCAAATGAACTAAACCTGGATATTCTTCCAATTATTATTTATGGACAAAAAGAATTACTGAAAAAAAGTGAGTTCTTTCTAAAGAGAGGGGAGATTATTACAAAATTCCTACCACGTATTAAACTTGCGGATGGTATATTTGGAACCACAGCTCGATATCAGGCAAAAAACGTAAGACAATATTTTGAGGCTGAATATCTCAAAGTGGTGCAATCGATGGAAACACCTGATTATTTTAGTGATTTCATCAGGAAAAACTTCCTTTACAAAGGTCCCATACTGGAATGGTATACACGTATAAAACTTAAATTGGAAAAAAACTATAGTATTTTTAATGAACTAATTCCACAAAAATGTAGTATTACAGATTTGGGATGTGGTTTTGGCTACCTTCCTCTCATGCTTAACCTTGTTTCAATCAATAGGCAAATAACCGGGGTTGACTACGATACCAACAAAATTAGCGTTGCTACTAATTGTGCTATTAAAAATGATAATTTAAATTTCATCACTGCTGATATCACTAAGTTTGAACCTGAATATTCTGATATTTTCATCATTAATGATGTACTTCATTATATGCCTGAATATCTCCAAATTATTATTGTTGAATCATGTATTAAAAAGCTAAATAACAATGGCCAGATTATTATTCGTGATGCAGATAAAGACCTGAAGAAAAGGCATAAGGGAACAAAAATAACTGAGTTATTATCGACTAATATAGGATTTAATAAAACACAATTCAAACTTGAATTTGTTTCCCATTCAATGATTGAATCAATTGCAAACAATAACAACCTCAACCTTCAAATTATCGATAATACGAAGAGGACTTCAAATTTGATTTATATTCTGAGAAATTGATTACAAAACACACACTCTATTAATAGCAGGTAGAATAGAAGTATTGCTTAACTACTGAATGATTATCTTTTCAGATGTTATTCCTGTATTTGTTTCTAACACTACAAGATAGGTCCCTTTTGGTATTATATTGGTTTGGAATTCAACATTATATAAACCAGGGTTTCTATTTCCACTAAGAAGAGGTCTAATAATGTTTCCATTCAAATCGAAAATATTTAGAGAACATAATCCTTTATCAGTTAGTGAAATATGTATATTAGTGATGTCAACAGCAGGATTTGGAAATATAGCAATAATCTTATTTTCATGGGGCTTACTTTCAGAGATATCACTCCATCCGATAACAGGTTGTTGTATCACCTGCATCACAGGAGATTTATAAAGTGAATCAGCTTTTTTGTAAACATGTACTGCAATGTTACAGTTCTCTGGAATCCATGCCGAATCAAGCGAAAAGCTACAAGATTGAGTAATAATTTGTTGCTCAGGCCAGAATTCTTCAATCAAAGACTTTCCTTCGCTCCAAAACACCATTTTACGGGTCACCCAATTATTGTTGTATGCAGTATCATAGTATGGTTGTCCTGGTGGTGTAGCTGTAGAGCAGCCCCCTAGAGTTTTATGCATGTGTATAATATTATCCTCCGTTACAATAACATTATACCAGTAGGATCCCATCAATTCAGGACCATCATTCTTAATGGTTAGCGATAAATCTATTATTTTTGTGTTCGGATTCCATATCTTATCGCTTATCTCAATATCTACAGGGGTCTCCGGAAACTCATTATAAAGACTATTTACTATTTTGTAAATAGTGTCATAACAAAATCCATATCCAATACCACCCGGATAAGCAGTTTTAATATGCGAAGGGAAATAAGAATAAATACTGTCTCCTTGAAAAGCACTAAATGATGAATCAGAATTTCCGCCATGAAAGGAAACTATGACGGTGTTGGGGAAAGAATCTAGCACAGCAATCCTAAAAATGGAATCCATGCATGTACAGTCACCTCAATTGGTACTTGCGAGGTGATAAATCATTACATTTTTAGTATGCTGGGTATAACCCATTAAGGATATCATTAAAAATATCCAAATTAGTATATATCGATTTTTCATAGAGCACGGTTTTTGATGCGAATATACAATAAAAAAAGTTTATTGTCAAGGAAAGTAATATAGTTTCAAGTGTCTAATATTCTTATTTTTGGCAATCTAAAACATATTCTCAAAATCATGAAAAATCTATTTCTTTTAATCTCACTTTTAGTATTTATACCTACAGCTTTTTCTCAAACAAAGCCACAGAAAAAAATAAGGGATGCTTTTGAGCAGCTTGTACCTCAAGCTATTGAAGTCAAATGGACTGCTGAAGGAAGTGAAAGGATGAAAGACTGGAGAGCAAATTATACTGTTGGAACTGATAGTATGGAGACGAAATATGACTCCAAAGCAAATTGGATGTTTACACTTAAGTACATTTCACTTAACCAACTTCCTCAAGAGGTAAGCGCTACAATCATGGATAATTACCAAGGGGCAAAGCTAACAAAGGCAGCAGAAATGCAAGAGCCTGATTTTGATGGATATGGAGTTGCTTTTATATACCTGAAAGATCGATGGGCAGTTGCTATTACAAAAGAAGGTAAAGTTATTAGACGTCGAATTACTTCTTCGGGATTTTAATTTATGATAAAGCAGATTTATATCTAATGTGAGCTAATCTCTTATAGTTATACAGATCTCATCAGCATAAAGGAAGTTGTATATTTTCACTATTTAATGAAGATAAAATAACCGAATACGAAGTCCTCGCTTCCCCATAAGAAGTGCAATTTTTAATGCTGGAATAACAAGCCGAATAAATGTTGGTAATTTTATGGCAGAGCTGATTATTGAAGAAGACCTTTGGAGCAGGGGGAAAGAACAGATGCCGGTAATATATAATAAGGCTACTTAACTAGGGCCTAAAAAGCATTATAATAAATCGTATCCTTTTCTATTGAGGAAAGCATAACATAGTCTACCGAACCAATACCATCAAAAGTGAAAGAAAACCCATTGAATTCTCCCATCATTGTTGAATCCATAAATGATGTTATAATTTTATTATTAAGAAGTACTTCTATATGATGGTTTGTTGAATTGATTTTAACTTTCTGCCAATTATAAATATTACAACCAAATCCCCTTAAATCACTATCGTTACTTGATAAATACGTTCTTCCAAATTTCAACTGAGCCCTATCCTGCCCTCCAAATTGAACAAGTGGGATATAACATATATCATTTTCAAAAAGCAGCCCGATATATATTTCAGGACAAGATGCATTAATTTCGATGCTATCAAGCTTAATTTTTGTTTCAAAAATATAACCATCTGATAATGATAATTTTGAATTGAATGTTCTTGATAAAAACAAATATAGTTCATCTTCAATACGTATATCACTTGCCTTTATCATGTTTCTGGTAACACAAAGCTTACCATTTTTTATAATATCAGACTGGTAATAATAAAAAGGAACCTTTTTCGGCAAATCACCATAGTTAAGTATCGCAACCCATGAATTAGACAGAATTTCAATATTAATTTTTTTTATAATTGAATCATCAGCCATTAAAAAGGCCTCATAATTTCCCGGCCGATAATATGCACTTGTCATCTGGCCTTTTTTTATGAAAAGTCTTCTTTTTTTATAATCATTTGTTGACTCAACAATAAAGAAACTGTCAGCTACAATATTAGTAACATCATAATCAAAGACTATGATATTGGGAATTGTAGAATTACTCTCTTGAGTATATTCAAATACCACACTACCGGTAATTTCAATTTGCCCATTATTATCGACTGTTTGATATACAATAGCTAATAAGATAATTACAAATGAGATAATAATTCCAATTATAAATAATCTATTACTTCTTTTTATTTCTGTTTTAACCTCATATTTGTATTGTGATTCAACAAAGCTCTGCCAATTTTTTTGTCCGGCAAATTCAGCCAACGCATCTAATGTGCTTTTGTGAGGTATATTTTTGAAATCATTATTCCATATCCTTCGGATTGTTGACAAGCTTAGCAATACGCCTGTTTTATCAAATACTTTTTCTATCAGTAACTCAAATTCTCTTCTTGTCAACACATTATTTGGTTCCCATCCCTGTTTATGTTCGATAATGTTTCTGCACCTTACAAGATTCTTTTTTATTGAGTCACTTTTATTCATCACAGTTATCAATGCGTTTTATTGAAAGAGTAAAAATATTGAAAATGTTGACTAAAACCCAGCTGAAACAGAAATGAAACAATTTTGAAACACTTGGTTTAGTCAATTATATCACTTTTGTTTCAAAATCATAAATCAAAATATTAGTACTATGAAACAAATAGCTAAATTACATAAGCCTATATCAGAAACAATGATATGTGTAGCATTCTTTATTGTTACGCTGTTTTCATCTAATTTGTTTGCACAAGACAAAGATATAATTATAACAGTAAAGGCTTTAGGGCCCGATCAATACTCAGATATCCAATACCAAAGCATTGAAGTAAGTCAGATTGTTGACTTTAGTAATCTTATTCGGGTTTTCATTAACAAATCATCAAATGTATTAATTGATAAAGGCCCAGCTGCCTTTGATAGTACCAGTGATGCAATTAAGAAAGTTCTTATTACCCATATAGAGAACAAGTATGGTGAACTAACACCCGAAACAATTGTTAATGCAAAATGCGATTTGAAACTCTTGGTTAGAAAAAGTGTTTATACAAATAGGGATGATTATAAAGCATTTATGAAAATGATTGACAATGCTATTTGGAGCCTACAAAGTTATTATAGCATTAGCATATATGGAATAGATTTTCCATCACTAACTACTACTCAAAAGGATAACATCAACAAACTTATTCCACTAAAGAATTTTCTTGCAAAGGATAATACTGATTAGCTCTGATTGCCCTAGTAATTATTGAGGCAATACATAATGAATCCCAGCATTTGGTCCCAATGTCAGCCCAAGCAATAACCATCCTACTAACAGCAATACCCAAACAAGGAAGAATGCAATAGAGCAAAGTACCATTGTTGCTATGATTGTCTGAAAAAAGAAATCTTGAATAGAGAAATTCAGGGAAAAAACTAGGCTATGCTTGAAGAAATATGGATGATAGTAAAATACTTATTTGCTCTAAAGGACTTAAAAGATAGAGCGTAAGTTTTTAAACACGAAATTATCAATCATTAAAAAATTATTTTCAAATAATTTCATTGTTTTTTGTTTAGATTTTATTAATTAAATAATCCTGATTTAATGCCACTTAAAAATCAGACAATCTGTACTGATGAAAATAATAATAGTATGATAAATGGTTAATTATTCTAAACTAAAATGAGTAGGGATAATTAAGTAAGAATACTATACATGATTCCCATTGTGTTTTCATTAATTCTATACTGGTCAAGATAGTGCTGTAGTATCCCCCTTTATAAGACAATGCTAATGTAGATATTTTTCCAATAAGTCTTTATTATTCCATTTTAACAACTCATCTGCAAAATTCAACAACTCGTCGTTTTAAATTATGATTAATACATGATATAAAGTTGCTTTGTCAGGAAATATTAATTCAACAAATATTAAAATAATGAAACACACAGCATTAATTATTATAATTACGATCTTGACAATAACAGGATGCAGTTCTCAACAAGAAGTTAAATTTACCGATAACGAATCTGTTTTGAATTTCTATAAACAGTATAGTGAATTTACCGATCCGGGAAAGTACAAATATTTGTATAAAAATCTTCCTGATTCATTACCAGAACTTTGCAGTTTAATCAAATCACAATTTATTCATCCCTATGCTGAATTGCCACAATATTCTGAGCAAATCCCTAAAGAGAGATGGAATGAGTCATTTAAGTACCCAACAGTTGAATCAATTTTAAAAGGGCTTGTGTCCTATGACTCCACAGGTTTAGTGAATAATCGCTTACCTGAAAATCGACTGGTAGTTATTTGCCGGGGTAATGCAATCTTACTCGCATCCATACTTAAATATCGCGGCATTCCGGTCAGGCTTCGTGCTGGTTATGCTACATACATAATGCCTGATTTTCATATAAGTCATGCAATCTGTGAAGTATGGAATAAAAATGAAAACCGCTGGATGCTTGTGGATCCCAGTATGGATATGGTAGATTTTAGCAGAGATAAATTTGATTTTAGCAACGATGCTTGGCTACAAATGCAACAAAAAGAAATAGACCCTGACCTATATGGTTTACCCGGGAAATATAGCGGAAAGGCTTCTATATTAGCGATATTTAATACAGATTTAGCATTCATATTGGGAACCGAATATACGATTTATCAATATGCACCTGTACTGGATTATGCCTCTAAAAATAATAATCAACTAACTTCAGAACATATAGAAATGCTAAATAGAATAAATGAATTAATGAAATCGCTTGATGCTAATAACCTTTCAGAATTGCAGGAAATTTATAATAATACTCCTGAAATTCAGATTACAAAAACTTTGGATTTAAAAAGAATAAATCCCGAAAGCTTTCAGGATGAAAATGTCACAGATACCAAAAAATCTACGATAAATAAATGCGTTATTGAATTTGTGAATATCCCTGCAGGAACATTTAAAATGGGCAGTCCTCTTTCCGAAGATGGTAGAAAAGATGATGAAATACAACATCAAGTAACACTAAGTGCTTTTAAAATGAGTAAATATTGCGTAAGCTATGAGCAATATGATTTGTTTTGTGAAGCCACAGAAAGAACTAAACCTTGGGGACTTGAACGGGGAAATCTTCCAGTCTCACAAGTAAGTTGGTTTGATGCCAATGAATTTGCCGAATGGATGGGTTGTAGGCTACCAACCGAAGCTGAATGGGAATATGCTGCCCGCGCAAAAACTACTACACCCTTTAATACAGGAGATTGCTTAACATCTGAACAAGCCAATTTTAATGGAAGAAAACCATATGACAACTGTGATAAAAGTGAAGATAGAAAGAAATTACTACCTGTTGGTAGTTTTTCGCCAAATGCATTTGGTTTATATGATACGCACGGTAATATTTGGGAATGGACTAATGATTGGTATGGTGAGTACGATGTTAATGACACCACAAATCCAAAAGGACCAGAAACTGGAACTAAAAAAGTTGATCGCGGAGGTGGTTTTTATGATGCTACCCATAGGTGCCGTTCGGCCTGCCGTGGAGGAGGTACTCCTCCAGGAAACAGGGGATCGGGTATTAGTTTTAGATTGGTAAAAGATGAATAATATAAATTACTTAAATATATTAATTATGAAAAACACAGTATTAATTATTATGATTACGATCTTGACAATAACAGGATGCAGTTCTCAACAAGAAGTTAAATTTACCGATAACAAATCTGTTTTAGATTTTTATAAACAGTATAGTGAATTTACCGATCCTGGAGAATATGCCTATTTGTATAAAAATCTTCCTGATTCATTACCAGAACTTTGTCGTCTTATTAGATCACAATATATAAATTATGGGTGGGAACTGGATATGTACCGTGAACAAATTCCCAAGGAAAGATGGAATGAATCAGCAAAGTATCCGACAGTAAAATCGGCTTTGGAGGGACTTCTATCCTATGACTCCAGGGGTTTAGTCAAAGATCGTAAACCTGAAAATAGATTAATGCTGATTTGCCGGGATAATGCCCTCTTGCTGGCATCCATACTTAAATATCGCGGCATTCCAGCCAGGGTTCGTTATGGATTTGCTCCGTATTTAATCCCTGGTTTTCATGCGAACCACGTCATTTGTGAAGTATGGAATGAAAAGGAAAATCGTTGGATGTTGGTGGATCCAAGCGCCGATAGGATTGATTTTGCTAGAGAAGAATTTGACTTCAGCAATGATGTCTGGTTAAAGATGCAAAAAAAAGAAATTAATCCAAAATTATATGGGATGCCTGGCGAAAATGAATATAATGGATCACCTCTAATAACAACAGTCGTTTGTTATGATTTGGCATCTATATTGGGAACCGAATATCCAATTGGCCAATATTCACCAATATTAGATTATGTTTTTCAAAACAATCAATTCACTCCAAAACAAATTGAAATCCTGAACAGAATCAATGAATTAATGAAGTCCATTGATTCTGATAATATTTCGAAATTACAAAAAATCTACAATAATACTTCTCAAATTCAATTTACGAAAAGATTTGACCCTGTTATAATAAATACTGAAAATAACACGAGAACCAACGATTCCTCGATAAATAAACCCATTATTGAATTTGCAGATATACCGAGAGGAACCTTTGTAATGGGAAGCCCTGTTACTGAACAAGGAAGAAATGAAGATGAGCTACAACATCAGGTTACTTTAGGTGCCTTTAAAATGAGTAAATACACGATTACCTTTGAGCAATATGATGCATTTTGTGAAGCAACAGGCCGGAAAAAACCATTTGGATTTAAACGTGGAAACATGCCGGTATCACAAATAACATGGTATGATGCCCAGGCATTTGCAGAGTGGATGGGATGCAGATTACCTACAGAAGCTGAATGGGAATATGCAGCCCGTGCAAACACAACTACTCCTTTCTATGCAGGTGATAGCCTTACATCTGATCAGGCATATTTTAATAACAAATCAGGAAGGGAAGCCATGCCTGTTGGAAGTTTTCAGCCCAATGCATTTGGTTTATACGATATGCACGGTAACATGGGTGAATTGTGCAGTGATTGGTATGGCGAATACGATTTAAAAGAAACATCAAATCCTAAGGGGCCAAAAACTGGCGGACAAAAAGTTCTTCGTGGTGGCGGATTCTGGGTATCAGCACAGGAATGCCGTTCGGCAAGCCGTGTTGGTGTTCCCGCCGTAAACAGGGGAGCAGGAATTGGTTTTAGGATAGTAAAAGATAAATAATAAAAAAGAGACTATATGATTAATGTTTCAAACCTTAGAAAAACATTCGGTACCATTGAGGCACTGAAAGGTATTTCATTCAATATTCCACAAGGTGAATGTTATGGGCTGTTGGGGCCGAATGGTGCTGGTAAAACAACAACAATCTCCATAATGAGCACACTTATAAAGCCAAGTGAAGGTGAAGTAAACATAGCCGGATATGATTTGAAGAAGAATCCCTTGAAATGTAAGAAGGAAATTGGCGTTGTTACACAGGAAATAGCACTTTACAATGAGCTCTCGGCATATGATAACTTACTATTTTGGGGAAGCCTATATAATGTTCCGAAACGGGAATTAATAACGCGTATTGATGAAATGATAAAACTGTTCGGACTAAGCGACAGGAAGAATGATAAAGTGAAAACTTATTCCGGTGGAATGAAACGCAGAATTAATATCGCTTCAGCATTGCTTCATAAGCCTAAAGTTCTATTTATGGATGAGCCCACCGTTGGCATTGATCCTCAAAGCCGGAATTTGATTTTTGAAGTAATAGAAAAACTCCATAAAGAGGGAATGACAATTGTTTATACCACGCATTATATGGAAGAGGCTGAACGTTTGTGTGATCGCATAGGAATTATTGACAATGGAGAAATCATTGCTCAAGGAACATTGGATGAATTAAGAACATCGTATTCGATGAAAGAATCTCTTGTTATTTCTTTTACCAATCTTTCGGATGAGAGCTACACTGCAATCGCAAAGGACTGGGGAGATCTCCAGCGTTTCAGCGATACAATACATTTTTATTCTATGAATATTCAGGGAGATTTATCAAAAATAATATTAAAGTGCAATGAGGTCGGACTTGACATCCTGCATATTGATATCAAAAAGATAAACCTTGAAACCATATTTTTAAGTCTAACCGGTAAACAACTGAGAAACATATGATAAAGCTAGTAAAGAAAGATTTGAAATTATTCTTAAGAAATAAGCAAGATATGATGATAAGCTTTTTATTGCCTATAATTTTTATTACTCTGTTTTCTTTTATTTTCGGGAACATGGGTAATTCCGAGGAAAATGATATAGGAGGGCTTGTTCACGTTGTGGCAGGTACATCCGTTATGATGCTTTTGTTTTCAGTTGCAGGAATAGGTGGTAGTCTTATAGATGAAAAGCAGGAAGGCATGTTAAAGAAATTACTGTGCTCACCAATGCCCCCTAAGCATATCCTTTATGGGAAAATTGTATTTGCAAATATTATTTCCATTGCTCAGCTGTCAATTATGTTTATTTACGCTTGGCTGGTTTTTGGCTTAGACATTATGCATCATCTTCCTTCTCTTATTCTAATGATTATTGTAATAGCCTATGCATGTGCTAGTTTTGGTGTTCTTCTTGCTTCATTTGC
>CAYWRM010000025.1:0-58406 GCA_964460905.1 uncultured Lentimicrobiaceae bacterium
TTGCTAAGGTCATTCGAGGGATGAGAATCCCTTTATCAGTTGAACTTACATCGAGCATAGCTGATGCATCGGCTGCATTGCCGGATGTGTTTACAGCAACCTGGGATTTGAGGTTGAGGTTGAGGTTGAGGTTGAGAATGGTGAGTAATACCATTATTAGAATATTTTGCTTTCTCATATTTTTATTTTAGTGGTTTCTTTTGCTGTTAGCTGTTGGTCTTTGGTCTTTAACCGGAATGACACTCTTTCGTTTTTAAAGCAAGGTGTTATTTACCTCCTTCTTACTACGACTGTCATACAGCTTCTTACCTCCATATGCTGCACCTAATCCTAATAATATGGCAATTCCGCTCCCAATGGGAGCAGTATTTCCCTCTTGATTTCCGTTTGTACCATTTTCACTTGGTGGCTCAGGTGGACCCTGAGCAAATGTGTTGATGCTTAATGATAAACCTAGTACTAAGATTGTTATAATTGATATATTCTTCATGATAATATGATTTTACTTTAATTATTTGAGATGATTACCTTTTCAGATTTAATGGATCCTTCACTGGTGGAAACAGTAACTATATAAATTCCACTTTGCAGATTAAGCTCAAGTTTTTGTTGCTGGCTGCCATCAAGTTTAAAACTACCTGCTGTTTGTCCCATGAGGTTAAACACCTTAATTTCTCCTAACTTACTGATAGTGTTTATTATATTGATGATATTGTTATTCGACCAGATTTGTACTAAGCTGTTTTCAACTATTTCTTCATCGATTCCCACAGAAGCGAAATGAAGAATAAAACGATATGGATCATCATTGATGGATGAACCAAATACATATTGTGGATTATTTGTTAAGTCTACTTTGTTGTTTAGTTGCAGATCTTCCAGAATCGCTTCTTCAAAACCACCAGCTAATTGTGCATTAAATGTATAAACACCATCAACTCCAGCGGAAAAAGAAATAGGTATTTGTGATTGTTCATCAATACTAGTTCTAAAGTCGATACTATAATTAGCATTATTCTTAGTGGTTGAAAGTGATGGAGCATTTGAATACATGCTATGAAGTTTTTGCGCACCTCCAGTATTACCTGAATGATCAAACTCGATCATAATCTCATCAGAATAACTGGTTTGATCACCGGTTACTGACATTCTAAAATTGTTTAAAGTACTTAGGCTTTTTAACAGGTTTTTCGTACTATGTACTCTAACATCATTGGTCATAACAAGATTACCTGCTGATAGAGCTTTAACGTATAACCCCTGACCAGGAGAGATATATCTTGATGCACCATTGGTTCCGTTGTCACTGTCTGATGAAGAGTTATAAGCTCCATATTGACCTGATGAACCATTCCAAATCCAAAGATTATATCCACCATCCTCAGTTATATTGTCTCTTGTCCATCCTGAAGTTGCCTTCCAGTCGATTGAAGAAGGATATGGATTTCCAACTAAGTTAAAATCCAGATTAGTACTTGTTAGAGGTATACTAATTGAACCATTTGCAAACGTTCCGGTTGCAGACTTAGTTACATTTCCGGCAAACAAATTATCATAAGCAACTAAATAACCTGTCCCTGCATCAAACCTTGGCGGTGAACCAAAATCAGATGTATTAGCAATTCCTGCAGTAGTTTTAAGATTTATCCAATTATTTTCCCCCACAGCTTCATTAAATAAAAAGAAGTCGTAAGTAGGGTTTGTTGTACCGTTAAAGTTAGTTGTAAGAGGAGCATAATCTCCGTTACATATTTCAGGCATGGTCTCTGAAAAAGGCACAGAAATGTTATGCCAGGTATTATCCTTTAAAATATAATGCTGAAATATTCCACTTATACTTGCTGTGTTATGAATAAGAGAACCGTTACCTGCTGATGTTGATTCAATTGTTAGTGTACCTGAGTTTGATAAAGTACCGCATACGGTTAATGCCTTATTAGCCGGTATTGTTAGAGTTGCCCCTGCAACAATTGTTAAGCTATTACATACTGATGGATTTCCGGCATCACCATTAACTGATGGATAATTTGAAAGCCCGCTTGGAATGGTAACATCGGTAAATTCTTGTGGTATAGCGCTGTTCCAGTTATTTGCATCATTCCAGTTTTGGTCTGTTGCTCCTGTCCATGTGGTTGGTATTTCTTCCCAGGTAAAATTATCGATAATATCATATGTGCCTGGAGAACTCATAGGATGCTTGAAGCCGATATATGTAGTGTTAGAATTTATATTTATAATATACTCTTCAAACTCATCACTTAATGTAATTGATTCGATTTCAGTGAAAGTAGTAGCATTTGTATTATCAGACATAGTACCCACAATTAAATTAATGGTACCCTCAAAACTTCTTGCCCAAAACTTAACTCTGGTATTAGATGTTGTAAGATTAGTTGGGGGTGAGATTAGAAGTAGATTTCCGCTTGTTTCATCACCATAACCCAGCACTATACTGTTTGGCATAGAATATGAGAAATAAGAATTTGTTTCGACTATTAAGTCTTCATTTCCTGTATCAGTTAATTTTGACCAGTCAGGTGGCAAAACAGGGGTACTTACTCCATCAAAATTTTGAGAATAAGGGAAGCTTTCTATATAAGGGTTAACTCCTAAACCATCTAATACAACATCATGAGTCGTTTTGCTGAGATTATCTTCAATGTGTAAATTTGCTATTTTTGCTCCTGCTGATGTAGGTTCAAAAGCAATATCCACTGTTATTGGATTACCGAAAGTAACATTAAGGGGATAGGTATTAGCATCAGTTAATGTGAATTGATCTGCACTACTGCCTGTGATTGAGAGACTATTAATGGTTAAATCTCCTCCGCCTGTATTTGAAATAGTAAATGTTTGTACTGAAGATGTCCCATCAAGCAATACATCTCCAAAATCTTTAGATTCAGGTGAGATACTATATACTGGATCAGGTATCTCCTCCCAAACAACATCATCAATAAATATTGATCTATTAGTTCCTCCCAAACCATTTTTAAATACTATATAATTATCTGTAAGAGTATAAGATGCATCAAATTCTACAGTATATTCAGTATATGTAGTTGTTAAATTAATTGTTTCAAATAGAGTAAACGTTGCCTCATCAGTAGGATCGGACATAGTTCCAATTTTAAGAATTGCTCCATTAAAGCCTTTTGCAAAGAATCTAATACGGTTTAAATGAGAAGGTAAATCGTTAAACGCGGGTGTAGTAAGCAGCAAAGTAGCACTTAAATCATCTGCATTATTTAAATATGCAGTTTTGAAACCTGAATGTGTATTTGCTATAGTTGTCCCTGCACCTGCATTTGTAGCTGTTGAGTTAACAATACTTGACCAACTTAAAGGAAGAGCAGGGTCAGTAACCCCTTCAAAATCCTGTGAGTATGGCGCTGTGCACCAGGTAGTGAATTGTTCAGATCCTATCCAATAACTTACATCAGTATTATTCATACCACAGTCACTACGAACAAACCAATCATAAGTTGTTAATGGTTCACCACCAGTCCAGGTATAAGAAGTGGAGCTATTATCATTTATCGTAGGAGTTGTGCCTAAATTTGGCGATGATGAACCCGAAGGAGTAATATACAGATCCCAATGAGATCCAGTGGCATCTACCCAATCTAAATCAGCTCCGCTTATCGTTTCATCACTACTTGTAAGATTTGTTGGGGCATTACAGGAAGGAATATGAACTTCCGGTCCTGAAATATCATCGATAAAAATTCCATAATCGACAGTTGACAGTCCTACAAATTTTATCTGAATTGTCTGTCCTGCATATGCTGCAAGAGAGACGTTTGCTTCAATCCATGTAATACTATTACAATTTATTATTTGGAAAATAATATCATTTCCAACCATTACATCAACACTTATACTAACTGAAGAAAACGTTGCCTTGTACCAAAAATTTAGATTTTCTGAAGACGCTGCACTTGCTATAAGAGGCAAAGTAGTCAACACAGATCCTATAGTATTTGTATAGGCAGAACCATCTCCAGTATGTGCATGTGAGCTAGTCCAAGGATTTTGAGTCCAATCAGTATTAATCCATTCAGCCGGAGGAAATGATGCGCCTTCAAATCCCTCATTTAAATATGTTTGCCCATAGATTAATGAGCTAACTCCAAGGGCTATTAATAGTAAAATAAATTTTTGTTTCATTTTGTAATTGTTTAGTGGTTTATTATTTAAACTTAGATAATTCATTTTTCTGTCATTTTATTTCTTCTTGTCATCTCGACCGTAGGGAGAGATCTCCTTAGTAATTGTCCTTCTTTCAGGAGATACCTTCATGGCGCAGACAAGTCTTGTCGCAATCCACTAAGCGGAAAGCTTCCCTGCCTGTCCGGCAGGCTTCGAAATGACAACTATGCTTCTTTGCATCACTTTCGAAGAATCTTGGGGTACACTTACAATTAGTATCATAATTACAAACAAAAATAAATCTATAAGTAATAGGTGTTAACATTTGCATGTTAACAATAAGGCAACATTCGATATGTAAAAGGAAACTAAAAGTTAACATTAACCTTTTCGTTAACTTTTCAAGAAGAAATGGTTATATTTGTGTTTTAAATCTAAATTTAAGACCATTAAAAAGGCGATAAAACATAATGGTAATTTGAATCTGCGGAAAGGGGCTATTATATCAAGCTATCTTGCTATAATAATGTCTTTTCTGGCATTGCTATTTGACGGTATTCATTATTATGAAATCCAAAACGCTTTCCAAATGTGGCTTAATATTGGGCTGTTACCTGTTATTATAATCGCAGGTATATTGCTAATATGGCGACGACAATGGTATAAACCAATCCTGCTAATTGCTCTTATCCCTCTTCTTGTAAATATTCTGGTAACAATAATTGATGATTCACTTATTGAACCTGTACATACTTTCATAATTATGAGGAATATTTATACAGCAAGTGTTGTTATGTTTCTGGCTATATATATTATTAACAGAACGCTGATATATTTCATCTCCATTTCAATTTCTATTACATATATATTAGCTGCGCTTTTAAGTGGAAACCAAGTACTTATTGAAAATATATTTGCCATTGTTTTTGTGCAATTCTCCATTGTTTTTGTACTAGATAATTTCATAAGAATGTACAAAATACTCTCAAAACAAGCAAAAGACTCTGAGCAAAAGGTTATTCAGCTTTCAAAAAATGTTGAAATGGAGCGCAAGAATTTTCTGGAAAAGTTAGCTGAGATTAAATCAAAGTATAAATCGAAAGATAAAAATCTTGTTTCTGATATTGACAAACTACACCAAAGGATGTCGTCGGGAATTGCAAATCTGATATTTGATTATGCGGAGGAAAAAAGTAAGGATGATCAGCTTTTTTTTAATCGCTTACTGGAAGCCCACCCCAATCTTACTCCTGGCGATTTACGGTTATGCTTTCTTATATCTACAAATCTAACAACTAAAGAGATTGCAGAAAAAACATCACGTACTGCTGATTCGGTTCGAGTATTGCGTAGCAGGCTGCGAAAAAAGCTATCCCTTAACAGAGACCAAAATCTATATTCATACCTTAAACGATTTACGACAGTTACCTAAGTGTAGTAAGGAAAAGTTTTGCTGAAATCTCTTTACCGATAAAGGAGGAAGCTTGTCTGATATGTCAAAGCAGGTTACTAATTACAACGTTATACAACAGAAAATATATTATCCTTTTATGTTTTTGCTTTGTTTGTAATGCCGAATATTGAATGTCGAATATTGAATGACGAAACTGGGACTGCAATTTCATTCAACATTCAGTATTGATAATTCTTTATTCGATATTCGTTTTTTCTTTCGATTTGAATTTGATTATTGAGATGATAACCGAACATTAGATAATAATACCAAATAGCCACCAAAATGAGCCTTAAAATCTTTATCTTTTCCATCTTATCTTCTTAAAATATTTCTTCCGTAACTATGGCTATGCAACAAATATTTTAATTTGATAAGCAGAAAAATATTTTGTTTTATAAGGATCATTTTGATAACTAATTGGTATAATAACCTATAACATATAATTAATTAACAGCAGTTTGTTAGCTTTCAGAATTGTGTAACTGAAAAATACTAACTGTTTTAACCTACCTTTGTTAGGATTAAATTTGTATTAAATGTCGAAACAGAGTATTTCTCTAATTACAATCATTGCAATAGTAGTGATAGCTGCTGCTACTTGGTATTTATATGAAAATATAGGTAAGGTTGACGGCGACCCATGGGAGATGATTCCAAACAATGCAGCACTTATTATAGAAATCGACAACCCACGTGATGTAAGCAATAAGTTTAACGACAGTAATTTAATATGGCAAAAACTTTTACAGATTCGTAATGTTGAAAAGTTTGAAAAAAATATAAATGCTATAGATACATTGCTTAGCGAAAACGGGAATTATTTACATACACTTTGGAATAGCCCGCTAATTATTGCATTTTTTTCTGATTCAATTAGTGCGATAGAAACGTTAGTATTATCAAAAACAGAGAGTAATTATAATATTAACAGGATTAAAAATTTGCTAAGCTCAAAATTAGGAAGAGAATATGCACTGCTTAATATTACAGGAATATCTAATGGTTTTAAAATTGCAGGTGCAGTAAGTGGTAAAACAAGTTATTTTGCTTTTATTGATGGAGTATTTGTTTATTCGTCTTCACTTGATTTACTTGGAAAACTTAGCGATACTTATAATGGAGAACTGCTTAAGCTGACAAATAACCCTTCTTTAGTTGAGTTAAAAGAAACCAGTGGAGTAAAAGTGCATGCCCGTGCTTATGTTCAATACGATGAAATCTCAAAACTAATACAGCCTTTGATTTCGTCCGAAAAAATGGTTGCATTACAGTGGATAAGTAATTTTGCAGATTGGACAGAAGTAGATATCCTTTTAAAGAATGATGAGTTAATATTTTCAGGTTTTTCGATTTCTTCAAATAATAATAGTTATCTTGGTAGCTTTGAAGGTCAACAACCTGTTAAAATTAAAGCAACAAGTATTATTCCATATAATGCTAATACTGTTGTTTGGCTTGGTGTAACTGATTTTAAGAAATACTTCTTTAGTAATAATAGCGAACAGGTTATTAATTCTATTTCTTCTAATTTGAATATTGATATTAATAAGTTTATTGAAGTAATTGGTGATGAGGTTGTTTTTGTTTCTAATGCGAATTCGCCTAAGTCGTTTAAGGCTAATTCGTGGGTAATAGTAAAAACACAAGATAATAAGAATGCTGCTTCAATTCTAAAAAAAATAGCACTTAATACAGGAAGCAAAAAAACTACTAAGCATAAAAACTATGTGATAAGTAAGATTAATAATTCAAGTTTTATATCAGATGTGTTTGGCGATGCTATGGCTGTGGTTAAAAATAATTACTACACTTTTATAGGTGATTATGCTGTATTTGCAAACTCGGAAAGAGCATTAATAAATCTGATAAATTATTTTGAAACAGGTAAAACACTTGATCTTAATGATAATTTTAAGGATTTCTCCGACAATCTATCATCTCAATCAAATATGCTCCTATATATTAAGCCGGCAGAAATGACAGGTATGTTTAGCGAATATTTAGCTGACGTTGTTGGTAAGCATTTTTTAATAAACGAAAAAGTGATAAGCTCTTTTCAGGGAGTAGCTATGCAGATTAGTATGGATAAACATTTTTCGTTTACTAATTACTATGTTAAATATAGTGAAACCTATCATGAAGAGAATCTAGCGCTTTGGAAAACAAAGGTTGATGAAGAAATTGTGTGGGGTCCATATCTTGTTTCTGATCATCAAACGAAAAAGCAAAATATTATTGTTTTCGACAAGTTGAGCAATATGTACTTAATAAATTCAGATGGTCGCATATTATGGAAGAAGAAACTTGACAAAGTTCCGGTAAGTGATATTTTTGAAGTAGATTATTATAAAAATGGAAAAATTCAATATTTATTTAACACCATCGATTATATCTATCTAATTGATAAAATAGGAAGGTATGTAAAAGGGTATCCGAAGAAGTTGCATTCAAAAGCTACTAACGGAATAGCTGTTTTTGATTATAAAAATAATAAGGATTATAGGTTGTTGATTGCACAATCAGATAAGCGCATCTATAATTATTCAATAAAGGGAAATGAAATAAAGGGTTGGAGCGAGCCTCGTATGCAAAATATTGTAGTTGAGCCAATTACCCGATTACTTGCAAATAAAAAAGACTATATAATTATTTCTGACATTGATAATGGGATTAAGATTGTTAATAGAAAAGGGAATAGGCGTATTAAACTTTCGGGCAACCTTAAAAAAGCTAGTAACTCTGATTATTATGTAAACAGGACAAATAGCAAGGGAATAATTATTACAACAGATAAATTAGGTAAGCTGGTTTATATTTCTTCATCGGGTAAACTTCGTTATACTGATTTTGGCAACTTTAGTGACAATCACTTTTTTCTGTATGAGGATTTTAATGGCGATAATTCAAAGGATTTTATTTATATAGATGGTGATAAACTGGTTGTTTACGATAGGTTTAAAAAGGAACTTTTTAGTTTTGAATTTGGATCGGAAATAACTATAGCTCCGTCGTTTTTTACTTTTGGCAAGAAGCAACATGTGCTTGGTGTTGTTGCAAATAAAGAGAGAACAATTTATTTGTTTGATAATGATGGTAATATAATTATTAGTAAGGGGCTGGTGGGTGAAACACCTTTTACTGTTGGTGATCTGGAAGATAATAATAGGATCAACCTTGTTTCGGCTGCCGGAAATATGTTGTATAATTACAGATTGCAATAAACATTTATCATTTAGGTCAAAAAAACATCTTTTTTGTAATATATAACATTTCTTTTATATATTTGCCTCATGAATTTGATATTAAATAACAATTGGTGGTGGCATAATAGTTTTTTCCATAGGGAAGATATTATTATGTAGTTGACTAATTGTTAGAAACTATAATAAGCCGTCCCTTTTTAAAAAGGAGACGGCTTTTTTTATTTAATTAAAATACTAAATATGATTAATGAAGTACAATACTGGATAAAGCGAACAATTTTTCGATGGCATACTGGGGAGCATTGAAAAGGTTAAAAACACATTAAAACATAATAATTTAAAATAGAATAAAATGAAAACAACTATAATAGAAAATGGAGTAAAAACGAGAAAATTTGATTCAAAAGATGGAATGTTTGGTGATTATGGTGGGATGTATGTTCCACCTGTACTAGAAGAAAAACTAAAAACCCTGGCAGCATTTTTTGAAGAAACAAAATCCAAACCCGATTTTGAGGAGGAATATATACATTACCTTAAAACTTTTGTTGGGCGACCATCACCTTTGTACTATGCACATAACCTGTCTAAGCTTATAGGTTCAAAAATATACCTTAAGCGAGAAGACCTTAATCATACAGGTTCACATAAAATAAACAATACTATAGGTCAAATTTTATTGGCAAAACGTATGGGTGCAACCGAAATTGTTGCTGAAACCGGTGCAGGTCAGCATGGTGTGGCTACGGCAACAGCTGCTGCTTTGTTTGGCATGAAATGTAAAATATTTATGGGTACTGTTGATGCTGAGCGACAAAAAATGAATGTTAGTCGTATCGAACTTCTTGGGGCAGAACTTTTGCTTACTAACGAGGGGCGTGGTACCCTAAAGGATGCTGTTGATGCTGCTTTGGGGTATTATATTGAAAATCCGGATGTTTATTATTTGCTTGGTTCTCAGGTAGGTCCTCATCCGTATCCAACTATGGTTGGTTATTTTCAAAGTATAATTGGCAGAGAGGCAAAGAAGCAGATACTGGAAGCTGAAGGCCGTTTGCCCGATAATGTTATTGCTTGTATTGGTGGAGGCTCAAATGCAATAGGTTTATTTACAGAGTTTTTATATGACGATGCTGTTGCAATGCATACAGCTGAAGGAGGTGGCGATGGCGCAATATTTGGCAGAACTGCAGCAACTTTAAGTATGGGAAAACCTGGTGTATTTCAAGGTACATATTCTTATGCTCTGTCTGATGAAAAAGGAGATATTTATCCAACATATTCAATTGCTGCCGGCTTAGATTATCCGGGTATTAGTCCTCAGCACGCATTACTGAAGGATACAGGAAGAGCACATTATCATTTAATTACTGATAAAGAAGCCATTGAAGCTTTTAAAATTTTATCAGAAAAGGAAGGCATTATTCCTGCCATTGAATCATCACATGCTGTTGCTTTGGCGATGAAACTTCTCAAAGATAAAAAAGATGAAATAACTATAATAAATCTTTCAGGTCGTGGCGATAAAGATGTAGAGAGAGATCTGATGTAATGGAATTGTAAAGTTTGGTAAGTATTTTCATATTAAAAAACCCTTTCCGGTTAAAGCAGGGAAGGGTTTCTTTATTAAGTCAGTTGTATTATTAATGATCTATTTTATACCAACCATTTGCTCCAGCATATCGGTTGTAATTGATTTGGGCCTTTCCAGTGGATAACCTAGGGCACGATCCCATATAATATTTGACAATACACCAATTGCACGTCCAATGGAGAACAATACGGTATAATAATCGTATTCTTTTAACCCATAATGCCACTGAATCACACCTGATTGTGCATCAAGATTTGGCCATGGATTCTTAGCTTTGCCCTGCTCCAATAGAATATCCGGAACAATTTTATAAAGCATATCAGTATATTTAAATAGTTCATCTTCCGGCATGTTTTCTAAGCAGAATTCACGTTGAATTGTATATCTAGGATCAGTTTTTCTAAGAACAGCGTGTCCGAAACCAGGAATTACTTGTCCGCTTTTGAGTGTATCGTTAACAAATTTCTTCATCTCGGTTTCACTTGGTACTTTATCACCCATCTTGGCTCTAAGTTCCTGCATCCATCTTAATACTTCCTGATTTGCTAATCCATGTAGTGGACCAGCTAAACCGTTTATCATACCCGAAGTAGCATAATAAATATCTGATAGCGAGCTGGCAATTAAGTGTCCTGTGTGTGCACTAACATTACCACCTTCGTGATCAGCATGTAGGATAAAATACATACGTGCAACATCATCGTATGGTTTGTCAATATCAATCATTTTGGCAAAATTGCCGCCAAAGTCTAATGTAGGATCCTGATATACATTTGTATTGTTTCTATAAAGTTTGTTGTAAATGTAAGCGCCAATTATTGGAAGTTTTGAAATTAAGTTAAATGAATCTTCATATGTTGAATCCCAATAGTCCAATTTATCCATTCCTCGCTGATACTTAAGGTTGAATACTGATTCACGTTGCATCGACATTACAGCAGCTGAAAGTATAACCATTGGATGACTATTATTTGGGAATGCATCAATTACCTGATATACATAGCGTGGTAATTGTCTGCGATTTACAGAGTCATATATTACATCAGAAACTTGACTTTCTGTTGGCATATCACCGGTAAGGAATAAATAGAATAATCCCTCAACGTATGGCATTTTGCTACCTTTAGGTTTCGGTAACTTTTTAAAAACTTCCTTTAATGTGTAACCTCTGTATCTAATCCCTTCAAATGGATCAAGATATGAAATATCGGTAACTAAACTCTTAATGCCTCGCATACCGCCAATTACTTGTTGTACAGATACCTCGTTTATAACTTTTTCGCCATATTCGGTTAATAATCGTTTAATTCGTGGTCTATGTTCTACAATTTTGTCGTGTAATTTCTCTTTAAGGTAAGTCATAAGGTTATTTTTATAGTTTTTTAGATAATTCTATTTTTAATCCTCTATCCAAAGTATTAAGGAACTCTTCTGAGGCAAGATAATGCTCATGTTTAATTTCTTTTCCATGAATAATGAGAGCAAGATCTTTGGTTATATACTGGATTCCCCACATGAATTTTATTCATTATTGTAGTGATTTATATAAAATATTTACATATATATCGACACATATATCATATGTAAATATGTCCTATTCTAGGAGGCGCAAAGTTAGTAATATATGTGAATTGTCATTGTTAGAATTTATCAAAGTTGTAATTTATAAGAAGTATAATTTATTTGTGTTTTTGAATAGTAATATTTCTTTTGTATTGGATGATGTACTAACTAAAAATACTAATCCTGAATCTATAGAATTGAAATAAGTGAACATTAATTATTTTTGCAAGTGCTAAAACTTAAATTCTTCATATTCTTGTCGGCTTTCAATCAAGTAATTACCTTTATATACATTTCCAAGATGCCCGTCAATACAAATGAGATCGCCGGCATTAAATATATTGTCATTTAGGGTACATTGTTTTTCTTCTTCCATTACCTGAAGGCTGGTACAATTTACAACTGAAGCTTTACCAAGTCGTACTGCAGTAACAGCGGCATGCGAAGTTGCACCTCCTTTACCGGTAAGTAACCCATCGGTTTCAAATATCATTCCGATATCATCGGGGACGGTATCAGGTCTTACAAGTATTATATTATCATTTGGATAACTTTTTCTTAATTTGCTAATATCACCTTCGTCAAATGCAACTCTGCCATTCATTGCACCTCCACCAACACCAATTCCTCTTCCCACAAGGTTCATATTGTCGGTACTGGTTTTAAAAACATTTACTGATTGCCTGAATGCCATATCTTGATCTCTGGTTTGCAGTATATATAGGTCTTCGGGTTTATCTGACTCAAAGGTAAATTCAATTTCCTGGTGGCTATACCCAAGGTTTTCGGTTAGCTCAATTGCCATTTCATTCAGCTTATTGTATATAGCAGGGCATGATTCTTCGAGTGAATATTTTTCAAGGCTGGATGATTTTTGATGTTTGCTTACCGGCCTTGGAACTACTAAACCTGCAACAATATCTTCGCCTTGACTTCTGAAAGTAAAGTCGCCGTATAGGCTTACTCCCTGTTGATCTTTTGTGGGATCTTGTGTAAACACAACTCCCGTTCCAGATTTGTGATGCAGATTGCCGAATATCATTTGTTGGATTACTACTGCTGTTCCCCATTCATCAGCTATTTCGAGGTGCTCACGATAAACTTTTGCTCTTTCGGATGACCATGACTCAAATACCAGGTTTATTGTAATTATAAGTTGATTAAAAACGTCTTCCTCGAATTCAATCCCATTATCTTCAATTGTTTGTTTGTATGCCATGGCAACTTCACGCATTGCTTTCGGACTAAATTCGGTTTTTTGATCAATACCAAACTTAACTTTATAGCTTTCAATTACATTGTCAAATTCATCCCGTGTTAACCCAAATGCCATTCCCCAGCTTTGAAGTAGGCGCCTGTATGAATCCCATGCTGACCATTCAAATCCTGGTTTCTTACTTAAGCTTTTTGTTATTTCATCGTTCATCCCGATATTAAGAAGTGTGTCCATAGCCCCGGGCATGGAAATAGCTGTTCCTGATCTTACTGATAGTAGAAGTGGATTTTTGGGATTACCGAATTCTTTTTTTGATCCTTTTTCTACTATTACCAAATGTTTACGAATAAGTTGATAAATTTCATTACGTAGTTCAGGGTGCTCAAATATAGCTTTATGCTTTCTAAAAACTTCAGTTGTTAAAACAAAACCAGGTGGAATGGGAAATCCTGACAAGCGTAAATTTTTCAAATGGTAGGCTTTGGAGCCGAGAAATAACTGGTTATCAACTTGAGGGTTTGGTTTCCCTAATCTTGCAATTACTAAATCAGGATTATACGACATTACTTCTTTTATCATTGATGGTTGTAGGTTGTCGGCCATTTCTCTGAGTGATTCAAGGATACGGCTAATGAAATTATCCAATGGTTGCATCAAAAAAGCCTCGGCAATTACATCACGATAAAATTTCTCCGACATCTTATTCACTAAATTAACCTCAGCTTCAGGGCTTAGTTTATTATCTTTATCAAAAAGCTGAGGTATTACAATGCGAAGTGGTAATTCGTATGACTTTAGAAAGTATTTAATTATTATTCGTTTAACATCTTCAGCTAAAAACTGAAAAATATTTATGTATTGATCAAAAGATAAGCTTTGCGACCGAAGGCTATACTTTAGCATTAATAAGTTTGAATTAAAACTTTGATTTGTAATACCATCCAACTCAAGTCCTTCTCTGAAAAAATCAAGTATATCATAAATATCTTTCAATATTTTGGCTGATATATAGTTTAGATTAATTTGGTCAACAACTTTCTCCATGAGTCGCGTTGCCACCTTTTCAAGTCTGAATGTTAACCCCAGAGCTTCAAACTTTGGTTCACGATAGGTTCCGTACATTGATGGAATTCCTATTGCTATGTGTCTTTTATGGTAAATATTTTCCCACCCCTGGCTTGGTTTAGGATTGAAGATTATTTCCTTAAGGTGATTCATAAAACTATAAATCAACTTTAGCGAAGTTTCAAAATTATTATTTCCTAAAGCTATTTTAAATTTGTTAATATCAGTATTATTAATGTGTGAATACCTACTAAGCACACTTGTAATGTCTACGGTCTCGAATGAATACTTTTCCTTGAGATATGCGTAGAGTATACGCATGTCGCGTAAGCGCAGTAAATCACGTTTATTGCTTGTGTTTAAGCTGGATAATAAATTTTCAAATTCACTTTCGTCTATTGCTAGTAATTCATCGGGATAATTATTATTAATACTACACATTTCAACAACCATATCATGAATTGGTGCATAGTATTCACTTTTTTTATCGATGGATTCATAAACATTTTTTGGTAACATGTGTACAATAGATTCCAAATTACCATTATACCAAAAATTAAAAATTTGCTTTGTAAGCCCTATTAGAGTATTATTGCTTTCGGTATGTACTTGTTTTCGGAGGAAATGGATTAGCTTATCTTTGCGGTGAGAAATTTCATCCATTGAAGTTGTTACTTTTCGTATTTCTCCCTCAGCGCCAATTTCATTAAAATAAACAGGGAATATTCGGGTAAGCTGTTTTACTTTCTTATAAAAAGGAGCAATGTTAGAATTTAGAATCTTAGTTATTTCGCGTTGAAATAAATCTGTATCGCTAAGAAAAATACCACCTAACCTAAGGTTTACAATTAGTATTGAAAGAAGTTTTTCCATTTCAAGCTGCGAATACTCAATTAGTTCTAACCATACACCAATATTTTTAATATGATTATCATTTACTGATAGTTGCCAGTTTTCGTTAACATAAACAATACCAGGTGTCTCAAATCCAAAAGCTATTATCTTGTTTTCAAAATGATGAATTAGTTTGTAATCTGTTGAATCATCAATGTCTATAATTTTTTTCCCAAGGGTTAATAATATGTCTAGCACTGAGGATGTATGACCATTTCTTAAACTGTTGCTAAATTCAAAAATTGTATCTATAAAATGAATCATATTTTTTCTGTCAACCTCTTCAATAGTTTGCTTTAACATACTATTTAGATTCCAGATAATACGCTCTTTATGAGTTTCCATTCCTTCTAAGTGAAGAAGGTAAAAACTGTAATAAAATTTTTCGATGAAGGTGTTAAATATTGAAACTTCTTTGGCAAATTTATCTGCTACTTTGTCGTAATCGGGTAGTTCTGCAACTAATGTTTTCCAGTCGGCAATTTTAGTTAACTTCTTTTTCTGACTATTAAACCAGGGTTTACCTAAAGCATTAATTATTTTTGAATGCTTAACTGTAAGGAAACCAGAATGATTTTTGATCCAATCTTCTATTTTTGTGCTTTCTTCCCAGTATTCTATATTTTTTTTATAGATACTTAAATTAGTCTCTAGAATTTGTGTGCGACATTGTGGTAGCTCGGAAACCTTAGCTAAATATCTGTTGAAGAATTTTGATGCCTTAATAAAACTTAAAGAATCTTTTTTGAGACCTAACTGTAATGCAGAATAGCATTTCACTATAATATTAGAATAATTCTCTTTTTCTTTTCCAAGTTTTTGTATGAACTCAAGAAATGTTTTGATTATTATCACGTGAAATTCTCTGCTGGCATCTTCTAAAAGTAACTTTTCGAGAAGCTCAATAGGTGTGTCAAATGCTTTTTCTGGTTGGTTAAGAGCTATGTAAAACCAATAATCTGTTAATAATATCTTACGAAGCTCTTCGGTAACAAATTTTCTGTTTGAGAAAGGATGTTGAAATTCAATTATGCAATCGTTTGCACGTTTGTTGATTCCAAAGTACTTTTTTGACAGATCTATAAAATGCTGATAATCAGGCTTAATATTTATATCCTTATACCGTGTTTCTGCCAGATTGGCTTCCAATGCTTTTGATTTAAATTTTTCTGTCATAAGAATATATAATGCGTAAAATGATAGATTTTTTTAGTTTAACTTTGCTATTCGCAAAATGAGGTAACTTACAAAGGTAAAAATAATATTTATCAACTAGAATCTATTTTAACGGTTACTAATAAACTATAAATAATAATACTATGACTAAAATTAAAATTGGAATTAACGGATTTGGCCGTATTGGACGTAATGTTTTTAAAATAGCCAACGAAAGAAGTAATATGGTAGTTGTTGGGATTAATGATTTAACCGACACAAAAACACTTGCACACTTATTAAAATATGATTCAACTCAAGGTAAGTTTAACGGAAAGGTTACCTACGATGAAAATAATATTATTGTTGATGGCCAGAAGATCAGAGTAACTGCTGAAAGATTACCAATTGATATTAATTGGGCTGAAACTCCTGACGTTGTTGTTGAGGCTACCGGTATTTTTAGAATGAAAGAGAGCAATAAAGGCGGTTACGGTGATCATCTTAAAAACGGTGCAAAAAAGGTGATATTAACTGTTCCAGCAAAGGATGAAATTGATCGAATGATTGTTATTGGAGTAAACGATAATGAATTACAGGATGACGACCAATGTGTTTCAAATGCATCATGTACAACAAACTGTCTTGCTCCGGTTGCAAAAGTGCTTAATGACAGGTTTGGAATAGAAAATGGGTTAATGACAACTGTGCATGCGTATACCAATGACCAGGCTATATTGGATGCACCTCATTCTGATTTAAGGCGAGCACGCTCAGCAGCAGTATCACAAATTCCTACAACAACAGGAGCTGCAAAAGCAGTTGGTAAAATTATTCCTGATTTGAACGGTAAACTAGATGGTATGGCAATACGTATTCCTACACCTACCGGCTCATTGGTTGATTTGGTAGTAAATTTAAAAACTGAAGCATCTAAAGATGAGATAAATGCAGCAATGAAAGAAGCTGCTGAAGGCCCAATGAAAGGAATACTTGAATACCAGGAAGACCCAATTGTTTCGGTTGATATAATTCATAACAGCCATTCATCAATTTACGATGTAGAAAGCTTGATGGTACAAGGAAAAACTATTAAGGTACTTTCATGGTACGACAATGAGTGGGGTTATTCATGCCGTGTTGTTGACTTGATTGATTTGTTTAATCTATAATAAACTAAATTACTAAATCATAAGCTATCAGATGTTGAGTTTGATGGCTTTTTTTTATCTATAAATATTGCTAATTTTTCCTTCTAAAGGAGCTGAGTTTACGTTGCTAAGCTTGCCTGATAGCAATCAGGAATCTACTATCTTAATTAGTTTTTTTTACCGTGTTCAGACTGATAGATTTGTTATTTGGACTCCACTATCTTTAGGTTAATCTAAGGTTCCTGCTATGGAAGATAAATCACTCCTGATGAGCTATCCCTGTTTGCCCCTGTTGCTGAAGCAAGGCAGTTTGTTTTTCCTTCAATGCGCAATGCTCCCATAAATGCAAAAATCATTGCTTCTTTAAAATCAACAATAACTCTATGGGGTATAATTATGTTTTTTCTAGTTTCCTTTTGAATCGCTGTTATCAGGAAATTATTATGTGCACCTCCACCTGTAATAAGTACATTTTCCCCAACTATATCTTCAGTGGTTTTGTAAATTTGAAAAGCAATATGTTTGCAAACAGTGTAAAGTTTATCTTCAACACTTGCTTCAGAATCAGTTAGTATATTAGTAAATGAATTAGTAACCAATTGGTTGCTGATTGATTTAGGGTAGGGGAGTCTATAGTATGCGTGATTATTTAATTCTTCAAAAAGTTGTGTATTCATTTTACCTAATAGTGCGATATCTCCGTTTTTGTCAAATGGTTCGCCAATTTGACGGCTAAGGTGGTTAAGAAGTTGGTTGGCAGGGCATATGTCGAATGCAATGCGTTTTTCATTTTTATCAAATGAGATATTTGCAATTCCGCCAATATTAATACAATAATCATATTCCGGAAAAAGGAGTTTATCACCAATTGGTACCAAAGGAGCTCCTTGTCCGCCCAGTTGAATGTTTTCAATGCGGAAATCAGTTATTGTTACTTTACTGGTTTTTGAAGAAATTGCCTGACCATTTCCCAATTGGAATGTGTATCCCTCTTCAGGATTATGAAATATAGTATGGCCATGGGAAGAAATTATATCAGGATTTAATTCGTGGCGAGTAATAAACTCACTCACAAGTTCACCCAGGTATTTGCCGTAGCGAATATCATATTCAATTAACTTTTCTCCTTTTTGGTTAGGCATTTCAGTGAGTGCTATTATCCACTCTTCAGTGTAAGGGAAGGTTTCAGCTACTAAGATTTTGTAATCCCAATTACTATCATATGAAAATTCACAATAGGCTATATCCACACCATCAAGTGAGCTTCCTGACATTAGCCCTATGACTTTATGTTTTTTCAATTAATTTCTTTTTTTCTTCTATAAAAAAATTATCAATTTCTCAAGCTTCATACCTCTTGAACCTTTAACTAGTATATCTGCATTTTTAATAATATTAGTACTAAAATATGCTATAGCTTCATTGGTAGTTTTAAATTTTAAGAAGTTGTGACCCACAGTATTATAGAATTCATCACCAATTAAAACTACATTTCTGAATTCCTTATTAATAATTTCGTTTACTATATTTTGGTGTTCGGATGAAGAATACTCGCCTAGCTCGAACATGTCGCCAAGAATGAGCCATGGATTATCAAAATCATATTCAGCAAAACTAACTACTGCTCTGTTCATACTAAATGGGTTCGCATTGTAGGCATCAAGTATTAAGTAGTTATTTTTAGTTTTTATTTGCTGTGAGCGATTATTGTTAGGAACAAAATCTGCAATAGCTTTATTAATATTTTCCGTAGGAACTTTAAAGAATAACCCACAAGCAATAGCAGCCATTATATTTTCGAAATTGTATTTTCCATATAGATTACTACTACATTCAAATATATTTTTGCCTGTTGACCAATTTATTTTCAGATGTGGTTTGTGGGTAATAATTTGACCCTCAACGTTCGCATTGTTTTTACCGTAAGTGAATTTTTGAATTCTATTTGACAGTTTTACCAGCAGTTCATCATCATTATTTAAAATTGCCGTTTTTTTGTTTTCATATAAATATTCATACAATTCATTCTTTGCAGTAATTACACCTTCGAATGAGCCAAAACCCTCAAGATGTGCTTTACCAATATTTGTAATAATTCCAATATCGGGTAGGGCTATCTCACAAAGCTTACTTATTTCACCAATGTGGTTAGCTCCTATTTCAACTACAGCTATTTTGGTTGCAGGTTCTATATTTAATAAAGTAAGCGGAACACCAATATGATTGTTGAGATTTCCTTTAGTTGAAATAATATTATTGTAACTACCAAGTACAGAAGTCACTAGTTCTTTTGTGGTTGTTTTACCATTTGATCCTGTAATTGCAAGTACTGTTACTTTAGTTTTCTTTCGATGATATTTGGCAAGTTCTTGAAGCGATGTTAGAACGTTATTAACGAATATGTATTTTTCATCAGTATTATAATTAGGATCGTCAATTACACAAAGTCTGGCTCCTTTTTCAATAGCATCCGATGCAAATCTATTACCATTAAAATTATCTCCTGATAACGCAAAGAACATCTTGTTATTAACATTTTCTCTTGAATCGGTTGATACACCATCCGAAAGCAAAAAATGATGATAAAGCTCTTTGATTATATTCATTTTTTAAAATAAAAAAAACCCCGCTCAAATTGAACGGGGTAAATTTATAATTTTTTAATTAAAAATGCATCTTTATTTTTTAGTATCCTCTTCCTGGGATAGGACTGCCAACTCTTATCATTGCACATCTAAATCCAATTGTTGATGCAGATTCATCTTCATTAAGAAATCTTCTGGTTCCAGGACTCAGGTAATAAACTCCATCATTCCATGAGCCACCTTTTACAACTCTGGCTTTATCGCTTATTAAAGTAGTAACACCATAGTCATACATATTTCTTGAGGTTATCTCCATATCTTCCTCACCATCAAGCCAGTTTGACCTGATAGTTGATTGATAGTCACCATCACGATAGTTAACATTATCGGCTTTACGATAATTTTTACGAGTAGCAGCTTCCTCAGCAGTAATTTCAACTTCAATTAAACGTCCCAGACTGTCTTTTTCAGCAATACTGCCATCCATGTCACGTAATTTGTTTTTGAATATGTTACCTCTATATGGGTTAAAGTCAGAAACAAACTCAGGAGTCATTGGTCTGTATACATCGAGCACCCATTCACTAACATTGCCAGCCATATTGTATAGGCCATAATCGTTTGGCCAGTATGATCCAACCGGAGCCGGAATGCTGGCACCATCATTAAGATTACCTGCAACACCCATATAATCACCTGTACCTCTTTTAAAGTTTGCTACAAAGCTCCCATAATATTTGGTTTCGTCGGTTCTAACACCATCACCATTCCACGGGTATGTTCTGCGTTCTACAACACGGTTGTACAGAGTGTTACCAATTAACCCAAGAGCTGCATATTCCCATTCAGCTTCTGTTGGTAGTCGGTAATTGGGAAGCATCAGTCCATCTTCGAAGCGAATATTTCTTACACCGGTTCCATTTGGGTCTAGGTCTTGTTTGCCTTCTTTAACAAGTCCTTCGTACTGTCCGGCAAGGTAAGCATCGGTATTGAAGTTATTTTCATCACGTTGATCTGGGTCGAAATCAAGAATACCAGCTTCAATTAATAGTCCTTCGTTTACACGGTCACTTCTCCATGAAGCATAATCGCTTGCCTGTATCCAGCTAACACCAACTACAGGGTAGTTTTTATAAGCGGGGTGGCGAAAATATGATTGTACTAAAGGTTCGTTGTAGGCTAAACGATCTCTCCAAACCAAAGTGTCGGGCAATGCGTTTTGAACAACCATTGGATAACTTTCACCATATACCCTGTTTAACCAGAATACATATTCAAGGTATGCAATATTGCTAACCTCAGTTTGATCCATGTAAAAGCTACTAACAGTAACTTTACGCGGAATATTATCCCATTCGTAAAAAGGAGTTTCATTAGTCGCTCCCATAGTGAATGTACCACCTTCAATAAGTACTAGCCCGGGGCCTGTAATTTGCTCAGCTGTCTGAGCAACTTCAAAACCTCCGTTGTCAGGATTGTTATATTCCCATCCTGTAGTGTTCGATCTTTCGTGGCTTTTGCATGAACTTGCCATTATTGCAATAACTGCAATACCTGATAATAAAATAAACCACTTTCTGTTTTTAAACATTTTTGACTCGATTTTGTTTAATTCTATTTTGTATAACTAAAATGATGGTGATTTTATTGCCCTGATATGTCTTCTTCCTACGTCTTTATATAAACAAAAGTCCCAGGCAAACGAAATTTCATGAGCACCACCAGCTTCACCTCCCACTTGAGAGACTGTGAAATCATAACTATATCCAATTTTAAAATTGTTGTAAGTAATTCCAACTAAGGCAACTACAGCATCAGGATTTTGAAAATTATGCCTGAACCATGCCCCTACAACAAACGGATATTTATTAACATATAATCCAGCATTTAACTGATGAAAGTTTTCCTGCTGCATATATAATATATTTGGTTGGATTAGTATATCACCACCAACTGCATTTCCAAATTCACCTTTGCTAGCATTTAATGTTGCGCCAGCATTAATGGTTATTTTCATTGGTAATTTGCTGTCACTGTCGTCATAAAACGACAGACTTGGTTGTGTTAAGTGATCAACAGCTAATCCAACAAAAAACTTGTCAGTATAGTTCATTATCAATCCAGCTGCAAAATCCACAACTGATATATTATCTTTTGCAGGAGGGTTTTCGCCTTGGAGGTCAGGGTTATATCCTGTTGTAGGATCAATCTGACTTGCCCAAATAAATTTATTCCAGTCTAACTTTTCCTGATAATATGCTCCTTTAGCACCAAATCTTATATTTATTTGATCGCTAACTTTAAGATTGTATGAATAATAAACTGCTGCTGAGGTTCTAACTAACCCTCCATCACCCTGAGCATCACTCATAACCAAAAGACCAAATCCGCTATTTATCCCATTCAGGTTTTGATCATAACTAACGTTATAAGTAACATAAGCATTTGATAAAGCCGGATATTGATTGCGATAATTTAATCCTATGCGACCGCAATCAGTAAATCCTGCATATGCAGGATTTAAGTAGAGTGGATTTGCATAAAATTGCGAAAACTCAGGATCCTGTGCATTGCTAATACCCCATGTAACTAGGAGCATAGACAAAATAACTAAACGAATTTTTGTATTCATTAGCACATGCAGTTGTGTTCTGATTTTGAGCTCACAATTATACGACCTTTTTCTCTATTATAATAACCGTCTGTTAATTTTTTCTTAAAACAAGCAAGTACTATCAAGTTGTAAAATAAATACTAGATACGCCCGTTATAATGACTATTAAATAACTGTTATTTATCAGTAATATTATTTTTGACAATTAATTTCCTGTTGTATGTTGCATCAAAAACTTATAGCTTCTTTAATATTTCTCCTAATTTCAATTGTTAGTTATGCTTTGCCGTATGATTTTCATTGTTCCATAAAATGGAATGGAATTCAAAATGTGAGCGACAATTCAATTTCTATGCAAAGAATATCGTTTGAAGGCGCATATTACCATGAGATAGAAGGATTACCAGTTTTAATGGAGAAAATTAAAGTACATACTTCAAATGCAGATATCAATGTACAATTAGTTAACCAGATTTTTATACCTGTAACTGCTTCTGAGGATAATATCTTGAAAAGAATAGGATTAATTGATACAACTATAATTGTAAGTGCGAATATTGTTATTTCCAGAAAAGAACCTATGGTGCAGGTTGAACTTATGCCAATAAGATGGAATGCATCAAAGCAGGTTTTTGAGAAACTTGTTGAATTTGATGTAATTGTGGATGTGGTTGATTTGGTTGAAAATTATAGAGGGAGTAAACAATACTCCACATCAAGTGTGTTGAATACAGGGCAGTGGTTTAAAATAAAACTTAATAAGAGCGGAGTATATAAGGTTACGTATAGCGAATTATCAACAATGGGATTCGATATGTCTACTCTTCCATCACGTATTGCTGTTTTTGGGAATGGGGGAGGAGTGCTTCCTGAGAAAAATGATGAATTCAGATATGACGACCTTTTCGAAAACCCAATTAAGGTTGTCGGAGGTGAAGATGGTAGCTTTGACCAGGGTGATTATATAATATTTTATGGAGAAGGACCTGTTGTTTGGAATCTTAACCCAATAAATCAGTCATTTTATCATCAAACTAATTACTATAAAGATTATACATATTATTTTATAACAGCTCTGAATTATCCGGCAAAAAGGATAGAGAACCTTGAATCTCCAGCAGGTAATGCTGATATTGAGATATCAGATTTCAATGATTATGCTGTACATGAATTGGATGAACGGAATATCGCTGGAATGGGGCGTACATGGTTTGGCGAAATTTATGATTATATTACTGATTATGATTATATTTTTGAATTTCCCAATATCAAAAAGCAAGAGAATTCAGGTTTCTTAAAAGCGTATTTTGCTTCCAGGGCATATTCTTCAAATGCTTTTAGTATTTCAATAAACGGTCAGCATGAGAAAACAATTAGTATTGAACCATTAACAATAGGTGATAGATATACTTATGCCAATGGTGCTGAAACTAGTTTTCAATTTACTCCAACTAACGACCAACTGATTGTTGAAACAACATTTCAGCGTGCATCAAGTACTTCGCTAGGTTATCTGGATTATATTGAATTAAATGTTCATCGTGATTTAAAATTTACGGGAGATCAGATGATGTTTCGTAAAATAATTGAAGGAGGAAATAATATTGCCAACTATAATCTTTTGAATGCAGGATCGAATGTTGAGGTTTGGGATATTTCAACTCCGGTGTCTCCTCAAAAAGTAGTTGCTCAGCCCGAAGGTAATGGTTTGGTATTTAAAGCCGATGCTATAAATTTTCATCAGTATATTGCTTTTACTGCAAATAATTATCTATCAGTTGAATTTGTTAATGAGGTTCCAAACCAGAATCTTCATAGTTATCGTAATATCGATTATTTAATTGTTGTGCATCCAGATTTTTATGTTGAGGCTGAGCATCTTGCTGATTTTCATAGAGCAAATGGAACATTGGATGTGTTAGTTGTTACAGTTGATCAGGTTTATAATGAATTTTCATCAGGAGGGCAGGATATTACGGCAATTCGTGATTTTGCAAAGATGCTTTATGATGATAGTGATTCCGGCAAGGAGATTAAATATTTATTGCTTTTTGGAGATGCATCATATGATTATAAAGATATACTACCCGACAATACTAATTTTGTACCATGTTGGGAATCAATTAAATCTCTCGATATTGTTACATCAATAGCTAGTGATGATTATTTTGGATTCCTGGATGATGGAGAAGGGCAGGAATATGCAAACGATCTTGTTGATATAGGAATTGGAAGGTTTGTAGTAGCTTCTGTTGAAGAAGCACAGTCTGCTATTGACAAAACTATACATTATTCAGTTAATACTACTGAGGTTATGGCTCCATGGCGAAATAATGTAACTTTTGTTGCTGATGATGGTGATAGCAATCGACATTTAAAAGATGCAGAAAAATTATCTGCAATATTCGATACTGCTTTTCAGGTTTATAATATTAGTAAAATATATACAGATGCATATGAGCAAATATCAACACCAAGTGGTCAACGTGCACCAGCTGTAAATAAAGCTATTAATGAAAGAGTAGAAAAGGGAACATTGATAGTTAATTATTCAGGTCATGGGGGTGAAATTGGTCTGGGTCATGAGCAAATTTTACAGATTTCAGATATACTATCATGGGAAAATTATGATATGCTTTCAGTTTTTATTACGGCTACATGCGAGTTTACGCGATACGATGATCCCACCAGAGTATCAGCTGGTGAGTTAGTATTTTTAAATGATAAAGGCGGCGGAATTTCATTGTTTACCACTTCACGAGCTACTTTTGCCGGTTCTAACCTGGCTCTTAATAAAGCTATCTATATTAATAACATGTTTAATATTGTTGATGGAGAGTATCCCAGATTTGGTGATATAATTAGAAGATCAAAGCTATATGGTACATCAAACGACAAGAAATTTGTACTTATAGGTGATCCTGCATGTCATATGGCTTATCCTGAACATGTAGCCGAAACCATAAAGATTAATTCGAATATTGTAGTTGATGATGTGTTTGATACTATTAAGGCATTACAACTCGTTAAGGTTGAAGGAATAACTAACGATATAGATGGTAATAAATTAACTGATTTTAATGGTGAGCTGTTTACTTCTGTTTATGATAAGAAAACAGAAATTCAAACCTTTGGCGACGAAAACGCCCCTTATACTTTTTATGTTAGGAATAATGTGATATTTAATGGAAAAGCAAGTATTTTAAATGGGAATTTTGAATTTGAATTTATGGTACCAAAAGATATTGCATACAAGTATGGAGATGGTAAAATTAGCTACTATTTCAGAAATGCTGATACTGATGGTAACGGATACTACAAGAATATAATTGTGGGTGGTTTTGATGAAAATGCATCTCCTGATACTGAAGGACCCAGTATTGAACTTTTTATGAATGATACAACATTTATGCCTGGCGATTTCACAAATCAAAATCCGGTTTTGTTAGCTTTTGTTAGTGATTCAAGCGGAATCAATACAACAGGAAACGGAATAGGTCATGATATAATTACTGTTATTAATGAAGATAAGGAATTAACTTTTGTGCTGAATGATTATTATGAGGCTGATGAAAACAGATATAATAAGGGCAGAATAGCTTACCCGTTTAGTGAACTTCCTGATGGCGAACATAACCTGAGTCTTAAGGTTTGGGATGTGTATAATAATTCTTCTATAGCATATCTTAATTTTTTGGTTGTAACATCTGAGGAGGTGATAGTTCAAAATCTTATGAATTACCCAAATCCTTTTATTAATGAAACTAATTTTGTTTTTGACCAGAACCAATCAGGTAATGAAATTGATGTGTTAATAGAGGTTTTTAGACTCGACGGGCAAATTGTTAAACGTATTAACACAACACTTCATCCTGAAGGGTTTAGAACTGAACCAATTACATGGGATGGCTCAACAGATAGTGGAGGAAAAATTGGTAGAGGGTTTTATGTTTATCGTGTAATTGTTAGAAACGAAAATGGTGCAACCGGTAACGACCAATCTAAACTGGTTTATATTCGCTAAATTAAAGAGATATTTAAATTTATAAAAGTATGGTGATGTGCCAACTGTATGATTATTACTTTTGTCGTAGATGATATGAGAAGACAATACTTAATTGCTGTAATTATTTTGTTGAATTTAGCTGCTGTAGCACAGGTTATTGTGTCTCCTGAATTTCAATATTCAGATATTATTGCTCAAGAAAAATTCCCGCTCGAATTAAATAATATTAATGATTCTGTTAATGATGCAAAACAAGGTACAGCTTCACCAATAGTTGTCGACTATGTGTCAGAGTCGGTTCTTAGCACAGGTAGTTGGGTTAAAATGGGAATCCTGAATACTGGTGTTCATAAATTAACTTTTGATGATATTGAGAACATGGGATTCAACCCATTGCAGTTGGATGTTAACAAAATAGGTGTTTTTGGAAATTACTCAGGTTTGTTGCCCGAAGCTAATAATATTTCAAGACCGGATGATTTACAGGAAAATTCAATATTTATTTCGGGTGCTGATGATGGTTCATTTGATGTTGATGATTACATATTATTCTACGGTCATGCAGCAACAACATGGTCATATTATCCTTTTGTAGGACGTTTTACTCATGAAACTAATATTTTTTCTGACACAACGTATTACTTTTTTACCCCTGATAAAGGAACTGCTAAACCTGTTGAGGAGCTGGATGGAACTGGTTATGAACCTACGCAAACTACTACAAGTTTTATTGATTATTCAGTTCATGAGCGTGATTTTGAAAATATGCTCTCTTCAGGTAAAGAGTGGTATGGTGAACGATTTACCGGAGATACTCTTGAGCGAGAATTTACTTTTTTATTTCCTAATCATGTTATCAATGAATCTGTTTATTTTGATATGAAGTTTATTGCCAGATCGTTTACCGATTCTTATTACGATATTTTTATAAATGATGAGATAGTATCGGATTCAACAAAAATTAGGTTTCTTACTCCGGGCTTGCCTGATTTTGCACGAGAAGCAAATACAAGGCTAACAACTTTTGTTGATAATGATGTTATTAAGGTTAAAGTTGTATACTATTCTGATGATGCAAATGCTATAGGATGGCTTGATTATATTGCATTGAATGCTGAAAGAGACCTTATCTTTAATGGAGAACAGATGAATTTTTGCGATCCATCAACAGCTGCCCTTGGAAATATTACACGGTTTAATATTGAAAATGCTGGCAATAATGAAGTTGTTTGGGATATTACCGATATACATAATCCTAAAAAAGTATTATATTCTATTGTAGATGAGATGATTTACTTTTCACTTCCAACTGATACTCTTAAAACATTTGTTGTTTTTAATAATTCAGATTATTATTCACCAATATCTTATAAAGAAGTACAAAATCAAGATTTACATGGAATAAGTGATGTTAATTTTGTAATAATTCGTCCTGATATGTTTGGTTACGAAGCTGAACTTCTTGCCAATATCCATAGGGAACATGATAATTTGACTACAATTAGTGTTAGTCCTGAACAAATATATAATGAGTTTTCATCGGGATCACAGGACATAACGGCCATACGTGATTTTATGAGGATGCTAGACAAAGAAGATGCATTTGGAGGAGAACGTGCTTATTTGCTGTTATTTGGGGATGCTTCTTTTGATTATAAGCATAGAATTCATAATAATACAAATATAGTTCCAACTTACGAATCTGCAGAATCATTAAATGCAAACTCATCATTTGCAACTGATGATTATTTTGGTCTTCTTGATGATGATGAAGGAAGAGATGTATCCGGAAATTTAGATATTGGAATAGGAAGGTTTCCCATAAGTACGAATGATGAAGCGGTTTCAACAATAAATAAAATTGAAAAGTATCTTACTCGTAATGATACTGTTATGAGTGACTGGAGAACAAATATCTGTTTTGCTGCTGATGATGGTAATAATAATCTTCATCTTATTCAGGCTGAAGGGTTAATATCAATAGCCGACACTCTAAATAAAGGATTGGGTATTAATAAAATATTTATGGATGCTTATAATAAGGTAAGTGTTCCCGGTGGCTTTAGATATCCTGATGTTAATACCGTAATAAATAAGCAGGTGTTAGAAGGAGCATTAATAATTAACTATACTGGACATGGAGGTCTTATTGGGTGGTCGGATGAATTGGTGTTGGATGTACCAATGATTAATGCTTTTGATAATATTGATAAACTTCCGCTTATAATTACAGCCACCTGCGAGTTTAGTCGATTTGATGATCCTGAGTTTACATCGGCCGGTGAATACTTTTTTTTAAATAAAAAGGGCGGTGCAATTGCTTTGTTAACTACCACCAGACTTGCTTATGCTCACGCTAATTACATTGTAAATCGTAGGATTTATACAAATCTAATGGCATGTGAAGATGGTAGTAAACCCAGATTAGGTGATTTAGTGAGGCTTTCAAAAATTCCATCTAATGTTAACTACCTAAATTTTGCATTGCTTGGTGATCCGGCTCTTACGTTGGCATATCCTGAATATACAGTAGCTACTACTGAAAGTAATATTGGTCCTGTTAATGTGCTTGATACTATTCATGCTCTTTCAATTGTTAATGTGTCGGGAAATATACAGGATTATAATGGAGATTTAGTTACTGATTTTAACGGCTACGTGTATCCAAAGGTTGTTGATAAAGCTACTTTATATACTACTCTTGGTAATGATGGAGATAGTTATCCTCAGGATTTTTATCTTTTTGACAAGCTATTGTTTGATGGTAGGGTAGAAGTAAAAAATGGTGAGTTTGAATTTGAGTTTATGGTTCCTAAGGATATTTCGTATAATTATGGCTATGGAAAAATTAGATATTATGCGCTTGATACTGTCAACTATATAGATGCATGGGGAGGTTTCGATCAACTTTATATTGGAGGTATTGATGAAGATGCCGATATTGATGATATAGGTCCCGATATTGAGCTTTATCTTAATAGCACGACATTTAATAGTGGTGATATTGTTACTGGTGATCCGGTTATGTTAACGTATATTAGTGATGATCATGGAATTAACTCTACAGGTAACGGGCTGGGACGTGATATTGTAATGACTATTGACGACGATTATTCTAACTCAATTATTTTGAATGAGGACTTTATTATGGATATTAATTCGTATAAAGCCGGGAAAATTGTGTATCCACTTAACGGATTTACCAAAGGTAAGCATACATTATCTATTAAAGCTTGGGACTTGCTAAATAACTCATCTGAGAAAACAATTGAGTTCTTTGTTGATGATGAAGGAGAGATTCATCTTACACAAGTATTTAATTATCCAAACCCATTTTACGACTATACTATATTTGAGTTTGTTCATAATAAGAGTGAGTTTGTAATGGAAGTTATTATTCGAATTTATGATATAAACGGTAATTTCATTGTTGAGCTTTCAAATTATAATGCAGAAGGAACAAGTTTACCGAAATCAATTACATGGGACGGAAGAAATAAGGGCGGAGATGTGGTGTCAGCAGGTATTTTTGTTTATACTGTTGAGGTGCGGGATAATTATGGTAATGTTACCGTACAACAGCAAAAATTATTTAAGATAAACAAATAACATTAAGCACAATTTATCGTTTATAACATTAATTAGTTATTATTTCCATTAATATTTGGGGTAAATCAATTAAGAAGATCAATTTTGAACCTGAATAAGTAATATTAATTAAATTAAATCGTTAGGTTTGCAAACATTTTTTTAATCAGAAGTAAATAAATGAAACAGAAGATATTATTATTTTTAGTTGCAGCAGTAATTTCTTTAAATATTAATGCTCAGGGTATTGAAAAAAATGGGCAACAGTTAAATGTAGTTACAACTGCTGTCCCGTTATTAATGATTGGACCTGATGCTCGTGCTGGTGGTATGGGAGATGGTGGAGTTGCGTCGTCTGCTGATGCAAACTCTATGCATTGGAATGCAGCTAAATATGCCAGAATTGAGGATGATATGGGGTTTGCATTGTCATATACACCCTGGTTGCGTAATCTTGTTAACGACATAAATCTTGCTTATGTATCATTCTATAAGAGGATTAATACTATGTCGACTTTTGCAACTACACTGCGTTATTTCTCACTTGGTGAAATCACTTTTACAGATAATACAGGGCAGAGTCTTGGTACCTACAAACCTAATGAGTTTGCTCTTGATGCTACATATTCAAGAATATTAACTGATAAATTATCTTTGGCAGTTTCAGGTAGATTTATTTATTCTGATTTAACACAGGGACAGTTTGTGCAAGGTGTGGCAACTAAAGCAGGAACTTCGGTAGCTGCCGACATTTCGATGTACTGGGAAGATGATGTTGATTGGTTTAGTAGTATTGATGCTACCTTTGCATGGGGTATAAATATTTCAAATATTGGAAGTAAAATATCATACTCAGGATCAAACATTGAGAAAGATTTTATTCCTACAAACTTTAGAATTGGGCCAAGGTTAACACTTGATCTTGACGATTATAATAGCATCTCATTCCAGGTAGATATAAATAAATTATTGGTGCCTACACCTCCTATTTATTTTCCTGATTCTACAAATGCTGATGGTACACTTGTTATTGATAAAGGTATGAATCCTGATGTTTCGCCTTTGACAGGAATTATTCAATCGTGGTATGATGCTCCGGGTGGCTTTTCAGAGGAAATGAGAGAATTTAGTTTTTCTTTTGGCGCAGAATACTGGTACACTGATGTACTAGCTTTACGTGGGGGTTTTTATTATGAAGACCTAACTAAAGGAAATCGTAAATATGCAACACTAGGTGTAGGCTTACGTTATAATGTATTTGGTCTTGATTTTTCCTATCTTATTCCTGTGACACAAGATCAAAATCCTCTACAAAATACTCTTCGTTTCTCACTATTGTTTGATCTTGGAGGGAAAAAGTAGTACCATAAACTAGTATGAAAAGTATTAGAGTAGGTATAGGTTACGATGTTCATAAACTTGTGCCAAACCGAGAGCTAATTATTGGTGGGGTTACAATCAACTATCATTTAGGGTCGTTAGGGTTTTCTGATGCAGATGTGCTGATTCACGCTATAGCTGATGCAATGCTTGGTGCTGCTGCCTTTGGGGATATTGGGAAGCATTTTCCTGATACAGATGTTAAAAATAAGGGTTTGTCAGGCAATATTATCCTCAAAGAAGTTTTAACCTTATTGAGAGCAAACAATTTTGAGATTATCAATATTGATTCAACGGTTATTCTCCAGTCTCCAAAAATTAGCAACTATATTTTTGATATGCGAAAAAATATCTCGGAGATATTAGAATTAGATATTAGCGCTGTATCAGTAAAGGCAACCACAACCGAGAAACTTGGGTTTATAGGAAGAAATGAAGGAATAGCTGCTGAAGCAGTTATACTTTTGTCAATCAATAATACTAATTAGCAATTAAAATGAGCCTTTTAAATCAAAATATTTTTCTTCTTAGTTAAATGATATATTTCTTGCATAGCCTAAGCTACGGAAGAAATATATCATAAAGATAAGATGGAAAAGATAAAGATTTTAAGGCTCATTCTGGTTGCTATTTGGTATAAGTAGTGTTTGGTATTACTACTACCCAGACCAGAATCCATTAAATATTATTCTAATTTCTACTTCATTATCGTATCCAGTAAAAGCAGGTAGGTTAAGTTCATCATTATATAAGATTCCTGTTAATGTAAAAACACGGTAACTCCTGGTAGTCTGATTTGGGCGCATAACATTCATCTTAAAGTTAAGCATCTTACTTAGGCTAATATCTTCATTTGTCAACTGAAGCTCAATATCATAATCTTGGTTTATTATTTTTTGATCAATTATTCTATCTATTGGTAGTATATCTACAAGAAAGAACTTGTTATTATTCGATATACTATCTTCAATTATCACGCCGTTTGTTTCTTTATTGTAGAAATCATTATTGTTTATAATAACTTTAAAATTACCTGTTTTATAGTTAAGTGTTACTACAATATCTTTATTTTGCCATTGGAAATCTTCACCTTCCTTTGTTGCTATAATTAATAAATCAGCTGAATATGTTTGAAATTGAGGTGATTGTGAAAATAATAGTAGGTTATGGATAATTAGTGTTAATACTAGAATATAATTTTTCATAATTTTTTTTAGATTAACTGATTACAAACTATAAACTTATAGAGTGTAAATTTAAAAATTTTCAATATTATTTCAGGATATTACCTCTGACTCTTCAAAATACTCTTCACCAAAACCTATTAGATAGAGCTTACTGGTTGCTCTGGTGGTTGCTGTGTATAGCCACCTAAGATACTCAATGTCAATAATATTATCTTTTATAAAGCCTTTGTCGACAAATACATTTGGCCATTGCCCGCCTTGGGTTTTATGGCATGTCATTGCATAACTGAATTTTACGTGTAAAGCATTAAAATAAGGGTTTGTCTTAATTTTATTTAATCGTGTTCTCCTATTTGGGTATTCCATATAATCTTTTTCAACATTATTAAAAAGGAGGTTACTTTCTTTTTCTGGTAATCCAGGTGTGTTTGTAGTGATTGTGTTGAGTAATATTTTTACATTTATTTCTTTTTCTTCAGGATAGTCAAGTAGTTGAACATCAACATCGGCAAACCTAAAACCGTAAAGCTCTTCAGTTTTCTTAAACCTCATTATCCTGATAATATCGCCATTTGCAATGAATCCTGCATTCGATTGCTTATCAAGCCAGAAGTAGTTATTCTTAACAACCATCATAAGGTCACCTGCATCTACCTCTGTTTCGCACATTAATATTCTGTTTCTAATTTGATTGTTATATATATTTGCTTGCTTATTTGAACGGCAGATAATAATAGCGTTTTCCATAGAATCACCAGAAAATGAATAAATAAGTAACTCCTCAAAAGTTGCTGCATCTTCAATAATTGTAACATCCTTAGTATTAGATTTAGTATTGAAAAATGGTAATGAAGTATTTTGTTCTTTTATTTTTGTACGTAATGCTGTTGCAGATGTTAGAATGCCCGAATCTAACGATTGACGCATAACTTCAGTCATTTCAAATTCATAAGAAGTAATCGAGTAGGAGTTATTTAGTATATTAATATCCAGTGCCGGACTCAGCACTATTCCTACCGGTGGTAGTTGTGCTGTATCACCTACGAGTATTAGTTTATTACCTTGCTGAGAGAAAACAAACTGAATTATATCATCTAGCAAGCTACTTCTGTTAAATACTGAATTATTTACCTGGCTGTTATCACCTATCATTGATGCTTCATCAATAATAAAAACTGAATTTTTTAATTTATTGTGATTCAGAGTAATACTTGTTAATCCATCTTTATTGGTTATGAATTGATAAATGCTTCTATGAATTGTATTTGCCTTATTACTTGTGTATTTAGCTAATACTTTTGCTGCTCGTCCCGTTGGCGCAAGTAGCATAAAATTAATTTTAGAGAGTGCAAGTGTTTGGACATATGCACTTACCATACTTGTTTTTCCGGTTCCGGCGTATCCTTTAAGTATATATACCGGATTAATTTTGTTGCTTTTGGTAAATGCACCCAGATGCTTAGAAACGGTTGTTTGGTCGTTGGTGGGTATAAACAACAGGTTCTTGATTATAGATTCGCTAATATTATTGCTTTCAATATTAAACATATTAAAATGGGTATCCAATACCGAAATTCCATACTATATCAGTGGGGTGCAGATATTTTATTCGCCATCTTTCACCCGATGGGTATGCAGGATTTTTCATAGGTGCAGCAGCATCAATTCTAAAAATAAGAACTTTAAAATCGAATCGGAAACCAATTCCGGCATCTATCGCAAGTTGTGGAATGAATTTGTCATAATAAAACTTGCCACCTGGAAAATCATCTGTTTCTTTGTATGTCCAAATATTACCAATATCAACAAATAATGCTCCTTTAAAAAAACTATATATTGGAAATCTGTACTCAAAATTTCCTTCAATTTGTATATCGCCTACTTTCTCATAAGTGGAGTTGCCCGAATAAGCGCCCGGACCAAGGTCCTTAAACAACCAGCCCCGCATATCGTTAGCACCACCAGCATAAAATCCCTTTTCGTAGGGTAATTCGTCGGAATTTAAATAAGGAATACCTGCTCCTAGCAGTATACGCCATACAAAGCTGTTTGTTTTTTTTGCGAAATAATAATAATGTCTAAAGTCGAAGTTTACCCGTATAAACTGAGAATACCTTACTCCAAACACTTCATAATATCCATCATCAGGTTTAGCACTATTAGCAATTGTGTTGAACGCATATACTAAGTTACCGGAAGTTTCGATATCTGCTCTAAAATATATAAAGTGTTTTAACGCACTCATATTTTGGTTATTAAAAATGAAACTGTATTTAGACCCAATAATTGCATGATCAGAATACTGTTCTTTTAATCTTCTATTTGGTTCGTTTTCAAGAATTGAATCAAATTCAGGTGTTGGAAATATATTTATATAATTGATGTTAATGGGTGTGTACATATGATTTATATTCTTGCCTGCTTTCCATGTGTAACCAATATCAATATTAGAAATATTGCGCGAATACAATGGCCTGCGCTGATAATTAAATCCGAAATTTAAGTTTGTATTAGGAATATACTTTTGATTAAAACGATCGAGTTTTAATGGAAAAAGAAATCGTGGGAAGAAAATAGTACCATCAACTCCTGCCTCAAAAGTATTAAATAGACCCGGTTTGTCTCCTGATGGGTCACTAACGGATTGCGCCTCAACTCCTCCCTTAAAACGTATCCGAAGAACCTCTGCTCTTTTGAAGATGTTTTTATTAAAAAAAGAAATATTACCACGAATACCCAGATCTCCACTTGAGTTTGTTCCCTCAACCTCTGCCAAAAAAAGATTTAATTTATTGTCTTTTAATTGAATACGTGAGTCTAAATAATAATGATTCGACTTATTTAGTTTTGTGTTAGCAACAGTATCGAAACTGATATTTGCTGTTTGAATTATTCTATAATTAAATAGTTTCCGATATGTAGCTTGTACTTTCTTGGCTGAATAAACATCGCCAGGTTTTATTTTAATTGTCGAATTAAAAGCTGATGGTAGTAAGTGTTGTTTGCTATTGTATAGAAAATAATAAGGGTAATTATTTGTGTCTTTCCAAAATTCAATATGATGAACTATGGTGTCGAATTTAGTAGTATTTGAAGGATCAAATTCTGGTAATATTGTTACGTTATTTATGAAGTACCTGCGATGGTTTTCTTCAATGAAGGTACCGGGTTCTTTTTCATTTTGTTTTTTTACTTTGTTTATAACCAGATTTACATTCATACTGTGACTCATATGATTACTATCAACAATAAATTGAATATAATTCCTGTTGAAATAGTAATACCCCGTGTTTCTTAAATCTTCAGTAATTCTATCCCTTTCGTTATCAAATGTATAGGCATTATAGATATCATTCTTTTTAATTAGCGTATTGCTCAGATTTTTATAAACAAAACTCTGTAACAGAGTATCAGTAATATCATAATTAATCTCAGTAACACGGTATGGTGTGGCAGGTACTATTACGAATGTAATATTAACAATTTTTTTCTTGAAGTTTGTTTTAAAATTAATTGTCGAATTAAAGTACCCAACATTGTTAAGATACCGATTCATCTTATGTGTGATATTTTCGGTAGTCTTTTTATTATAAATTGCAGGTTCTTCGCCAAAATGCTTATTAAGCCATGTATTAAATTTTGATTGTTTTTTGTGGTATTTATAATAAGCCCAAACTTTAAATCTCATAAAAAGAAACTTGCTATTTGGCTGTGGTAACAATAACGTCTTTAGCTCAGAAGTGCTTATTTCAGGATGCTTGCCTTCAAGGTTAATTTTGTATTTGTTTATTAAGTATTGATCTTTATCAAGATTTTTCTTAACCGAGCAACTTGATATTAATAATAATATCATAAAGGATAGTACCCATATTTTATTTTTACTGATTTTCAATACCGATAAATATTAATATAATGTAGTGTTAAACAATCCAAAATAATAAACTAATTCTAATTGCAAATGTAGTAAAAGAGAGGATAAAGTTGGAATTAGAATTTAATTAGAATGATGTAAAAATATTTTGTGTTATTTGTTGTGTAAATTAAAATAGATGTATATTTGCACTCGCTTTTGAAAAGCAACTTTAGGGTGATTAGCTCAGCTGGTTCAGAGCACCTCGTTTACACCGAGGGGGCCGGGGGTTCGAATCCCTCATCGCCCACAAAAAAAGCCGCATTTTGCGGCTTTTTTTATTTCATTACTTAAGCTAATTTTGGTTGTTATTTGGCATAAAATACTTTCCCTGCCAGCTATTCCTTTTTTCAAACTCCTTTTCAATTGTTATATTAATTTGGTCGTTACGAATTAATCCCCAACCCGGTCCTGCAAGATATCTTGGGGGTACCTCTCCTGCAAATCGTTCTATTATGAATTTGGGATTTAGTTTTTCTGTAAAATCTACAATAAAGTTAATGTAATCATCAAACGAAAATAGTTTATGATCACCAGGAGAAAGTTTGAAATCTTTTGCTATTGTTGTATTTGAGACAATCTGCAGTTGGTGGAATTTTATTGTAGTTAAAGGGAGTGTTGAAATTTCGGTAACAGAGTCCATCATCATTTTCCTGCTTTCGCCCGGAAGTCCAAAAATAAAGTGTGCGCCAATATTAATTCCATAATCTGCAGTTTTAACTATTGCCTCACATGATTGCTCGTAGGTATGCGCTCTGTTAATTCTATTGAGTGTTTGGTTGTAAATGCTCTCTATTCCGTATTCGATAATTATATAGTACTTTTCAGAAAGATTTTGTAGATATTCAAGTTTTTCATCGTCAATACAATCTGGTCTTGTGCCTATAACTAGCCCAACAACACCAGGTTGTTCCAATGCGCTTTCATAAAGTTTCTTGAGTTGACTTAGTGGTGCATAAGTGTTTGAATATGGCTGAAAATAAACAAGATAGTTAGTAGCTCTTCGGTACCTTACTTTATGAAACTCAATTCCTTCCAGTACCTGCTGATCAATAGATTTAGATGGGTTGCAATAGGAAGGGTTAAATGCATCATTATTACAATATGTACATCCTCCACGAGCTAAAGTCCCATCACGGTTAGGGCAGGTAAATCCGGCATCCACACTTATTTTTTGAACTCGTTGGCCAAATACTTTTTTAAAGTAAGCTGCATAGGCGTTAAAACGGCGGTTATGGTTCCATAAGAATTTATTATCTGCCATTAGTCGATCAGTTTTTACTAGTGCTAAAGTATATAAAATGAAAAAAGGGATGAATAATAGATTCACCCCTTTTCCATATATATTATGTGAAAGTATTATTTAGCAACTCTTTCAAGCCATTTTGTCATTAATATTACAGTAATCATTGAAATTGATGTTGCTATTACAAAAATACTCCATGTCATCCAAATTGGAATTGAATCGTAAAGAATTGCACCAATAAACAATAAACCATTACCAAGTGCAGTGGCACCTAACCAGCCTCCTTGCATCATCCCTTGATACTGTGGTGGAGAAACTTTTGAAACAAAAGAGATACCCATTGGACTGATAAATAGTTCAGCCACAGTAAGAATAAAATATGTTCCTAATAACAAGAAAGGTGTTACTCGTTGTGCATCTGTTAAAGGTGTTCCACCTGCTGCTGAGCTTACTTCTGAATATAATGGTAAACCAAAGGAACCAATAACCATAACAACAAATGCGAGTGCAGCGATTCCCATACCTATAGCAATCTTTTTTGGAGTTGATGGCTCAATGTTTCTAACGCGTAACCAACCAAACAACCCAACAACAACTGGTGTTAAGAATACAACAAAAAATGGGTTCATTGATTGGAATATTTCTGCTCCTTCAAATTTTACCCCAAATATTTCGAAAACAAAAACACTTAAGTCGGTATAATCCCTTGCAAAGAATGTTAAAGTTAATCCGTTTTGATGGAACGAAAACCAGAAAAAGATAACTACTCCAAATACAGCTAATAAAGCGTATATCCGTTGTGCTACTTCTTTAGCTTCCATTTTTAATTCCTCAGTAATTGTTCCATCGCTTGATTTAGTTACTCCTTTTGGATCAGGGAATTTCTTTTTGTTAACTATAAATATTACAGTTGAAATTGCCATTGCAATAATTGCAATACCGAATGCATAATGAAAGCCTGTATTGAAAACATTTAAGTAATCGTTAGAGAAGGCAGTTAAGTCTTCAACATTGGATCCTAAGGCTTGGTTAGCATATTCTTGATATTTAATAATATTATCAGCAGACATATTACCACCAAGAAAGGTATGACATTGTTCAGGAAGCGAAGAGTCGTATGTGTAACCATTTGATCCCAACCACCAGTTTCTGATACCAACTGCGGTAAAAGGTGCAAAAATAGCACCAACATTAATAAATGCGTAAAACATTGAAAAGCCAGAGTCTCTTAATTTATCATATTTCTCATTATCATACATTTGGCCAACTAATGCTTGTAAATTTCCTTTAAACAAACCGTTACCAAACGCTATAACAAACAAACCAACAATGGAAATAGTTAAGAAAAGAGGAACGCTGGAAACAGGAGTTGGTGTTGGAATAGCCATAATAACATAACCAGCTGCCATCATTAATAATCCTGCAAAAATTGTTCCTTTGTAGTTCTTAATTTTGTCAGCAATAATTCCTCCTACTAAAGCAAGTATGTAAATTGAGAAATAAAATCCTGCATAAATATATCCTGCATTTGTTCCACTCAAACCAAATTTGGCCTGTAAGAATAGTACTAATATTGCCATCATGGTGTAAAAGCCAAAGCGTTCGCCCATATTGGCAAGCGATGCCGGAATAAGACCTTTCGGGTGTCCTTTAAACATAATTATTTATTTTGATTAAAAATTGATTTTCAGTAAGCCGACAAAAGTAATGAAATTTGTTAGTGAAACAAGTTTTAGATTGTTAATAAGTTATCAAATAAAAAAGCCTCTTTCATATTATTTGAAAGAGGCTTCTGTATTTATTGTTAATAGTTTACTATTAAGTAATGGCAATGAGAAAAACACGCCATTAATATTAGGTTCACTATATTATTCCTTCATCAAGCATGGCGTTGGCTACTTTAAGGAAACCAGCAATATTAGCTCCTTTAACGTAATTGATATAACCATCACTTTCAGTACCATATTGTATGCAAACACTATGAATAGATTGCATAATTGCTAATAACTTCTGGTCAACCTCTTCATCTGACCACGAAAGTTTCATGGCATTTTGTGACATTTCTAATCCTGAAACAGCTACACCTCCTGCATTAACAGCCTTGCCGGGTCCAAAAGGAATTTTATTTTTGTGAAAAGCTTCAACAGCTTCGGGAGTACAACCCATATTAGATACCTCTGAAACAATTTTTACACCGTTGTTAATCAAGTTGTTTGCATCTTCGCCATTCAATTCGTTTTGTGTTGCACATGGCATTGCTATGTCACATTTAACTTCCCAAGGTCGTTTGCCAGCGATGAAGGTAGCTTCAGGAAATTCTTCTGCATAAGGAGCAACAATATCCTGGTTTGAAGCACGTAATTCAAGAAGATATTCAACTTTGTCGCCAGAAATACCTTCAGGGTCATATATGTATCCATCAGGTCCTGAAATAGTGACAACTTTTGCTCCCAATTCATTTAATTTAATGGCAACGCCCCAGGCTACATTACCAAATCCTGATATTGCAACGGTTTTACCTGAATAATTATCATCACTAACCTTTAATATTTCATTTGTAAAATAAACACCCCCAAAACCAGTTGCTTCAGGACGTATTAAACTTCCTCCCCAACCAAGACCTTTACCAGTTAATACGCCAGTGTGTTCTCTTGCAAGTTTTTTATACATACCATATAGGTATCCAATTTCTTTACCGCCAACTCCAATATCGCCAGCAGGTACATCTGTGTTTGGGCCAATAAGTCTCCAGAGTTCAAGCATAAATCCTTGGCAGAATCTCATAATCTCTGCATCTGATTTACCTTTTGGGTTGAAATCAGAACCACCTTTGCCACCACCCATTGGTAGTGTAGTAAGGGCATTCTTGAAAATTTGTTCAAATCCCAAAAATTTCAGGATACTAAGGTTGACACTTGGGTGGAATCGTAAACCACCTTTATATGGTCCGATAGCGTTGTTGAATTGTATTCTGTAACCAAGGTTAACATGTACATTGCCACTATCATCAACCCATGAGACTTTAAATGTAAGAATGCGATCGGGTTCAATCAATCGTTCAATAATTCCGGCTGATTCAAAATGTGGATTTTCACTTACAGCATCCTCAATTGATTCAAGCACTTCACGAACAGCCTGCAAGTATTCTGCCTCACCAGGATGTTTCTTCTCCAGATCATTCATTATTTTATTCAGATCCATAGCTATATTTTTTTAAATGATTGTTATTTTATTAACAATGCAAAATTACTCATATAAATCGTTAAATATTACATTTTTTATAAATAATTTGCTATTTTTAATTGGGTCTAAATTAGCTTATGTAATTGGGTCAAAATTGCTGTATCTCATAGTCTTAAAAATGTTCTCAAAATTATTCATTTCAAATTTTATAAATTTGGATTGGCACAATGTTCTTTTATAACTAAAAACTTAGTTAATTACTTGACAAATCATAAATAATTCATTTACTTTGCAATATATAACTAAAAAATTAGTTATAGTAAAAAAAAAAGGACTATGAAGTACCTTACAAAAGCAGAGGAACAGATAATGCAGGTACTGTGGAAATTGAAAAAGGGATATGTTAGAGATATTCTTGACGAATTGCCTTTGCCTAAACCTGCATATAATACTGTATCAACAATAATACGAATACTTGAAAAAAAGAGCTTCGTTGGTTATGTAGCTTATGGTAAGGCGCATGAATATTTTCCTTTGGTTGATAAGAGGGTTTACCGAAAAAGATATTTTAAAGGCTTTGTTCAAAATTATTTTGGAAGTTCATATAAGGCGTTAACATCATTTTTTGCAAATGAGGAAGATTTAAGTTTGAGTGAACTTGAGGAATTAAGACGTTTATTGGATAAGGAGATTATTAGGAAAAAGAAAAAATAGAGCAATGAATTACATCTTTATTTATATCATACAGTCATCGCTAAGCCTTACAATATTTTATGTTTTTTATTTATTGTTGTTTAAGCGAGAAGCATACCTGATTTTTAACCGATTTTATTTATTATTTGCCATTTTCGTTTCTTTACTTCTCCCAACATTTAATTTTAGTATTCCGGAGTTATTTTTTGAGCATGGAAATAATGTATTAATTACTGCACCTGTTTATAGTTTGGTGGAGTATAGTTTGGGTGAAGTAGTAATTTATGGTGGAAGTAATGAGGTACAGAGTTCGGCTTCAAATAATGACTTTGCATTTTTTGACATATTAATGTTGATTTATTTTGTAGGAGTAGTATTTTCATTATTAAAATTTAGCTTCAGATTGATTCAGTTGTCAATGTTTTTTTACAAATCGAAAGTATTAATTCATAGAGGCTTGAGTTTTATTTTTACTAAGTCAGGCACACCTGTTTTTTCTTTTTTCAACTATATATTTATTCATAAAGAACTATATGAAAATAATACTGAAGTTGAAAAGATTATAGAACATGAAAAAATACATATACATCAAAAACACTCAATTGATTTAATTATAGCGGAGATTATTATTATTATTCAATGGTTTAATCCTTTGGCATATCAGGTAAGGAAATCCATTAAGGAAAACCATGAGTTTATTGCTGATAATGATGTGGTTGCTGCTTATCCCGATGTTGTGGCATACAGCAAGTTATTGATTGAGAATTCAAGTATTATTAATACAAATATTCTAACACATAATTTTAGTTATTCACTTTTAAAAAGGAGGTTATTTATGATTAATAAAGTAAAAAGTCCGTTACGCTTTTCAGTTAAAGTGTTGATGGCTCTTGTGGCTTTGAATCTGGTGTTTTTTGCATGTTCGGGTCCGGTGCAACAGGATGATGGTCTGAAAGATGATGTTGTGTTTTATGAAAATTCAGCAACTACAATTCATCCGGACAGTATCTCATTACAAACTCTCACATATCCTGATGATGGGTATGTTGTTTTTTTAGTTTCCATTGGAAAAGATCGAAATACAAAATTGAATCTATTCGATAAAAATGGTATGTTGATAAATTCATTTTTTGGTGGAAGCTGGGGCCCTGGGACATTCGGTGCAACATGGAGGCCTAATGATGGGGGAGCAATACCTGCAGGGAATTATTCATATAAGCTTATAGCAGACGAAATAGAAATTGAAGGTATTTTCTCTTATAAAACCGAAAATACGATTGATAAAAGCATTTTTACCGTTGTAGAAACAATGCCTGAATATTATGGTGGTATGAAAGCTTTATCGGCTTATCTGTCGGGAAATATTCATTATCCAAAAGAAGCAAAAGACAAAAGCATTCAAGGAAGAGTATTTGTTAACTTTGTAATTGATACTGATGGGAGTGTTACAGATGCCAAAGTATTGAAGGGAATTGGTGGAGGTTGTGATGAGGAGGCTGTTCGTGTTGTTTCTGCTATGCCAAATTGGAAGCCAGGAACGCAAAGGGGTGAGGCAGTTAATGTAAGCTATAATTTACCCATTAAATTTGTACTGGATGAAAAAGATGCGGACACTATTTATAGTGTTGTAGAAGTTATGCCGAAATTTCCAGGTGGAGAAAAAAAACTAATGTCTTATCTTGGTGAGAATATTTCGTATCCAGAGACTGCAAAAAATGCTAAAGTATCTGGTAGAGTGTTTATAACCTTTGTAATTGAGAAGGATGGTAGCGTTAATGAAGTAAAACTACTTAGAGGTATTGGATCGGGATGTGATGAAGAAGCATTACGTGTTATTAGCTCAATGCCAAAATGGAAACCAGGTATGCAAAATGGAAATGCTGTTCGGGTACAATATAATTTACCAATAAAATATGCCCTAGACTAAGCATATTTTTTTGATTTTTATAACTAAGAGTTTAGTTGATAATTGTAAATATACAATTAATAACTTTTGGATTTCAAATCCTAAAGAGCAAGTATTTTATTAATGAGCTGTTCGGGATTTGCAATCCCGAACTACCTAAATAGAGGATTTTGCATTTTTCGACCCGACGGGTTTTTTCCAACCCGGCGGGTCGAAATGCTAAACAATCACTTTTCTGACAGAATCAATAACGGTGCCATCAACCCATTTAATAACAGCAATTATTTCGTCACTTAGTTCAACTTTCTCAGGCACACCACAAATGGCTTCAGCTTCATCTTTAAGCTCTTGAATTGTTTTTATTGGTAATCCCGAGTCCTTGGTTTTTTCAATGAGATCTTTCCGTAACGGATTAATTGCAATACCACGTTCGGTAACAATAACGTCAATTAATTCACCGGGGGCACAAATTGTTGTTACTTCATCACGAATAACCGGAATCCTATCGCGGAATAAAGGAATAGGCATAATAGTAGTCTTCCCGGCAAGGGTATTTTGCCAGCCACCAATTCCATGCAATAGGTAGCCATCAGAATGGGTTACAACATTAGCATTAAAATTAACATCAACTTCAGTCGCCCCAAGTACAACAATATCAACCATTCCGGCAAAATTGCCTTTGCCGTGATAGTTGTATGATGTAAATGGTGAAGTGTCAACATGGTTTGGGTTTTCGCGCATTGATCGTACTCCTTCAAGATCAAATGTTTGTCCGTCAAGGATATATTCTACTAATCCTTCTTCAAGAAGCTCGACAGGATATTGGTTACTTCCGGCACGTATAAAACGGGCTTTCCAATTATTTTTACGCAATATATCACCAAAGTAGTTTCCAATTGATAATGCAGTTCCTCCGGCTCCGGCCTGATATGAAAAGCCATCATAAATTAAACCTGCTTCTTCGCAAAATTTGGCTGTCATTTCTGCAATTAGAAGCCTGTCGGGGCTTTTGGTTATTTTTGTTGTACCTGATACAATTCGCTCTGCCAAACCTACTTTGTCAACTTTTACTACATAATCAACATAATTACCCTGAATTTGCCAGGGGATGCATGGGAATGGAACAAGATTATCAGTAACAACTATAACTTTTTCAGCATACTGTGAGTCGCCTAATGCAAACCCCAATAAACCACATGCTGCATCACCATTAACTCCATTTGCATTACCAAATGGATCGGCTGTAGGTGCTGCAATTATAGCAATGTCAATTTTCACTTCACCATCTTGTATTGCTTGATATCTACCACCATGCGAACGCAATACACCTAATCCTTGCATTTTACCTTCAGAAGCAAATTTCCCCAGAGGGCCATTCATACTTCCTTCAATACGGTTTATAGTTCCATCTTCGAGGTATGCAATTAACCCTTCCTGACAAGGAAATGAAGCTGAAGGATACCAGCGCAGGTTTTTTACTCCGAGTTCGTGTGCAATATCAAAAAGTTTATTTGCTATCAAATCTCCATTACGAAAGTGGTGATGAGTTGAGATTGTCATGCCGTCAGCTAAACCAGCTTTAATAAGAGCTTCTTTTAATGAGGCAACTTCCTTATTTCCATCATCTGGATAATCAGCACAGCTGGCAATTTTTGGTCCGTATCGGCGACCTGTTGGCCGGTGTTTTCCAACTCCTTTAAATGGTATGTGTTCTTCTCCGTTAATTATGGTAGGAACCATTCTGCCAACGGCATTTTTTATGAGTTTATCATATTTTTTCATTTCATCCAGTCTTTATTAAGTTTACCTGTGTTAATTGCAAGTGTGATTGTATTTTGAGCTCGTTTAACAACTGGCGCATCAATCATTTTGGACCCTAGTGATACTACACCAAGTCCTTTTTCTTTTGCATCGTTGAAAGCTATTACAATTTTTTTGGCCTTTTCGATTTCTGCTTTTTCAGGTGCAAAATTTTCATGTATAACAGCTATTTGTCTGGGATGGATACAACCCATTCCGTCGAAACCCAGCCCTTTCGAAGTGCGTACGTTTTCTGCAAGTGCTTCCATATTTCCTACATCTGAAAAAACAGAATCGATTGCTTGTATGTCGGTGGCTACGCAAGCTGTAACAATCATACTTCTGGCAAAAAATGATTCTTTTCCTTCAAAAGTTCTTCTGGTTCCAAGGTCGGCAGAGTAATCTTCAAGTCCAATTGCCAGTGCCACCACATTGTCGGCGGCTTGAGCAATTTCATAGGCATGCATTACACCTTTGGCACTTTCAATAATTGGCATTAGCCACACATTGTTGTCAATATTATATTGTTTTTTGAGCTCATCAATTTTTTTATTAACCTGATGTAGCTCATCAGCACTTTCACATTTAGGTACAAGGATCAGATTTGCATAATGAGGTACAATAAAATCGAGGTCATCAAGTCCGAGCGGAATTTGATTTATCCTTACCATACGTTCAGCACCACAAAAGTTTAGGCTACGTAAAGCATTCCTTACAAGAAATTTAGCTTCAAATTTTTTATCAGGTGCAACAGCATCTTCAAGATCAAGTATTAACCCATTTGGTTTATGGATTCCTGCATTTATCATTAATTTCGGACTGTTGCCAGGTAAATACAAACGCGAAAATCTGAATTGATCTTTTTTCGTCGAATTTTGATTACTTTCAATTAGAGGAATTAAAAATTCTTTATCAGTATCAACTATCATTTTAATGGCAGCTTCTATTCTAGCTGCCAAAACGAAATCAAGAGCTCCGGTATCTTCAATGGAAAGCTTTGCGTTTTCAATATTAAAATACGAAAGTATTTCACGCGCAAGTTTTTCTATTGATTTTCCATATAATGCATTAACTTTACTCTTGATATTAACTTGAATGCCTCCATCTTGAAGCAATTCAAACTGAACTTTGCAATCTGATTTTATCCCTGCACCATGATTGCCAGTTATACTTATTTTCCTCATACTTCTATTTTTGGATTTTAAGCTTACAAATGTACTTAGAAAGTAGTATGCCAACAATTAGTTTTACTCTTTTTTGCAAAAAAAAAAGAGGCTGCCCAAAAGACAGCCTCCTAACCATTATATTCGATAAATTAATTATTATTGTGCGGGTGTTTGATAGATATTACTTTGGTTTCTATAAGTAGAATTATCTACTTCATACCAATCATCATCTTCGTCTCCTGAAGTTTCGGCCCAATTTTGGAACTTTAAGTAAGCGTTCAGAATGTCAACTTTTTCGTAAGGCCATTCATAGTTATAAGGTATTTCAATGGCCCAGGGTAAGTTTGTTGATGAAACATAATATCTGCCAATATTTGGGTCGGAATCATCGTGTCCTTGACCAAATAAACTTAGGTTAGCAAGATCAGTGGGTGAGTCATCAATTTTATGAATTTCTTTACCTCTATTTTGTCCTACAAAAATGAATGGATTATAAGGTGGAGTACCAATGGAAGATTGGGCTTCTGTAAACAAAATATGAACTGTTATTGTTTCGATTTCCATTGTAGTTCCGTTGGCTTCAGTGTTTATCATTGAACCACCTAAATGACTATTAATAGCATCATAAACAATTACAACTGCATTGGTTTGACCATCTTCAACATCACTAGCTTTATAAGTAACTGCTGAACCATTTTTTTGTATTCCGGTTACACTTGTTACATCATTGGCAGGAACGTCAAACTCTACACCAAAACCATTATTTAGGCCTGCACCAACGGCTGCAATATGAAATTGTGCATAAACTTCAACTATTTTGCTACTATAATTTTTTACGATTTTGTAGTTTGTTTGCATAACAAGGTCGTTAAAATCATAATCACCGTAACCTGTCCATAAATCTTCAAACGCGAGGCTTGTGAAATCAGTTTCGTTTGGATAGTAATCATTTGAGCATCTTAGTGGATCGTTAGGGTAATCATCCTGATTATCAGGGCAACCATCATTATCAGTATCAGTTACAGGAGGAGTTCCAGCACCTGCATTACAACTTGTTGTAGGCACATAACATGAACAATCGAAAGTTACGTTTGTTCCTAAAACTCCATTTTGATGATCACCGGAACCACCAGAAGTTGCATCACAAAAGTCAACATAACCTGAAACATCGCTTCCTCCACCAAAGCTTAAATTATTTCCTACATCAAATCTGGCACAAGATGCAGATGGGCCAACTATTTTATCATTAATAGTTAAGTTACTAACTGTTGTGATTAAACTTTGTGCTCCCATATTTATGGTTGAACTACCTCCAAATGTGGTATTTTGCCCAACACTAACATATGCTCCATCTTCATTGTTAAATGTACCATTTGCATTAAAATTCAAGCCGATTATCATTTTGCACTCGTTTGTAAACTCCCTATTATTTCCATTTGTGTTAAAATGCCCGTCGATTGTTAGTGTGCCACTATTGAAGCTTTTGTCATTATTATTAAAATTACCATCAATGGTCATTGTTCCGTAGTTATAGAAATCCTCAGTTTGAGCATTAATTCCATCGGCTCCATTACCTACAACATCAACAATGAAAATACCATGATTTTCTAAATTAAAATCTTTTATTGTAGTTTGGCTTTCTATTTCAATGGTTCCATAGTTAATAAAGTTTGTAAGGTCTTTGTCAACGTTACCTTTTTCAAGTTCAACATTTCCACTTGATGAAATTACAAAATCACCTCCACTGTTGTTAGCTTTTATCTCTTTTATTATTAATGTACCACAAACTATAAGGGTTCCACCTTTAAAATCAGCTTTTGTGGTAATTGTTACGGTAGTGTTTTCTGCTACTCTATATGTGGTATTATTATCAATGTTTTTTGTGCTGTACGATCCTGTGAGGATGGTAGCATTTGTTGGATTAGTACATCCAGGATCAGCATATGTAGTATTTACACTTTTATATCCTGCAGATTTATAAACGCCAGTGTCGAAACTGTAATTAATAGAATTACCAGTTGCATCAACAACTACTGTTTCAATTTCGTTATTTACATTTTGGTTAGTAACATAAAGCTCTGTAACATATGCTGGAATTTTAACGTTAGTTTGGAAACTACTGTATGGATCGGTTATACCAGATATAATTAATTTACCTCCTTGCTCAGGGTTGCCATTATATATATTAAATCTATGTGGAGGTTCCTGTGGATTACTACTAATTACTTCAAGGTTTACATCAAGCTCTTTTGTTGTCGAGAATTTGAACTCAGGGTTAATTTTCAAATCACCAAAATTAGTTTTTGCTGAGGGCGTAATAGGATCGTTATTTTTACATCCGTTTGTTGCAAGCACTGCAATTAAAACAATTAGCAAGACTGCTGCATTTGCTGGCATTTTAAATATTCCGTTCATAGTAGTAAGTTTTGTGTACGCGTAATAATTAGCAAAGATCGTGCAATAATATGTAATTGCATAATAGACAGGGCTATGCAATTTTTTATGGTTTCAATATATTCCTATAATGGGAATTTATTCTTATTTTGAAGACTATAGTAATTGAATGCACTGTATCTTGTTTTTATTCGTTCAACAATTATACTGATCAAAATTAGTAAATGTTTCAACATAGTGTACATTATTATTAAATTTGCACGTTGGCTTTGGATAATAAACTTTCTCTCTACTTGCAACTAGAAAAAAGCATTCAAAGTCAACATTTTTTTAGAAACTGTTGCTATGACTACTTGTAAACGATATCCATATTTCTTAGTAGCGGTTCAGCTTGGTTGTTTGTTATATATTGCTATTTCTGGTTCCGTTCTGTCAAATAATCCTGCAGGGTTGCTTATCGAGAGTGCCGGTATATTTCTTGCGATACATGCCATTTACGTGGTAAAAATACGAAATGTTAATTTTACTCCAACTGTTAAACAAAACAGCGAATTAGTAACATCAGGTCCATATCGAATTATCAGACATCCAATGTATATTGCCCAATTGATTGCGATACTGCCACTTATTATTGATTATTTTTCGTTGTATAGATTTGCGGCGTTGCTGATATTACTGATTATTTTATTAATGAAAATTCAATATGAAGAAAAACAGTTAATAGCTCATTTCCCTTCATATATAGAGTACCAGAAGAATACTAATAAGCTTATTCCATTTGTTTACTAAACAGGTTGAGTGCAATTTTGTCAGTAGCATTAGCTTGATATTCATGTCTAACTTGTCAGTAATGACTTTATTTGCCGCATAGTTGTATTGGCATATAGTTTGATATGTAAATTAGAAATTGATAAGTATGACACTAAGAAATATTAGTTCACATGATGAGATGCAATCTTTATTAAAGGAAGATGCTCGTAATTATGTGCTATTGTTTAAAAAAGGTTCTGAAACGAGTGAATGTAGCTATAAAAATATTGAACATGTTCTTGAACAAGGGCTTGATGTAAATGTGGTGGCTGCTGATGTAACTCAGGTTAGGGATATCCACACAGAATACGGGGTAACTTCAGCTCCAACTTTACTGGTTTTCCAAGGCGGTAAATTTGAAAAAACTGTTAAAGGCTGTAATGATGACAGTTATTATAAATCACTTTTTGAAAGCGCTTTATTTTCAGCAAAGGTTTCTGATAATGATACTCCACAAAAGAGAGTAACAGTTTATTCAACTCCCACTTGTAGCTGGTGTACAACACTTAAAACTCATTTGAAGAAAAATGGGATCAGATTTGCTGATATTGATGTTTCAAAAGACCAAAAGGCTGCCGAAGCTATGACAAAAAGAAGCGGGCAACAAGGTGTACCACAAACTGATATAGCTGGAGAAATGATAGTTGGTTTTGATAAAAATAGAATTAATTCACTTTTGGGGATATAGTTTAAAAGTTAAAAAGTTAAAAGTTGAGAGTTAAAAAGTTAAAAATTTAAATATACTAAACATAAAATAAAATGAAAGAATTACAACCGTTAAACGAAAATGTATTACTTGATATAAGTGATGATAAATCTGAGCAAAAAACTGCTACAGGTATAATTATTCCTGATTCTGCAAAAGAAAAACCACAATATGCAAAAGTAGTTGCTATTGGCAATATTGAAAATGCCGGGATTGCTGTTGGTGATACTGTGTTTTACAAGAAGTTTTCAGGAACTGAGTTTGAATTTGAAGGTGGCAAATATTTAATGGTACCTTATGCTGACTTGCTTGCCAAGATTGTTGAAACAGAAGAAATTTAAGAATTCATATTTTTAAATTAATAGCTGCTTTGATAACTCAGGGCAGCTTTTTTTTTGAATCAGAATTTAATGTTTAGTAGATAACTTTATAAACGTCTCACCTAGTTTATCAATTATATCTCCTGCAACCAATGCTTCATAACCATTTTCTTTGGCGGCTATATCTCCGGCAAGACCGTGAATGTAAACCCCTAGAATTGCAGCAACACCTGATGAATATCCGGAAGCTAGCAGTCCGGTAATTATACCCGTTAATACATCACCACTGCCAGCAGTAGCCATCCCCGGATTTCCAGTTGAGTTAAAATAGCATTGACCATCAGGAAAGCAAACGCTTGTATTTGCTCCTTTTAGTACTATATAAATTCCATGTTTTTGTGCCAAATTTCTTTGTTTCTCGAGTCGTTCGAAATCGTTTTCCCAATCACCTACTAATCTTTTAAATTCTTTAGGGTGAGGAGTAAGTATGCTTCTTTGAGGTAGAAAAGCAAGCCAGGTTGGATTTTCTGAAAGTATATTTAGGGCATCTGCATCTATCACTAAAGGGCTTGGACTATTTTGGATTAACAATTTCATTGCCATTTGCGATTGGTGTTCCATACCTAAGCCAGGCCCAATACCTATAGCATTGTATATACCAATATCAGGCACTTCCGAGAAATAATTGTCATACCTGTCAATACTTAACATTGTTTCCGGAGATGCCGTTTGTAGTATCTGTAATCCTACCCTTGGTACATGAGTGTGTAATAAACCAACCCCTGATCTTAGGCAAGCCCTGGATGCTAAAATTGCTGCTCCCATCTTTCCATAACTTCCTGCAATAAGTAGTGCATGTCCATAGGTGCCTTTGTGCGAGAATTTTGAACGTCCCTTTAAAACGGGGACAATATCTTCTTTAATAATAAAATTGTTTTTAGTTGGTGTTGAATTAATATAATCATGACTCAACCCTATGTCTAACACTTCCCAGTTCCCTATATACATTTCGTTTTCGGGTAATAAAAATGCTAATTTGGGAAATTGAAATGACAAAGTATAATCAGCTTTAATAATTTCACTCTTTTCTCCAATTGAGCAGCTATCCGAAAAAAGTCCTGTTGGTATATCGATGGAAATTGTTATTACTTTTTGTTTATTAATGTGCTTTATTATTTCACCTATGGCTCCCTTTATCGGTCTGGTTAATCCCGATCCGAAAATTGCGTCTATAACTACTGCATTTGTTTCAATTTCAGGAATATCACTTACTTCACTAATATCATCTATTGTTATTCCTGAAATTCCACTTAGTCTTTTATAATTTATCTGGAAGTCATGAGATGTTTTTTCAGAATATCGAATAATGTTAATTGTTACAAGATAACCGTTGTTTGCAAGTATCCTTCCAAGGGCAAGACTATCTCCACCGTTGTTTCCTAATCCCGTAAAGATGTAAATTGTTTTTTCGGTTTTAACATGATTATGAATCCAGTTGAATAGTTGTGTTGCTGCTCTTTCCATTAAATCAATTGAGGAAATGGGTTCATTTTTGATAGTAAAGGCATCGGCTTCTCTAATTTTATCTACAGAAAAAATTTTCATTTGTTTAGATTTTCAATCAGATGTAAATATATAAAAAAAATACATATCTAATTTCATTAAATACATAAGTAAGTTATTAATAATAAAATGTAATTTTACCATAATAAATGAACAATAGAACAATAAACCTGAAGTAATTTAACTATGGTAAACCGAAGCTCAAAAAGTATAATTCCATCACCATTAATGCTTGCAATTATCCTAAGTTTTGTGGTTTATTTTCTTGCATTGTTTTTTACATCTCCTGGTGATGGAGGAGTAGGCTTCTACCCCTTGCAACTTCTTAACTTTTACCAGATGGGGTTTTGGGATCTGCTTACTTTTGCTATGCAGATGATGCTGATTTTGGTACTGGGAAATGTGTTGGCTTTAACTCCGGTATTTCAGAACCTGATAAAATTAATTCTTTCACGAGTAAAAAACGGAACAAGTGCAATAATAATCACTGCATTATTTAGTATTCTGTTGTCATGTTTTAACTGGGGATTGGGTTTGATATTCAGTGCTTTACTTGCACGCGCAATTGCAGAATATGCAAAGCGTGTATCAATGAAACTCAATTATCCATTGTTAGTTGCTGCAGCATACTCAGGTATGATGGTTTGGCATGGCGGTTTAAGTGGTTCTGCACCATTGAAAGTAGCTGAGATTAATCATTTTCTTTACGATAAAATAGGATCTATGGCGGTAAATGAAACTATTTTCTCAAGTATGAATCTAACCCTTTATGCATTATTTCTAGTGCTAATACCTCTAACATTTTTTTTAATATCTAGAGTTAAATCACACACTTTTACTGAGAATAATGAATTACCAGAAACAGAATCAATTACACATGGTGAAGTTAAGCGACAATATATGGGATTTGCGTTAGGCGTTGTGCTTGCTTTTTTAGCTGGTTACCAGTTTTATTTATACGGCTTATCAGCATTGAATATTAACCTTATCAACCTTATTTTACTATCCATGGGGCTGTTACTGTATGCTAACGCAGAGCAATTTATGAAAGCAGTTAATTCAGCTATTTCATCTTCCAGCGGTATTATGATTCAGTTTCCAATTTACGCAGGAATAATGGGATTGATGAATTATTCAGGGTTAGTAGAGGTATTTACACAAAGTCTGGTCTCTGTATCTTCTACTGAAACTCTTCCTGTTTATGGATTTTTTAGTGCAGCTGTTGTAAATTTCTTTGTTCCGAGTGGGGGAGGGCAATGGGCTGTTCAGGGGCCAATATTAATGGATGCTGCTCAACAATTGGGTGTCTCTGTTCCAAAAACAATTATGGCTCTGGCTTATGGCGATCAGCTAACTAATATGATTCAGCCATTTTGGGCTATTCCGCTGCTCTCTATTACAGGGGTTAAGGCTAAGTCAATCCTTCCGTATACGGCTGTCATTATGCTTGTTGGTGGTGTAGTATCTGTTGTTGTGCTATACTTGTTTTGATGACAAAAATTCATTTATACTTTACTTTAATATGTAAGTTATGAAAACTCAACCAGTAATCAGGCATATGCGAAAACAGGAAATGGGTTTTGTGATAGATTTAGCCTACAAAGAAGGATGGAATCCAGGAATTAATGATGAACATTGTTTTTATAATAGTTATCCGGATGGGTTTTTTATTATGGAATTAAATAGCGAACTTATTGGGTGTATTTCTGCAATAGCTTATGATAATGCTTATGGATTTATTGGGTTTTATATTGTAGTACCTGAATATCGTGGAAAAGGATTTGGTCTGCAATTATGGAATCATGGTATGCAATATCTTGGTAACCGTAATATTGGATTGGATGGAGTTGTTGAGCAACAGCAGAATTATGAAAAAAGTGGATTTAAGTTTGCCTATAACAATATTCGATACGGTTTTAATAATCTCGGAACATACAAAGATGCAAAAGCAGCTTTTGTTATTGAGGAAATGGATTTTATTGAATTAAATAACTTTGACAAACAAATATTTCCTACTGAAAGAGAACAATTTCTTAATTATTGGATTTATCATCCACAACATATATCTATTGGGATTAGAAAGGATAAAGAAATGTGTGGATATATAGTACTGAGAAATTGTAGAGAAGGATATAAAATTGGTCCTGCTTTTGCAGAAAACGAAAAAATTGCAGATACTTTAATTAGTTCGGCACTTTCAAAAATACCACAGAACGAGAAAATATTTATTGATATTCCTGAAACGAATAAACATGCAGTAGAATTGATTGACAAATATAGAATGGAAAAGGTTTTCGAAACTGCCAGAATGTATACAAATAATGAACCTGAAATTATAAGAGAACATATATTTGGTGTAACAACATTTGAATTGGGTTAAAAACTAATTTTTATTACCAATTGAATAATGCTAGGGAGAACTTTATACCCGGAATATGCATTAGAAAATCTATTCCGAACTACAATTACAGCAAAATATACCACCCTGTTAGGTTTTGAAGCCTAACCATAGCGGTGCTATGCTTTCATTTCAAAACCTTATATTTTATTGTACTTGTAGCTCTCATAACGAAGTTCCAATGCATAATCTGGGTTAAATTTGAGAAATAGATTATATTTAGGGCTTGGTTAACTATTCTTACAATGTTAAGGTCGCAACAAAATTAACTAATCCATCCAAGGGTCAAGGTTAGTATTTGTACTGGCGAATATGTCGGTATTTGTATACCTAACAATTGTTTGAAGCATATCTAGTTTTGCTTGTGATTCTCTGTCATTAGGATCTATTTTAAGTATTGCAATATAATCGTTTATGGCTTTGCTGTGTTCTTGTATTTTGGTGTAAAGCTCAGCTCTTGAGTGTAATAGGGTTAGCTTATCTTTGGCAACAATAATTTCTTTGCTTATCTTATCAATAAGAATGAGTATTTCCTTATTCTCCATTTAATAACCTTTCGATATTCGAAGCATAGTAATTTCTACATCACCATTTTCTGGAACTATTGTGAACCAGTTGTTATCTTCTGAAAACCATTTATACTGGTTTCCTACTCGTATTATATAATCATTAAATACTTCACCTTCTACAATTTGAACCACAAAACCTCCTTGTTTCCCCGAATCGCTTCCGTAACTGAATATAATTTTAAACGGTTTGCCATTTAGGTTTTTAGCTTTCATGAAAATGTAATTGCTTTTTCTTACACTTATTTTAACAGGGTCAAAATCAACTCTTTCACTAATACCGGAAGAAATAGTATCGCTTTGGTTAATAATATCCACTATGGAATTTTCTTCAATGTACTTGCTGATTTTCTCAATCATTTCAGCTGGGTAGGTTTCATCAGACTTAATGTTTCCTGCTTTTCGATATGAAATAATTGCCTTATCATAAATTTTTGATGCATATAACTTATCAGCATTAGCAATGGCGACAGAATATTCTGCTGCTAACTGTTTTAATCTTTCAGCAATGAAACTATTACATTCTGCTATTTTTTGTTGAGGATATTTTTTTCCTGGTTTAATACTGTTAGCTAGTTGGTATTTTATAACTGCATCCTCATAATGCCCTTGCTCAAAGAAATTATCAGCTTTAACTATTGATTCAGTAAACCTTTTTTCGTGCTCTGCCTCAAGCCTTATGAGTGCATCACTAATATCCAGCAAACGTTGTCTTGGATATTCCTGATCATTCTTTAAAGTTCTGGCTTTTTCAAATTCAACACGTGCAAGCTCAAAGCTGCCATCCTCAAAAAGTTTGTCACCCTTTGCTAATGCATCATTATAAGCCTTTGTGCGATCGGCTTCTTTTTGTATGTTAATTTGAGTAGTTTCAACAGCTAGTTTTTTTTGTCGTACTATTTTGTTTTCAGGGATTAAAGCAATTGCCATATCGAAACTAATAATGGCTTTCGAATACTCTTTTTGATTGTTAAGTGAGTCACCTTCTTTTATGTAATTATCGTACTGCTGCTTTATTTTAGCGAGGTTAGCCTTTATAATTATTAAGCTATCAATTTTACTTATTTGCTGCTTAGGCATTATTTCATTAGGCTTAAGCTCTGTTGCATTAACAAATGAGCTCCTGGCTTCGTCAAGTTTATCTTGATTAAGCTGCCTTACTGCAACTATAATAATCTCATTATATTTTTCATCAATTTGCTTTTGTTTAGCTTCATTTGCAAGCATCAGCATTATTGCATTAATTTTTTCCTGTGGATACTTTTCAACAGATTTAAGAGCCTGTGCTTCTTTGTATTTATTAATGGCAAGGTCATAATTGCCAGTGTTATATAGATTATCAGCTTGAGAAATCAGATCGTTATATGCTTTATTAATATTATCGATAGCAGCAATTTCAATCAATTTATTTTCAATAATATCTAATTGAGATTGAGGATATTGATTGTCGGGCTTAACCTCAATTGCAGTTTCATATTTTTCGCGGGCTAAGTAATATGATCCAGCATTAAAGGCACTGTCGGCACTTGTAATCATAACATCGTAATTTGCCTCAAAAGCCTTTCTCTGATTCTCGAAAAACGATTCAATTTCCAATAATTTTGCTTTTGGATATGCTTCATCAGGTTTAAGGTTCAATGCCAGGTTGTACTTTCCAACAGCCTGCTTATATTCATCAAGTTCCATTAGGCTGTCGCCACCTATTATATAGCGCGAATAATTACTTTCAAGATTTTTCTTCTCATCTTCAAGTTTCTCATCAATTTTTGCTATCATATCAATAGGATAGTTTTTTTCGGACCAAGTACCAGAAGCTTGCAAATAGCTATCACGTGCCGAAATGAAATCCTTTGAAATGTAGAATTCATCAGCCTTATCAACTTGTTTATTATATTTTCTTTGCTTTTCAGCTAGCGGCTTTATTTCTGTAATTTTTATTTTAGCATCTTCGTTTTCAGGAAGAATTTTATCAGCTTCAATATATGAGTTTAATGCTTCAGAGTAGTTTTTGATGAGTAGGAACCTTTCAGCTTCTTCCACCTTTTGCAGGAATATATTCTCTCTTTGTTCATATTCTGACTTAAGAGTGTTGACATTATTAATTTCATTTATTGGTGAGCTGTTATCGGGAAAAATACTTATAGCTTCCGTAAAGCTGGCTATTGCTTTATCATATTCTTTGTCGGCAACATAAACTTTTCCTGCTGCCATTGCTTTATTAAATGAATTAATTTTATCTTCTTCATTTGTTTGAAAAGTAATTATCTCTCTAATTTTAGTTAACGCATATTCGTCATCAGGGATAATTTTTAAGGCTTTTTTGTATTGGGCAGTTGCCTCATGTAATTTGTTTTCATCGTATAATTTATCTGCAAAGTCAATAATATCATAAAATTCATCCTCAGCAGCCATCGATGATTTCATTTTTTCTACTATTATTGAAATCCTTTCTTTTGCATATTCATCATTTGGTTTAATCTTTAGTGCTTGCTGGTAATACGCTTTGGCGTTAATTAACTCGGAATTAATATAGAGTTGATCTCCGTAAGTAATTGCTTCATCGTACGTTGTTGCATGTTGGGCAATAGTTGTTAATCCAAAAAATATAAAAGCAGTTAATGCTAATAATCTAAATGAAAACTTGAAATTTGATATATATGAAACTGCTTGCATTATTATTTGACTTCTCTTTTGTTTATGTTTGATGAGTTAATGATTAAATGAATGATTAAATGCTTAAATGAATGAATGATTAAATGCATAAATATATTCACCTTATTACCAATAACTAATTACCAATAACTAATTACCAATAACTAATAACCAATAACTAATAACCAATAACTAATAACTAATAACCAATAACTAATAACCAATAACTAATAACCATTAACACTAACGTTCATTTTCTGTAGAAATTATACCATCAACAATAA
>CAYWRM010000026.1:0-17200 GCA_964460905.1 uncultured Lentimicrobiaceae bacterium
ATATCTTAGGTACCGAATTACTTGAATATCCTAACATATCAAAACTATGGTATTTGAAATTGAACTTAAATCTTGAAATTGAAGATGAGAAGTTCCTTGCTATTCCTAATAGCAGATGGTTTTCATATATGAACTCAATATTAGATTCTGATACAAATTTTGTATTAACAGGTTACACAACTCGTATTGATACTAACAACAATGGAAACACTTTTAATAATAATGATGTCTTTTTTTATAAATTAAATTTAGGTGGTGATTCTATTAATTCTGTTTTTTATACATCCGATGTACCATTGCATTTTTCTTTTGATATAATTGAAAAACAAGATAGTTCAAAATACTATGCTTTTGTTAGCCATTTTACAAATATTTTTGGAACTTCTGGACAAAGACTTACGCTCAATAAGGATTTTGAAATTATTGATATAGATTCTATTCCATTGCAGGTTTACGATTTTTATTCGCCAAGTTACTTTAACCAAAATAAAATTCTAATTTGTGGAAAACGCGGTGCAGAACCTCCCAACAACTATGCGCTAAATGTATTATCAATAACGGATTCAGGCGAATTAGTTAATTATAATACATTTAAAAAGAACACTTATAGAGATCACCCTGCAATGTATAACGGGGTAAATAAAAATGAAAATAACATTTATGTTGGTGGAACTTCTAATTTTGATTATTCCAATCCTTTTTACAGCACCTTTGATTCATGGTTTCATTTAATAAAGATTGATTCTGATATAACCCCAATTTGGGAGTATTGGTATGGGGGTGATGCCTATTACGTACTATATAGTATTTTGGCCACAAATGATGGTGGTTGCCTTATGGTTGGCTGTAGATATGATTATGAAACACAAGATCAGGAAAGAGATATTTATATTGCCAAAGTAAATAGTGATGGACTAATTGTTTGGACACAAGAAATTCCAATGGGTAAACAAGTAACAACAGTTTTTCCAAATCCGGGTACAAACCGGTTAAATATTAAAACTAATAACAAACAACTGGACTTTGAACTAATAAACATAAGCGGACAAGTTTTAATTAGTCAAATAGTTAACTCAAATGCTAATACAATCAACACAGAATCAATAAAATCAGGCATATACTTTTATAGGCTAATTGATAAAAAAGGCAAAATTATGGAAACAGGAAAATGGATTAAACGATAAATAAGGGAGCACTCCTCCCTTAAGTGTATTGCTGGGTTGTTATGTATGCAACCCAGTTCAACTACTTTTTTAGTTAGTTTATTACAGCCTAAAATAACCGAAAGTATAATAGCTACCTTAAAATCTTATACAATTAATACAAAATTTCATAACACCTATGAAATATCAAAGTTGTATTCTTGCATAATTAAATTGTGTTAAAAAATTAAAAGAGGATAATTAATCAGTTATTTATAGGTTATTATGCTACTAATAATTTTTATTAACTAACATCATACTTAACATGAACATAAATAAAAATATTGCTGTCAGCGATTCGGGATTTGTTTTTAACCCTACTACAGGAGAATCATATTCGGTAAATCCAATTGGAGTTGAAATAATTGAAATGTTGAAACAGGAAAAATCTATTGATGAAATTAACCAGGTTCTTATCGGCAGATACAATGCTGATGTAGTAACTATTGATAAGGATGTATCTGATTTTATTAATTTGCTTAAATTATATTCATTAATTGAAAATCAAAATGCGGCCTAAAATCAAAATTGCTGTTACGGGGTTAAATGCCATCGATAATCCTGGCCCGGGCGTTGCTGTTATACGTGGATTGCTTGAAGCTAAGTCGTTTGATGCCACCATAATTGGTTTGGCATACGAATCGCTTGAGCCGGGTATTTACATGCACGATATAGTTGATCGCACATACCAAATACCATATCCTACTTCCGGCACCGATTTGCTTTTGGAAAGATTAACTTACATTAACGAAAAGGAATCATTGGATGTTATTATTCCAAATTTTGATGCTGAGCTATTTTCATTTATGAAGCTTGAACCAAAGCTTAAAAATATGGGGATTCATATGTTTATGCCCACACTTGAGCAGTTTGAGGAAAGGTTGAAAGTTAATCTTCCTAAATTTGGCAAGGAATATGATATTAACGTTCCCAAAAGCGAATCGATTTATTCAATTTCAGATTTTAAAAAATACAAGGATGATTTTGATTGGCCAATAGTAGTAAAAGGTAAACATTACGATGCAAAGATTGCTTACAATAAGGATCAACTTCAAACACATTTTAATAAAATTTCAGCAAAATGGGGTTTACCTATTATTATTCAGGAATTTGCACATGGCTCTGAATATAATGTAACCGGTGTTGGAGATGGTAATGGTAACACTTTATCGGCAGTACCAATGCGAAAGCAATATATTACAGATATTGGTAAAGCATGGGGCGGCATTGCAATTACCGATAGTAAACTATTGGATTTAACTCATCATTTCATAAAAAAAACAAAGTGGAGAGGAGCGTTTGAGCTTGAACTCATGAAAAATAAAGATGGTGAATTCTATCTTCTTGAAATAAATCCACGGATTCCTGCATGGGTATATCTGGCGGTTGGTGTTGGGCAAAATATTCCTGAACTAATTGTTAACCTTGCATTAGGAAAGGATGTTGAGCCAATTACTACTTTTAATGCAGGCAAAATGTTTATAAGGTATTCATGGGAAATGATTGTTGACCTTGAGGAATTTGAAAAAATATCAACTACGGGAGAACTGTAACATGTATAATTATTGACAAAATATTGATTTCAACCTGATAAATAAAATAAAATGGATAAATTTAGATACGAACGACCACTTATTAAAAAACTAGAAAGTAGCATGCCAAATAAATTTGGAATGCGTACTGAGTATTCTCCCAAAACACATATCGACGGGGTTGCTGTAGCTGACCTAATTGATAAATACGGCTCACCTGTTTTTGTGTTAAGTGAAAAAACAATTCGGAATAATATACGCAAAGCCCGCAAAGCTTTTGAAACCCGCTATCCTAAAGTTCAGTTTGCCTGGTCGTATAAAACAAATTATATGGATGCCATTTGTCGTACTTTTCATCAGGAGGGATCATGGGCTGAAGTAGTATCCGGTTTTGAGTATGATAAAGCTTTAAATAATGGTGTTGAAGGCCCGAAAATTATTTTTAATGGTCCTGATAAAACCGATGATGATCTACACAAAGCAATAAGCAATAATTCAATAATCCATATCGACCATTTTGATGAATTTTATGCCATAAAAGAGATAGCTGCCTCACTCAATATTACTGCTAAAGTTGCTATAAGAGTAAACATGGATACCGGAATTTATCCTATATGGGATAGGTTTGGTTTTAATTTTGAGAATGGTCAGGCATGGGATGCTCTTAATAAAATAATGCGGTCGGATGTAATGGAACTTGTTGGTCTTCATACGCATATAGGCACATTTATGTTGTCGCCAAATGCTTATTCAGCTGCTGCATATAAACTTGCTGAGTTGGCCATAGGAATTAGAGAAAAATACAACCATGAGGTTAGCTATATTGATATGGGAGGTGGTTTTGCTTCCAATAATACTCTAAAAGGCGGGTATTTACCCGGTACTGATGTTAGCCCTTCAATAAACGAATTTGCCGAAGCCATTACAAGTGCATTGATAAATAGTAATTTCAGACCAGATAAGCTACCCTTATTGATACTTGAAACAGGAAGAGCTCTTATTGATGATGCAGGATTTTTACTTGGCTCCGTATTATCAAACAAGCGTTTGTCGGATGGTCGTAGAAGTACAATTCTGGATATTGGAGTTAATATTCTTTTTACATCATTCTGGTACGATCATAAAATTACACCTGCTCAACCATTTACACAATACACGGAAGAAACAGTATTGTATGGTCCGTTGTGTATGAATATTGATGTTATTCGAGAACATATAAGCCTCCCACTTCTTAATAAAGGCGACCATGTTGTTATTCATAATGTTGGAGCGTATAATATGACTCAGTGGATGCAATTTATTACCTTGCGACCAAAAATTATAATGATTGACCTGGAAGGTAAACCGCATATTATTCGTGAAAGTGAAAGTTTGCAAACCTTACTCGAGGTGGAATTTGTACCAACGCATTTAGAGAAGTTTGAGTTGTAGGAATTGGGTTGAAAAGCTGAAGTTGACCACTGCCTCTAAACTTCCATCCTCAGCATTCTGACAACCAGCTTTCAAAATATAATATTGCAAATGTATAAGATCTCAAAACCAAAATATTCAAATATAGCAAACTGCATACTAAATAGTTATGCACAAGTATTTTTTTCAAAAAATCGATTTTTTGCGGTGATACTTATTGTGGTTACTTTTTTCGACCTCTATGCTGGTATTGCCGGACTGGGAGCTGTTTTGGTGGCAAATCTTACAGCTGTAATAATGGGAATGAACCGCGAGAAAGTAATTAGTGGTGCATATGGCTTTAATGCTTTAATGGTAGGGCTTGGTATTGGCATTTATTATCAACCCAGTGTTGAGTTTTATATGATAGTGTTTTTTATATCAATACTAACACTAATGATAACCATTGGCCTTGAGGGTGTTATTGGAAAATATGGTCTGCCTTATTTGAGTATTCCTTTCTTATTTGGGATATGGATGGTGATTATTGCCTCAAAAGGATATTCGGCACTCGAGGTTAGTGAAAGAGGTGTTTATAACCTTAATGATATGTATGCCATTGGAGGCATGGCTATGGTAAACATTTACGAATGGTTTAACAATTTAAATATTCCGGAAGCATTACGTATATATTTTAAATCTCTCAGCGCAATACTGTTTCAGTATCATATGTTTGCCGGCATACTGCTTGCAATAGGTTTGGTCATTTATTCAAGGGTCGCATTTTTAATGTCGCTTATAGGATTTTTTGCAGCTTATTATTTCTATATTATTATAGGTGCTAATATTAGTGAACTAAGTTATAGTTATATAGGGTTTAATTATATTCTTACTGCAATAGCTGTGGGCGGATTTTTTATTGTGCCCTCTCGCAGAGCAGTTGCCTGGGTTATATTATTAACGCCACTAGTAGCAATTACTTTGTCGAGCACCTCGGTTCTTTTTGCGCATTTTCAACTGTCGGCTTTCTCGTTACCTTTTAATATAATTGTAATTTTATTTTTATATGTGTTGAAATTTAGAGAGAGAAATTTCGAAAAAATATCAACTGTAGTTGTACAACTTAATTCTCCGGAGCTTCATGCTTACTCAAATCAAAGCTACATGAAACGCTTTGGAGTGCTGCCATTTTTTTCAATGAAACTTCCTTTCTGGGGCGAGTGGAAGGTAACTCAGGGACATAGTGGTGAAATTACTCATAAAGACAGATGGCGTCATGCCTGGGATTTTGAAATCTTTGACGAAGAAGGAAATACATACGAAGGTACCGGTGATTATCCTGAAGATTATTATTGTTATAATAAACCTGTTGTAGCTCCTGCTGATGGTGTTGTTGAAGAAATTGATGCCGGTGTTTCAGATAATATTATTGGCAATATGGATATAGGTCATAATTGGGGCAATAGTATTGTTATTAAGCATGGAGAACAATTTTATTCACAGGTAAGTCATCTAAAAAATGAAAGTATTAAGGTAGTGCCAGGTCAGGTTGTTAAACAAGGTGAAATAATTGCTCTTTGTGGTAGCTCAGGAAGGTCGCCATATCCTCATTTGCATATGCAGTTTCAGGCAACTCCAACAATAGGCTCAAATACAATTGATTATCCGTTTTCGTCGCTTATTCTGCGAAATGAGAAGGATTACAATTTTGAAACTTCCTGTAATCCTGTTAAAAATACAATTGTTTCTAACTTATTGCCAAATGATACACTTAAACACGCATTTCATTTTCTTCCGGGTGCAGAAATAAGGTTTGAAACCAATGAGGCTGATCTTATAAAAGAGCATCTATGGATAGTTGAAACGGATATATATAATAATACTAGTATTGTTTGCAAAGAAACTGGCGATAGAGCATGGTTTAAAGGTGTTGCCGATGTTTTTTATTTTACATTTTTTAAAGGAAGTTCAAATTCTCTATTATTCTATTTTTATCTGGCGGCTTATAAAATTGCACTGGCATATTATAACAAAATGGAATTGAAAGATTCTTATCCGCTTAATGTTTTTCCTGATAAGAAATTGTTGTTGTTACAGGATTTTGCTATCCCTTTTTATAAATTTCTAAAAGCAGAGTATTCTGTAACATATTTCAAAAAAGAAGATCTGATTAATCAAAACTTGATTACTCTTAAATCTCAAGCTATTTTTGGCATAGGGAAATTAGCCGAAAGAAAATTTGACTTTGATATTATTGCCGGAAGCAAGGGAATAGAGAAATTTATTATTTGTGATAATAAAAAGACAATTAGCGCTTTAAGAAAATTTTAAAATCAGAGAAAAATGTTCAAAAAAAGCGCAGTAAGCTTGTTGATTTTATTTGCGAGTGTATACCAGTTGTCAGGTCAAATATATATTGGCAACGATTATAAGGAATTAGATTCAATTACATATGCGCAGTATATTAACCAAGACTGGGAGAATGTACTTTATAATGGAAATAGAGCTCTGAATAAAAACATAGATTATTTTTATTTGCGTATGAGAATGGGAATCGCTGCCTATTCTCTTGGCAGGTATCCCGAAGCTGCTAATCAACTCGAAAAAGCATTAACTTATAATTCAAAAGACGCAATAGCTCAGCTTTATCTTTACGATACATATAAGCTACTTGGAAAAAATACGAAAGCTTATCGATTATCCAAGAGTTTTACAAAAAACACTTTATCCTTGGTTCCAACAAAAAGAAAAGTTGTTGAAGCTTTTTATGCCGGAGGTGGTTATGTGTTTTCTGATAACAACAATCTTAACGACAAGTTATTTATTAATAAAGAGAATGATACCACTGAGGGATATAGGATTTTAATTGGCAATAAATCAGATGTTTATGCAGGTATTAGTTTTAACTTATCACCGGCGGTTAGCATCTATGCAGGATATAATCATCTGCAAATTCAAAAGAAAATTAATTTTCAATATACAGAGGCACCACTTGTATTAGACTCTGTTCAAATACAAGATTGGGGTTTTCAGAATTTCTTTTCAGCCGACACATCATTTTTTCAAAAATCTTTTGACGAAATAATAAATCAGGATGAGATATACCTTAATTCCAGATTTCAATTTGAAACAGGGTGGGCAATTACCCTTTTTACAAATATGGTTATGGTAAACTCTGTTAATATTAGACCAGATACAACACTAAAAACAATTACTGACACCAGTTATTATATATATGGAAATGACCCTGAGTTAATTAGCTATAATGAGCTTCAATTTATACGAAACGATTCTTCTTTTTTTAATTACGTAATAGGAATAAATCTTGAAAAGGATTACAACAATGTTACATTTAATCTTTCCGGAGTTATATCAGCTCTTAATGGGTTAAAACAAAATCAACTAGGATTATCGGCGTTTTACTACATAAATCCGCACGCTTCTTTTTATGGGTCAACAGGTTTAATGTGGTTTTCGCAAACATGGGATGATGGATGGAGTGAAAACCGATTGATTCTTAATCAGAAATTAGGAGTCAACTTATACCGAAATTTATGGGCAGAAGGTGAATTCACTTTAGGAAATCTTAATAATGCCAGCACAAATAATGGTTTTATTGTTTATAATCAGGCAGATAAAATGAGATTTAAAGGGGGTTTAACTTTGAAGATATTCTTAGGAAACCATATGGAGTTAAGTTTACTTTATCGATATACTGCTTTTGAAGGATTGTTTATGAAAGATATTGATGATGATCAAAATAATGATTTAAATAAAAACACGTTTAATTATCAAACACAAAGTTTATTCGGAGGATTAAAATGGAAGTTCTAAAAAAAGTAATGATTTCAATACTCGTTGTTATATCTATTAATGCATTTTCGCAAAATGAAAACAAATTGCAAAAAGCATTTGATGTATCATATCAGTTGGAGAAGGATGGTGAATATTCTGAAGCAATAAAACAGTTAAAAGATGTTTACGATGAGGATTCGTATGAAATAAATCTACGTCTAGGATGGTTGCATTATTTGTCGGGTTTATTTTCTGAATCAACACCGTATTATCAAAAGTGTATACAGCTTAGACCACTTTCTATCGAAGCACGACTTGGTATTGTTAACCCATCAGCAGCAATGGGTAACTGGACGCAGGTTGAAAATACATATAATGATATATTGGCTATGGATCCTGAGAACACAACTGTTAATTACAGGCTTGGGGTAATATATTATGGTAAAGGTGAGTACAAAATAGCTTTAAAATATCTTGAAAAACTGCTTAATCATTATCCATTTGATTATGATGCATTAATTATGTCAGCTTGGACTTATTATAAAATGGGAGAGATGAGAAAAGCAAAAGTATTGTTTAACAAAGCTTTATTATACCAACCGAATGATAAATCTGCGTTAGAAGGGTTGAGTTTGATACAGTAGATAGGTTTCGTGTTTTATGTTTTATTTATAGATTACTGACCAAGTACTTTGTTTCATCTTTTATGCTTCATAATATATATTACATAAAATATGTTACATAGTTTATGAAAATGTTATATCTATAAACGATTTTTGCAGAAAGATTATCAATAAAAAATATGAATAAGTTTATTCCTCTACTTCACACAGCCCTTCCATAGTGTCTTCAATATCTCCGGGAGTACTCATAATTTTCATAAAAGTTCCCATTGTAAGCTCAGGCCAGAAAAGGGCTATGCGGTATTTACCGGCAAGCATTGTCGCTTCGGTGTCCTGAAGAATGATTTCGTAAGGCATGTTGGCAACATGGTTTTCACCAATGATTGGCAGAAAATGCGCCTCACCGTTTTCTTTATTCCATAATCCCACACCAAATACGGCAACTTTTTTGTCAGTAAAAATTTGTTCATACACTTTAACTGTATTTCCTTTTCCTTTTTTAAGATTATCTCTAATAATTTTTACACCTTCTTCAAAAGAAGAAAAATCACCAAGTTCATCCGGATCATCAAAATAAGGCATCATCATTTTGTAATGATAATCAATAAGATCATCTTGTTCAAGACTACCTCCAAATGGAGTAAGCTCTCCCATCGATGAAAATGCTACTTTGGCTTTATCGGATATCTTTGTTAGTTTCGATTGCTGACCATCTAACTGATTACCCCAGTATGCCAAAAACATATATTCGGGATTAAGAATGCTTAAAGTTACTTTACCCTCTTTTTTAACGAGTCCGGCTTTTAGTATGCTTGCCAAGGCACCACGGTCCTTAAATTCAAGGCTTAACTTGTCTAGCTCCTTGTTAGTAAAGCAAATAACATAAAGGTTATCATTTTCACCCGGATGATATTCACCAATAACTTCAAATCCATCCGCATTAATTGCGTCTTTAACTTTCGTAGCTACATCAGCAATGCTGGTATCGAAATCGGCAACTTTATAATATGGTGAGTAAGTTTGCTGACCAAAGCTAATAGTAATAATTCCAACAAATAATGTAAATAATAATGCAGTCTTTTTCATGAGTAGTATTTTTAGTTTTGAAATAATGCGATAAAAATACTAAATGAACACATTCAAACATCTACATTTATTAATTTATAAACAATTTAAATTGCTTAATAATTTTTTGATATTAAGCGGATTTAGCTTTATATAATGATAATTTGGTATTTTTAGGCACTCTAAGGATAAGGATTTATAGTAATATAAGCATGACTTTTAAAGGGAAATTAGTATGGATAGTTGGTGCTTCGTCAGGAATTGGCAAAGCTCTAGCCATTGACATATCTAAACATAAAGCTAAACTTATTCTTTCTTCACGTAATGTTAAAGAGTTAGAAAATATTAAGAATATATGTTTGCAGCATACAGAGTACTGTACAGTAATTCCCATTGATTTAGAAAAAAATACTGACTACAGCCCCAAGGTAAATGAGGTTGTAAGTTTGTATAACAAGATTGATTATTTGATAGTAAACGGTGGGATTAGTCAGCGTTCACTGGTATTTGAGACACCTTTAAGTATCGACAGGCGGTTAATGGAAATTAATTATTTTGGGAATATTGCAATTACTAAAGCTGTTTTACCAACTATGATTAGCCAAAAGTCAGGGCATATAATTGTAGTGAGCTCCATTGTTGGAAAATTTGGGTTTCCACTACGTTCAGCTTATTCAGCATCAAAACATGCACTTCATGGATTCTATGAAACATTGAGAGCAGAACAAAAACAGAACAATATTAAGGTTACAATAATAATTCCGGGACGGGTACAAACAAATATTTCGTTAAATGCTGTAACAAAAGATGGTAGTCTGCATAAGCAGCTAGATGATGGTCAGGCAAAAGGAATCAGTACAGAATCTTGCTCAAAACAAATTATTATAGCAATAATGAAAAACAAAAAAGAGGCATTAATTGGAGGTAAAGAACTTTGGATGGTTTGGATAAGAAAATTTTTGCCTTTCCTTTTTTATAGCTTTGTAAACAAAATTCAACCAAAATAGATGACAAAAATTATAGCAGGGATTCAGCAGTTAGGAATAGGAGTTTCAAATTTATCAGAAGCCAGGGAGTGGTATAAAAAAATCCTGGGTTATGATGTTATAATTTTTGATGAAGCTGCAGAAGCCAGCTTAATGGTTAGATATACCGATAATAAGCCACAAAAGCGTCATGCAATACTGGCATTCAACATGAAGAGCGGTGGAGGATTTGAAGTTTGGCAATACACAAGTAGAAAACCTGTTCCTGCTAATTTTGATATTCAGTTGGGCGATTTAGGCATATTCGTATGTAAAATAAAAGCTCCTGACGTACAAAAAGCATACAATGATTTTAGAGATAATAATGTTAACATTGTTTCAGAAATAAGTAACTCTCCCAAGGGTAAACCACATTTCTTTTTTAGAGATCCTTACAATAATTTGTTTGAAGTTGAAGAAGGATACGACTGGCTACTAAAACAAGCTAAAGTTACAGGGGGAAACTCTGGGGTAATAATTGGGGTGAGTGATATGGAGAACTCCATTAAGTTTTACTCTCAAATATTGGGTTATGAAACTATTGTTTACGATCAGGAACAAGTATTTGATGATTTTAAAGATCTGCCCGGAGGTAATGAAATATATAGAAGAGTGTTGTTAAAGCACAGTGAAAAAAGAAAAGGTCCTTTCAGCCCCATGTTAGGTGATAGCACCATTGAACTTGTACAGGCGAAAAATCGTAGTGTTAGAAAAATATATGAAAACAGGTTATGGGGTGATTTGGGATATATCCACTTATGTTTTGATGTGATTGGAATGGATCACCTTAAAAAAGAATGCGAAGAAGCAGGATTTCATTTTACTGTTGATAGCGCAGAGAGTTTCGATATGGGAGAAGCTGCCGGCCATTTTTCATATATTGAAGATCCGGATGGTACATTGATAGAATTTGTTGAAACTCATAAGATTCCAATTATAAAAAAAATCGGATGGTATTTCAACATAGTTAACAAAAAACACAAAAGGCCACTGTCGATGTGGTTTTTTAAGGTGTTGAATGCTTCCAGGAAGGTATAAGTTTTATTAGTTAATTATTTTCAACGTTGTTTGGGATAACATATCCCGAACTAAAGTGCACTGGGGTTTTCAATCTCTATGTAATAAAACAACATTATGCAATTAAGGTATTATACCCGAATAGGTGACCAAAAGATCAAAAAACTTATTCACGATTTTTATCTTGAGATACGTGATGATGAGTTACTCAGACCCATGTATAAAGATACACTTAAAGCTGCTGAAGAAAGGTTATATCTTTTTATGATTCAGTATCTTGGAGGACCTATGCATTATGATGAGAAAAGAGGTCATCCCCGGCTAAGGCAACGCCATGTTGGTTTTCCTGTAAATGAGCAAGCAAAGAAGCACTGGTTAAAAAACATGAAAACAGCTCTTGATAAATCAGAAATTGGTGAGGAAGAAAAAGAATTTCTTTGGAATTATTTTGAGAAGACTGCTGAGTTTTTAAAGAATAAATAATTTTGAGTATCCAATTAGAGAGCTTTTGTCATTACAAATATGCGAAGCAATCTATCTGCCCTGAAAACCAAAAGAAAACTTCGTTGGTTCCCCGGGCAATTATTATGTATTTGGAATTTTTTTGAACAGCATGATTTATTTTAACAACTATTTATCAGAAACTTTAACTAGTTGATTCTTAAACCATATATAATTCGTATGTTTTACAATAATTTGTTACTTTTGGTATGAATTTCCGCATTTAAAACCTATTGCCATGAGTACTACCGTTAACAGAAAACCTCTTAAGTTTGAACCCGATCCCACAAGAGTAATCGTACGTTTCTTTTTCCCGGGACCTGAAACCAGGGCTATTTCAATTACTCAAAGGGTAATTGATATGCCTGAACAAGCTGCTCAGCTATCATTAAACCAAACATTGAGGGATTTTTCTGCCAGACATAGGAATATCTCAAAAATATTTCAGAAACATTTTGATAGAGTTTGCGATATACTGAAAAGTAAAAGTGATGAACTAAAAGCTCTTTCTGAATACAAAAGATTACTTATAGGCGCTTATTTTACAAGTGAATATTCAATTGAATCGGCAGCTTTTTTTAATCCTTCGATGGTTGAAGATCCTGACCAGTCGGGTTTGCAAGAGGGAGAGAAAAGAGTAATCATTAGCTTCAGGGCAACAGGAGAAGGGCATATTTCATCCATCGTGTTCAGGGGAGGTATCCTGGATGTTAACAATAATCTGAATATGGGGTCTCAAGGAAAGCTGGTTGACGAAGCAGAAGCTATTTGCAATTTTGTTTATGAGAAGGAAGCATTTTGTAAAAAGCTTAGAGAAATGCATGCAAATAGTGATGTGGTAAAAAATGTAATGGATAGGCTGAGGTTTGAATTTGATTATAGCGAGCTGCATAATGCTGTTAAAGAAACTTACAATGAAATTAATCCTGATTATCATCAAAAACGTATACTACAAACAATTAGCTGGTTAGCAGATTCGCATTATGAAATATCTTTCTCACTGGATACGGCAATTTCAGAGCGTGTTATTTTTCCTATTGCTGCCGCTGAAAGCAATGGAATTGAAGATGCACGCTTTGTTAAATTTACAGAAAGTGATGGACGTGTAAAATATTATTCTACTTATACAGCATACAATGGATATGCAATTATGCCTAAGCTGATTGAAACCAAAGATTTTTACAATTTTAATATAATGCCCATTCATGGGGAGAATGCTCAAAACAAGGGAATGGCATTATTCCCTCGAAAAATAAATGGTAAGTATGCTATGCTTTCGCGATTAGATGGTGTGAACAACTATATAATGGTTTCAGATGACATAAACCTTTGGAATGATGCTGTTAAGATACAAGGGCCAAAGTATCCCTGGGAGTTTATCCAAATAGGGAACTGTGGATCACCCATTGAAACCGAATATGGGTGGCTGGTGATTACCCATGGTGTTGGAACAATGCGCAAGTATAGCCTTGGTGCTACACTTCTTGATATTAACGACCCAACAAAGGTAATTGGCCAATTAAGTGAACCATTGATTTCTCCCAATGCTGAAGAGCGTGAAGGTTATGTACCAAATGTAGTATACTCATGCGGATCAATTATTAATAATAATGAGCTGGTAATTCCATATGCTATGTCCGACACGGCTTCTACATATGCCACAGTACCAATGGAAGACTTGTTAAGCAGATTGATACCATCTGATTTTAGTAAGGGTATTGATAAAGAAAAAACGAAAGCCAGAATATTGTTAGTGGAAGATGAAGTAATAATTCAAAAGCTGATATCGAATATCCTTAAAAAAGAGGATTATGAAGTAGAAATCGCATCCGATGGTATAGTTGCTTTGATGCAAATTGCAAAAGAAAAGTTCGACCTTATTTTATCGGACATATCAATGCCAAATTTCGATGGCTATCAATTACTTGATTATATGAAGCAAAATAATATCAATATCCCGGTGGTGTTTATTTCAAGCTTTACTTCTGAAGAAGACGAAATAAAAGGACTTAAGTTAGGTGCTGCAGATTACATTAAAAAACCTGTTGATAGAGATATTATGTTGCTTAGGATAAGTAAGATACTTGATAAGGAGTAGTAACTATTTTTTGAAGTAAGGTGTGGCAACTAGCCATGATATTAGATAGGCAATCATGCTTTCTGCTCCCTGATTAAGGCTAACACCAAATTTTCAGTAAAAGTTGCAATGCCACATTTGCGCGGAGGATAATTACCTATGCATATAACTTTCATGATTTTTACTTTTTGCATAAAGTGCAGCATTGTATAATGCTGCAAATTAGTAAAAATCTTCGGGTATTTACTGAAGTATCGTTAATATAATTAATAAGATAGATGAAATTTTATGATCAGGATTTCAGACTGATAATTAAATGTAAACAATCCTCTAAAGCTATACCTTCTTCAATTTCCATTTCCCTTGCTTGAAGAACCAAATTGCAGCCAGTGCCATCGCTGTTTCGGCAATTATTATGGAATAATAAACGCCTGACTCCCCAATCTTTAGTTGTATTGCCATTATATATGCCAAAGGAATTTCAAGTAGCCAAAAGCAGAAAAAGTTTATCCATGTTGGTGTAATGGTATCACCGGCACCGTTTAAAGCTTGTACCATAACCATACCTAAACCATAAAAAATAAAACCCAGACTAATAATTCGCAAACTTGATTCCCCACTACTAATTATTGTCAGGTCATCAATAAATAAATTAAGGATCGTAGTTGGAATAAGGAATAAAATTACCCCAACCAAACCCATATAAACCATGTTTATTTTACTTACCGACCAAACCGATTTTGCTGCACGTAAGGGTTTATTTGCCCCAAGATTTTGACCAACAAGTGTTGATGCTGCATTACTTATTCCCCAGGCAGGCAGCAATGAAAAGATGACAACTCTTATCGCTATGGTATATCCCGCCAGAGCCTCACTACCAAAAACAGAAATAATTCGAACCAAACCAATCCAGCTTGAAGTAGCTATTAAATTTTGGCCAATACCACCAAGTGATAATTTTATTAGTTGATAAATAGTTGCATAATGAATACGTATATTTCTAATTGTAAGTTGTACTCTTTTGTGCCCATAAAATAGAATGTAAAACTGGTATATAACAGCAAGACCACGACCAATGTTGGTAGCAACAGCAGCTCCTTTTATACCCAATGCAGGGATTGGGCCAAATCCAAATATTAATAATGGGTCAAGTAAAATATTCAGTAAATTGGCAATGATTAGTATTCTCATGGAAATGGCAGCATCACCGGCACTTCTAAAAATCGCATTAATTATAAACAATAACATAATTACTACGTTCCCACCAAGCATAATAGTTGTATAACTACTCATTTGGTTATACATATTCTCTGATGCACCCATTAACTTTAGCAGATCGTCTGCGAATATTACACTAGGAATGGCAATAACAAAAGAAATTATTAATCCTGTAAGTATTGATTGGAATGCTACTCGGCTGGCACCTGCACTGTCTTTTTCTCCTATACGTCGTGAAACCATTGCCGTAGTTGCCATACTTAAGCCTACCGCAAGCGCATAAACAATGGTTATTAACGACTCGGTTATGCCAACAGTAGCAATTGCATCGGCTCCCAGTTGTGCAACAAAAAAGATGTCAACAACAGCAAAAACTGCTTCCATTAACATTTCCACTACCATTGGAACAGCTAATAAAAATATCGCCCTTTTGAGGCTGCCTGTAGTAAAATCCTGTTCAGTGCCAGCAAATGCCTCTTTAAGATTTATTAATAGTTTATTGTATTTTGATGTCGATTTATTCATAAATTTTGAAGCAACAAATTTAATAATTGTGACAAACAAATAAAGGTCTGAGCTATTCCCGAATATTATGATTCTAGTTGATTTAATGTTTTGATAATTGTGATTCAATATAGAATCTGATAAGATGAAGATTTTAAGTCGCTTTTTGGAGGTTATTTTGGTATAATTTAACATTCAAACATATACTTCTCAACATAACTTCTTTTTTTATAAATTTGTCGAACTTATTGAGTACAGATTTATATATGAGTCGATTTATATTTTTAACTAGAAAATTTAGGACATGAATTACCCCAAAAAAGTAGTTATAGGTGATATTACAGTTAGAGACGGATTTCAGCACGAGGAGATATTTGTGCCAACAACGGCCAAGTTATGGGTGTTGGAAGAAATGATATTGGCTGGGATAAAGCATCTTGAAGTAACAAATTTTGGCAATCCGAAAGGGATGCCTCAGTTTAAAGATTCAGATGATCTTTTTAAGCAAATAAGGAAAAGCAAAAAAGTTGGTGACATACTTGATGATGTAAGTTTAACAGCTGTTACTATTCGTGAAAGATCTATTGAAAGAGCCATACAAGCGAAAAAGGAAGGCTGGGGTCCGGACAGGATATTAATGATGGTTTCGACTAGTGAAGCTCATCAAAAGCAAAATTCTGGAATTACGCTTAAAGAATATTGGAAAATGGCTGAAGAATGGATTCCTAAAGCTCATGAGGCTGGACTTACTGTTAATGGTACTGTTAGCACTATTTGGGGTTGTCCGGTATCGGGTCCAACAGAGCTTAGTGCTGCTGTTGATTTCACACAGAGATGGTTTGATATTGGCGCAAATGACGTGGAGCATGCTGATCATGATGGCTCGGCCTCACCCGATAGAATCTATCGTTATTTTTCGATGCTTCAGGAAGCTGTGGGTAAAACACATAAGCAAATAGTGCATCTTCATACTACACGTGGTTGGGGGCTTGCTAATGTATTGGCTGCATTACAGGCAGGTATGACTAACTACGAAGCAACACTTGGCGGCATTGGAGGTCAGCCTGCAAATTTTGTTGATAGGTCTCCGGTTTCTGGTACTGGCGCATATTATTATAAAGATGCAAATGATGTTGGATTAGTTACGCTAGAAGATATGGTTGTTATGATGGATGAAATGGAGATAGAAACGAATCTTGATATCGATCGTATTCTTAGTACTGGAAGAATGGTTGAAAAGATACTTGGAAAA
>CAYWRM010000026.1:17300-24319 GCA_964460905.1 uncultured Lentimicrobiaceae bacterium
CATTTATATTAACTTAGTTAGTAAATGAAAAATATTTTTTCATACTTCAAGATACATTTGTACATTTGCACCTCAATTTTTTAAAAGATTTATAATGGCAGCAATTGGAAATATTAGGAAGCATTCTACCTTTCTTGTTATAGTAATAGGTGTTGCATTGGCAGCATTTGTTTTAGGCGACTTTGCTAAAGGTGGTGGAGGATCGCGTAACATTAATATTGGTGAAGTTGAAGGTGAAGAGATTACAATAATGGATTTTAATTCTCTAGCTGAAAGGAATATCGATGCAGTTATGCAACAACAGCAGAAAGATAGATTAACATCTGATGAAATCTTTACTACTAAAGATCAAACATGGAATGAGGAAGTACATCGTATTATTATGAATAATGAGTATGATGTTCTTGGTTTAACGGTTACAAGTGATGAACTTTTTGATCTTATTCAGGGTCCCAATCCACACAAACTAATCAAACAGAATTTTGTTAATCAGGAAACCAAACAGTATGATAGAAATTTGGTTATTCAATATTTGCAAAATCTGGAAACAATGCCCGAAGCTACAAAGCAGCAATGGGTTAGATTTGAAAAATATGTAAAGGAAGATAGGCTTAGGAATAAATTTAATGCCCTTATTTCAAAAGGTTATTATGTTCCAAAAGATATTGCTAAAATAGTATATAACGAAAAGAACGATAAGGCAGATATTGATTATGTTGCAGCTAAATTTGCTGATGTTAGCGATAGCCTGTTTAATCCAACCGATAAAGATTATTCGAAGTACTTCAATGATAATAAAGAACAATTTAAACAAAAAGCATCAAGGGATATTGAATATATAGTATTTAATATAGTTCCTTCAACAAAAGATATAGAAGACTCCAAAAAGGAAATTGATCAGATTGCACACGAGTTGAAAGAAACTGTAGATGTTGTTAGGTTTGTTAAAGTAAATTCTGATACACCATACGACACAAATTGGTTTGTCAGAGGAACTCTACCTGTTCAGATTGATTCTATAATGTTTAATAGCGAAGTGGGGATTGTAACAACTCCGTACATGCTTGATAACGAATTTCATACAGCTCGTTTAATGAAAGTAGGATACAGGCCTGATTCAATGAAGGCTTCTCATATTCTAATTTCTTATGAGGGAGCTTATAATGCCGACCCAGAGATTAAGCTTACCCGTGATCAGGCAGTTAGTTTGGCCGATAGCTTATTTAATGTATTGAAAAGAAAACCTGATAGTATGGATACTTTTGCAAAAGAGTTTTCAACAGATCCTTCTGCTCAGCAAAATAACGGTGATTTAGGCTGGTTTAAAGATGGTCAAATGGTGCCTGCATTTAATGAAGCTGTTTATAATACAAAAGAAGGCGATTTCACAATGACTGAAACCCCATTTGGTTTTCATATTATTGAAGTAACCGGTAAAAAAGAACTGGTTAAAAAAGTAAAAGTAGCTATGGTTGATAGAGAAATCTATGCAAGTGATAACACATATCAGGATACTTTTGCAAAAGCCAGTAAGATAGCTACTGAAAGTGAAAATAGTGATGAGTTTAATACTACAGTTATCGAGCAAAGGCTTAATAAACGTAAAATGACTTCTCTCCGTGAAATGAGTAATTATATTGCTGGTCTTACAAACCCACGTCAAATTATTCGCTGGGCATATAATGAGGATACTGAAGTTGGTCAGGTTTCTAGTGTTTTTGATTTGGATGACATGTTTGTTGTGGCAGTTCTAATTAAAAAAATAGATGAGGGTTACCCTACTGTTGATCAAGTTAAAGAGAGAATTAAACCACAAGTTTATAATCAATTAAAAGGCAAATATTATGCTGATAAGATGATTGAGTTTGATGGTAATCTTGATAAAATCAAAACAGATATGGATGCAACAGAGAAAAATGTACCAACATTATTCTTCTCTTCACGTAATCTTCCGGGTTTCACAGTTGAGGACAATGTTATTGGGAATGTATTTGGAATGAAGTCAGGTACTGTGTCCCAGCCAATAGTTGGTAATGCTGGTGTGTTTGTTGTGAAAGTAAATAACATAGCTATTGCGAGTGATGTTACTGATTATACGTCAATAGTTAAAGGTCTTAATGCTGATTTTGAAAGACGAGTTGGTCAGGAAAGCCCTTATAATTTACTTAAAGAATCGCTTGATATTGTTGATAATAGGATAGAATTCTATTAGTAGAAATACTAATTAATTATAGTTAAAAAACTGCTCATTTTTAAATGAGCAGTTTTTTTTGTGCCAATCCATTAAAAAAACACTGTTTTTATTTGCATTATGAACATATGTTCATTATCTTTGCAGTCTCAATTATTTATTAATCATTAAAAAAATATTGTTATGCCAGGAAGAGACAAAACAGGACCACAAGGAACTGGTCCAATGACAGGAAGGCGCATGGGATATTGCGCAGATAATGAAAATCAATCACGTGGCTTTTTTGGCCGTGGTAGAGGATTTGGTGGTGGGCAAGGCAGTGGGCGCGGGTTTGGAATACGCGGAAACTACAACACCAACTTGCCTGAATCAACTGAAACATCAAATTTTGTAAGTGAAATAAACTCACTGAAAGATCAAATTAGCTCTTTGGTAAAAGAGATTAAAGGATTAAAAAACAATATGCCTGATAACAACTAGGAAAGTGTTGAATAGATCCAGGATATATAAATCACAAACTGGGATATAAGAATTGGAGTACATTCCTTAATCTTGATTCCAGTAAAAAGATATAAATACTAAAATTATGAGTTTATTTGGAAATGGAAAAGGCCTTGGTTTAGGCGGAGGCAAAGGACGTAATAAAGGAGGTGCCTTTGGTATAGGTGGCGATTGTGTATGTGCCAAATGTGGATATAAGCAACCCCATCAACAAGGGATTAAATGTACTACAATTAAGTGCCCTTCCTGTGGAACTACTATGATTAGAGAAGAGCTGCTTAAGAAGTAATTTTGCAACTAGTTTTTTTGATAGTCAATTTTAACTTACGTAAAATATTTTTGTGTATAGGAGTTAAAACGGAAAATGGGAAATAGAAGTATTGGGGAAATAAGATATTAAGGTAATATGGGACATGTAATATTAAGTAAAATAATAATCTGTTAATTGTATAATAATTCACACTCATATTCCTCTTATTCCCCCTATTTCCTTATTCTTAAATACCTATACCCTGGTAAAGGGAAATAGAAATTTTATATACTAACTAAAACAAAAAGCCATGAAACGTTTAATGAATTTGTACGATGATTCGCATTGGGAAAAGGCAGATGAGTATTATAAAGGTACTTTAAGAAAAGTACTTCGTGAGGAAAATGGACGCAGGACAGTTTTACTAAAACTTCCGGCCGGATTTACGATGACACCACATTCACATATTGTTACTGAACAACATTTTGTGCTGGAGGGTGAATACTCAAGTAATGGAAAGTTATTTCCTTCCGGGTCGTATCAGATTTTTTCACCGGGTGATGAACATGGTCCGTTTGAGTCAAAAAATGGAGCCTTGATACTTGTAATTTGGGATCCAATTCAGGCTTCTGAATAATTATTTAATTAAATAATATTAATGAAAATAGCGATTGCAAGCGGTAAGGGGGGAACGGGTAAAACAACTTTATCAACCAACCTAGCCGCATATTTATCAGAATATGACGAGGTAGTATTAAGCGACCTTGATGTTGAAGAACCAAATTCCGGACTATTTATCAAAGGTGATGAAGTTCATCGTGAGGACAAATATAAAATGACTCCACAGTGGATTGAAGACACATGTATCTTTTGTGGTAATTGTCAGAAAGTGTGCAATTTTCATGCAGTTATACAGCTAGGGCCAAGCATTATGGTGTTCCCCGAATTATGCCATAGTTGCTATGCATGTTCCGAATTATGTCCAACATCATCTCTTCCAATGGTTCCAAAGAAGATGGGAGAACTGGTTCATTTTAAAAAAGGCAATATTAATTTTGTTGAGAGCAGGCTGGATATTGGAGAAGAGCAGGCAGTACCTTTAATTGCACAAACTCTTAAATTTGTAGATAATAATTTCCCCAAAAATATTATCAAATTATTTGATGCTCCACCCGGAACATCATGCCCCGTGATTGAAGCAACAAAAGATGCTGATTTTATAATATTAGTTACTGAACCCACACCTTTTGGATTGCACGATCTTAAGCTTGCTGTTGAAACAATGAAGGAACTTAATAAGCGATTTGGCATTGTAGTAAACAGGTATGGTATTGGAAACGATGATGTAATTAGGTATTGTGAGGATGAAAATATTCCCCTTATGGCAAAAATCCCCAATAGCCGTCAAATAGCAGAACTTTATTCTTCAGGAAAGCTTATTTATAAGGAACTTTCTGAAGTAAAACAACAATTGAAAAATATTAGAAGCTTTATTCTGAATGAAGTAAAGGAGGTGAAAGTATGAAGGAGATAGTAATTATTTCGGGAAAAGGCGGAACGGGTAAAACTTCACTTACGGCATCCTTCGCAATACTTGGGGGCAAGGATGTTATTGTAGCTGATTGTGATGTTGATGCTGCTGATATGCACTTATTGCTGGAACCTGATTTTAAGGATTCGGAAGATTTTTATAGTGGCGAACTGGCAGATATAAATCAAGACGAATGTATTCAATGTAATAAGTGTTATGATGTTTGCAGGTTCGATGGTATTGATATTATAAATGGAAGATATGTTGTTAATCCGCTAAATTGCGAAGGTTGCGGATATTGTGCAAGGGTATGCCCCACAGAAGCCATCACTAATAAGTCTTTAAATGTAGGCAAGTGGTATATGTCGAATATTAAATCCGGAAGCATAATGGTGCATGCTAGGTTGGGGATAGGTGCTGATAACTCAGGAAAACTTGTTGCAAAAGTTAAGAATGAAGCTAAAGAAATTGCCGAAGATGAATTTAAGGACTACGTAATTGTAGATGGATCGCCGGGTGTTGGTTGTCCGGTTGTTTCTTCTTTGTCAGGAGCAAAATTTGTTGTGTTGGTAACCGAGCCTTCGGTATCAGGAATTCACGATTTGAAACGAGTTTACGAACTGGTTAAAAAATTTAATATCAAAACCGGTTGTATTATCAATAAATACGATATCAATAAAAAAATAACATCTGATATTGAAGAATATTTAATAAGTGAAGATATTGTACATATAAGTAACCTGCCTTATGATGAAGATTTTACAAAAGCTATGACTAACGGTAAAACCATTGTTGAATATTCAGTTGGTACGTTAAAGGAATTAGTTATTGATAGCTGGAATACTATTTTAAAAGCAGTTTCTTAAAAAAATAAGATTAGAGATTTCAGTGGTATTTATTCGCGGCATTGTAATTAGTCAAGGTATGGTGAATTGAAAAAGGAAATTAATTGAATATTTAAATAATAAATTAAATAAAATAGTAAATAATGAAAATAGCATTTACAGCAAAAGGAAAAGAGTGGAATTCGGAAATAGATCCCCGATTTGGAAGGACTGAATATTTTGTATTTTACAATGAAGATACAACAGAAGTATCTAGTTACGACAATCGCGAAGCAAATAATGATGCACATGGTGCCGGCCCTAAAACAGCACAAAAATTGTTTGAACTGAAGGCAGATGTTTTGATTACCGGAAATGGTCCGGGAGGAAATGCGGCATCGGTAATGAATAAAACGGGAATAACTACATATGTAGGAGCCGGCGAAATGACCGTCAAAGAAGCCTATGATGCATTTAGTAAAGGAGAACTAAAAAAGGCATAGGATGTGTTAGGTTTACAAAATCAATATATTCTGGCACCTCTTAGGTTAGGTTATAGTGATGGAACAGGTATAATATTAAAAAAGCATATGAATTTTCAGTTGGCTATAGAATAATATATTAGTTAACATCGTTGCTCCATTAATATGTTAGATAATACGGAGTGTATATGGTTTGATGTTTGCCCAATGAAATACTTCTGGCAAAGAGGAAAGCTAAATTCAAGTTGGATTGAGAATTACTGTAAAAATAATGGGGATGGTTGTGTTAGGTATGAATTAGAAGAGAATGGTATATATCATCCTGACAACATGTTACCAAATGGCGAAATTGATGAATCATTAAGTTAATATAATAAATTACTAAGTTATGAGTACTACTAAAAAAATAGGAATAATAATTTGTGATCGGTATAAGAGCTGTTCAGGAGGAAAATGTTTTAGGGCTATGCAAAACAGAGAAGGTGCCTTTGATATTTATAGCAAAGATGATCAATTGGAAGTTGCTGGATACACAAGTTGCGGTGGATGTCCGGGTGGCAATATAGAATATGCACCTGAAGAAATGATTAAAAATGGTGCTGAAGCTATACACTTTGCAACAGGACTTGTTGTTGGTTATCCTCCCTGCCCGTATATAACGGAGTTTAAAAATTTTATTGAAACTAAGTACAAAATACCGGTTGTTGTTGGAACTCACCCTATTCCTGAAAAATATATGCTTACCCATACCGAATTAAATACATGGAATACTAAAGAATGGCAAAAGCATATTAAGCCAACTTTAGCTGATGAATCTGTGAGAAAAGCATATAATTAATAAAATTCAAACTTCTTTATTATGAAATTAGAACATATTGCCCTTACCATCAATAATAATGATGAGATTGTAGACTTCTATCATAATGTGTTAGGAATGAAAACTGCTAGAGCCTTTACTCTTAATAGTGAACTTTCTGATACAATTTTTAAAATTATTAAGGATGTACATGTTTATTTACTAAAAAAGGGGAATTTATTTTTCGAGATCTTTATAAGTCCTGAAAAAAAATCTCATGGATATGACCATGTTTGTATTTCGGTAACTAGCAGGGGAAAAATGATACAAAATGCAGTTAAAGCCAACTATGAAGTAATTCAAATAGAACGTGAAAATAGTGATCTTGTATTTATTAAAGATAAGAGTAATAATATTTTTGAAATAAAAGAAATGTAAGAATAA
>CAYWRM010000026.1:24419-57715 GCA_964460905.1 uncultured Lentimicrobiaceae bacterium
TGTTCTATGAAATTAAAATTTGCATTTGCTGTTAATAGCAACAATAAGTTTGTCAAGAATCATTTTGGTGATTCTGATAAGTTTTTAATTTATGAAGCCGATTCGGGAAAACTGGGAATTCATTCAGAAGAAAAAAATGTTTTTAAAGATATGGATGAAACAAATAAACATGGCTCGAAAAAGAAAGGCTTGGCAATAGTTAACCTCTTAAAAAACAAAGGAGTTAATGTGTTGGTATCGATGCAGTTCGGCAAGAACATTAAAATAGTTAATGAACACTTTATTCCGGTAATTATATATTCCGATCAGCCAAAACAAGTTGTTGATGAATTAAATCATCATCTGTACTGGATAAGTGATGAACTTCAGAGTACTACTTCCGACTTTAAATTATTCACAATTAAATCGGGGATATTAAAGACAGTAGTAAAGAAGTAGATATACATGTTAAGTTAAAGGTTGAGGTTAAGAAGGCTTGATAACTCAACCTCAATCTCAACTTCAATTTCTCCTCAACCCATTTCTTTTTATCTTTGTAATCTTATCCAAATTAATATCTCTCATGAAAACCTATCTCGATTGCTTACCATGTATGATGACCCAGGCACTACGCACCGGGCGAATAGCAACAGATAATGAGGAAATTATAAAGAAAATACTTGATGAGGTAGGTAGCTCAATTAAAAATGTACCAATGCATAATACTCCTGCACAAACAGGAGCAATAGTTTATCATATAGTTAAAGAAATTACAGGAGTAGTTGACCCATACAAGCAAATAAAAGCTGAAAGTATTGCAGAGGCTCTGGAACTTTATCCTAAACTTGAGGCCTATATTAGTAACGCTGATGACAAACTTCTTACTGCCATTAGAATTGCTATTGCTGGTAATGTTGTTGATTTTGGAATCAATAAAAAATATGATCTTGAACCAGAGCTTCATAAAATTATGGATCAGGAGTTTGGCATTTTTGATTACAGCAAATTTAAAGAGGAGCTTAGTAGAGCTAAATCTGTTCTTTATATTGGTGATAATGCAGGAGAGTCGGTTTTTGACAAAATACTTATTGAACAACTTAGCGTGCCGGTAACATATGTGGTTCGTGGAATACCCATTATTAATGATGTAACTGTTGAAGATGCAATTGATTCGGGTATAGAAAAAGTGGCGGAGATAATTTCATCAGGGACAACTGCACCCGGCACTATAATGGAGTTATGTACTAATAATTTTGTTGAAAAGTTTGAAAATGCAGATATGATTATTAGCAAAGGACAAGGAAATTATGAGGGTCTGTCAAATGTGAATAGGCAAGTATTCTTTTTGCTGAAGGCAAAATGTCATATAATTGCTAAACATTTAAATGTTGTTGAAGATGACATTGTGCTTAAAGCTTCGAAGGTGTAGCCTTAACATAATGCATAAAATCTCTTATGCTAGATCAATTATGTTGGTGCATATTTAGTATTTGTTCTGAAATGATTTAATCAAGTCATTAAACAATTTACTATTTTTGTCTACTATAATTATGATTGGTAAACTGAAAATAGTATTATTTATTTTAATGGGAATTCTTTTATTCTCACAATGTAAAAAAGATGAAGAAGATTGGGTCTTTTGCATTGATTGCGATCTTAATTCATGGGTTGGAAACTATGAGGGTAGTGGAGTTTATTATAGTGATATCGATGGAAAAACAGACTTTGATGTTCAAACAAATATCACTGTTGAAAATATTTCAGGGACAATTTTGAAAACAACAGTTACTGCCGGCGATTATTTTACTTCATCTACAACGGCAAGTAAAGACAATAGCGATTATTTTTTTGAAGTACCGGGCTCTAACGGTTCTTTAAGTTTAACTCTTTCTAAAAAAGGAAATGAATACAAGTTAACAGGAACTTCTAAACAGTATCATTATCAAAGTGATACCCTATTTACAGATCATAGTATTTCATTTGATGTTTTTAAAAGTCAGAAGTAATTAATTTGTTACTATTTGGTATTTATATTGCTATTTGCAAAAGCATAAGCTCCAACAGCAACAGCTTTTGATGTTCCAAGTTTGCTAATTCCTACGCCAATTTTTTTTGTAGGTGAATACAGAGCTATTTTATTTGAGTTAGGAACATTAATTTCAATTTCATCTTTTTTTAAGAAATCCCTCATACAGTCAGGGTTTTCAAAATTGTATGCAAAAGTTTCAAGGCGCTGAACAGATTCACCATCTATTTTACTAAATTTACCATTCATTGTTTCAATGGCTTTTGGCAGGAAAAGGGAGTGCGCTCCTGAAAGGCCACCACCAATAACTATTAATCCATCTATTAGTGTATTAGCGTTTGCCAGGGTATGTCCCAGAACAATTCCAAAAGTTTCCCATGCTTTAATTGCTGCATCAGTATTTCCTGCTCTTTTCCCAATTCCTATTTCATAAATTTCATAAGGTTCAGGACAAAGTTCAGGTTCAACTCCTGCTTCTTCACAAAAAAGATGTTTAATGCCACGAATACTGAGCGTTTCTTCAATACTCATTTCAGGGTTTAGAAAATTGTTTGAGCGGTTTATTTCGGCTCCGGCTGAGTTATCACCTATTAATAATTCTTTATTAATTACAATGCCGGCTCCGGTTCCTGTACCTAAAGTTACACCAAGTAAATTACGGTATTGTTTAGTGTTTCCATTATTTTTAAGCTGAGTATTAATTTGTGGTAAGAGTCCGTCAATAGCTTCACCGAGCGTAAAAAGGTCACCATCGTTATTTATAAAAACTGGTATATTAAATTCATTCTCGAGTATTTGTTTCAGGGGTATTCCACCTTTAAAAATTGGTAGATTTTCAAGATCGCCAATAACTCCTTTTTGGTAATCTGCCGGGCCGGGAAAACAAAAACTTATGGCCCTTGCTGAGTTATGATGTTTCTTGTTTATTGCATGAAATCCCGAAATTAGCTTCTCAATAAATTCATCAATACTTTGTGAAGCAGCAGGTAATATTGTTGAGCTAACTACAATATTACTGGTGCCAATAGCATTAAAAACCAAATTTGTACCTCCGGCATCCAGGGTTAGGATTACATTGTTCGATTCTTTCATTGTTCAACTTTTATAAGGATCAATTGTTTTTAGTTTATTACTTAATAATTAATACTCTTTATCTAGTACTAATGAGCTTCCAACCATGTATTGCCGGTATTCATATCAATTACAACCGGAACATCAAGCTTTATTGCATTTTTCATTTTCTCTTCAACAATCGATCTAACGATTTCCTCTTCATCTTTATGCAAATCAAATACAAGTTCATCATGGACCTGTAGTATCATTTTAGTTTTTAACCTTTTGTTTGTCATCTCATTGAATATGTTAATCATAGCTATCTTAATCATATCAGCTGATGAGCCTTGTATTGGTGCATTTATAGCATTTCGTTCAGCAAAACCTCTAACAACTGCATTGGCTGAATTTATATCTTTTAGATAGCGCTTACGGTTCATTATAGTTTCAACCCATCCATGCTCTTTTGCAAATTCAATTGTATTGTTCATAAACTTTTTAACACCCGGATATTTTTCAAAATAGCTATTAATTATATCTGCTGCTTCTCTTCGGGGGATACCTAAACGTTCGCTTAAGCCAAATGCACTTATGCCATATATTATTCCAAAGTTTACTGTTTTTGCATTACGCCGCATATCTTTTGTCACTTCATGATACTCAACTCCATAAACTTTAGCTGCTGTAGCTGTATGAATATCATATCCTTCGTTAAAGGCTCCAATCATGCCTTTATCTTTACTCAAATGAGCAATAATTCGTAATTCAATTTGGGAATAGTCGGCAGCAAGTAACGTATATTCACTATTTCTGGGAATAAATGCTTTTCTAATTTCTCGTCCTTTTTCAGTTCTTATTGGTATATTTTGAAGGTTTGGATTGTTTGAGCTTAAGCGCCCGGTAGCTGCAACAGCCTGATTGTAAGATGTGTGAATTCTGCCGTCTCTGGGGTTAACAAGAGCAGGTAAAGCATCTACATAGGTTGATTTTAATTTAGTTAAAGAGCGGTATTCAAGTATTTCCTCAACAATTGGGTGTTTATGAATTAGCTTAACCAATATATCCTCTCCTGTTTTATACTGACCTGTTTTAGTTTTCTTAGGCTTACTTGAGATGGCTAGTTTTTCAAAGAGAATCTCACCTAATTGTTTGGGAGAAGCAATGTTAAATTCAATTTCAGCAAGATCAAAAATAGTTGTTTCAATTTTGGCAATTTCATCCTCAAGTTGGACACTAAAATCGACCAAAGCCTCTACATCTAATTTAATCCCTTCAGCCTCCATGGAGGCTAGAACTGGCACAAGTGGCATTTCTATTTTCTCAAAAAGCTGATAAGTTCCGGTTTTTTTTAATTCAGGTTCAAAAGCAGCTTTTAGTTGTAAAGTAATATCTGCATCTTCTGCGGCATATTCCTTAACTTTTTCTATATCAACATTTCGCATGCTTAATTGGTTTCTTCCTTTTTTGCCAATTAGCTCTTCAATCGAAACAGGTTTGTAGCCGAGGTAGTTTTCGCTTAGCACATCCATATTATGACGCATATCAGGCTGCAACAAATAGTGGGCAATCATTGTGTCAAAAAGTGGCCCGGCTACCTGTACATCATACCACGACAATATATTTATATCGAACTTAATATTTTGCCCTGTTTTGATAATTTTTTTTGCCTCCAACACAGGTTTAAGGTGCTGAACAATTTTTTCTGCTTCGTGATAGTTTTCAGAAATTGGAATATACCAGGCCTCATATGGTTTAACTGCAAATGAAATACCAACAAGTTCGGAGTTGTTAGGATCAAGCCCCGTAGTTTCAGTATCAAAGCAGATCACTTTTTCCATTAATAGTTTCTTAGCAAGTTCTTTTGCTTTGTCAATAGTATCAATGAGAAAATAGGAGTGGGTGGTGTTATTAATATTTTTTAGTTTTGTTTGTTCGTCATTCTCAAAAAGTGATCCTTGCACAGGCTGGATTGTAATTTCGGTATTTTGATCAGAAAACATACGTTTGGCAAAGTTCCTGAATTCAAGCTCATCAAAGAGTTCCCTTAAGGATTCAATATTAGGATCTTTTCTTTTTAGATCTTCTTCTAAAAAATCAATGGGAACATCTAATTCAATGGTTGCAAGTTCTTTTGACAATAAGGCTTGCTCGGCAAAATTTTCAACATTTTCCTTCTGTTTTCCCTTAAGTTTATCTGTGTTTTTTAATAGAATTTCAATGCTGTCATATTCGTTAACTAGTTTGATGGCAGTTTTCTCACCGATTCCGGGAACACCGGGAATATTATCAGATGCATCACCCCATAACCCTAATATGTCAATCAATTGTTCAGGGCGTGAAATTCCAAAGCGTTCACATACTTCATATGGCCCCCATATTTCAGGTTTATTTCCCATACGGGCTGGCTTGTACATAAATATATTATCTGATACCAATTGTCCAAAATCTTTATCGGGAGTCATCATGTAAGTTGTAAAGCCAGCAGCTTCAGCTTTCTTCGACAATGTTCCAATTACATCATCGGCTTCAAAGCCATCAACAGATAGTATGGGTATGTTAAAACCTTCTATTACTTTAATAATATAAGGAATTGATGCTGACAGATCTTCAGGCATTTTTTCACGTTGAGCTTTATATTCAGGAAACCTCACATGTCGAAAAGTAGGTACTTTTGTATCGAAAGCAACACCGATATGCGATGGATTTTGGTTCTTTAGAATATCATATAGTGTATTTGTAAATCCCAGAATGGCAGATGTATTTTGACCTTTACTGTTAATACGCGGGTTTTTACTCAATCCGAAATACGCCCTGTAAATTAGAGCCATAGCATCAAGTAGAAAGAGTTTTTTTTGTTCGCTCATATTAAAATAGTTCTAATGATTCTACTACAATATTAGTAGAAATTAATTATCTTTTAGTTGGTCACAAAATTTTTGATTGTACCAATGAATGATGGTATGCTTAGTTGCTAAAGTACATCATTAATTGTTAAGTAATTGATAATAATAGTTGATAAACATAATTCTAATATTTTCAATATAACTTTGACATCTTTACTCATTTTAGCATTTACTCATTTACTTATTTTAGCATTTTAATCCTCTTCATCAAACGTATAGTAGTACAATTAATAGAAAAACAAAGGTAGGTGAAATCTTGTCAACTTAATTATGTTTGAAACTCTCTTTAACGATTGCCAGATATGCTCTTTATGTAATTAAATTTACCTATCTGAAAACAAAACTTTTTTTGATATGGATAAAAGAAACATAGAAAATACTAAATCACTTAAGAGCAAAAAGATTTTTGTGCTTGATACTTCAGTTATATTATATAATCATAATGCGATTAATGAATTTGATGATAACGATGTCGCAATACCTATTACGGTGTTAGAAGAGCTTGATAATTTTAAGAAGGGAAACACAACTAAGAACTTTGAAGCCCGAGAATTTATCAGGTTCTTAGATAGTATTTCCGGGAAAACAACCATGAAAAACTGGAGACGTTTAAATGGTCCCGAAAAGGGTAAGTTTAAGGTCATTATGAATGAGCAAAGCAAGCTAGATGCTCGTCAGGTTTTTGATGATAATAAACCCGATCATAGAATACTTAATGCGGCAATAAAACTCAAAGAAGACTATCCTGATAGAAAAGTAATACTGGTAAGTAAGGATATAAATTTAAGGCTTAAAGCAAAATCTTTGAGTCTGCAAGCTGAGGATTTTGAAACTGGTAAAGTGAAAAACATAGAATCACTATATACCGGTAGTACAACAATTGAAGGTATTGAATCAACAGTTATAGACAAGCTCTATTCACAGGGATTTTGTGATGCAGATGAGATAAGTAGTGATGGGTTTGTAGCCAATCATTATTTTATTTTGAAGAGTGACAGCTCTTCTGCATTAGCATTTTTCAATCCCGTTACGAGTCGTGTTGAACGTGTTGAGAAAAGGAGTATTTCCCGAATTATGCCACGAAATGCTGAGCAGGTTTTTGCCTTACATGCAATTATGAATCCTGAAGTTAAATTGGTTACATTACAAGGTGTTGCCGGAACGGGGAAAACTTTATTGGCCCTTGCAGGAGCATGGGAACAGCGTAGGAATTTTAAGCAAATTTATCTTGCACGACCAATTGTTCCACTAAGTAATAAAGATATAGGTTATTTGCCCGGTGATATTCATGAGAAAATAAATCCTTATATGGAACCACTGTGGGATAATCTAAAGTTTATTCAAAATCAGTTTGGTGAGCAGGATAAGGAGCATAAAAGAATAACTGATGCGATTGAAAGTGAAAAACTCATGATAACTCCGTTGGCATATATACGCGGGAGAAGCATATCAAATATTTGTTTTATTGTTGATGAAGCACAGAATCTTACACCACATGAAGTAAAAACAATTATAACAAGGGCTGGTGAAAATACCAAGATCATATTTACAGGTGATATTTATCAAATTGATACTCCATATCTGGATTCACAATCGAATGGGCTTTCTGTGTTAATTGATAAGATAAAACATCATGAATTATATGCACACGTACGACTCGAAAAAGGAGAACGCTCGGAGTTGGCCAACCTGGCTAATGAATTGTTGTAAATAGCCAAAAGCTAAGTGCCAATAGCCAATAGCCAAATTATTGGAATTATTATTAATATTCTTAACTCATGACTATTGGCTTTTAGCATTTGGCTATTAGCTATTGGCTTCTGTTTTCTATTCCCAACAATTCATCCTGTTAAATCAACAGTTGGGTAAGTATAATTTTTCCAGGAACTACTACACATATATTTTTGCTGCTGTTATTAATCATTAAAAACTATAAAAATGAAAAAAAGTATTTTAACAGTAGCAGTTGTATTTCTTTCAATATTAACTTTTGGAAGCACAAATAACTTTGAGAAATTAATGAAACAAAATTTGGAAACAGTTAGAGCAAATAGTGAAAATACTGATTTCCAAAAATTAGGTGAGGATTTTGCCAAAATTGCAAAACACAACAAGACACGTTTTGAACCACTTTATTATTCAGCATATTGCTATATAATTAGTAGCTGGCAAGTTACAGAAGCAGATGAAAAAATCGCAATCTTAGCAAAAGTAAAACAGCAAATAGATAAAGCAATTGTACTTTCTCCCAACAATGATGAGCTTTTAGTTTTGGATGCTTTTTATTATCAGGCAATGATAATGACTAATCCACAGAAATTTGGTCAGTCATATTCTGCGAAAGCAAATGAATTATTGAAAAAGGCGCAAAGTGTTAATATAGCAAACCCTAGAGCTGAGTTTTTGTTGGCACAAAATATTTATTATCGTCCTGCTCAATGTGGTGGAGGTAAAAAAGTAGCATTACCTTTATTTGAAAAAGCAGCAAAACTTTTCAATCAGCAAAATACTAATGACTATTTATTACCGGTTTGGGGTAAAAAAACAAATAAAGAGATGATTAAGCAGTGTAAGAAATAGCTTTTGGATGGGCACAACAATTGATTATATGTGTTGTGCCCAACTAGAAGGATTAATACTGAGTAATAAATTTTAATAAATCTATCATGAAAAATACTCTACTAATTTCAGCAATAATACTCTTAGCAGTATGCACAAGTTTAGGACAAACAAATTATTATGTGAGTACCACAGGTGACAATAATAATTCGGGGATTACCCCAAATAAAGCATGGCAATCAATTAATTATGCTGCACAAAACAGTACTGTAGTTGCTGGTGATACAGTTCAAATTATAGAAGGTACATACAACGAACAGGTTAATTTTACCATTTCCGGTGCTCCTAATCTGAAAATTACTTTTAAAAATTATCAAAACAATGAAGTAATACTTAGTGGTTTGTCATTGCCTTCATCTGAATATATTATGAAGATTGAAGATCAAAAATACATTCGAATAATAGGGCTAAAATTTAAAGATTATCAGGCACTTGATGCCATTGGCCTAATTATAATTAATAGTAGTTTTATACAGGTTGAAGATAATGAATTTGTTAATATTGATTATTCAACAACAGCTATAGGCGAAATACCAACTGAAAACCAAAACAGTCAACCAATTATTGTTTATGGACGTGAACCTTATAGCATAGATGTTTCACAAGGATTGGATTTTATTGGAAATAGTATCCATGATTGCGAAACAGGCTGGAGCGAAGCTCTTTCGATAAACGGACATATTGATGATTTTGAGATTGCTTATAATGAGATTTACAATAATACAAATATTGGAATTGTAGCCATTGGATACGAAGGTGAATGTCCAAACCCAATTAATGATCAAGCCAGAAACGGACATATTCACCATAATATAGTTCATCATAATCCATCAGCTTATGCTAAGTGTGCAGGAATATATGTTGATGGTGCAGCACAGATGAATGTTGAAAATAATATATTATACAATAATGATTACGGCATTGAAGTTGGTTGCGAAAATAATGCGAATATTCCAGGAGCTAATGCTAATAGTATAATTGTGCGTAATAATCTGATTTATAATAATACATTCACAGGGATTGCTTTAGGTGGTTATAATTATCCCACAACAGGTTATGTTGAATATGTTAAAATAAGTAATAATACTTTGTATAATAATGATACAGAAAATAATTACCAGGGCGAAATGATGATTTCGTATACTGAATATGCAATTATTGAGAATAATATTATTTACGCTAATAATATTGATAATGTGTTATTTACATATTCAAACACATCATTTGCAGTAATGTTTGATTATAATTTGTTTTATATTAAGTCTGGTACTGATAATATTGTTATTGAGTGGAATGGAATGGAGTTTAATACTTTTGCAGATTATAGATCAGCAACATTTCAAGATATAAATTCTCTTTTTTCCAAACCAATTATCGTAGACGGCTCAGTAACAAATCCAGACTTGCACTTGCATAATTTTTCCCCGGCAATAAATGCAGGAAACCCTGCCACTTTGCCCGAGGGATATGATATGGATGATGAAGACCGGATCAATCAAGATGTGGTGGATATTGGAGCAGATGAATATTATTTGATAACATCATTATTTAATCATAATACTGAGAATGAAATATTGTGTTATCCCAATCCTACAATGGGAAAGGTAAATATTGTATTGTCAGAGAGAAATATTCAAAATATAACAGTATTAGATCTCACAGGAAAAGTAATAATTGCAAAAACAACAATGCAACAAAACGAACTCATTGATTTGTCAGGTTACGAAAGCGGAATCTATATAATAAGCATTCAAACAGAAAATGAAGTTTTTACTGTAAAAATTGTGAAAGAATAGTACATGGTATGAGTATATAAGGAAACTTAGTTGCTAATTTTAACAAGTCTATTTCCTCCTGATTTAAGCGAAGGGAAACTATGTAAAACAATTTTAGAGATTCTTTGCCTCATAATCTGCACTCACAATTAACAGTTCCAAATAAATAAATACCTTCGTCAAAAAAATTATTATGAATAAAAGGAACATATATAATATCATCATAATATTTGTGATAAGTATACTTATTACTATTATATTTAGCATAAGTTTTGGCAGTAGTATCTGGAATTTTAAAGGACTCATGTTTAATGTGATATATGGGTTAATTATTGGGGGTTCAATTAGTTTGAGTGGATTGCTAACTCGATTTATAATGCGAAATTCAAACACTCAGGAATATCCTTTACGAACTTATGTAATTCTGCTAATCTCAATATTTTTATTTATTAGCATCGATGTTATTGTCATCAACGCACTTTGGTACAAATATTTTCATGGATACGAATTTCATCAGATATTTACAAGTGCGGGTATTATCCTATCAACTGTAATAACTATTTTCATAGGCCTGACAATATTTTTTATAATATTATCAAAAAATTATATAACGAGGCTTCTAGATGCGGAAAAAGAAATGCAAAAGGCTAAACACGAAGCAGATAAGTCAAAATTTGAAACATTAAAGTCACAAATTAATCCACATTTTTTGTTTAATAGCCTTAATACTCTGAGTACACTTATTCTAATTGATGCAAAAAGAGCGGATGAGTTTACATCAAAACTGTCTAATATTTATCGTTATGTATTGGATAATCAGGATGAAGATCTGGTACCAGTAAAACAAGAGATTGAGTTTGCAAAGAATTATATTGAGCTTCAGTCAATTAGGTTTAATAACAATTTTAATGTAAACATTCAGGAGTTTGAAGGTGATAAGGATACCATGATCATTCCTCTTTCGTTGCAGTTGTTACTAGAGAATGTTTTTAAGCACAATATCATCTCTCAGAAAAATAAAGTGAAGATTTCCATAAGTTTTGAGGTTGGATACATAGTTGTTAGAAATAACAAAACTTCCAGTAAAGAACTCAAAGAATCACATTCTGTAGGGTTGTCAAACATATTGAGCCGTTATGAGTTAGTTTGTGATAATGAATGCATAATTGAAGATACTTCAAGTAGCTTTACAGTTAAGTTACCATTAGTAATAACTGATTGAAATGGATATTATGAAACTACTTATTGTTGAAGATGAATCACTTGCAGCAAGCAGATTGGAACTGCTGTTCAAAAAGAATATTCCCAATTATAGTATTGTAGGAATTGCTAAATCAATCGAAGATGCAGTTTTTATTATTGAGAACAATGAAATAGACCTTGGCTTTTTCGATATTCAGATAGAAGATGGACTTAGTTTCAGTATTTTCGAAAAAACAAAAGTGAAATTTCCTGTAATCTTTACAACAGCCTATAACGATTATGCAATCAAAGCATTTAAATTAAATAGTGTGGATTACCTGTTAAAGCCTATTTCTGAGGGTGAGCTTGTAGCTGCCTTAGAAAAATTTAATAGCATCTGGAATAAACCTGACACATTGATTAACTCATCTGTTATTGAAGAAATGAAACAATTGCTCTCAGGTAATTACAAGGAGCGGTTTACAGTTAAAATTGGCAATAAAATCGAGATACTAAACACGTCGGATATTTGCTATTTCCATAGCTTTGAAAAAGGAACATATGCAAAAACAATCAATAACAAAGATAGCCTGCTTGATAATGCACTTGAAAATATTTATCCACTATTAAACCCAAAGCAGTTTTTTAAGATAAGCAGAAAATACATAGTTAATATTCAGTACATCAATAATATATATGCTTATTCAAACTCACGATTAAGAGTGAATACACAAATAAAAACTACCGATGAATTAATAGTAAGTAGAGAAAAAGTAAGGGCATTTAAGGAGTGGATTGAGGATAGTTAGCGATATCTGTCCATTTGACAAAGATGGTCAGAAATTGTATATTTGTGCCAAATTATAATAGGAATGATATTTCATTTCATACATAGCCAAATTTCCCACAACCTCAACAGTTGCCTGTTCGAGTGTTGGATTTTTTGATTAATCAGTGTTTGTTTATAATGTCTGATTTCTTTGTTATACTCATCTTTAAAACAGTCATTTACAAAAGTAAACTCCTTGGTTTTAAAGACTTTGTAAGCCTCGAACTCAAACATTCTAAACTAAACATGATTTTATGGATAGACTCTAATTATATACTTCATTAACCTTTTGGAGATTTTTGAGTTGAATCCTGTTGTTGGTAACAAATCCAACAAATAACTTATAACATATAACTCTTCACACTTCCCCATGCATGGTATTATTTTCGATATAAAGTATTTTGCAATTCACGATGGTCCCGGAATTCGTCAAACAATATTTTTTAAGGGCTGCCCATTATCCTGTTGGTGGTGTCACAATCCTGAGAGCAGAAGCCCTGAAATTTTTTCTTATGAAAAAGAAGACATGATTGAAGGCGAAAAAGTGTGTGATATCAAAACAATTGGTGAAAAATATTTAGTAGAAGAATTGGTGACAGAAGTAAAGAAGGATGTTGTCTTTTTTGAAGAGTCGGGTGGAGGAATAACATTATCTGGAGGCGAGCCATTATTGCAATATGATTTTGTTATGGCTTTTTTGAAAGAATGTAAGAATCTTGAAATCAATACTTGTATTGACACAACTGGAAATATAAGTAGTGATAAGCTAGCAAATGTTGCTTCATTAACAGATTTATTTCTATATGATTTGAAACATATTGATGACAATAAACATATTAAATATACAGGAGCTAGCAATAAGCTAATTCTTAATAATTTGAAATTACTGGATGAAATGGGAAAAGATATATGGATTCGACTACCATTAATTCCTGGAATAAATGATGATGAGAATGATTTGCTAAGAATGATGGATTTTCTGTCAAATCTTAAAAACAGATATCCTGTTAATATTTTACCGTATCATAAAATAGGAAGCCATAAATATGAGCGCTTTGGTATTGATTATAAAATGGTTGGTGTTGAAGAATATGGTGATGATGAAATAAATAGAATAAAGAACATGTTTACTGATTCTGGTTTTATAACAAGTGTGGGAGGTTAAGTGTATAGAATAGAACCGACGGGTTTTTATCAACCCGGCGGGTCATAAACTGAAAAAGCTATTGCCAAAAAAAATAACAATGAACAATAGAATTAAAAAATTACGGGAACAAAGTCAAAATGCTGAACCACGTATATCAGCCGAAAGAGCTTTGCTAATTACCGAATTTTACAAAAGTGATTTATGTCAGCAAGTAAGTGTTCCTGAAAGGCGTGCTCTGGCATTTAAACACATATTAGACAATAAGTCAATTTGTATTCTTGATGACGAACTAATTGTGGGCGAACGTGGACCTGCTCCAAAAGTAGTTCCAACTTATCCTGAAATAAATTTGCATTCGCTGGAAGATTTACACATACTCAACACAAGACCAAAGGTTTGGTTCAGGGTTGACGAGAAAACTAAAGCAACTTACAAAGATGTTATTATCCCTTTCTGGAAAGGCAAAACAAACCGTGAGAAAATATTTTCAAACCTTGATGAAAATTGGCTTTATGCGTACGAGGCTGGTGTGTTTACTGAGTTTCAGGAACAGCGGGCACCCGGACACACTGTGCTGGGTAAAAAAATGTTTCAAAAGGGGTTTCTTGATTTGAAACATGAAATAAGCACAAGTATTACTAATCTTGATTTTTTTAATGATGGAGATGTATACAACAAGCGTGAAGAGTTAAGAGCAATGGATATAAGTGCTAATGCCATTATTCAATTTGCAAACCGACATGCTGAAGAGTTGGAAAAGCTAGCTGTAGCAGAGATTGATGAGAATCGGCAAATTGAACTTATGAACATAGCTTCAATTTGCAGAAAAATTCCTGCCAATGCTCCCCAAACTTTTCATGAAGCTTTACAACATTATTGGTTTATTCATATTGGTGTTATTACGGAAGTAAATCCTTGGGATAGCTTTAACCCTGGTAGGCTCGACCAGCATCTTTACCCTTTTTATAGAAAGGAAATTGATGAAGGAACACTTACTAAAGATCATGCCATTGAATTACTGGAAGCTTTTTGGATTAAATTCAATAACCACCCAGCACCGCCAAAAATTGGGGTAACAGCTAAAGAAAGTAGTACTTACACAGACTTTTCCCTTATTAATCTTGGCGGTGTAAAAGAAGATGGAAGCGATGCTGTTAATGAGCTGACTTACATTATTCTTGATGTGATTGAGGAAATGCGTTTGTTGCAGCCCAGCTCGATGATACAGGTGAGTAAAAAGAACCCTGACAAGTTTATTAAACGTACTACTCGTATTATTAAAACAGGGTTCGGGCAACCTTCTGTATTTAACACCGATGCAATAATTCAACAGTTACTTTATCAGGGGAAAACCCTTGAAGATGCGCGTAATGGAGGTGCAAGTGGCTGTGTTGAAACAGGTGCCTTCGGAACAGAAAGTTATATACTAACAGGCTATTTCAATCTTGTTAAAATATTTGAGATAGCGATGCATAATGGCATTGATCCGATGACAGGAAAATTAATTGGCCTCAAAACCGGAAATATGTCGGAATTTGAAAGTTTTGCTCAGGTGTTAGACGCTTTTGAAAATCAGGTGAAGTATTTTGTTGATATTAAAATTAAAGGAACAAATATAATTGATAGAATATGGGCTGATAATATCCCTGTTCCATTCCTTTCATTACTAATTGATGATTGTATAGAAACTGGAACGGATTATAATAATGGTGGTGCCCGATATAATACAAGTTACATCCAGGGAGTAGGTTTGGGTAGCCTTACAGATATCTTAACCTCAATAAAATTTAATGTTTTTGATAAAAAGAATATAGGTATTGGTGAGCTGGTTGCTGCTGCTGACGAAAATTTTGAAAATCAATCAGAGTTACGTAACAAATTAGTAAATCATACTCCTAAGTACGGTAATGATAATGATTATGCAGATGAGCAAGCTAATAGCATTTTTAATATCTTCCTGAATGCAGTAGATGGCAGACCAAATACTAAAGGGGGACATTTTCGAATCAATATGTTACCAACAACATCACATGTGTATTTTGGAAGTGTAACAGGTGCAACACCTGATGGCAGATTAGCGCATAAACCTTTGTCGGAGGGGATATCTCCATTTCAGGGAGCTGACAGAAAAGGGCCATCAGCTGTTATTAAATCAGCGTCAAAAATTAATCATCTTAAAACAGGGGGCACTCTTCTAAATCAAAAGTTTACGCCTGCATTACTGGAAGATGAAAAAGGCCTTGATTCACTTGTGCATCTAATCAGGGCTTATTTTAGGCTTGACGGTCATCATATTCAGTTTAATGTGGTTACTGCCAAGCAATTACGCGAAGCACAAAAACACCCTGAAGAGCATAAGGATCTTATTGTACGGGTGGCTGGTTATAGTGATTATTTTAATGATTTAGGCGATGAGTTGCAAGACGAGATAATCAGAAGGTCGGAACACGATGTGTATTAGTAATCTCAGTACTCTCAGCGTAGTCTCCAGATTACGCTGAGTTGTGGTTATGGTTGTGTTGTGGTTGTGTTGTGTTGTATCATTTTTACTCCCTCTGATGGTTTCCCCAGAAAATGAATAACCAAATATATCCCTATAATTCCAACAGGGAACAATATCCATGGCGACACTCCATATGAAGCTGGTAAGGTACCTAAAATTATAGCAACTGCACCTGTTGTTAACGCATAAGGAAGTTGGGTTCTAACATGTTCAATATGTGGACATGAGCTGGCAAGTGAGCTAAGTATTGTGGTGTCGGAAATTGGAGAGCAATGGTCACCTAGCACCGACCCCGTTAGCACTGCCGCAGCTATATTATGAAAAATTGAAAGAGTAGTTTCATAATCTAGTCCTGAATTTTCAGCAAGTAGCCAACCCGACGGTAATATAAGTGGATAAAGTATTGCCATTGTACCCCATGAGCTTCCTGTTGAGAATGAAACAAGGGCCGAAATCACAAATGTTATCACAGGAATCAGATAAGGTGAAACAGAAGCATCCATTAATAACCCCGAAATAAAATTAGCCGTATGCATATGCTCGGTAATCAACGCAACCGACCATGCAAGTGTTAGAATCATTATTGCCGGGAGCATAGTTTTAAATCCCTGTATTATGCTCTCAACCGAATCTTTTAAACTTAACAACTTTTGTGATAATGTTAGAATTAATGCAGTAAATAAACTTGCTAAAGAAGCCCAAAGCAATGCAATGTATGAATCGGCACTACCAATAGTATCTGAAAGTTTTTCAAAAAACCCTAACGTATTGCTATTCCACACTTCCTGATTCCATCCTGTATAAAGTAAGGCTGAAAGTGTTCCAAAAATAATGACTAATATGGGAATAACTGCATTAAAGCTCCGTGGTGTTACGCCCTCTTTTGCCGATATTTCTTCCATAAGATCATACGAAATTTTTTCATCAACAGAGTAAGTATTTGGCGATGATGAACCTTGTTTTCGCGCAAGCGTTTCTGCTTTAAGCATAGGCCCATAATCAACATTTTTCCAAATTAGAATAAGAATAAAAGCAAGAGTAAAAAATGGATAGAATGAATACGCTAGTGAGTTAAAAAACACTCCATAAGCCGACTCATTGAGGTTGAGTGTATTGATTCCATCCTGAATATAACTTAGCTCGGCACCAATCCATGTGGTTACAAAGGCAATTGAGGCAACCGGTGCAGCTGTTGAATCAATAATGTACGATAGTTTTTCGCGTGAAATTCGTAATTTGTCTGCAAGTGGACGCATGGTGTTTCCAACAACCAATGTGTTTGCATAGTCGTCAAAAAATATTATGATGCCAAGCAACCAGGTAATAAACGATCCTGATCGTGGACTTGTTGCATATTTTGAAAGTCTGTTTACTACACCTTTCATCCCTCCATTTTTGGAGATAAGACTTACAGTAGCTGCAATAATCATTGAAAATAAAATTATTGCCAAATGCCCGCTATTGTTTAGCGACTGTATGATGTAAGTATCTAATATTGCCAGGAATCCTTTGAAAATTGCAACCAGTAACCAAGAGCCTTTGTAATAGTAAATAATTGCTGTTCCAACCCAAATGCCTATAAACAATGCAGTATAAACTTCACGAATTATCAGGGCAATTAAAATTGCGATCAGTGGAGGTAAAATCGAAAACCATAAAGGAATGGGGTTAACAGGCTCTGAATGCATGAAATCACCAATGCCTATGGTTATGGTTTCCTTTTTGTTAAAAGTGTAAGGAAGGGTTATTACCCCATTTATTACTTCGGCATTAATGTTTGTTCCTGATAGTATTACGTTAACCTTTGTATTATTAAATTGCTCGGCAATTTTTTCATCAGTTACATAAATATTTATACTTTGTTTAACATTCTTAACTATTATATCAGGAAAGCTAACCTCAATACTTTGATCTGTAAATACATCTGTTTTATTCGAATAACCTGATATGTTAACAAACAAAAGAATTAAAGAGACTAATATAAAACGCATACTGGTTTTTTGAGTCTGTGAAAATAAGAAAAAACCTTTAAGATTAAGATAAACTCTCTCTCGACTGAAACAAGAAATCATTTTCATAGTGCTTCAACATTACTACCACCACTTTACATCACCATCTACAACAGTAAAAATACGTTCTTCTTTTCTTGAATCTTTTTCAACTAACCAAAGTAGAGCATTGTTGGGAACATTTTCAAAATGCAATGGTTTATCTTTAACAGCATTTTTCGAATCGATTTTTATCCATTCATCATTCCAGTAAAAAAGCTCATATTCGGCACCATCCTTAAAACTGGCTTTTTCTATTTCATCGGTAGCTTTACGTGTTACTTTACGAGTTGTTGAATATAATTTGACTTCACTTGTTTTGGTTGTATCAGCAACATTTTCACTTATGCTCCCATCTTCTTTTAGTATAAATTGATTCCCGGCCGGGATAATTTTTCCATTTTTATAATAACAAGGTAGGTATGCAATACCTTGTCCCATATCTGTAAAAGTAACAGAATCACCTTCAATTTTACCCCAATGCATTGCTTTCCAATCGCCTGAATTAAATACATATAAATATGCGTAGTTCACGCTGTCGGGTTTTTTTCTTTGCAAATTAAGCACAACATCTGTTGTTGAAATATAATCATTAGTTACATCAACATAGTGGCTCGATCTTAACCACCCTGGTAATTTCTCATACTTAGGAGCAGTTAATGCTAAGCTGTTTTTTTGTCGTCCAAACGTTTTACGATATACTTTTGCTTTTTTGTTATTTAGTTTGTAATCGTATGGATTTGATTCTCCTCCCATAAAAATAACTACTTCATTGTTTTTTGTAAGTGTTGCATTCCATGCATGATTATTCCCAGTGTTAGGCCAGGCAGGTGTGTAATCACTCATAACTGGCACGCCTTGCGAACGCATTGCATAAATTGCAAGATTGGTCATGTCTTCGCATCTTCCTTTTTTAAATTCAAGCATTTCGCTTAACCCCAAATCCGTTGGGTGATGATAAAAACGGGGGTCAAAACAGAACCATGATTTCAATTCATTATTTATTAAAGCACAAGCTTCGGTTGGATTTGTAACGTCAGACATGGAATCTTTAATCCAGTTATAACGGTCAAAAAGTTGTCTTCTCCAACTTTCAATGGGTTCATTACTCGATCTGTAGGGTAATAGATATTCGCAAAACTGATCGAATGTAAGATGTGCTGCCCAGGGTTTTTTCCATGCTATAAAAGCCATGTCAATATTTTCTATTAAGTAATCAGCTGTAATATAGTTAACGTCATAGATAAGTGTATCACGTTTAAAATCAATACTTCCTATCTTGTTTTCAATAGAATCCCATCCGGCTACCATTGTGCTGTAATTTGGATAATCTAACACATTAAAATCCACATTATTCCCCGAAGTATCAACAATTTTTGTTATTGAGTAGCATTGGCCATCCATATTTTCAATTAAAAAATAGGCTGCATTTAATTTAGTAGTATCATTAAGATCTTTGTAATAGGTTATAACTTTTTCGAGTTCGTTACGGTTTTCCTTTGCAGAATCGAGTACCCGGCTAACATCTTTTGGGAGCTGTTGTTCACACGATATTAGTAATGAAATTGAAATAACTATTATGAATATTTTTTTCATTCTGTAATTATTGTTTTTAACTGTGCATTAACTTTTCAACAACTTGTGTTAGTTCAACAAATTGTTCAGGTGATAATTGTTCAGCTCTGAGCGAGAAAAATTTGTGATCAGATTGCTGAATATCAGGCAGAAGAGGTCTTAATGCATTCCTAAGTGTTTTTCGTCGATGATTAAATGCTGTTTTTACTGTAGTGAAAAATAATTTTTCATTACAATCAAGCTTTTGAGTTGTGTTTCTTTTCAGGCGTATTACTGCCGATTTTACCCTTGGAGGAGGAAAAAAGACATTTTCGTTTACTGTAAAGCAATATTCAATATCGTACCAACTTTGTAACAATACGCTTAATATTCCATAGGTTTTATTACCATGATGTGCGGCTATACGTTCGGCAACTTCTTTTTGTATCATACCCACAACCAATGGAATTCGGTTTCTGTTTTCAAGAACCTTAAAAAATATCTGGCTTGAAATATTGTAAGGGAAATTGCCAATAAGTGCAAAAGGGGAACTGAAAATAATATCAATATTTATTCTCAGAAAGTCGGCTTGGATAATATTTAATCTATCATCTGTGAAATTTTCATTAAGATATTCAACTGATTCGGGATCAACTTCAATAAGCTTTAGCTCTTTTATGTAATCTTTTTCCAATAACGGAGTGGTAAGTACTCCCGTTCCCGGACCAATTTCACAAACATTATTATATTCAGAATCCAGGCAGTCAACAATGTTTTGGGCAATATTTTTGTCGGTTAAAAAGTGTTGCCCCAGGTGTTTTTTTGGTCTTACCATTATTTTTAATTTAATGACCTTCCAGAGTCGGCACGACCTGGAAGAGTCATTGTTTATTTAAAAACTATTCCAAATCCCGATAATCGGCACGACCTGGAAGGTCTTTTTTATTCCTCAACAAGCATCCTATATTGTTTCCTAGCTTTTCCCGAGTAAATACTTTCAGGATAGTCAGTCATGAGGATCATATATAGATTTTTGGCTTCATCATTATTATTAAACCTGGTTCGTTGAATTTCAGCACGTTTAAATAAAGCATTGTCGGCCTTAATGCTTCCGGGGTAGTGTGTAATAAGCCTGTTGTAAACCGAATCAGCATTCTTGAAATCACTCATTTTGTAATAGAGTTGTGCCTTATTGTAAAGCATATATTCCATACTGTATATTCCGGCAGGTTCTTCTTCAATTTTATCTAATAGCATCATAGCCGAATCATATTTTCCCTGATATGTGTATAAATCAGCACCTGCAAATTTCCGCAACACAAAACCAATGGTGTCTTCTTCACGCATATTATTAATAAAGACAGAAAGCTCGATAGCATCGTTGGAAATTAATTTTGATGTAGCTGACTTTAGTATGTCAAGTCGTGTATTGGCCCAATCAAATTCCCCAGCATAATAGAACACCTTTGCATTTTTTAATTTTGCTTCATGGCCAACCGGCTCATTTTTCATATCCGATTCAACTTGAGAGTATAGTAACGTAGCATCCCAAATATTATCGTTAGCAACCATAATATCAGCAAGTTTTAGCTTTAAGTAAGCCTTGTTAAATTTGTTGATGGTTGGGTTTGCTAATGTTTCCTCAATCATTTCAGAAGCTTCATTGTTTTTTGATAGTTTGAAGGCGGTTATATCTGCAAGGTTAATAACAATAATAGAGGTAGTATTATTAATCCCCAATATTTCTAAGGCTTTAATGCCCACCTTTTCAATATCTTCATAATTTTTGCGCGTAATAGTGGGATTTTCTTCAACCAGTTTAATAACCGATAAAAAATAGCCTACATAGCTATCAGCATAGTAAGGAGTAGCTGTTTTTTTGTCTTTTATATATCCGTATGCTTTTTCGCTTACAATGAAATCATAATTTGAAAAAGCAATGTCAGCAAGTTCAAGCATGTCTTTATCACGATTACCAAATCTTCGATCAATAGCTCTAGCCTGACGGAAAGCCATTGAAAAATCTTTAGTTTGTAAAGAATACCACAACAACATTTCAGCTAACTGAATTTTATCAGGATTTTGTTGTGAAGCATAAAGCAACTTGCTCTTCAGTATTTCTGATAAATTACTGTTAACATCCATTCTCATGATGTATTGTAATTTATTTTTGACGCGTTGAATATCATCAGGATTTTGATCTAATAGTATGATGTAAGTATCGAACATCCTGTCGTAATCGCCGCTATATAAATAGGCATTTGCAATCTCAAAGTTATAAGAATAATTATCAGACATTAATTTGGCTTTTTTAAAAACCTTAATGGCTATTTTAGCATATCCCTTCGACTGTAGACTTGATGTGATTTGGATGATTTGGTTTCGTTTCGAAGGAAGGTTATTTATTATTTTATTGAGAATTCTGTCAGCTTTCTTTTTGTTTCCTGATAATTCTGTAACATAAGCCTCATCTATCAAATACTTATAATTATTAGGGTTTAATTTTTTCTGTTGTTTAGCAAGTTTTTCAGCCTGTTTATAATTCTTTATGGCTACTAAACTGTTAAAATAGTAAATGTAATAGTAGTTACTTTGCTTGTCGTTATATAATTGCTGAAATAACTCGCTTGCTTTTTCGTAGTCTTTCTCCAGATAAAAATTTAGAGCCAGTTTTTCTTTTGGATCCTTTTGCTTTTTACTAGCTATAGTTTTATTCGAACGTGGAATATTTTGTGCGGTTATCTTTGATAATGCTGATATATCAAAGAGTATTATTATTAAAAACAAATATTTCAGAATCAGTCTCAATTATTGATATATATTAAATTTTTAATTAATGGATTTAATGAATCATATTTACGTGTTTCAGCTATAACTCTTTCATAGTTATAATTTATTCTGTCAATTATTCTATTAATTTTCTTCTTTTCATCTGCAATATAATGTACTAACAAACTAGTATCAATAAGGTCGTTATTTACATCATAAAGTAAATTGTTTATCTGAGTTCTGGATTTAACAATATCCTTTTTTAATTGGAAATCTATTTTCAGAATTTGTTCTATTGAACTACTAATCTTAGTATAATGAATAATAATCTTATTATGCAAATTATCATCCCTATAATCAATTTTTGAACAATTATCTACTATCTCTTCCCTAATTTCCACAATGGCTAAACTATCCATATCCGAATAGTTTTTTGCAGCATTTTCCAATTTTGTTGAAAGGCTATCAATACTACTTATATATTGCTGATTACTATAATTACTACACGACAGCGCGATAATTGCCAGCAAGATTATATAACTAATTAATAGCTTCATGGTTAATTAACAAACTCAAAACTAATCAATAATGTCAAATCGTGTATAACTTCTTAATGCTTCAGGAATAACAATTCCTTTTTCGGTTTGATTATTTTCCAGTAATGCTGCAACTATTCTTGGAAGTGCCAATGCGCTACCATTGAGTGTATGTGCAAGTCTTGATTTGCCATTTTCATCTTTAAACCGCAGTTTCATTCTATTTGCCTGAAAGTTCTCAAAGTTAGAAACAGAGCTCACCTCCAGCCAGCGTTTCTGAGCTGCCGAGAAGACTTCAAAGTCGTATGTGAGTGCCGATGTAAAGCTAATGTCGCCGCCACATAGTCTAACAATTTTAAAAGGTAATTCAAGTTTTCTCAGAAGTGAGGCGATTTGCTCTTTCATTATTTCAAGAGTTTCATACGACCTGTCGGGATGTTGAATTTGAACAATTTCAACCTTATCAAACTGATGTAGTCTATTTAACCCTCTTACATCTTTACCATATGAACCGGCTTCGCGGCGGAAGCAATTTGAATAAGCAACATTTTTTATCGGGAAATCACTTTCCTTAAGTATCACATTGCGATAAATATTTGTTATTGGCACTTCGGCTGTTGGAATAAGGTATAAGTTATCTTCACCCACAAAATACATTTGCCCTTCTTTGTCAGGAAGTTGTCCAGTGCCATAGCCTGAGTCGGAATTTATAAGTAATGGAGGCTGGTATTCCAGATACCCCTGATCCATAGCTTCATCAAGGAAAAAGTTGATAAGAGCTCTTTGTAATCGTGCTCCTTTACCTCTATAAAAAGGAAACCCTGCGCCTGTAACTTTACTCCCTAAATCGAAGTCAATAATTTTGTATTTAGATGCCAATTCCCAGTGTGGTAGTGCGCCGTCGTAAAGTTCAGGAATTACACCTTCTTCATACATAAATTCATTATCTGCATCTGATTTTCCAGGAGGAACAGAAACATGAGGAATATTTGGCAGCTCAATTAATTTACTGTTCAATGTGTTAACCGTTTCACTTAATTTTTGCTCAAGCTCTTTCGATGTTTTTTTAAGATTTGCTGATTGGGTTTTTACATCATTTGCTTTTTCATGCTGACCGGTTTTGTATAAAGAACCAATTTCCTTTGCCAGTTTATTACTGGAAGCTAATGTATCATCTAATTCTTTCTGTGTTTTTTTTCTAAGGTCATCAAGTTCAATAATTTCGTCAACAATAGTTATAGCATCAAAATTTTTGATGGCTAGTCGTTGAACCACATTGGCTTTGTTTTCTCTTATATAATTAATCTGAAGCATATTTAAAATTTTACGCAAAGTTAGTCTATAAAATTATATTAAAATACAGGTTGAATCTATAATTCCGAACTTTCTGGATCGATTCTTTAAAAACTCTAATTAGTGGTTGTAAGAAAACAAACCCTTTTTGAAAGTGGGTTTAAGAAAGCGTCAAGAACGAGGCTTGCGAAGTGTTTAAATCAGGAGTTTACTTTTGTAAATGACTGGTCTTAAACACAAGCGTAACGAAGTTAATGAGGTTTTCTTAAATACACTAAATAAAAAACCCCACCAACTACTGGCAGGGTTTTTATATATTAAAAATGTGATTAATCTAACTAGTGCTAGTTAGTTTCAGCATTTATAGGTGCCACACTTACGTATGATCTATTGTCTCTTTTTTTTCTGAACTCTACAACACCATCTATAAGAGCAAACAATGTATGATCTTTGCCCATACCTACGTTTAAGCCAGGGTTGTGAGTTGTTCCTCTTTGGCGAACAATAATATTGCCAGCAATAGCACCTTGTCCTCCAAAGATCTTAACACCTAATCTTTTACTTTCTGATTCGCGTCCGTTATGGGAGCTACCCATTCCTTTTTTATGAGCCATTTTTCAGTATTTTTAGTCAGCCTTAGGCAGACAGATTAAACAGTAATTTTTTCAATTAACACTTTACTTAAGTCCTTACGGAAACCATTTGATTTTTGGTATCCTTTTCTTCTTTTCTTTTTGAAAACAACAACTTTATCGCCTCTTAAGTGTGAAACGATCTGGGCATCGATAACAGCTCCTTTAACTAAAGGCTTACCAACTTTTACTTTACCATCGTTATCAACAAGCAACACTTTGTCGAACTTAACTTTATCACCTTCTTCACCTTCTAGCCTGTTAACAAAAACTTCTTGTCCTTGTTCAACTTTGAACTGCTGTCCGGCCATATCAACAACTACATACATGTCTAATAATCTTTAGTTTAATTTCCTTAGAAATTTGGAGGTGCAAAATTATAAAAAAAAACTAATTAACAAATAATTGTTGCTAATTTTTTTTCTTTCTCTTAAATAATAGCTTTGCAGCGATATTAATAGCCTTTAATGGCGTTGTATTTACCAAAAGAACACCCGTAAGTATGAGCGCGAACCAAATTATATAACTTATTTTAAATATCTCACCATCAATTATACCCCAAGCAATTGCAACTACTGGTATTAAGTATGTTACAGATGATGCAAAAACCGGGCTACTAATTTTAATAAGCTTATTGAAAATAATAAGAGCAATACCTGTACCAACCACGGAAAGTATACTTATGTATCCTAATCCTGTTAGTGCATCTGTTTCGTGCAATAACTTATTAGGAATATCTGAAAATATTAGTACATATGCCAGTGAGGGTATCCCTATATAAAAGAAAGTAAAGGCGGTAATTGTTAATGAATCCAGTTCTTTCAAATATATTTTTATGAAGTTTACATTAAAAGCATAACAAATAGTTGCAATAATAATTAAAGATGCATATTTGATATTAAATACAAACCCCATCTCCCCACTTGTTGCATAAATTAATCCCGTAGCTCCTACTAATCCAATAAACACACCTAATATATTATACCATGCTGATTTTAGTTTAAAAAAGGCTAATCCTAGAAATAATGTAAAAAGGGGAGTTAGTGAATTTAAAATACCTGCCAAGGAACTATTAATGCCGGTTTGAGCTATAGCAAACATAAATGCCGGTATAAAGCTTCCTACTACCCCTGAAATAATAAGATAATTACGATACTTACTATTTATTTTACTTAACTTTAGTATGGCAATTGGCAATAAAAAAATAAAGGTTACTGTAACCCTAAGTATCCCAACTTCAGTGGCTGAAAAATACATCAAAGACTTCTTGATTAGTATAAATGAACTTCCCCATACCAATACTAACGATGCTAGTATTATCCACGATATCAGGCTGTTGTTGTTTTTCATACTTATTAAAAATGCTTGGCAAAGCTATTAAAAAAGCGGATTGAATATGATAAAAAAATGTGCATTGCTTTTTTGTAGTTTAACAAATGAATAATTTATTTATTGAGACTTAATATTTAGTCTAATTATTGAATAAAAAATAATTCCTTACTTTTGTATTATAATTGAACTGTAAGGTTGATATTACTAGTCAATATTCCAGTTAAAATTATCATATTATCTAACAATGAAAGATAATCGAGATAGATTATTAGAAGGCTTAAAAAGTGGTGATAAACTAATTTTTGAAAAAGTTTACCGCGAATACTATATGCCATTATGTTATTATTGTTTAAGATATGTTGAGAATTTTGAGGACTCCGAAGAGATTGTCCAGGAACTCTTTTTAAAACTATGGGATAAGCATGAAAAGCTTGAAATAAATAGTTCACTTAATGCATATTTATATAGAGCTGTTCAAAACTATGCACTTAATTTTCTGAGTAAGAAAAAAACAAAAGAGAAATATTTTATGGCTAAAGGGCAACAATCGCCTGATACAATTGATACCGGACTTGCAAAACTTGAAGAAGAGGAACTTCGCAGTATGTTAAAACTGGCCATCCTTAAATTACCGGAGAAACGCAGAAGAATTTTTGAACTTAGCCGTTTTGACGGATTGAAATATGGAAAAATTGCAAGCCAGTTATCAATTTCTGTAAAAACAGTGGAGTCGCAAATGACTAAGGCACTAAAATATTTGCGAATTATACTAAAAGATTACATTCCTGTTATAATAATTGTGATGCTACATTTGTAGTATTATATGATTATTTTTACTTGGAAAAGAGAGTTATAAAAAATTAAAAAATAATAATTAGTAAGGGTAAATTAATAGTTGGCTGTCTTATGATAAAGATCTTTATCTAGCATTGATTAATGACTGACGAATTAAACATACAACGATTAGTATCGTATATAACTGGTAACTGCTCCAAAAAAGAGCAAGAGCTAGTTGAACAATGGTTGGGTATGTCTGATGATAACAGGATGTTATTCAACGACTTTAAGCAGGCGTGGGCTTCTTCGGCAGCTGTTAGTCAATCATGTTTAATTGATATTGATAAGGCATGGGAAAACTTTAAAAAACGTGCAAACTTTGTTGAACCTAATCCTATTATAACAGCAGAGGATAATAAGCAATTTAATATAAAGAGTATTCTGGTTAGTGTTGCTCGCATTGCTGCCTTAGTAGTTGTTTTATTTGGTCTTTATTTATTGTTTGATAAAGAAAACAAGGTTGAATATAATAACTATTGTGCAACTGCTATACAACCAGATTCTCCTTTTGTTCTCCCTGATGGCTCTAATGTTTTTATGAATAAGGGAGCTGAAATTGAATATCCTGAACAATTTTCATCTGATGTAAGAAATATTAGTTTTAAAGGAGAGGCTTTTTTTGATGTTTCTCACAACCCTCAAAAACCTATGGTTATTGCTGTTGGTAATGTGAGAGTTAAAGTATTGGGTACCTCATTCAATCTTTGTAACTATATCGATAGTGATGAAATTACTGTGCATCTTGAAACAGGCAAAGTATTATTTTACTCAGTTGATGATATTGATGGAAGCATTCTGGAACAAATTATACTTCACCCCGGACAAAAAGGCATTTATAATAAGAATACAGGATTAATTACAAAACAACAAACCTGTAACCATAACTATATGGCTTGGAAAACAGGTGTGTTGGAATTTGTAAATGCACCACTTACTGATGTGATTAATGTAATTGAAAGTACCTATAGAATTAATGTTGTTTCTGAAATATCATTGAGTAGTTACCACCTAAGTGCACGTTTTAATAATGAAACCCCCGAAAGTATATTTGAATCACTACAAATTATTTATGGTTTCAATTATGAAATTGTTGATAATTCTGTGCTGATTTATTAGTGAGTTTGATATTTGAATATTAAAAAGTAAACCAAGTTTATATTTTCCCAATCTTAAATAGGACTGTACCTGAGCAATAGGTACATCATCAAAAATTTCTACTGTTTTGATTTCTATAATTTCTTTTTTTTCTTTGTGAAACTTTGAGTATTCTCTGCGTAACTTTGTGCAATAGCCCTGCCTCGGCAGGCAAGTATGTCACAAAGTTACGCAAAGACGACACAAAGTTGCTCAAAGAGATTGCTAATTCAGATTCAGTAATCATTTGCCAGCACAACCAATAATGTTTAGCCGTTTTTCAATTGTAGCAATTCACTTACCATTTGGTTTTTTTGTATTTTAGCCCACAAGTATTAACTATAGCTGTAGTTTGTTAATGGGGTTATTATCAATTCAAAGTATTCGTGTATTTAAAATGAAGCTTCCACAAATATATTTTGTTGTTAGCTATATGTTAGCAATCAGTTTGTTGCTTTCATTTTTTGTGGGTAATCCGTTGCGAGCACAGTCGAACAACAATGGCAGTATCAATTTTAATATTGACAATGAAAAGCTTTCATCTGCGTTGTATCGGCTCGCAAATGATACAGAAATGAATTTCAGCTATGATTCATCGGATAGTCTTTTTAGTAAAAAAATAAGCTATAATGCTGTTAATAAGCAGCCCTTGATTATCCTCGAGGAGTTATTGTCAAATTCTAATCATAATTATAAAAAGGTAGGAAATCAAATTGTTATATATAGGGATAAAGACTCCAATCAATCATTATCGGCAAATGAAAATTATGATGGGAATTTAAAAAATTCCAATATACCTGTTGCGGTTATCCAACAACCGTCAAATTTTCATAAAGAGCCAATTGTAGAAACCACTAAAGTTCATGATACAATAATAAAAATACAAATAGATACTATACTAATAACAGATACTGTTTTTATTGAAAAGGAAAAACCGAAGAAGCTTCCAGCAACAAAAATTAAAGATATACCTGTAGATTATTTTAACCCTGATGCATCACGTGAAAACGGATGGGCAGCTGCTATTTATTTTGCTCCCATTATGTCCGATTTTTCCTTAGCCAAACAAACAGATGAATGGGATATTAGAAACTTTTCTCTTGGAGTTGAAGTAATTAGAATTTTCAATAATTGGAATATCTCAGGAGGTTTTAATTTAACCCACTTTGCTGAGAAGTTTAACCATTCGTATAATATTACAGAAGGTGGATATTTTGTGTCTGATACTGTTGATGAGTATTATACAGTAAGTCAAACAGACACTACCTGGTATTATGTTACAGATTCAACATATAAACCTATTGATAATAATGAATACAGCTATAATATTAATAATCGTATTGGCTATCTTCAGTTTACCCTGTCAGCATCATTTGATTATTACAGCAATCGCAAATTACGATTGTACATTAAAGGAGGGTTGCAGGCAGGTGTGCTAATATATAGTTCAGGATTGGCAATACCCGATGCAAATGAACCAATCGGTGTTGATTTTGCTGATCTTAACTTCAATAACCTTTCGTATTCAGTTTTGGCAGGAGCCGGTATAAAATATCGTATAAATGAATCTCTTGATTTTAATTCTGAATTGTATTATTTTAATAATTTTACTGAAGTAGTAATTGATTACTCCCTGGATAGAAAAATAAGGGGTGTTGGTTTAAAACTTGGGCTTATTTACTATTTTTAATCATTATAAATTTTTGTTCACTCTCATAACAATTTCTTTTGTATATGAAATATGGCATCCTAATATTGTTTCTGGCAGTTACTTTACAGCTGTTCTCCGACACAATATTAGTTGGTGGTATTATGGAAGAAAGTGAAACCTGGACAAATGAAAATACATATATAGTTTTTGAGGATCTTATTGTCCCGGAAGGAATAATACTAACAATACAGCAAGGAGTTGAGGTTAGAATTAATTATGCCAGAGGCATTACAATTAATAATGGTGGGCTACAAGTTTTAGGAACTCAAACCGATTCAGTTTATTTTATTCCAAACCATAATAATCCAGGACAAACATGGAAGTGGAAAGGGATATCAATAATAGTTGATATCTCCAAAAATAATATTTATATTAATTATGCAAAAGTTGCTGATGCTGAAACAGCTATAAAACTTGAGGACACACAACACGTAATAATTGAAAATTCAAGCATGTTAAATTGTCAAAATTTGGGTTTTCAAATTATAAATAGTAGCGCCTGCGTTTTAAATAATTGTCATATAAAAAATAACTACGATGGAATCGAAATATTTGGGGATTATTTGGGGGTATCATCAAATAATACAATCTCCAATTGTGTTATTGAAAACCAAAATCATAATATTTATATTTACAGAAACCTAGGTGGCACATGCCAGAACAATTTGGTTAAAGGTAATATAATTAAGTCAGGGAATAGTGGACTGTGGATTTATAATATTGGTCTTACAACAAATTCTCAAAATGTAGTTGAACAAAATATTTTTTATAATAATGGAGGAGAGGTTGGTTATGGGTTGTATTTGGATCATGATTCTACAATTGTTAGAAACAATATTTTCTGTATGAACAGTACTGCTGTTTTTTGTGATCGCAACGGAGATAATTGTGTGATAACAAATAATAGTTATTATAAAAATGAAATGGCTATTGTCGTGGGATCAAATTCCAAAGGAAATAAATATTTAAATAATACATTCTCACTAAATAAACAGGAGTTGTTTAGCTTTAAAGAGATTAATGATATAGAGCTAAGAAGTAATAACATGCTGCATAATTATGGATTGAAAAATATTGTGGTAAATAATACCAATACCGATTTATCAGTTATTGAAAACTATTGGGGAACGACCGACACTGTTCAAATACATAATTTTATATATGATAGTTTGGATAACCCAACACTTGGAAAGCTGAATTTTATTCCATTTCTGGAAAATATGGATACTAGTAATCCAGTTTCGCCACCTTATAATATAATAAAACAAGTTGTAAACGATAAAGTGCTAATTTCCTGGCATTCAAATAAGGAACAGGATTTAATGGGCTACAGGATTTATTTTGGAGATTATGCTAATTATAGTTTTTCGGAAAGTGTTGAATTAGGAACTGATACATCATTTTTTATGCCTGCTGGTATTTCAATATATGATTCCGTTGCAGCTACAGCTTTCGACTCAACGATAATTCAAAACAACAATCAATTATCAGGTCATGAAAGCCCTTTTGCATTTGCAAATATTTATCCTTATGCCGGTAACGACACCATAATTTGTGAGAAAATACATGAGTTGGAAATTGAAAATAGTACTATTCCATTTAGCTATCAGAAGTTATTTTGGCAAACAAGTGGTGACGGATCTTTCAGTAATATATACAGTCAAACTCCAAAGTATTTTCCAGGAGCGTTGGATATTCAGGATGGAGGTGCAATAATATTTTTTAATGTAGTAACCTATACCGGTGATACACTTATCGATAGCTTTAATTTGTCGATAATTAATGATCCGGTAGTATATGCCGGAAACGACACTATAGTTATTGCTGACACCGAAATTGCACTTGTGGAAGCATCAGCTCAAAACTTTGATAGCATCGTATGGATTACCGGAGGTGATGGAAACTTTAATAACCACAACCTTATTAATCCTGTTTATTCTCCGGGTACATTTGATACAGAATTAGGTGTCGTTATTCTTGAAATGATAGCATATTCCAGATGTGGTAATGTAAATGATTCTATTTTTATTTTTATTGAACCTTACTATTCCGTTGAGGGAAATCTTTGGACATCAGCGGAGATAGTAAATAATGGTGTTATTGTTGCATTTAAAGAAAATAATGAAGGGGCCAGGGCGGTTCAAATAGAAAGTACACAAACTGATGGCACATTTAGGTTCGAAAAGCTAATGATTGGTAATTACTATTTGTATGCACTTCCCGATACTAATAATTCTAATAATGCCGCTCCTTGCTATTATGCTAATGATTTGAGATGGCAAAATGCTTATTTACTTCCGGTAGATGCTGATGTTTATGATGTAGATATTCAGCTACAGCTAACCGATTTTGTTCTTCCGGTTGGTGAGGCCTCAATTTCAGGACATATGGAAAAACCAAATGACTCAAAATTTAATAGTGAAATCTACTGTTCACCATGGTTCGAAAATAGTACGAATGATTTTTGTCGTGATGGATTATCAAATAATACTGTGTTATTGTTTAACAATACCACAACAAAACTGCTTGACTACACATTAACCGATGAACTCGGTGATTTTTATTTCAGTAGTTTACCCTTTGGTGAATATATTGTTGATGCTGAGAAAGCAGGGTTTTCATCATATCCATCTCCTTTAATAACACTATCACCTGAGCATAAAAATGAATCTGGGGTTGTGTTACAAATAAGTCAACAAAAGATTGCAATTTCTATTGATCCCATTCCTTCCGAAGAGATATTTACCACAGTCTTTCCGAATCCTGCTTCCGCAGAAATAAATATACCATACTCAAACCCTCTTTTGCTTTCATCGCAACTAGAAATTTTTGATCTTTTTGGGAATCATGTCATGAGTTATAATATCCCTATTACAAAAACTTCATCCACAATAAAGCTTGATATTATTAAATTAAAATCTGGTTTGTATTTCGGACAAATAATTACCTCAAATCAAACCATACATTTTCGCTTTGTAAAAAGATAAAATAGAGCATATAGAACCGGACGGGTTTTTTCCAACCCGTCCGGTTTTTTCATCCCGACGGGTTCCCCTCACTACAAACCATACATTTTCATTTTGTAAAATAGTTATTATTTTCTGCTAAGTGTTCCGCTAAATTGGCTTTGACTTAGCAGATAGAACAGAATTTTATTTAGATAGTCCATAATATTTTCAAATTGTTGTTCCCAAATCTGAGTTTCAACTGGATATTTAATAATTTTGTAAAAACTTAAAAAAACAGAAAATGAAAAGAAATATATTCAAGATTGTTTTAACTTTAGGATATATTATAACAGGATTTAATGTAATTGCTCAAATGCCAACAATTGGTCTCCTGTTTTCAGATGAAAATGTTTCTGAAGGATATACACTTTTTACTCCAGAAAAGAATTATAGTGTTTATTTGATAAACAATTGTAGACAAAAAAT
>CAYWRM010000027.1:0-5956 GCA_964460905.1 uncultured Lentimicrobiaceae bacterium
ATATTGAATCAAAAAATCTTGAATAATTCCTTTGTCCCCGTCTTTATCTAACCATCTACCAAGAATAAATCGAGCTTCTTTCTCTTTGGCATTTTGCACAAGGTATTGAATCAAAAAATCTTGAATAATTTCTTTGTCCCCATCTTTATCTAACCATGCACTAAGAACAAATGAGGCTTGTCTTGTAACTGCAAAGTTTTGTAAATATTGAATGGTATATTTTGTGATAAAATCAATATTTTCTGTTTTATCAATAAATGACTTTATTACATATGAGGACCATGGGCTTTGTGGTAAAGTAAGGTAAATTTCGAAATGGCTTTTTATTTCAGGTAGATATCCAAACAGTTTAATGTATGTTGAAATAATTCGATGAGCAATATTCCTATCTGAACTTAAATCTTTGTTTACTAACAACCAATTATCAGCTAATGGCTTTAACCCTTTAGGAATTGATTTCTTTTTACTAAAAACATTCAATGCAAAACTAAGTGGAAACCCAAATAATATGTCTTTTGTATATTCACTAAAAAAAACGAGATGGTTATTTATTAATTTAATACGCTCTTCTTCTTCAAAAAGAGATGTAGTGGCAAGTTCATATTTATTATTAACTAAATATTCACATTCATCAATGCAGTTTTCTATGAACTTTACAAATGCAATAGTATCAAATGAACTTGCCCCATTTATGCGCTCAAAAGACCTTATCCAATTAGTTGTTTTTTTGAAAGCCGATGCAAACTCAATAGAGTCTTTAAAAAATATATTTTGACGTCTGTTTTTTGCTTCTAATAATAAAATTAGGAGTTCATCTGTAATTGTATCGTGAATAGATTGATAGACAATTTCTCCTGTTTCAAGTTCTACTTCATCAATCCACCCGTTGTTTACTAACCTTTCAATTTGATTGGTTAAAACTTTATTTTCATTGTAATTGAATAAAGCTTCATTGTTATTGGTTGGCAATGACATTAGATAGATTACAGCCTTTTCTGCTTCTGAGAAGTCATTACCAACATTAATAGTAGCTAAAAACCTCTTTTTAAGCCATTCTTTAAAATCTCCGGATTCGAGAATGTCGAGTTGTTTACCTGATTCATATAAGTATCGGAGAAATACAGCATATGATGGTTTCAATGAATGAAAGTCAAATCGATCAATATTTCCAATATTGATTTTAATAGGAGATAAGATATTGTTAATTACATGCTTTTGATATTCTTTTTCATTTTCGCTTTCAAATAGTTTAGCCTGATAGTATGAATGAGGGTAATTTGAACTACTGATAAAAGAATTACGGCAATTAGCAATTACTTTAACTTTAAGGTTAGGATTATAGGTGAAAATTTCCTCAATAAAATCTGGAGTATACCAATTGCATTCTTCTGTATAATCAATAATTAAAAGGTGTTTCCCGTTATGTTTTCCCTCAATATTATTTGTAAATTCTAAGAAGTTAGCTAAAGTTCTAAAATCACTAAAACGAGTTGTTAAAAAAAACACATTCCACCGTTGAGAAAAAGCATAGAGTCCTATTTGAATTAACAGACGTGTTTTTCCAACACCTCCTTCTCCTGAGATGATACAACCTTCCATATCATCTTTCATTAAGAAATTTTTAATTATTTCTGATTCATCTAGAAATTTTTGTAGGTTATTTTTTCTTTTAAAATCATCCCTTGATACATAATCTAGAATATTTCCTGAAAGATATTGTTTGTATTTAGTTGCTTTATCTCCTGTGAAAAGATAATTTGATAATGGGTTCACACCATTAGGTAGAGGGGTATCAATATTTATGTAATAATTTATTACATCTCCAATATTAATATTGCCGCCTGCATGTAGCGATGCTTTTGCTATGTTTTTTTTGTTAGGCAACTGATTGTTTTATTTGTTATAGATATCTCCAATATTAATATTTCCAGTTACATTCGAGATAGGTGCATTAACAACATTTTTAAGTGCGCTATTTGCAATATTGAATATAGGTGCAAATTCTGGATTATTCCTGAATTCACTATATTCTTTTTGTTTTTGACTTATTTCTTGTTTTAAAATTTCATTTTCTTCAGTTTGTGCTTCAAGTTCTAATTGTAGCATTTTTAATGTTTCTTCATCTGCCGTAAGTTGTTCCATTAAAACAATTTTTTCTTTGTGTATTTTACGTGTAAATAAACTACCAAACCAATTTGTAAATATTAAGGTACCATCCTTTAATGGTTTGGTTAGTCCTGTTTGTTTCAGCACAGCATATGCTTCACCTGCCGTTTTTATTAATTCTTCAAAGTTTATTGGTTCCATAAGTATTTATTTTAGAGCATTTGTTAATTGAAGTTGCGTATTTTTTAGCCTTGTTGCCATCATCTATGTTAATGTAACATTACCCATATATTTTCATTATCCATATAACAGTAGTAACTATATAACTCCATATTGGTATGTAATGCGTACTTTTTGTTATTATGATGTATGCATGGACAATGGGTTTTATAGTTGTTTTCACAATGTAATATATTATTATTATTTATTGAAAAAATATTGATAATAATTGTTGATAAATATTAGTAATTAGATAATTACAACACTTTAATAATACTCCCAATCTTGCCTCGTTATTAACGAGTGCATAATCACACAGTATATTTCAGGATGAAAAAATGGTTTTTATACCTGTGTTGTATGCAAGTGTAGAAAATCGCAACTCGACACATTGATACGATATATAAAAGATTGAAATAATTACAAAAAACAGATTGATTGGATTGGTGCTCTGTTGATAGGGCGTGCAGTGCGAGGAAATTTATTTTGCCCCCCCCCACTAAACAACACATTTACAAACCGCTGTATGCCAGCACTACAAACCAAAGTTCGCAAAAGAGTTGTTTTTTACACCCAATATTTCTATTATAAAATGCAAAAGATACTTTGAGATAAAACCAATTTCAAAAAAGAAGCATGTTCGATTATTTGACCCTTGTGTAAAATAAATTTACAACGTCTTTTACAAGATGAAATGATAAAGCATTGAATATGTTCAGATTATAGTTACGGCATTGTATTTGAATGTGTTAAATTCATTTTAAGTCAAATAAGATATTATGAAAGTGAAAATTAAGTTAAGAAATCTATTTAGAAATAAGGTTGATGCATTTATTAATATGGGTGGATTGGCAATTGGTATTGCCGTCTTTTTTTTAATTTCTTTATACTCCAAGCACGAATTGAGTAATGATAAATTCAATAGTAATTATAAAGATATCTATCAGGTTAATATCAGTGAATCTTTTTACACAGCAGCTCCTCTTGCCACTTTAATGAAGGAAAAAATGCCAGAAATGCGGTCTGTTGCCCGCATTGATTATTATGCTGGTGGAGGTCAATCTTCTTATATGGAGGTTGAAGAAAAAAGTGGATCATTAAAAAAAATGAATATTAAGAATGTCGCTTTCGCAGATAATAATCTTTTCGATCTGTTTAGTTTTAAGGTACTCTACGGAAATCCTAGCACTGCTTTAAATAATCCATATTCAATTGTTTTGACTCAGAACACTTCACAGCTATTATTTGGAACCGACAATCCAGTTGGTAAATCCATCCATTATATTGGAGATAGGTCTAGCCTGCCCGAAATGGATATGACTGTAACGGCGGTTATTGAAGATATTCCAGATAATTCATCTGTTACTTTTAATGCAGTAGCTTCTTTTTCAACCTTATATTCAATTAAACCAACCATGGATTCAGACTGGTCAAACTGGATGTATTATACCTTTGCTTTATTAGATAATCACAACAGTAAAAACGCCGAAGAGAAATTAAGCAAAGTATGGGAGGAATGCGAAACATTATATTTTCCTGAAAATGAACATCGGGAAATAAGTATTGTTTCATTGTCGGATATTCCGTTTTATAACAATAACAAACGACAATTAATTTTACTTATTCAGCTTGTCGGAATATTTATTTTAATCTTAGCATTAGTTAATTTTATAAACCTTACTATTGCCAGTTCCTCATTACGTGCGAGAGAAATTGCGGTCAGAAAGGTTAATGGTTCATCACGATTTGAACTTATCAAACAATTGCTTTTCGAATCCGTACTTATCAGTATTTTAGTTGCACCGGTTTCATTGCTAATCGTCTCGATTAGTGGGCCTTATTTTAGCCGGATTACTCAATCACAGATTTCGTTGGATTTTATCCATCAACCATTACTGCTTGTATACTTTGCAATAGGTATCCTGATAATAGGTATTATTGCGGGCATTTATCCTGCATTTTATCTATCATCTTTTAAAATAACTTCTCTATTGAAAGGAGAGGTCACGAAAGGGAAAAAGAAGATCTCTTTACAATTTGGACTTTTTGTTTTTCAGTTTGTTATTTCAATTTCTCTGATTATTTGTACGGTAATAATATCTAAACAAATTGATTTTGTGAAGAACAAATCCTTGGGATTAAATACGGCTAATATTATAGACTTTAATCAGAGTAAACAAATTGGATTGAAGTATAACGCTTTTAAACAAAGACTTCTCGACAATCCAAATATTATATCAATAACACGCACGAATACCGGACTTGGGAAAGGTCTTCCTATTTCTGGGGAATACGAGCATAATGGAATAAAGAAAGCATATTCTATTACAACTGTCGATCCTGATTTTATTCCAACGATGGATATTGAGATGCTCAATGGCAGAAATTTTTCATGGGAGATAAAAGGCGATAAGAAAGGGGCAATTATCGTTAATGAAACCTTTGCTAAAGAATTTGGTCTAGAGTCAGTTTTGAATACTGAAATTACTATTTTTAAAAGCAAGGCGAAAATTATTGGCGTAACCAAAGACTTTTTTTATGATTCTTTCCGCCAAACACTGAAACCATCTGCTTTGTGGTATGCCGATTGGAATACACATATTAACATTAAAATCAACAATCAAAATACAGCACAGTCTATAAAATATATTGAAGGTATTTGGAATGAGCTTTCGCCACAAACACCTTTTAAATACGAATTTCTAGACAAAACTTTTGGTCAGTTGTACAAGTCGGAGGAAAATTTACAAAAGATATTTACCACCTTTTCTTTAATTGCAATTATTATAGCTTGTCTTGGTTTGTTTGGAGTGGCTTTAAACAGCACTCAGCAGCGTGTGAAAGAAATTAGCATTCGCAGAATAAACGGAGCTAAAATATCAGATGTTTTGCTAATGCTCAACACAAAATTTATAAAATGGATAGTGATTGCATTTGTAATTGCGTGTCCAATAGCTTGGTATGCTATGCATGAATGGCTTAATAATTTTGCCTATAAAACTGAATTAAGCCTATGGATATTTGCGATAGCTGGTATATTGGCATTAGGAATTGCATTATTAACCGTGAGTTTCCTGAGCTGGAAGGCAGCTTCGAGGAATCCTGTAGAAGGGTTGCGATATGAATAATTAAATAAATGATTGGCTAACTTAATTTGCAAGCATATTGCCAAATATGCACGAGCCAATGCTTATCCAAAGCTTTGTCAAAAAGCTTGCAAATGCCAACCCATGTAGCCCAAAGGGCTTTAGGATTTGCCCGCCCACAAAAACAAAATAAATTGGCTTCGCCGAGCTTCACTTCGTTTCGGTTCGTGCTCCGTAGCAAGGTCAGTACGAATTGATTAAGATAAAAGATTAGTTTTGTAAGAACTTGAAACAGATTGACTTTGAAGAATGAACACCAGCATACAACACGCAATATAGCAAATGTCGGGGATAATGGTTATTCGGGCATTGTAGCCCGTTTCGAGCTTTTATCTAGACAGATAGTAACGGACTCCGCATTCCGCCACTTGACATATTGCCATCCGATGTATTGCATCACCTTATTTAGAATCAATATAAAATAAAAGGCTGGAATTTACCTTTGTTTTGTTCGATTCACTATTTTTGCATTTTATTATTTGAAA
>CAYWRM010000027.1:6056-55867 GCA_964460905.1 uncultured Lentimicrobiaceae bacterium
AATTTACCGCAGGATGGTAAAAAAATAATTGGTTACCGCGATGCACTTGTGCTTGACAAAATGCCTAAGAGTATGGTGGTAGTTGGTTCGGGTGCCATAGGTTCCGAATTTGCGTATTTTTTCAACAGTTTAGGAGTTGAGGTTACTTTAGTTGAATTTTTATCAAATGTTGTTCCTCTGGAAGATGTTGAAGTTTCTAAAGCATTAGCTCGTTCCTTTAAAAAAGCCAAGATGAAAGTAATGCTTGATTCATCGGTTGAAAAAGTGGATACCACAGGCGATGTTTGTAAGGTAAGTATAAAAACAAAAAAAGGTATAGTTGAGGTTGATGCCGAAATAGTTCTCTCGGCAGTAGGTATTACAACAAATATAGAAGGAATAGGACTCGAAGAAGTAGGAATTGAAACTGAGAACGGAAAGTTGAAGGTTGATGATTTTTATCAAACAAATATTCCCGGATACTATGCCATTGGTGATATTGTACATGGGCCTGCATTAGCGCATGTTGCATCGCACGAAGGTATCACCTGCGTTGAGAAAATTGCCGGTAAGGATGTAGAACCAATTGATTATGGTAATATACCGGCTTGTACATATACAAGTCCTGAAGTTGCTTCAGTGGGTATGACTGATGTTCAGGCAAAGGAGGCAGGTTACGATATTAAAGTGGGTAAATTCCCTTTTACTGCATCCGGAAAGGCAAGTGCTGCCGGTAAAAAAGATGGCTTTGTTAAGGTGGTTTTTGATGCTAAATATGGCGAGTGGCTTGGATGCCAAATGATTGGCGAAAATGTTACTGAGATGATTGCTGAAGTTGTTGTTGCTCGTAAACTGGAAACCACCGGACATGAAATAATTAAATCGGTACATCCTCATCCTACTATGTCTGAGGCTGTTATGGAAGCTGTTGCCGATGCTTATGATGAAGTAATTCATCTTTAGTACGGTTTTTTTTTATTTGGGCGGCCGGGCGCGCTTTCCGCTTAAGTTGTTTCATCCCGTATGTGTTTTTGTAATTAATACGTGGGCTTCGTTCCTATGCCTACGTTTAATAACAAAAACTACATCGGATTTTCAACAAGCTATCACTTCAATCACTACCGCGTGGCTGACGCATTCAAAAAAATAAACTAACTTTTAAACTTAATCCCATGTCAAATAATCTATTCGATAATATTAAACTTGGAGATATTGCTCTGAAAAACAGAATTGTAATGGCTCCTCTAACCCGAAGCCGAGCCAATAACGAACAACATAAGGCAACACAATTAATTGCTGAATATTATGCCCAAAGAGCCACAGCAGGGTTAATCATAAGTGAAGGTTCTCAAATTTCGAAGATGGGTGTGGGTTATATTAATACACCCGGCATATACTCAGATGAGCAGATTGAAGCCTGGAAACTGGTTACAAAATCAGTTCATAAAAAAGATGGGAAGATATTTATCCAACTTTGGCATGTGGGTAGGTTATCACATCCTGATTTTCTTAATGGGAAACTTCCACTTGCCCCATCGGCTATTAATCCCGGTAGTATAGCACGAACTCCTACAGGTGATAAGAAGTCGGTTATTCCTAAGGAAATGTCTATTAGTGAAATAGATGAGGTTGTTAATGAGTTTGCTATAGCTGCATCAAATGCCGTTAAGGCAGGCTTTGATGGTGTTGAAATACATGCTTCAAATGGTTACTTACTACATCAGTTTTTTGCACCCTGTTCTAATACCAGAACTGACAAATATGGTGGTTCAATGGAGAACCGTACAAGAATTATGTTTGAAGTGCTTTATGAAATGAAAAAGTATATCCCTGAAAACAGAATAGGAATAAGGTTAAATCCTTCAGCTCATGATTATCATGGTCTGACTATTGATGAAGAAACTCTTCCAACTTTTGATTTTCTTATTGATGGGCTAAATGATTATAATCTTGCATACCTGCATTTAAGTGAACCTTTTACAGATGTAACTAATGTGCCATTTTCTGAACCAAACATTGCCAAACGATACAGGAAGATTTACAAGGGAACTTTAATGATTAATAAGGGTTTTACTACTGAAACCGGAAATAAAATTATTGAAGATGGAATTGCAGATTTGGTTGCTTTTGGCGTACCATTTATTGCAAATCCTGATTTAGTTCACAGGATGAGAATAGCTGCTCCTATCTCAAAAGCCGATAAGAGTAAGTATTATACAACAGGTTCTGAAGGATATACTGATTATCCTGAGTTGTAATACTTGATCTAAGAAAAAGCAAATATATATTTGGTTATTAATGAAAAAAACATTTAAAATGATTGGAATTTTTATTGCTTTAGTTTTAGGCTTATTAGTTATTACAATAGCACTATTTTTAAATATAAGTCCTCAGTTTGGAAAAAGCCCTACCAATGAACAAAAAATAGAGTATGCAAAATCGGGGCATTACAAAGAAGGGAAATTCACCAATCAAACTCCAACAGTTATGGATATTAATTTTTGGAAGATGATTAAAAAATTAGTTCAAGCTTCACCCAACAGGAAACCAAGACAAGATATTATTGTTGAAAAGCTAAACCCGACTGTCTTCGAAAATAGTGATATGCAAACCAGCAGACTTACATGGTTTGGCCATTCAACATTCTTATTGGAGCTAGATGGCAAAAAAATTCTTATCGATCCAATGTTTAGCGAAACACCGGCACCGCTACCTATACTTGGCCCAAAACGATTCTCTGCCGAGCTTCCCATTGAGATTGAAGAATTACCTAAAATTGATGCAATTATACTATCGCACGATCATTATGATCATTTAGATTATAAATCTATTCAAAAATTAAAATCTAAGGTAGATAGGTATTATATGCCTTTAGGCGTTGCGAATCATTTAGTAGAATGGGGTATAGAAAAAGAAAAAATACACGAATTAAATTGGTGGGATAGTATTGATTTTGATGGAATAGAGTTGGTTTGCAGCCCTGCACAACATTTTTCTGGCAGAGGTTTATTTGACAGATCAACAACTTTGTGGTGTTCGTGGGTAATTACCGGAAAAGCAGATAATATTTATTTTAGTGGTGATAGTGGATATGGTAAACATTTTAAAGAAATAGGAGATAAATATGGGCCGTTTGATATTTCACTTATGGAATGTGGTCAATATAATGAAGAATGGAAAGTAATTCATATGATGCCTGAAGAAACTGTGCAAGCAGCAGTTGATTTAAAGAGTAAGTTGGTTTTGCCAATTCATTGGGGTGCTTTTATATTGGCATTTCACGATTGGACTGATCCAATTAAAAGAGTAACAAAAAAAGCTAAGGAGCTAAACATGCCTCTAACAACTCCAAAAATAGGGCAATCTGTAATACTTGGAAGTGAAGATTTTCCTACAGAAAGGTGGTGGGAAGCTTATAATTAAGCTGGAAAGAAATAATAGAAACAAACTATATTGGACTCTGGAAAGTCTTTAATACTCTTCCAGGTCTTTTATTGAGAATTTAATAGATTTATTGTATGACATGCAACGATACCTGCCGTTTCAGTACGCAGTCGTGATTTGCCAAGTCTAACAGGGATAAATCCTTTATCAACTGCCAGTTTAACTTCCTCAGGGCTAAAATCTCCTTCCGGACCAATTAGAATCAAAGCATTATTACCACTATATGCTTTTGAAAGCTCAAGAGTAACATCATCATCAATATAAGCTATAAATTTATCACCGTTAAATGGAATCTTTATAAAGTCTTTAAATAAAGTCTTGTCATTAAGATTTGGATGAAACGATTTTAGTGACTGCTTCATTGCAGAAGTAATTACTTTGTTTAACCGCTCCTGCTTAATATCTTTTCTCTCAGAATGTGAGCAAATTATGGGTGTAATTTGATCGATGCCAATTTCAGTTGCCTTTTCCAGAAACCATTCTGTACGTGTTATATTTTTTGTTGGTGCCAGGGCTATATGAAGTTCAAATTTACGTTTGTCTTCTCCATTTTTCTTTTTAAGAATACTTACAGTACAACTTTTTGGGTTTGCTGAAATTATAGTTGTTTTATAAATATGTCCTTTGCCATCTGTAAAATATACGATATCACCTACCGATTTTCTTAGCACCCGGATAATATGTTTAGATTCTTCCTCAGATAGAGTAAAATCAGGCTCAATTATATTTGGTGCGTAGAATAGATTCATTTTTGTAAAAAAATAGCCCAACCTACTAAAGACCGGGCTATTTGTATATGAACATTATTATTGCTTCAAAGGTAGTTATTTTACGATAATTTTATTGGTCTCTGAGCTATTATTTCCAAGTAGTCTCACGATGTATACACCGGGAATCCAATCCTTTGATTCATCAATTAATAATTTCTTATATTCTTTTAAAATATTATTATTGTATACAATTTGTCCTAACTGATTAGTAATTAAAATGTTATTATAGTAATTTTTTTCAGGTAGTACTATTGTAAATGAGCCATTAGTAGGATTAGGGTAAATTCTAACCAGATTAACTATAGCATTCTCATTTTGTCCGACATATTGAGAAATATTTACATTATCAATAAAAATGGGGTTACCATAAAAGCAGTAAGTTTCAAAGGCGATTTGAATATTTGAATTGCCTGCCCATTGCGAAATATCAAGATTTATACAGGGGGCTCCCCAACCTTCCATGCACCAGTCAGAAGCTATTTCTGGAAAGAAATCATAATTCGTAGGTTGGTGTGTTGCAAGGTTTCCGCTTCCATCTTCACCTCCCGAAAATATTCTGGTCCAACTATCACCACAATCATCTGAGATATATACAAGTAAGGAGTCGGTATAACCTATAATATCAGTGTTTTGTGCATATGCATGTTGAAAGCCCAATGCAGCATTTGATAATCCTTCAAGGTTAAAGAGTGGAGAAATTAAGCGATCACGTTGCCCCATGGCGTAATACTCCCTGAAATTAACTGCAGGAGCATGTGTACCGGGTGTTGTACCACCAACCTCGTACATTTCCCATGTAACATTGTTATCAGCGTTTTCAATTGTCCAATTATATCTGTTAAAACCATTATTTTCAAAAGTTTCTATAAAATATGGTTGCATACCACCCGATTCAATAATATCATATTTAGTTATTTGAGATGAACCATTTAAATTCCATGCTGTTAGCGTAACAGAATAACTTGCAGTTGAGCTGAAAGTAACTTCAGGGTTTTGACTATTTTCATTTGTTCTATTAACAAATATAACATCAGACGGCTCAAATTGCCACAGCCACTGAATGGGACTTAATTGCGTTTGGTCAATAAATTTTATTGTATCGCCAAGGCATAAACTTTCTATGTTAAAAGTAAAATCAACATCGGGTAGGATTGTAGTGCTTGTTGTGATATAAGTTTCCTTAAGTATTGAATCAATCCCCATATCATTTGAACTTACAAGTTTTACATTAAAAGTTCCCTCAGTATCATAAAGAATATTTTCAGGATTTTGATTAGTTGATTCAGAAGGAGTTCCTCCTGAGAATGTCCAGTTCCAATTTGATGGAATTCCAGATGTAAGATCAGTAAAATTTACAGTTTCTCCCACAGGTATAAGAATTTCGTCGGAAGTAAAGTTGGTAATCGGTTCTTGCATAAACTCAACAGATGCAATTTGCGTTTTCCAATTCCATCCGCCGTTAGAATATTCAGTTGTATACCAGAATGCTTGGCCGTCAGTAGGATCAACAGCCATAGCCGAGTAATCACCCCATCGGTTAACTCCTGTTTGCGATTTTGCGCCTTCCACGATACTTGTTTCATCAACATCAAAAACTCCGAGTCCTAAAGGTGCCCCTGCTGATTGGCCGGCTATACGAATTGAAGGATATGTTGATGTGCTTGAAACAGAATACCCAAGAGCAATATCACCATTTTGGTTCATGGCTATACTTCCCATCCAGCGATTTTCTCCGTCTTCTGGTGCATATGTGCTTTGTTGATATATGCTCCATTCTGTGCCATAATTTCTTAATTCATACCATCTTATGCCTGCTCTGCCTGACCCCACATTAACAGTGTGATTGGCAAGTAATACCTGATAATCTTCAAAATTTCTGTATTGGAGTCTGTACATTGTCATCCCGTTCAAAGCATCAAGTTTTTGTTCGGTGTCAGGCTGATCAATACTAATATTTTGTGAGTAGAATGGTTCTGTTGCTAAAGTAGGCAACACAGAAACTGTAGAGCTTTGAGTATCTTCCCAGTCAATTTCAACTTTCCACATTTTTAGAGAGTTATCACCAACATCAAGTATGTAGTTAGGAGACCCTTCGGGTGGGGGTAAAGCGCCATCAGCATCTGCGGGTAATAGTCCGTAATTGTTAATACCAATAGGAAAATATATCATTTCTGCTTCAGGGTCACCGGCAAGCATTGCTTCTCTGTCGCAAATACTCATACCACCACCAGCCCAGCCACCATTATCAAATTGGTGAGTTGAGAAGTAATATCCGTCTGGCCATACTCCAAATTTTGGATAATCGGGCATTGCATCAAATTCAAATGCATATCTATTCCATGCTCCCAATGGGTTGCCAGTTTGTGAAACCGCAATTAGTTCGTAGAATGGTCCTGCTGGATAATTTGGTAAGGAAAATTGTGTGGCTATCCACCTGTCAGCATATTCATCGTAAACTACAACTGGATCTCCATCGTTTGTATTTGACCATGGTCCGTCAAATCCATCCCAGAGAGTAATATTATCAACAGGACCGTATAGTAAATTACCGGTTTTATCCCAAATGGCAAATCCATTATTCACCATTTGAAAATAGTGGTCGTGGCCTACATCGCCATCGGTATCAGGAGGGGCTACACCATAGCCGTTTTGTATTCCTCCAAAATTTTGAATAATAGTTCCTGGGCTTCGTCCTCCATTCATGATTTTATCCTGCTGTACAGGATCGGCTCCGATTAAGGGAGTCATATGCTTTAACTCATCATCTATACTTAGTTTATTTGGAACAAGTTTATTTTTCCATGTTCTTTTTCTAACTCCGTAAGCTACTTCATCAATTGTATGTAGTTCTTTTGATACATCGAAATGAACAGCTTTAGTTATCCTTTCAGGATGTATTACTTGTGAATTTAAGGTGCTTAACGATGTAAAAAGCACTACCATTGAAATAGTTAGAACAAAAGTTTTAATTTTCATATCAAAAATATTTAAGCAAGTAAAATAATTTGGGGTAAGGAATATAAATACAGACTATTATCTGCATGGCAAAAATAATTTATTTACTGAAAATATCTAATTATATAAGATAAAATGTTGTTAAAGATGTGTTAATTATTTGGAACCAGTTTCTTCAAATTTCTTAATAGCATACAAAATAATTCTGTAACTGACATAAATAAAAACCGGCCAGCTTATTAGCCATAATATTTCTGCTGTGTACATTTTCTATATTTTTTAAGTTTATTTATTATTTAAATTAAGGTTAAGAGAACCAAGAGACATGACTTAAAATCAGCAAAATTCTCAGGTACCGTGGTTCTTATCTCTTACATCATATTTCTCATCTAATATGCATGCGAATCATTTTCCATTTCTTCATTTGTAATTTTTTTCTTATTTAGAGCCGACCATGCATACCATATATATGCAATCACGAAGGGAACCAACAATGAAACATATGCCATTGCAGTAAGTGTGTATTTTGATGAAGATGCATTTTCAATTGTAAGTGAGCTTTGTAGATCGTATGTTGATGGATAAAAGCATGTATTATTATATCCTACAAGTAATAGTAGTCCAAAAACAGTTAATATTGTTCCTATTCCTGAAATCCAAATTGCTTTATCTTTACACTTATCATAGAAAAAATAACCTCTGATAATCCCTAACAAAACCATCACTACGCCAAGCAGAAATATTATTGCAACAATTGGCATTTCCAACAGGTTGTTTAAGTATTTATGTTCTTCCATTGAAACTACTCCAGTACTAGAATTATATGCAAAACCGTCAATCAATATTATGCTGAATAAGAAAAACAAAAAGAAAATGAGGAAAGGAATAGCATTTGTTACTACTTGCTTTTTTGCTCTGGTGAGTATTTCATTATTATCAATACTATTCATGAAATACATCGATGCCAGTACCCTTGATAAAAAGAAAATAGCTAGTCCAAGCGAAAGGTTAACATAAGTCCCAAATCTTGTGAAGTTAAATGCAAGTTCAAGTCCTCTATAGGGAGTTTCCCAAAATGAATTGTTCATGTTGTTAATTGAAAATTCAGATCCTGTGAAGAAAGTGCCAACTGCTGTACCAATAAGTATAGTGCCCAAAAGACCATTTATAAACAGGAAGGTTTCATAAGTTTTTTCACCAAGGAAGTTGTTTGGTTTAGTACGATATTCATATGAAACTGCCTGGAAAATAAATGCAAATAATATTATCATCCACACCCAGTATGCGCCTCCAAAACTAGTAGAATAAAATAGAGGAAATGAGGCAAATGCTGCTCCTCCAAATGTTACCAGAGTAGTAAATGTAAGGTCCCATTTCCTTCCCAAGGCATTAACTACAATTTTTTTCTGAGTATCAGTTTTTCCGAGTGTATATATTAATGTTTGTCCACCCTGCACAAAAAACATAAAAACGAGGATAGCGCCAAGAAGAGCAACAACTGCCCACCAATAATGTTGTAATGTTAAATAAGTAAGATTTTCAAACATGGCTTAGTCCTCCATTATTTTAGATTCATTAACAATTTGTGTAAGCATAATTTTTATTTCAGCGATTAGTAGCGTAGTGAAAGTTAATGCAAATATTATGAATGTCGTAATAACGCTTTTATGGTCGATATTTGATACTGCGCTAAGGGTTGGCATTAAATCCTGTACAACCCATGGTTGTCGGCCGAATTCGGCAACCATCCATCCTGTTTGTTGAGCAATATATGCAAGTGGGATTGACCATAATGCTATATAGTTGAGCCATTTTGCCTTAGTTATATCCCGCTTAAAGAGATAGAAGAGAACTAGAATAAAAACTAGTAAAAATAACATGCCCAAACCAACCATAGTATGAAACGAGTAAAAGACGAGAGGTACATTAGGTATTAAATTGTGAGGATCATCGTAATATCCATATCCAAAGTACTGATAGTTATCTTCGAATTTTTTTAGTTCTATTGCAGCAATTGATCCATTTGCATTTTCTTTGGCTATTTTATAATTTCTTAAAGCTGTAATAGCAATTTTGCCTTTTTTAATTTTTTTATAATATGAAACAATATTATACTCATCATTACCATGTACAAGGTCGCGGATACCCGGTACAAATGCATTTGGATTAAGTGCTGCCATGTATGAAAGAAGATTTGGCACTTCAATTTTAAATGCAAAATCTATCATTTTAGGATTCTGCTTAGTAGGTACATTTTGCATAAAACCAACAACAACAAGAGGTGCATTTTTTTCACCATCATAAAGTCCTTCCATGGCAGCAAATTTCATTGGTTGATCTTTAAATACCTGTCTTGCTGATTCATCACCTGTCATTACCATAAATAGTGCAGATAACAAGCCAAAAACAGCACCAATGAGCATACTTTTTTTAGCAAAAATTACCCTTCTGTTTTTTAGTAAGAACCATGCGCTTACTCCAACAACAAAAATTGCTGAAAGTACATAGGCAGATGTTATAGTGTGCAGAAACTTATTAATTGCTGTAGGTGAGAATAATATATCCCAGAAATTTATCATTTCATTTCTTGCAGTATCAGGATTAAATGTCATCCCCACAGGGTTTTGCATCCATGCATTAGCAACGAGTATCCACAATGCTGAGAGGTTTGACCCAATAGCCACAAGCCATGCTGAAACTAAATGAAATTTTTTGCTAACTCTTCCCCAACCAAAAAATAAGATGGCAATAAAAGTTGATTCCAGAAAAAATGCCAGGATTCCCTCAATGGCAAGCGGAGCACCAAATATGTCACCAACGAACCATGAATAGTTGGACCAGTTGGTGCCAAACTCAAACTCTAAGATTATTCCTGTAGCTACTCCAATGGCAAAATTTATTCCGAATAGAGTTAACCAAAATTTGGTTATTTTTTTCCAAATCTCAGCACCTGTTTTTACGTAAATACTCATCATTATTGCAATGATAAAAGAAGTACCCAGAGTAAGTGGTACAAAAATCCAATGGTACATTGCCGTTAGTGCAAATTGTGCTCGCGACCAATCAACAAGTGCTAAGTCAAAATTCTCCATAAGGCATCTATTTTATGTTAGTAATTTGTTCCAATACGTGTTTGCTTCTTTCTTCGTCAGTTTTGAAATTAGAATTTAGTATGTTAGGAAAGAAGAATATCTTCAGTATGGCAAACATGATAAAAAGTTTTATAAATATAATTAACCAAAGTTTTCTTCCTATGGTCATACTTTTAAAACCATCAATGTAAAAGTTAATTATCTTTCTGAATATATTCATATGAAAATATACTTTATAAAGCAAATATATATTATATCTATTAAATATAGATATGTAAGTGGTAAATAATTTACTATCTTATTAACATTATATTATCAATTACAATCATGTCAAAAAAAATGCAGACTGCTCAACGTACAATCTGCATATATCATTTGGTGGAAGTAGGTTATCTGACTATCTTAATATCTTTAACTTCATCAACTTTTATAGTACCACCATCATTTCCCCATGCATTTAGCACATAGTTTATTACAGCAACAGCATCTTCGTGTGTATCAACCTGAAAGGGCATAGGTAAATTATACATTGCACCATTTACTGACATTTCTTCATGAGAGCCGTTAAGTACTTGTTCAACGGCACGTTTTTTATCTGCAAATAAATAATCAGAACCAGCCAGAGGCGGAAATGCACTAGGGATTCCCATACCTGTAACCTGATGGCATGCAACACATTTAGCAATATAAATTTTAGCTCCTTTGGGATATTTGGCTGCTGCAGGGTCATCAGCAGGTATGTAAAATGCGACATCGTTACTCCTCACTTCTGAAGTATCGGTGGAAAATCCAAAAGAAATTGAAATAGCTATGATAAGCATAATGCTTAAAATGATAGAGTTAATCTTTTTCATATTTATTTTTTTATTTGTTTAGTTTTTGCAAAGTTACTAAAGAAATTTTATTTAGAAACATTCTATATTGAAATTTGTTTTGATTTAAGCTAATTATATATTTGTTATTTTATGATTGTTAATTTGGTTGACTTAACAACTACAAATTGTAAATATACTAATCACTTCCACAACATCCTCCCATTCGTGTAGTTGTGTCATTTTCTTGATTCTTACCACTCATTTTCATTCCTTTTTCGTGAGGAACAAGCATTTTTTCTCCTGGACTAATATATGGTATTCCCAATGATAACCCTCTTAGTATAAATATTATACCTAAGATAATTATAAATCCTGAAAGTACTTTTGAATATCTCTTTCTAAAAGTATTACCCACCATGTTACCAAGTAATGGTATCGCAAGCATAATAGGAAATGTGCCGATACCGAAAATAATCATATAAAAAATACCACTTACAAGGCCGTTAGTATTAATGGCTCCAGCAATTGCGATGTAAACAAGTCCGCAGGGGAGTAGTCCGTTAAGTAAGCCAATTAAAAATAAGGAAGGAATAGAGCTTATTGTAAATAACTTGCGAAAGCTGCTTATCATTTTACCTGCATATCCAAAAAATAATTGTTCAAATTTAACTTTGCCACGAAAAACTGCTGGGGCAACAATTGATAATATCATTGCAATTCCTAGCAATATTGAAGCCCATTGTTGCAATCCAGCCATCTCAATTCCCTGACCAAGTAATCCGAAAATAGCCCCTAGTATACCATAAGTAAGTATTCTGCCAATATTATATGCTATACCACCGGCAACACGATTTAGTATACTTTTATTTCCAAGTGGAAGAGCAATTGCAATTGGTCCACACATGCCAATGCAGTGAAGGCTACCCACAAGACCCGTCATTAATGCGAAAAAGTATAATTCGTACATATTTATTTTCTTGTTACTAAGTTTTTATAATAAGAAGTAAGAGTCACGAGTCAAGAATCAAAATTCATTCTAGTTGATTTTCAATTGTTTATTCATTTGCTCTTTTTCTTGTATCCTGATTATTGCATTCTTCTTACTTAATAAATAACGGTTGTTCAACATAGAATTCCTTTTCCTTATTAAACCAATTGATCTTAAGGATGTATCTACCAAGGCTAAAATCATCTTTGGGGAAAATTATCATTTTTTCATTATTCATGACAAGTGGATAAGATTTATCAAGTGAATTACCAGAAGGTCGAAAGAATAATATTGATCCACTATCAACTTTTATGTCAGGAAGTTGGATAATAATATTATTATCATTTTGGCTAGTTGTGAAGACTGCATCTATGTCTGTGGCATTCTTAATAGCATCAATCCGAGTTTGGTATTTAAGTCCTTTTGGATAATAATCTTTTTCAACAAGATTTACTCTTGAAGTTGTTGTCATATATACAAGTGAAAGCATAAAAACGATAAATGCAACAATCCAAATTGCAAGTTTTGTACCCCAATTCCATTTAATTTTCATAGTTTAATTTTTTATCAAGTTCATTTGGACCAACAAACGTAGTATTATATACATCAACTTTTTTGCCCTCTTTATAGAGGCCTATTATTATTGGTGTATTTGACGATGATAGGTCATCATGATCAATGACAATAAGGAATGTGCCTTTTCCAATTTCACCACTTTCAACGGCTACATTTTTTTGAATATGTTTAATTCTTCCTTTTGGTGACTCAAGTAAGTACTCAAGTTTTATAGCTTTACTTGATTTATTAACAAGATTAAAGTTGTAGATGTTACTTAGGCTATCAGCCCCATAAACTTGATATAATGAGCCTCTTGCACGAAGTATGGTTGATTCAAAACTACCACGTAGCATAAACAGATACCCAACAAAACCAATAAGTAGCACTAGCACAACTGAATATGCAATTGATCTCATATTAACAATTGTATGCTTTCCGGTTTCAATACCTTCCTCTGAGTCGTAACGGATAAGTCCCCTTGGTTTATTAATTCTATCCATTACTGCATCGCATGCATCAATACAAGCAGTACAGTTAATACATTCAAGTTGGGTACCATTTCTAATATCGATGCCGGTAGGGCATACAACCACACATGCGTTGCAATTTATACAATCACCATTATTATTAATGCCGTCTTTTTTAATTGGTCCCCTCGGTTCACCTCGTTTGTAATCATATCCAACTAAAATTGTTTTTTTATCAACTAATACGCTTTGTAATCTTCCATATGGACATGCAATAGTACATACTTGCTCACGGAAAAACGCAAAAATGAAATAGTAAATTCCCGAAAAAATTATAAGTCCTGAATAACCTGAAAAATTTTCGATGGGTCCTTCTTTAAGAAAATCTAATATATTTTCAATGCCAATAATGTAAGCAAGAAAAGTTACTGCTGTGATAAAGGAAATTAAGTAGAACGTAATATGTTTTGATGATTTTTTCCATATCTTCTCAAAATTTACAGGTTGTGAATTCAATTTACGTTGCTGTGCAGCAGTCCCTTCAATTAAATATTCAATTTGACGGTAAACGAATTCCATAAAAATTGTTTGAGGGCACAGCCAACCACAAAATATTCTACCAAAAATTACCGTAAAAAGCGCCACAAAAAGAATAGATACTATAAATGATAGAACTAATAAGTGAAAGTCTTGTGGCCAGAAAACAACCCCAAAAATGACAAATTTTCGATGTAGTATATCGAAAAGCATAATAGGCTCATTACCAATTTTAATAAATGGACCGACATAGAATAATACTAACAATAATAAGGAAAGTGCTTTACGCCGGTTAAAATACCGACCCACTACCTTTTTTGCATAGACCCATTCTCTACTACCATCGCTAGAAATTGTTGTTAGTTTATCTCTAAAATGTTCCGGAGTTTTATTTTTCCCATTATTTGCCATGAAACTAATTGATATTAGACGTACATATAAAACTATGTCTCTATTATATTCTGTATCAGAGGGAGTTATTTATATTCTTTTCCTTCGGCTGCTTTTGGTGTTGCTGGGGTAGTCCCCACCATATCAGTAAGAATATAGCTAACTACTTCTAAACGAGCTTTATCAGAAAGCTGACCTTTGTAAGGTATCATACCTTTTTCGATTACTCCATCTGAAACAATCCTATATAAATTTTCAACAGAATTACCATGGATCCAAAAATTATCTGTCATATTAGGACCAACTAATCCTCCACCATCAACAAGGTGGCATGCTGAACATATATTAGTCCATGTTTCTTTTCCAGCGGCAAGCTCGGAAGTCTCAGTCAGCATTACTATTTCGAAGGAAGCTGTTTCTTGGTTTTCATCGGCATTTGCTTTAACAACTATTTCGTATTCTCTAGCTTGTACAAGATCATCGGCATGGAAAACAAATAATCTTACACTATAAATTAGAGCAAAAACTATTGATAGATAGAAAAGCCATTTCCACCAGGGCGGGAGATCATTATCCAGCTCTTGAATCCCATCGTAGGTGTGTTCTGTAATAAGGCGATCATTAGTTAGAGTATCTATTTCATACCCTTCATCGTCAATATGGGTTTTATTTTCTGTATCCATAGCTTATTTTTTATCAATTTTGTTGATTATCCCTTCTTGAATATCATTATTTCCATCAAGAGGCATATTACTTATTTCATCAATTTCTTGCTTTCCCGTTTTCATTACTAAATATGTTACCAAAATAAAGAAGGTAAAGAAAATTAATAATGATATTATAGGGTATATTTCAACACCTGCAATTTGTTCAAGTTGGTTAATAACTATCTTCATTTGACATCAAATTATTTTATATTATTTAGCATTATAAACATCAGTTCCCAGACGCTGCAAATAAGCTATCATTGCAATAATTTCTTTGTTTTCACCTACATCAATACCACCATCACGTAAGCCATTGGCAATTTTATTATATTGAACTTGTAAATCAGCAACTGCTTTGTCTTCATAACCTTCAGGATACGGTACACCTAAAGTTCTCATCACATTAATCTTCTTAGGTGTAACCGAAAGGTCGATTTCATTTTCGGCTAACCAAGGATACTGAGGCATAATTGATTCAGGACTTAGTTGCTGTGGATTAACTATATGCGAATAATGCCATGAATCGGGTTTGTAGTTTGGTAGCGATTTAACACCTTCGCGAGCTAAATCAGGGCCTGTTCTTTTGGAGCCAAATTGGAAAGGATGATCATATACAACTTCGCCAGATTTAGTATACTCTCCATAACGTTCAGTTTCATCTCTAAACGGTCGTATCATCTGGGAGTGACATAGATAACAACCTTCAGCAACATATATATCGCGGCCTTCCAATTCAAGCGGTGTATAAGGTTTAACAGCTGAAATTGTAGGAACGTTTGATTTAACAAGATACATAGGAACAATTTCAACCAATCCACCTATGAGAATAACTATCAAGGCAAGAATAGTAAATTGTAAAGGTCTGCCTTCAAGTCTTCTATGAATACTTTCTTTATGTGTTGGAACTGGTTTGGGAGCTGCTTCATCGTTTTCATACCTGAGAAAGCTACCTTGTGCTGCTGTTTTCCAAACATTATACAGGAATAAAAGTGCACCAATAAAATATAATGACCCACCGAACGCACGTAAATAATACATTGGAAGGATTTGTGTTACAGTTTCCAGGAAATTAGGATATGCAAGGAATCCTTCGGCGGTAAACTCTTTCCACATAAGTGCCTGTGTAAATCCAGCGAAATATAGAGGAAGAGCGAAGAAGAGCATACCAAGTGTGGCAATCCAGAAATGAATATTTGCTAATTTTATGGAGTAAAGTTTGGTTTTAAATAGTCTAGGAATCAACCAGTATATCATACCAAAATTCATCATAGAGTTCCAGCCAAGTGTACCAATATGTACGTGAGCAATTGTCCAGTCAGTAAAATGACTAAGTGCATTAACAGTTTTTAACGCTAGCATTGGTCCTTCAAATGTTGACATACCATATGCTGTTACACCAACCACAAACATTTTAAGTACAGGATCTTCACGTACTTTATCCCATGCACCTCTAAGTGTTAATAGACCATTTATCATGCCTCCCCATGATGGGGCGATTAGCATTATTGAGAATACTACGCCAAGAGCCTGTGCCCAATCAGGAAGCGAAGAATATAATAGATGGTGAGGGCCAGCCCATATATATAGAAATATAAGCGCCCAAAAATGGATGATTGATAATTTATATGAATAGATTGGTCGGTTTGCTACCTTAGGAATAAAATAGTACATCATGCCTAGTATAGGTGTTGTTAGGAAAAATGCAACAGCATTATGCCCGTACCACCATTGTACAAGAGCATCTTGAATACCACCATATATTGGATAACTTAAATGCCAGGAAACAGGAATTGCTAGGTTGTTTACAATGTAAAGGACTGCAATTGTAACCCATGTAGCAATGTAAAACCAAATGGCTACATAAATGTGTTTAACACGCCTTTTAACCAGTGTCATTATCATATTAAGGCCAAATACAACCCATACCAGAACCACAAGAATATCAATAGGCCATATAAGTTCAGCATATTCTTTTGACTGTGATAATGCAAAGGGATATGTTAACAATGCAAGAGTAATAATCAATTGCCAACCCCAAAAATGGATGTTACCCATTGCTTTACTGTACATCGGTGTTTTTAACAACCTGGGCATTGAGTAATAAATAGCAGCAAAAAATCCGTTACCAACAAATGCAAAAATTGCAGCGTTTGTGTGCAAAGGTCGGATTCGACTAAAAACTAACCATGAAATTTCACCACTCATATTGGGAAATATAAGTTCAAAAGCCGCAGTCAATCCCACTAACATTGCTGTAACACCCCAGCCTACAGTTGCCCAAATGAAATAGTTAGTAAGCTTATTGTCATAGGTAAATTTTTGTAATTCCATAAAAATTAATTATTAGGTTCGAGTTATTAATTACTATTATAAATTTTTATTTTTTTTTGGCAATAGTGCTAGAATCTTTTTTTGTTGGTTCTTCTGTAGATTCTTTATTATTGTCGAATAAAATACGAACAGAGGGTGAGTACATATCATCATATTGTCCTGATTTAACAGCCCAAATGAATCCTAACAAGAATAATCCTGCTACTACAACCCCTATTATTACAAGTAATATAATTACTGACATTTAAGTATTAAAGTTCCTGATTAGCTATTAATGTCAAAAATATAAATAAATTTTAAATAATGTTAAATTTTTCATGAAATTAGCAAACGAGATAAAATCTTAGAATTTATAAAAGTAGTGCTTAAAATTGGAAATAGTTTTTTTGCTTGCAAAAAATTAAAGATTAAAATAAAGGCAATAATTTACCTAAATTTTCTTTTTGCTAAGTAATTTATTGAGAATGTAGCAAATGCAACCACACTTACCGAGCTAATAGGCATTAAAATAGCTGCAATTAGTGGCGACAAATTACCTTGTACGGCAAAATATAAACCTATTATATTATATACAAATGATATAATAAAGCTTATAATTACAACTCCCATTGATGTTCGCGCAAAACTTATAAACTTAGGGAGTTGATCGAAGTTTGATGACTCAATAATTCCATCGCAAGCAGGGGAGAAGCTGTAAATATCATCGGCAATGGTTAAGCCAATATCACTTTCCATAAGAGCTCCGGCATCATTTAGTCCGTCACCAATCATTAGTACTCTATTTCCGTTTTCCTTTTGCACTTTCACAAAATCCATTTTGTCTGTAGGGTTTTGATTGAATTTTAAGTTATCACGAAAGCCGAATATAGGAGAGAGATTGCTTTTTTCAGCATCATTATCTCCTGAAAGTAGAAATAGATTATATGTACTATTTAATTTGCCAATAACTTCTGACAGACCTTTTCTGTACATATTTTCAAGTTTGAAATAGCCTAAAATGCTATCTTCAATAAAAACATAAACATTTGTGCTATCAGGCATATCATCATCTTTACCTGTAACAAATTTACAAGACCCCATATTTATTTGCTTGCCATCAACAATTCCTGTAATTCCAAGCGATGGTATTTCCTGAAATTTATCTACAGGATAAAGCTTTTGAATATCAATCGATTCTTTAACTGTTGCGCTTAATGGATGACTTGAATTTGATGCAAGTGATTTTATTATACTAAGTTGCTCTGTAGTTAGTTTTTTGCCAATGAATTGTGTTTTCATTGTATTATTTATGGTAATAGTTCCGGTTTTATCAAAGATAATTGTATCAATGTTACGCAGTTTCTCAACAACTTCTGTATTTTTTATGTAAAAACCTCTACGTCCAAATTGTCTCATAGTACTACCAAATGTAAAGGGGATTGTAAGTGCAAGTGCACAAGGGCAGGCAATTATTAGTACCGAAGTAAAAGCGAAAATTGCTAGTGAGGGGTCATAAATTAGCCAATATATTGCTGCAGATAATGCTATTAAAAGTATAATAATAGTAAAATATTCACTTACCTTATTAACCAGGTTATCCAGTTTTGTTTCACTTTCGTTATTTTTATTATCCTGATTCCATAGTTGTGTAAGGTAGCTTTGCTCAACTTCTTTAACTACCTCAATTTCAATAATACTACCAACTTGTCGTCCTCCTGCAAAGATGTTATCGCCAATTTTTTTAGATACGGGTATTGATTCACCCGTTACGAATGAGTAATCAATATTAGCATTACCCGTCATTAAAATTGAGTCAGCTGGTATTATTTCCTGATTTCTGATTATAATCCTATCTTTTACTAACAACTTGCTAAGAGGTATAGTTTCTTCGTTACCACTATTGATTTTTGTAACAGCAACAGGAAAATATGATTTGTAATCACGTTCAAAGGATAAGGCCTGGTACGTTTTTCCTTGATACCATTTTCCTACAAGTAGAAATAGCACAAGACCAATTAACGAATCCATGTAACCAATTCCATTGCCACTAATAACTTCGTAAGTGCTTTGTATAAACAGTGTAAAAACACCTAGGGTTATGGGCACATCGATATTTATAATTTTGTGTTTCAGCCCCTTAAAAGCACTTAAGTAATAATCGTTGGCACAGTAAATTACAACGGGTAATGCAAGAATTAAACTCATAATCCCAAAGAAGCTTGTAAACATATCACTTAATTGGTCACCTCCAGGTAGATATTCTGGGAAGTTGTAAAGCATTACATTCATAAAACTGAAACCTGAAATACCGATTTTTAATAATAAGTCACGATCACTTTTACTAGTATCTCTTTTGTCGAGTTGATCCAGAGTTATCTCGGGTACATAATGTATTGATACCAATAATTCTACAAGTTGTCTTAACGAGATTTTATCATCCTTGAAAGTTATGCTTACCTGCTTCTTCGGAAAATTTACCGATGAAGTAATAACTCCGGAATGAAGAGTGTTTAAGTTTTCGAGAAGCCAAATACATGATGCACAATGTATGGTAGGTACAAATAATGTTATTTTGCTTATTCCTCCATCAGAAAAGTCCAATAATTTTTCTCTTATTTCGTCATTATCGATATAAGCATATTTATTTCCTACGTCAACCTGATCGACTCTAATACCGGACATGGGTTGTATATCGTAATATTTTTCGAGTCTGTTTTGATTAAGTATCTGATATACAGTCTTGCACCCATTACAACAAAAGGGTTTGTCCTCCCACATTATAGGGCGTTTACCGCAATCTTCTCCACAATGTATGCAAGCTACTCCCATTTTTATTTCTGGTTGTATGTAATATCAGTAAAAGTAATAGCCCACATTCCTCTGGGGTCACCATCTTTAAAATTGGTTGCTTTGTCGTTGGGGTATAATTCCTGAATTTTAGCTGAAATGTTACCAGGCATGGTACTTCCGGGTGTGCCATGACACGTTAAACACTTTTTTTTAATAAATATGGGTTTGTAAAAAACAGGGTGTCCATTTTCATTAATTACTATTTTTGGATCTACAGATTTCTGAGCTATCCAACTATCAATAAATAGTTTGTAAATATTTAATTCAAAGGCGTTTGTTTCGTTAATTGGATTTCTATTCTTTTTTGCAACTCTTCTAATAATAACATTTTCGGCTGTGGCTAGTGAGTCAGTAATATTCAAAGCTTGTTGATTACAGAAATCAATTGCATTTTCGGCACCTCTTTCTTTGATAGCTTTAGTAAGAGCACTTACAAGTTTATTAGTTGATAAACTAACAATCAATTCACCTTTTTCATAGTTACTTTTGGCTTGAGCATTATCTTGGTTAACATATGATATGTTTGTAACATCATTTGTTTTATTTTGTTTATCAGACTCTTTATTGCTATTTGAACAGTTTGCCATTGTTATTGCAATGAACAGGCTAATAATTGTTTTAATATAATTCATTATTCTAAAATTTTAAATAGGAACTAAAATTCAATATTCAAAATAGCTCTTATAACAATTTGTCAAATCCTTGATTTGAGATTTTTTCGAATGCAAAGTTATTAATATTCGTTTATTTGATAAATTTTTGGAAGTATGAATAATTTGATGGTTTGGAAAAATTAAGAAAAAATACCAATTATGATTCCATATTTCTTATACGTCATTATGAAATATAATCGGTATTACTCTTTTCTTAGATTTTCAAATAGTTGTTTTTTAAGGATTAGCCTTACCGGGATATAAATCCAGAGTAGACCACTCATAAAAACAATTAATACCAGTACGAAAAGAAAATTACCCGGAATATGAAATGCCGGAGACAATATTGAAGGTAGTATAGCAATTGTTGCTGAAAGAAATCCTATTATTATACCTGTCATTAGCAGGAATAGATTTTCATTAAATATAATTTTGAATATCTGTGTTTTCCTGAAGCCAAGAGCTTCAAATATTGCAATCTCATGCTTTCTTTCAATCATATTTCTCATTAATACGATTCCCAGTCCCAAAGTTCCAAGAATTACACCCAGTCCACCAAGTATCATAAAGATTGTAAGATACGTGTTGGTTACTGAATAAAACTCTGTAAGTCGTTTTGAAGCGGAATTAATTTCAATGCCATAATCTGTTAAATAATTAGTAAGAAGTTCTTCAACTGCAACTATGTTTTCCTCCGGACCATCAATTAACATAATTTTAGATCCTCCTGATCCCGGGAAATTATTCATAAAATGTTTATCGGAAATTAGTATATTTCCCTGAAAAACAGAGCTTTTTAATCCGCCAATAAGAACAAGCTTTAATTCATTTCCGGATTCATTTGTATAAAACAGTGTATCTCCAACAGATTTCATTATGCCCCATTGTATAATTGTTTGATCGGCAATCGCCGGAATTACATTAGGACCATATTCTTTATTGAGGTCAAGCCATGGATTATCAGATTCAGTAAGTAGTTCTGCAAATGAAAATGCTTGTAAACTATCAAATAAACAAGGATTTATCCCAAGAATTTGAGGTAAGTGAACCTGATTTAGGTTTAAGCAACTTGCATCATCTCCCGGTAGGTTGTGTAACTGAACAAAATTCACATTGTCAAGTATAGGCTCATTTTCCAGTCCATAGTATTTTCTGCCTTTCTCAGTATTTAGGTTTTGCAATAAAGGAATCGTGTTTTCAGCCCACAGTTTATAGCCTCCTGTTCCTGATTTCCGTTGGTTCTCAGTTCCTGAAAACGTAAGTCGGTTAGCACCAGTTACTACAATGGTAAATGTCCCAATGGCAAGTAAAACTATTACGGCAAGGTTCCTGCTCTTGTTTCTTCCTGTATTTATAATAACCAGATACCAAAAATTAAATGAATTTTTCAGCGGCTTATTTCCACTTCTGTTAGAATTCATTATTGTAGAAAGTAATGCAACACTTCCCACAAGGAATAACAATCCTCCAATTAAAGTTAATGAAGTACTATTTTCCATTGAACCTATTATTGAATATATTACAAGAGCCATTGAGCCAAAAATTCCTGTTAAAGCAATTACCTTGCTATATTTGGTTTTTGAGATACGATGGCTATCAGTCTGGTTCTGGATAGTAGAGATAATAGTTTTTTTTAATCTCCTTAATGTTACTATATAGATTGAGAGAAGTGAAATAATTACCCCAATTAATATGCCGGTTACAATGGTTTGTGGAATAATATGAATTTCAAGCATATCAGCATGTATGGCATCATTCCATACAGAGTTCAGACCTGATATCATAGCTTTATTGTATAGTATTCCTGCCAGTCCGCCAATTATTGAAGATAGAATTATTGTAGGTAAAGATTCTGTAAACCGCAATTTCAAAATTTGTTTCTTAGTGAATCCCAAAGCGAACATTACACCAACTTCATGTTTTCTGTTTTCAAGATTCAGACTATAAATTAGTATTGTCAGGAGTATTGCAGATGCGATAACAAAGAAACTTAAACTTAAGAATAACTCCCCAAAATCTACACCGTTTGATGCTGCCCTGATTCCATTTGAACGTACATCTACATACATTAAATTTACATCCTTCGGATCAATTGTGGTTAATATCTCTTTTTCCAAAGCGGTTTTTGTAGTACCTTCTGCATCAAATCTTATGGAAGTATAGCTGCCATATCTGTTCTGCCATATTTCCTGACCTTTTTTCAATGATATGAATGCCTTTGGAGTGCCTTTAAAATCAGTCCAGTATTGCTCATCTTTATTTCTAATTTTCTTTAAATCAATCGGAATTCCTGCATCCCATTCACTGCAATTTCCTGCATCTGACAACCCTGGGAAATCAGGCATTAAGGCTTGATCTGCATAGTTATAGTTTGTTGGGATTATCTTTTTAACGATGAAGCTATCTGATTTTTCATCCAAAGTACGTAGAGGTCCTATTACAAAATATCTAAGTTCCAGAGTATCTCCGGTATCTAGATTTAAATCTTCGGCAAGCCATGAGTTTATAATTATTTCATCAGTACTTATATATTCTCCCAAAAAATTCTCAGATGCAGCTGTAACAAATGAATAAGGAGTTTCATTGTTATTAGATTTAAAAGAATTCACAAAATAGGTTAGTAGTTTTTCGTTGGAGCCAACTATTTTGGTAGTTTTAATAGAGATTGTACTATCAATAAAAATTCTCGGTGAAATCAAATCAAATAAGTTACTACTATCTATCTCGTTAATTTTTAATCCGGCATCTATTAGCTTCCAATTTTCTTGAAGGCTTTGGTTTATATCTGTCTCATCAACTTCCTCTTTTCCAGATGCGATAATAATATTTGATAATTCTGATAAATCTAGTTTATCTGCAAGTAAATTTCTGTTAATAAAAATATTGTAAGGTGCTGCCTGGTTATTTCTGAAACTAAATCGTCCCATATTGTCATCGTCTGCAATATCAATAACTGTTACTCTTAAGGCAACAGTTAGTTCTTCATCATTTGTAAATGGGCTATTTAAAGGAATGATATCAGCATTTTGAATTCGAAGTAATAGTTCGCCGCCAATTTTTAAGTTTAATTTCTTGGCTATATTTAAAGATATTATAACTTCATCGGATTTAAATTCCGGCATTTTAATATTCGAAAGCATCCAAAAACTATTATCAATCCCAATAATCTGTGCTTTGTTTATTCTTTTCTTATTTTCAGTATTTATTGCAATTCCTTGTAAAAATAGCATCGAAGCAGTAGGGATATTGAGGTCATCGGAAATTTCTACTGCAAGCTGTGAACGAATAAAACGATCGCCTGTAAGCATCGCGTATTCAATATTTCCCAGACGTATATTAACAAGGTGGTTTAAGCTGTATTTAACAGAATCTCCAACAATTAACGCACCGGTTAAAACCGTTGAACTTATTAAAGCAGCCAGAAAAACAGTAAAGTGTTGCTTACTAAAATATCTAAGGCTTTTTCTTATAAATCTAGCTTGATTCATTAATAAGATTTGTTTTGAATTCTGAAGATATCTCTTCTGCGGCTTTAATTATGAAATCATTTTTGCCCTTCATGATTTCAATGTTTTCATCAGGAAGCACTAAAAATAGTTTATAAACAATTTTTATGTCGGATCTGCTTATTGAAGCAACACCCATATTTTGAGTTTCTTGAAGATTGGTTACTTCAATATGTTTCAACGAGCCGATATCCTTCCAATTTCCCTTTTTTATCCCAAAAAATCCAATGTATTGCTTTAGCCTTTTCTTGTCGGAATCAAGTAACACTCCCCATCTTGTAAAAAGACATAAAAATGATATGACCAATAGTATTATTCCAAACCAATCTGCGAGTAGTACCCTCCAAACTCCTACAATAAGCAAGAATAATCCTAAGAAAATGAAATTTGAAGGGAGTCGATCTGTTTTATAATTTAGTATCATGATGTTTTTTTTAACCTAATGAAATTTTTCCACCTGAAAGGATATATTTGTTTCCAATGCTATTTGCCAGGTTAATCGAGTGAGTTACAACAACTAAAGCTACACCTTCTTTTTTGTTTATGCTTGATAGTAATTCGCCAATTTTTTCTGCAGAGGCTTTATCAAGCGAGCCGGTAGGTTCATCAGCAAGTATGAGTTTTGGTTCATTAATTAATGCTCTTACAACTGCTGTACGTTGGCACTCTCCGCCGGATAGTTGTCCAGGGTATTGCTGAATTTTATCAGCTAATCCAACACTGTCGAGTAAACTTATTGCTCTTTTTTTTGCATGATTCCTTTTTGATTTTTCTATTAAAGTAAGGGTTGGGAGAAGTACATTTTCCATTAGATTTAGTTGTGGTAATAAATGATGAGATTGAAAAATAAAACCAATCTCACTACTCCTGATTTTCGCCAACTGATTTTCGCTATATTTATTTATTTCGTTTCCGTTGAACTTTATAATTCCAGATGTTGGCATATCAAGCGTGCCAATAATATTTAACAATGTACTTTTGCCTGAGCCTGATGGACCAATAATTGAAATAGCATCCCCTTTATTTATTGATAGAGAAATTCCATTTAGTACTTCCCGATTTACACCAGATTCATTGTTAAGATATATTCTGCTTATATTTTCCAATTCAACTATCATAAAACAAGTTTTTTATATATCTCAAGAATACTCTCACTCACAACATCAATAGAATATTTAACTTTAACAGATTTTTCACCTGATATACTCATCTCAGTAATTTTTTCAGGATTTGAAAGTACTTCTTCCCATTTCTTACAAAGTGTATCAGCAGTATTTGGGCTGTATGTTACTCCTCCTTTTGTTTGCTTAATAATCTCAGGAAAAGCACCAAGAGCCGGCTGTACGAGAGGAATACCACATGCCATTGATTCAAGTTGGTATGTTCCAAATGCTTCGCCCTTTAGTACCGGAACTGTTAGAATTGTAAGTTTATTGAAAAATTTATAGCGATTTTCGGCTAAGTTATCTTCAATGAATTCAACATCATTATGGATGTTAGCTTTCTTAAGTTTATTAATCTGTTTTTTAACATACCTTTTATCGTCTGCTGTGTAACCACCTGATAATTTTAATAATACATCGTTGAATTTAGGTATTTGTTTTAGTTTGATGTAGGCATCGATCATCAATCCAAATCCATGCTCTTCATACATCCTTGATAAATAACCGATTACTTGAGGGTTATGTAAAGGTTTCGAGTATTTGTATAATGAAGAATCGATTCCTATAGGAACTATAAACATTTTTTCATCAGGAATTTTCATTTTAACCTTCATCTCTGAAGCGTAATAATCACTTACTGCGACAAATGCATCAACATCCTCACCTTTTTTGCTCATTAGATCCCAAACCTTATTACTATAATGTTCGTTCATGGCATCAACCCATACATCCTCATCTTGTAAAGAACAAACAACAGGCACATTAAGTTGTTCATGTAATTGCTTAGCTAATCCAAGTAACAAAGCATTTGAAAGATGTACAATATCAGGTTCTTCATGAACATTCAGGAAATCAATTAGTTCCTGTAATTCACTATTTTGATTACCTTCTTTACCCATTAGCATTGAAATTGTCATTTCTTCCAGGCCTTCTGTTCTTGTTGATCCGGCTTTTTTTGCTGCATACCGAAGTATGGATGATGAATTAAAAATTCGTTCCATCCAAGCGGGCATATTTCTGAGGAACTTGAAATTCTGCTTTAGATAAACATTAACAGCTCCGTAAAATATGGGGTTTTTATCTTCTTCAACACCATGCTCCATTGTTAGCGGCAAATATATTGGTAGCATCATGGCGTCATGACCCAATTTTATCAATGATTTTGTATACCCACTGTCACGAAGACAATTACCACAATAAAATGTGCCTCCAAATCCGGGTACTATGTTTACAATTTTCATTTATGATAATTTATCAAATTAGTTTTTTCCAAATGCATAAACTTTTCCATCTGTAGCTCCTACAATAATCATATTATCAATAACGGCAGGGGTGCTGTTTATTGAGCTGCCAATTTCATACGACCATATTTTTTCTCCGGTGTTCAAATCTAATAAATATATTCTTCCATCTGTGGAAGTAATTATTACTTTGTTATTTGTGATAACAGGGGAGCTTTCAATTTTTCTTAATGTTTTGAAAATCCACAATATTTTTCCGTTTGATCTGTCAAAACAATACAGATTCCTATCTTGCGAGCCAATGATTACTTTATTGCCAGATATTGCTGGTGAGCCCAGATATGGTCCTGCATCTTCATTATACCAAATGATTTTTTTATTACTTATATCTACACTAAAGAAAGCACCATCGTAATTACCAAAAAAAGCTACATTATCGTCAATTGCGGCTGATGATGCAATATAGGTGCCAATATCTATGGTGTCAGATACACTTCCGTTATTTGTGTTTACAAGATGCAAATAACCATCACAGCCCCCGAAAATAGCTATTTCACCGTTTGTTGCAGCAGCTCCGTTTATGTAATTATCCGTTTCGTATTTCCAGTTAAGTTTTCCTGTTTTAGCATCTAAAGAATGTAAAAAGTAGTCGTAGCTTCCGAAAATAATTTGCTTGCTTTTCTTGTCAGATGAGTATGCCCAGTTTACAGAACCGGTAATTTGTCCTTCGGTACTGTATTGCCATATTATACCACCTGTATTGGCATCTAGTGCAAACATAATTCCTTCAAGAGATCCAACAAAAATTATACTATCCAAATATAGGGGCGGGGCTTCAATTGAAGTTTCTGTTTTGAACTCCCAGTTTAAATCGCCTGATTTTGAAAGGGAATATAAACTGCCATTATTGGAGCCTATAAATATGTTGTCGCCACAAACAACAGGCGATGATTTTATGATATCTCCTGTTTTAAAAGTCCATAATAATTTCAGTGAATTTGGTAGCTTCACATTTGTTGTTCCGGTTAATTCCGGATTACCCCTATATGAAGGCCAACAGTTTTTCTGAGAAAATACCAGAATTGGCATCCAAAAAGTAAGTAGAAATATTATTATATACTTTTTCATTTTATTCCTATTTTAAAGAAATTGCTCCTGTAGGACAGGCATTGGCGCATTTCTCAGCTGTTCGGTTTAATATTTCTTTAATAGAACTATTAAACGGCATACTAATTTCTACATCGAAACCTCTGCGAATACTTGTAAATCCTAATGTGTCCTTTTCTTTTGCTGAGATTTCAACACATAAATTACACTTGATACATTTTTCTGGTTCATAAACAATTAGTTCATGTTGAAAGTACTTCTTAATTTTTTTCCTTTCTCCAAATAGAAACTTTTTTCTGTCTGCATCATATTCATCTGCATATATTCTAAGCTTACATGTATGAGGTTTTCTGCAATCACAATGCATACAGCGCTTCGACTCGTTTATAGCTTGATCAATAGTGAAATCATCCAGTTTGCCAAACTTAAGAATAGTTCTACTATCCGAAATTGTCTCTTTTTGATATTCAATAATTTCTTCATCAAAAAGTTTTCCGAATTTAGAATTGAATATTCTATGTATTTTTTCAGGTTTCTTACCTGCCAGAAATTGATTGACAGAGTTAGCAGTTGTTTTACCCTGAGCAACTGAAGTAACAGCCATTTTTCTTGATCTGATAATATTACCACAGGCAAATACACCGTTTTGATTTACTTCAAATGTATTTCTGTTAATTGAGATTCCATATTTGCCAATGTCAAATCCAAATTTATCAAGGTTGGAACTATCGTAGTTGCCCATTGCAATTACAACAGCTTCATATTCTTTTTTGATTTCTGTTTCAAAAATTTCTTTGGTAATTAAGGTGTTGAGTTTAAATATAGCTCCGTATTTTTTCAGAACTTCTATTTCAGCATCAAGTGCAGCTACTGGAAGTTTATCATCAGGAATATCATATCTTAATGTACCTCCTGCTTCCGTGTTTTTATCGAAAAGAATGCAATCATGTCCCAACTTTAACAAATAGAAAGCGCAAGCTAATCCAGCTGGTCCTGTCCCAATTATTGCAACCTTTTTGTTGCTGCTTTGTTCTTTTTCAGGAAGATAAAAATTTTGGTTTTTAAGATCCTGTGCTGCAACAAATTTTTTCAAACTGCATATTGAAACTGCCTCATCTACTTGTATTCTACGACAAGCTTTTTCACATGGTGCCGGGCAGATATACCCAAGTATTAATGGTAGAGCGATATCTTCTTTTACTAACCTCAAGGCATCATCAAACTTCCCTTTTGAGATTAGTCTGTTCATTTTAGGAATATCCATATTTGCCGGACAACTATTCCTGCATGGTGCTTCACAATCACCAACATGGTCACTAAGTAGTAATTCAAGAGCCTCTTTTCTCGCATTGAATATTTCATCATCATCAGTGATAATATTCATTCCATTTTCAGCTGGAAGTGCACATGAGGGATGTAATTTACCGTCTTTTGTATCTTTTACCAGACAAAGCATGCATGAAGGGTGATTAGTAAAGCCCTCATGAAAACACATAGTGGGTATTTTAATTCCCAATTGTTCAGCAGCTTTTAGTACGCTGGTGCCTACTGGAACTCTAACACTTGTATTGTTTATCTTTAAATTTATCATTGGATTACCACAGCATTAACAGGACATACCTGGCGACAAATATCGCATTTTATACATAGTTCATTATCTATAACATGAAGCTCATATGGTTTAAAGGCTATGGCATTAGTTGGACAATCCTGAGCACACTTAGTACATCCAATACATTCATCATTGATAAAATATTCAATTAGTTTTTCACATTTCCCCGTCGGACATACTCCGTTAATATGCTCCAGATACTCATGTTTAAAGTATCTTAAAGTAGAAAGAACCGGATTAGGGGCAGTTTTTCCAAGCCCGCACAAACTACCTTTTTTAGTACTATAGGCTAGCTTTTCAAGTATATCAATATCTTCCGGCTTACCTTGTCCGCTGCTGATTTTATTTAGAATCTCTAACATTCGGCGTGTTCCAATACGACAAAATGTACACTTACCACATGATTGATCTTGAGTAAATGCGAGAAAATATCTTGCAATATCAACCATGCAATCGTCTTCGTCAAGAACAACCAAACCACCAGATCCCATCATAGCGCCTGCCTCAGAAAGAGATTCAAAATCAATTGGTATATCGGCCATGGAAGCCGGTATACAACCACCTGAAGGACCACCAATTTGAGCTGCTTTAAAAGCTTTCCCATTTGGAATACCACCCCCAATTTTTTCTACAATTTGACGAATTGTTATACCAATAGGTACTTCAATAAGGCCGCCTCTTTTAATTTTCCCTGCTAAGGCAAAAACCTTGGTCCCTTTACTATTGTTGGTACCAATATTGCTAAAAGCGTTAGCTCCATTGCGGATTATCCAGGGAACAAGAGAAAAAGTTTCGGTATTATTGATAAGTGTTGGTTTACCCCATAGACCAACTTCGGCAGGGTAGGGTGGGCGCATTCGTGGTAATCCCCTATTGCCTTCTACAGATGCAATAAGAGCCGTTTCTTCACCACAAATAAATGCTCCAGCTCCTTCAAAAATTTTCAAATTAAATGAAAAACCAGAATTCAATATGTTTTTACCCAGCAGGTTATTTTTCTCACATAAGTATAGTGCTTCATTTATTCGCTTTACAGCTAACGGATATTCTGCACGGATGTAAAATAATCCTTCATTTGCACCAACAGCGTATGCTGCAATTATCAAACCTTCAATTATTCTGAAGGGGTAAGATTCAAGTAACATCCTGTCCATGAATGCCCCCGGGTCGCCTTCGTCACCATTACAGATAACATATTTTGTATCGGAATCTGCATTCTGAACAATTTTCCATTTAACACCTGTTGGAAACCCTCCACCTCCTCTACCTTTTAAGCCACTTTGTTTTATTATTTCAACAACTTCACTCTGGGGTAATTCGATGAGACATTTTTTAAGTGCCACAAATCCATCCAGACTTTTATATTCATCCAGATCATTGGGCTTAATAAAACCCCGATGCTCAGTAGCTATATTAATTTGACCATTCAGAAATTCAGACACAGGAGTATCTAGACTCTCTGAAGAATATTTCTTTACTGACCTTGGAAGCCCATTAATTACGTAGTTGTCAATTAACCCTGAAATATTTGTACTAAACCGAGTTAGTAAATTCTTAGATTTAAAATGTTTTCTAACTATTTCATTGACTTCATCAGCTTTAATTTTTGTATAGTAATATGGTTCTTCCCCTTGTTTGTGAACCTCCAACAAAGGGACCTGATTACAAATACCTACACAACCAACCTGCTTTACATCAACATTAGTTTTATTCGCTTTAAGAGATTTCTCTAATTCCAATTTTACGTCCTTACTACCGCTTGCCACACAACATGAGCCTAATCCAATTCGGATTTCACCTTCTTTACCACTTACAAAATTGCTAGGGCTCTCAGCTTTAACACTCTGGTTATTTTTTAATGAAAGAAATTCATCAAGTATTTCAGATATTTTACCAGGTTCCACATGTCCGAAAGTTGTATTGTCAATTTGCACAACCGGAGCAATTGTGCAACAACCTAAGCACGCAACTTTATCGATAGTAAATAGGCCATCAATATCGGTATCTTCTTCTTCTTTAAGGTTAAGTTCTCTTCTAAAAGCATCGTAAACCCTCATGGCTCCTTTTACATGGCAAGCTGTGCCCACACAAACTTTAATGATATGCTTACCAACCGCCTTATGTCTGAATTGAGAATAAAAAGTAGAGATTCCAAATATGCGTGCAGGGGTTATTTCAGTCATTTCACAAACCCTTTGCATAGCCTCTTCAGGCAGATAATTAAACTCTGCCTGTATTGCCTGCAAAATAGGTATTGCCGCATCAACGGATTTTCCTTTCTCTGCAATTATTTTATCTACAATATGTTTCATTTCCCAATACAGAATAGTTGCTTATTCCCTCTGATATAAATTTTCCCATCTGCCATGGCGGGTGTTGTCATACAGTCTTCACCAATTGGATTATCTCCAAGCGAAACAAAATCCTCACTTGCACTAAAAATGTGCATTATCCCTGCCATATCAATGAGATATATTTTGCCTTCAACCAATATCGGCGATGAATAAAATCCATTATCATATTCACTTTCCCATTTTATTTCACCGGTTTTTGCGTCATAACAAACAACAACCCCGTAGCTGGTAGCCATAAATAACAGGTCATTCGTTGCAACAGGACTAGGTACTTCTGATAAATATTCATCGCTTTCCCAAAGTATCTCCGGTGTTTCACCAATTTTTATTGCTACTAGTTTTGCATATTCGTTTACAGCATATACTATACCGTTAGAGTAACCTACAGATGGGCCAACCTCCCCAAAGATGCAGTTAATTTTCCAGTTTTCTTTTCCAGTAATTGGATTGTAAGAAGACACATCAGGGTCGGCAGCAATAAGGATCTCAGTTTGAGCACCAGTATTTACTACTACGGGAGATGCCCATGATATTTTTACGTTTCTTGGTGTTGACCATATAGTTTCTCCTGTAGAAACTGACAAGCCCATAAGCTTTGGAGAAACTTTAGTGTCGTATTGTAATATTAGAATATTTTCATAGAGCATTAATGAAGAAGAATGACCATAATGGTTTCCTGTATTGCCCATATTTCGAGACCAAACCTTATTACCATCCATATCAATGGCAATTATATCTCCATTTGCAAATATTGCATACACTTTATTACCATCGGTAGCAAGAGTAGGAGCAGCTTGTCCGGTATCATCAGTTACTTTGGGTGAATTGGCTGGAGATCCTTGAATGTTATTAACATCGACAGTCCAAATTATTTTGCCTGTATTTCTATCTATACAATATACTTCACGTTTTGATGAGTTTGCACCGGATAGAAAAATATTATCTCCCCAAATTATTGGTGAATTGTACCCATGAAGTGGGATTTTTGTTTTCCAGAGTATATTTTCACCAGTGATGGCATCCCATTTTACAGGTATATTTTTTTGATATGAGATACCATTTCCAAACGGACCCCTAAATGTTGGATGATTATTTTTTATTTCTTGTTCGGTTGGAAATTCAATCAGCTTTTTTGTGGGTGGAAGTACCACATTATTAGTCTCTTTTGTTGATTCAGCTTCTTTTGGTTTTTCTTCAACTTTTGTTTCCTCTGACAAATGTGGATTTATTGGAGGTGCGGTCTCACTCTTTGTAATCTCTTTTTTGCTTTCCAGAGTGCTTTTATTAATAATTAAATAATTATCAGCCACTTCTATGATTTCAGTAACCTCTTCTGGGTTATCTGGTAATGCTGCAATTGCAAAGTCTTCTGATAGTTCAGCATGTGTAAGAAAAGCAAACACCAATGCAATGGTTACTATTACGGCTCCACCAATTGATATCCATAAACGTGCATTTTTTTGATCTAAAAAAGCTTCCTCTTTATGGATAAGACTTACTTCCTTTGCTGAGTTAGATTTTATTACCTGCATGGCTATAACCAGAACGGCAATGCTTAATAGTAATAAATATCCACCTGTTCTAACCTGCCATTGATTAGTAAAATATGCTTTTCTAGATAATAAGTCTAACGTCCTTATTTCTTCTCTAAGTTGGCGATCTTCAGGATTATTATTTAACCTTTGTACTAATGTATTGATAAGCTCTGTTTCAACAGGATCAATTCTTTTGTATTGCGCATAATTTACTATTAACAGCATTGAGATAATAAATGTAAATGCTCCTGCAATTTGAGCTACTCGTATCCAGAGACTAGTATTTTTATTATTTGGTTTCATTTATTTATCTTTTTCAACGGGACAATAATCCATACATCTGGCACAGCTAAAGCATGTACCTTTATTTGGTTCGTAATCCTTACGGTATCTGAAAACTGATAATCCGGCAAGTGTAAATCCAAAAACTAATCCTAAGAAACCACCAAGCAGCATTCCGCCGGTATGAAATTCTTGAATAATCTCTTTTGCTTCTGTATATAGTTGTTTATCAGTTTTGCCCGATGATCTAAAAGCTTCTATTTCTATAGGTTCAATATATTGAGGGTTCGTTATGATTGTTGGGTTATTGCTTTGTTCAAGAATATCCTGAGCTAATCTGACTGTTGGATTTACCCTGGCAAGGTTCTCATGAAATTGTGACCCTGTCCAAGTTCCCAGAATAACTAAAATTGGGATAATGGCTAATAGTATGACAAATCTTCTAGTGCTGTCTTTACGAGATTCTTTAAGTTTAACTTGTTCAGGAATATCAATTGCACCGAACGGACATGAAGTTTCACATAAACTACATTGAATACATTTTGATGGGGTTATTGTCATATGATATTTGGAAATTCGGCTAAACCAATTCAGAAGTACTCCATATGGACAAAAAAATCGGCAATAAGGTCTGGCAATAAACACGCTTGTCAGTAAAAAAATCCCACCAAGAATAAACATTGTGAATTTAGCATCTAGCCGATAAATACCTATAAATGGATCGTATCGGCAAATTATAAAATCAGTTTCTGTTGCGGCATAAAGTACGGCAAGTCCGAGATATATAAACGGGATGAGACCGAGCATCTTTTGCAACCATGGTTTCAATTGTAATGGTTTCCAAACAAAAAGGTCCTGAATAGCCCCCAATGGACATACCCCTGCACAAAAAGTCCTCCCAAAAAACAGAGCATAAACCAATGGGATCACAAAAAATGCTAGCGCAGTTAGCGGAATTTTATATCCCGGATTAAAAAGAGCCAAAGCAATATTTTGAAGGGAACCAACAGAGCAAACACACCCTTCTCTGTAAAAGCCAAAATATAGTATTGAAAATATTGAAACCCAAAACACTCCTCTTCTTGATCTTTTTTTCAATACAAACCAGGAAACAACCGACATGGCAACGATCAAAACTAATACATCGAAATACTCCATAAAATCAGAGCGTGGTACAGGTGCTTGTACCGACTCCTGAACATATCCCGATTCAAATTCCGGTTTTGGGAAGCGCTGGGCATTAACATCTAACACTTGTATTAGCAAGATAATGAACAGTATAGTTGATATGTGTTTATAAGATTTTCTCATTTAACTATACATTATCTTCGCTATATCCTTTTAGAATTCTACTCTTACTACGTGGCACCCTTCTAAATGCATCTGTTGGGCATTCTCTAGCTATGGAACACTGGTTGCAATTCACACAAATATCATGGTTTACCTGAAGTTGAAGTGACCCGTTTCCGAAAGCACCACAACCTGCAACACATTTACCACACCCGATACATAAATCTTCATTTATATGGTATGCAAAAAATGGGTCTTCAATAAACTTTCTTTCAATTGCACTTGTGGGGCAAAGTTGATTTTCAGCACCAGTTGTTAGTTCTTTTGCTTCCGGCCTGAAATATCCACCACATAAATCACAATATCCACACATGTCGAAAACATGAACACATTTTACAGCGGAAGGAGTGAGTACACAGTTGGTAACACATCTTCCACATTGAATACATAGGTTAGGGTCGAGTTGCCAAACAAGATCTTCGGATGAAGAATCTTTAACTAATCCCACAACAATACCTCCAATGGCAATTCCTGCTGAAATTCTCAAACTACGGTTTATAAAATCCCGTCGGGTTGATTTGTTATTATTGTCGGAATGGTTCATCTACCTACTGTTTTTATGATCTACTGCCTCTGGCAAATTACACGCTTTAAGTTTTTTACAATTCTTACAAACGAAATCAAAATTACAAACTTCATCTGTTTGTTCTCTTAATAGCAGATAACCACTCAAACCTGCCAATGAAGCGAAAGTAGCTGTTCTGAATATTTTAATTATAAAATCTTTACGTGTAATCATTGTTAATAGATTTGCAACTTTATTTTTTATCAAATATTCTAACCCTACCTTTTTTTGGATCTAGTATTATTATTCTGTTTTCAGAATCTATAGCTAAGTCAAGGCCTCTCGTTCCTTTTTCAAACTGTTGAGGTGCTGCAACCACGCTTTTAAATTTTCCGGATGGCTCGTGTATTTTTACTCTTTCGATGCCCTTCTCACTTGTGACAAACGAGCCATTAGGTAAAATTGCTATATGTGATGGGTTGCAGCATCCACTAAAACCATCCAGCCTCATTGATGTTTTTTTCCATGAAGATATCTGATTTCCTTCTTTATCATATGATTCGAGCTGGTGCATGCCAGAATTTACAACCCACAATTCACCATCACGACCAATAGCTATATCAAAGTATGGGCTGGGAATAATAAAGCCGTCAATACCGGCTATGGAATCTTTTCTGCCAATTTCATTTAGAAGATTTCCTTCCAGGTCGTAATGATATACAATTTTATTACCCGCATCTGCCACAAAAACCGATGAGTCAATGTTTGCTATACTTGTAATTAATACATTGGGGTTTAAGGTTTCCCAGATATTTTTTTGAATGCCATTAGAGTTCCAAACCTCAATATGATCTTCAGCTCCTAAAAAGATATCACCAAAGTGACTAACGGTAATACTTAAGGCGTTTGTTCCTGTAATAATTTCTTTGATGAGATTTCCTTCATTATTATAGATAAAGATACTATTATCTCCACTTACATAAATATTATCATTTTGGTCAATTGTAACAGCCTTAAGGACTTCTAATTCAGGGGCTATCTGAAGAACTTCCTTGTAATTAATGAGAGAAGAATCAACGATGATAAAATTATCAAGCTTGTAATCATATACGTTTTTGTTGGCCTTGTTAAAGTCACCAAAAAAATCAAGAGCCATAAAAGTCACAATTGCTATGATGAATATAATTGCTATTGTTATAATTGTTTTATTACTGTTCATCTTTTCTGGTTTTTAATGTTTTTGAACATCAATACATACCATTTGTTTTGAGTTGCGCATTATTAATTTCCCATCTGCAATAGCAATAGGACCCCACGCATCATGCCCTTTCAATATCCTTTTCTTATCAAGTGATGTAAATTTTAATGTTGAAGCTATGGCAATTGTCAAAGTCCCATCGTCGTTAAGAATGAAAAATTTGCTATCAGCAATTATATATGGGCCAAGGCCGAAACGTTCTGACTTCCCGCTTGTCCATAATATATTTTCGCAATCATCAGGTTTGCAGCAAACCAGCTGATTCCTGTTAGAGCCGGCATCTTTAGGCAGAACGGCAAAGATATGATCCTTATAAACAATTGGGGTTTGTTGCTCTGATGCCAATCCTTCTTTTGGTTTGAAGCGTTGTAATATATTGACAGAGTATTCAGTGTTATTTTTCTCTACCTTAAAAAGAATTGAGCCAGCGCCATAACCTGCCGTCATAAATATTTTTCCATCATCATAAATAATGGGAGAGGGGGCAACAACATTAGGTGCAAAATCTTTGAGCTTCCAAAGTAGTTTTCCCTTATTGGAGCCCTCAGCGGAAATACCGCAAATGCCACCAATTGCTGCGTAAACATACATCTTCTTCCCTTCCAACGTCATAGGCATGACTGATGAGTGCGACATCTGCCAATTATCAGGATTTGGAGTTTCCCAAGCAACTTCTCCGGTTGCACAATCAATTGCAATTAAAAGGGATTTTCCTCCGGGAGCAATTATGGCCGTATCGTTGTCTATCATAGGGCATTGGCCGGTATACCAAAAAGGAATTTCTGTTTGATAATCCTTAACAAGGTCTATTCCCCAACGGAAATCTCCATTTGCCGGGTTGCAGCACATAACATGACCTTTAGGACCAATTGTAACAATGAAATCATTAGTAACAGCAGGAACAGTTCTTGACATTCCATGATTTCTTTTGATGTGTACGCTGTGTTTTCGTTGCCATAGTTCTTCTCCTGTTTCAAGCAAAAAACATCTTAAAGCATCGGCTTTTTCTTTTTCAAGATAATCCAGAATGTAAACTTTTCCATTGTAAATTGCAGGGGCTGCATGACCTTCTCCAAGATCCTTTTTCCATAATATTGTTGGCCCCTCACTTGGAAATCTATTTATAAGCCTGATATTTTCTTTGTTAATATTATCGAAGTCATCACCTCTAAACCGAGTCCATTTCCCTGTTAGGTCTGAATTGTTGTCAGAAAATTGCACAAAGTCTTCACCAATTTTCACTTTCTCATTTAATCCTGAGATACTGTTAGGACGATTATCCATTCCGGGAATACTTAACTTAAAGTCTGACACAGGATTGTAATAAAACCAATATAAAATAAGTATTATCCCAGCACTTACGACGGTTAGGAGTATGTATTTATCTTTTTGGTTTTTTATCATATAATTATATGTCCATCTCGATTTATGGATGTTTCATTAATTCTTACATTGATCTTAACTAGATTATTCTTGTGCAATATCATAAACCATTAACGAAGTTCCATGCCTTACATAAAGTCGTTTATTATGAATTACGAGGTGTGACCAATGATACTTTTCTCCATAAGGGACCTTAAATGAGCTTATAAGGTTGTAATCATTTGTAGTTGGATCGACAATCCCGACCTTTCCACCGGTTCCATAACAATATAATAATCCATCGGCATATATTATATTACCAACTTTTAGCATTTTTGATGAATATAGTTCTTCACCTGTTTCCCAGTCAATACAGTACCACTCTTTATTGGCATCTCCTGATCCATAAATGCGTCCATCAAGCAGTATCATGCCTCCCATTTTGTCGTCCAAAGATTCGTCTCTCCATAATTCGGTAACAGATGTTCTATCATCTGATAATTGAAGCTTAATACCACCTTTACCGTAACCACTTGCACAATAAACTTGTCTGTTGTGATAAAGAGGTGTATTTGCATGAACCGACCATTTGTTAGTTTGATCAACATTCCATAATAGCTCACCGTTTGTTGGATCAATCCCAACAATTGAGTTTGCAGTTTGAGTTACAAATAGCTTTCTATCCTCCAATTCAATTAACAGAGGAGAACAATAGGCACTTATTTCCCCCATTGCTTTTGATTTCCAAATTAATTCGCCTGTATCTTTGTTTAGTGCAATAATATTGGCATCTATTCCGCCGGGTGTAATAAACAATTTATTGTCATCAATTAACAGGTTTTCTGTTACGCCCCATTTAATATTTATACCATCATAATCAGTAAATAAATCAACTTTCCAGATGATATTACCGTTTTCTGCATTCATACATACAAGCTCTCCATAAGAACTCATAATATAAACCTTGTTGTCGTATATTAACGGTGTTGAGCGTACTCCGTCCCAGTTATCAACCCACTCATTTCCGAATACTGTTTTCCATTTCATCTCCCCAAAATGATTTAATGCAATTACAAAACCTTTTCCTTTTTCGGACGTTCCTGCTGTATATACCATGTCGTTTGTAACTGCTGCTGAAGAATGTCCATCTCCAAGTTCATCGTAGTGCCATAGTAACTTAGGCCCTGATTCAGGCCATTGTTTTAGCAACCCTGTTTCATTGTATTTCCCGTCTCTGTCAGGTCCTCTCCATTGTGCAACTTCTTGGGAATGTAATTTCATTACAAAGGCGATAATGATAAATATTATAATCGTTTTATGCATCGAGCTAGTATATATTTATTAGTTAGTAATGTTTGTTTCAATTGAAATTTCCCGCCAAATTTACATTTTATTTAAATTAAAATGATTTGGTTCTAGTGATATTGCCTACTATAGAGCGATTATAAATTAGTGATTTGAAAAAATGTAAAATATTATATTAAAGCTTTTTTTAGATATGACAGTAACATGAATCAAATAGGTTGTGCTTATAGCTCAATTATCTTGATGTCCTATTTTTTTTAAGATATCTTATGCTTTTCCCGTTATTTCTGAAAAACATGAAAATAGGTTGAATCGAACCGGTCTTCAGCTATGTATGTCTTCAAACAAATTTGAACTTTTGGGTGTACGGTGTGTCAGAATCTGACTTTAGGGATCAAATTAATACACACAAGAGTTTGAAAGGTGTATTAGAAATAATTTATTGGTCTCAAAATTAGTTAAAACTATGCACTTTAGTGCATCTCGCTTTAGCTTCTAAAAATTTTATCTTTGTTGGATGTCAGACTTTATTCATGATTATGTCGTAATCAAAATTACGCCAGCAATATAATCAACTATGCATAGGTCATGTTTCTCTATCTAAAATAATATCCTAAATAAATATTATTTAAATAAAGAGTTAGTCAGCTAAAAAACATCAGTAAAAAACACACTACGCTTAACAACAATTCTAAAATCACCAAATTAACGAGTATCCTCCCTACATAATCTATTATGTCAAAAATCATCATCTTAAAGAAAAGATAATTATAGATTAAGCCACTTTGAAATGATCTTGTTGCAGCAGTTTGTTAAGAAACCTAAATCAATTTGAATCCTTTATTCATCGGCTTCAAAGAAAAATTTAAATGAAACCACTTTTTTTTGAAAATTATTTATACATTTGAATGCCTTCATTGAAAGCTTACTAAATTTTGGTAAGTGATTTTATGACCGTAATGTAATTACTGCTCACCTTAAATCAATGGGTTATGAACTATGATAAATTAAGCAAAGATGAATTATTATCAAAAATTGAGACACTCGAAAACGATTTAATCAATTCTAAAAGTATTAATAATAATTTGATAATAGCTGAAGAAGCTCTGAAAGAAAGTGAAGGTAAATACAGAAACCTGATTGAAATGGCTTCTGACGCAATCTATCTGATGTCTGAAGACGGCATGATTATCGATACTAACCAAAGTGCCATTGATATTTCTGGAAAAGAGCGAGAAGAAATAGTGGGTCATAGTATAGATTCCGTTGATTCCAATTATCCTGTTCATGAGTTTCTTAAATTTTGTAAAGATATTCCTCTTAATAAGCAAATAATACTTGAATCAACTCATCAGCATAAAAATGGTGATTTAATTCCTGTGGAATTGAGTACAAAGAAGTACAAACTTGATGATAGAATATTCTACTATGGTGTTGCTAGAGATATTTCTGAGCGCAAACGAGCAGAAGAAGCACTCATTTCCAGCGAGGAAAAATACCGCACACTTGTGGAAAGTTCTCTCCAGGGAATGGTTGTAGCATTAAACAATCCTGTAAGACTTGCCTATGCCAGCCTACCAATGGAAACAATATCCGGTTATTCGACTGAGGAACTTGAAGCATTTGGGCTCGAGGAATTGACAAGCCTAATTTACCCAGATGATCGGGGAGCATTTTTTAAAGCCTTTGCTGACCGTACCTCTGGTAAGAAAGTCGATCCAAAAGGAACATACCGGATACAACAGAAAGATGGAAGAGTTCGTTGGGTTGATTTAATTAGTACTTTAATACATTATGATAATGAACCTGCAACTCAAGCTGTTTTTGTTGACATTACAGAGCAAAAAGAAGCAGAAAATGCTCTGAAGCATTCAGAAGCGAAACACAGATCATATGTAGAAAATGCGCCACTTGGAATATTCATCGCCGATGGTAAAGGCAAATATCTCGATGTCAATCCGGGAGCATGTACATTATTGGGTTATTCGAAGAATGAACTATTACAATTATCGGTTCAGGATATTTCAGTTAGTGTAAAAGATGGCGCTGGTATCCAGCAGCTTAAGAAAGAAGGTAAATTAAGCTATGAAACCGAATTAAAGAAAAAAGATGGTTCAATTGTAGATGTTAGATTAGATGCTGTAAATCTACCTAACAATCAGTTTATTGCATTCTGTACTGATATCACCGAACGCAAGCAGGCGGAGGAAGCTCTGTTGGTAGAAAAACTGTTTTACGAGTTGATGGTTAGCAATCTGCCGGGTGTGTTTTATCTCATTAGCGAAGAGGGGAAGTTTTTACGGTGGAACACAATGTTTGAAGAGGTGACAGGCCGCTCAACAGAAGAGATGGCGCAGATAAGCCCGATGGATTTGTTTGACGGTGAAGACAAACAGGCTATTGCTTCGTCTATTCAACGGGTGTTCACTCATGGTCAAGCTCAAGTTGAAGGCCGTTTTGTAGCCAAAGATGGAAAGAGGACACCCTACCAATTCAGTGGAAAAAAAATTATAGTGGATGGTGCTCCTTCTCTGATTGGCCTTGGGGTGGACATTACCGAGCGCAAGCTGGCGAAGGAGAAAATGCTGGAAAGCGAAGAAAAATTCAGGGAAATGGCGGATATGTTACCTCAGATAGTTTTTGAAATCGATATGCTGGGAAACCTGACTTACACAAACAAACAAGCGTTTAAGTTATTGGGCTATTCTGAACAGGATTCGTTGATCGGTAAAAGCACCTTAGGTTTCTACATCCCTGATGACAGGGCAAGAGCTGTTGAAAATATTAAGTTAAGCCTGGCAGGTAATAAAAATGCATTAAGCGAAGAATACACCATGCTCCGCAAGGATGGATCTACTTTTGATGTATTGGCTTACTCAAACCTTATTTTGAAAGAAAATAAGTCAGTCGGTTTGCGAGGTGTAATTGTTGATGTTTCTGAAATGAAACAGGCAGAGTATGAATTAGTAAAGGCTAAAGAAAAAGTCGAAGAAAGCGAAGAAAAATTTCGCAATCTTTACGAAAATTCACCTTTTGGAATTGTTATTTGTAAAATGCTGAAAAATGAAAAATCTGAATACACAGATTTTATTCACTTAGAAGCAAATCAGTCAACTAAGAAGAATACTGGATTGGAATTAAACCAGCTTGTAGGAAAAAAAGCTTCTGAAATGGTGGATTCGAAAGCTCTAAGTGAATTAGTTCGTAAATATGGAAACGTACTTATGTCCGGTGAACCTATCAATTATGAACAGAATTTTGAAATTTATAATCGAACCCTGGAAATTACTGCTTTCCCACTTCATGAAGATTACTTCATAATAAGCTTTATCAATATTTCTGAACGCAAGCAGGCAGAAACTGAACTCATAACAGCCAAAGATAAAGCAGAAGAATCAGACCGCTTAAAGTCAGCTTTTCTGGCCAATATGAGCCACGAAATACGTACCCCAATGAATGGTATACTTGGTTTTGCCACCTTATTAAAAGAACCTGGTCTTAACAGTAAAAAGCACCAAGACTATATCCAAATCATCGAAAAAGGTGGAAGGCGAATGCTTAATATCATCGATAATATTGTTAGTGTTTCGAAAATAGAATCAGGCCAGATGGAAGTTAATATCGGGGAATCGAATATCAACGAGCAAATCGAATTCCTTTATACTTTCTTTAAACCCGAGGTTGAAGCAAAGGGTATGCAGTTTTCATCAGTAATTTCTTTACCATCAAAAAAAGCCATCCTAAAAACCGATAATGAAAAAGTTTATGCCATACTAGCAAACCTTTTGAAAAATGCAATTAAATACACTAAAAAAGGTTCCGTAGAATTTGGGTATAATCAAAACAAAAATACACTTGTTTTTTACGTAAAAGATACAGGAATAGGAATTCCACTAGACAGGCAAGAAGCCATATTTGAACGGTTTATTCAAGCTGATATTGAAGATAAAATGGCACGACAGGGAGCAGGTCTCGGCTTATCTATATCAAAAGCTTATGTGGAAATGCTAGGTGGAAAAATTTGGATGGAAAGTGAAGAAGAAAATCTTCCTGCGGGCAAGACAGGAGGAAGTACATTTTATTTTACCATTCCATACAAACCGGTATCGGTAAAAGAAGATAAAGCGGAAAAGGAAATCTTGCCTTCCATTGATGTAACTCCAATTGACAAGTATTGTATATTAATTGTTGAAGACGATGAAACTTCAGAAGACCTCCTTTCGATTGTTATTGGAAAATTCGCACACGAAATCATTATCGCAAGAACAGGAAAAGAAGCTGTGCAAGTATGTCAAAATAGGCCTGGCATTGATATGATACTAATGGATATTCTTTTGCCCGAAATGGATGGCTACGAAGCCACCAGACAAATACGAAAGTTTAACAAGGACGTTATTATCATTGCACAAACGGCTTATGCTTTAGAAGGCGACAAAGAAAAAACTATTGCTGCCGGATGTGATGATTATATTTCAAAACCCATCGAAGCAGATGAATTGAAACAGTTGATTGTTAAATATTTGAAGAAATAGGGATTAACAGCTATACGCCATTTATGAGTATTGTTTAAATTAGTGAGATTTAAATTTTGTGAAGCAAAATTATTTAGTCGAACTGATCCCGAGCGTAGGCGAGGGATCTCCGGGGTTATATTCCCCTCCACATGCGGTGAGTAGAAAATAATTACATTATAATTAAAATATGAACAAGATAAATATTACAAAATACGCGTCAATTATTATTAGTTTGTGGATAATAGCAATTTCGCTTGCATTTTTAAGTGCCTTGAATGACCATCATAAACAATTGAATAAAACTGAAAATGTTATGGCGGATATTGCGTATAAAAAAGATATAATGTATCGTAAATGGGTAGCTAAACAAGGGGGTGTTTATGTGCCAATTTCAAAATACACACCACCAAACCCACACTTGACTTTTATTAAAAAACGAGATATAATAACAACGGATAATGATACACTCACTTTGGTAAATCCGGCATACATGACACGACAAGTATTGGAATTGTCAGCCACAGAATTTAATTTGCCAGGTCATTTAACCAGTTTAAAATTACTAAACCCCATAAATAAACCAGACGCCTGGGAAAATAAAGCGCTGCTTGGCTTTGAAAAAGGAGATACCATTTATACAAAACAAGAAACTATGAATGGAATTGAATATATCAGAGTTATACGCCCCTTTATAACAGAGCAAAGCTGTTTAAAATGTCATGAACATCAAGAATACAAGGTTGGGGATATTCGTGGAGGGTTATCAATTTATGTTCCGGTTACCGGCCTTAACAATATATCAGCAAAAGAAATAAAACAATTAATTATAAACTATTTAGCAATATTAATAATTGGTATACTGATTATTATATTTATAATGAATAAACTAAATAAGCAAATACTTTCACAAGAAAAAACTGAACTATTATTAAAAGAAAGTGAAGAAAAATTTCGTGGATTATTTTCACATATGGATGGAGGATTTGCACTCCATGAAGTTATTTACGACTCAGCACTTAAAGCCATTGATTATAAAATTATTAACACAAATCCTGCTTTTGAAAAACATGTTGGTATTCCGGCAGAAAAAGCAAGAGATGCACTGGCTACCCAACTTTATGGTGTTTCACCTGCTCCATTTTTGGATATTTATTTGCGTGTTGCAGAAACAAGTGAGCCTAATTCTTTTCAAACCTATTTTCAACCATTAGATAAGCATTTTGAAATTTCAGTATTCTCACCTAAGCCGGGTTATTTTGCAACAATATTCACCGATATAACCGAACGAAAGCATGCAGAAGAGCAAATAAATCAACTCTCACAAGCGGTAGAACAAAGCCCTAATACCGTAGTTATTACCGATCTAAAAGGAGATATCGAATATGTAAATCCAAAGTTTTCAGCTACCACCGGATATTCTTTTGAAGAAGCCTTAGGAAAAAACCCAAGAATTCTTAAATCAGGCGAATTGCCTGCCGAACAATACAAAATACTTTGGGATACAATTACTTCAGGTAATGAGTGGAGAGGGGAATTTCATAACAAAAAGAAAAACGGAGAATTATATTGGGAATTAGCATCAATATCTCCAATCAAAAATAAGGAAGGAATAGCCACTCATTTTCTAGCAGTAAAAGAAGAAATAACTGCACGAAAACAGGCGGAAGAGACATTGCGGGTGACGAACGCAAAGCACTCTGCGATGATAGAAAATATCGGTGATGTTATTGCCATTATGGGGCCTGATGGTATAATAAAATATCAAAGTCCAAATATTGAAAAATGGCTTGGATGGAAGCCAGAAGAAATTATCGGCACAAGCAGCTTTGAAAAGGTGCATCCGGAAGATATTAAAAGGATTCAGAAAGAATTCAGCAAAACACTCGAAACAGATTCCCCTTTGGTAGTTGAATTTAGACACAAATGTAAAGATGGTACTTATAAATGGATAGAACTTGCTGCCGCTAACCATATCAACGATCCTGCAATCAATGGTGTGCTCGTCAATTTCCATGACATCACTGAGCGCAAGCAGGCAGAGAAAAAGTTGCGGGAAAGTGAAGAAAGATTCAGGCGTCTTTTTAATGATTTAGGCGATGCTGTTTTTGTTACTAAAATTGGCGGAACTGATAGCGCCCAAATATTAGAAGTTAATCCGGCAGCAGAAAAGCAAACCGGCTATACAAGGGATCATCTGCTTAAAATGAACATAGTCCGTGATCTTAACATTGCTGATAGTTCTGAGAGCCCACTTGATGAATGGGATGAAGCCCTCGTAAAAGGACAAAAGGTTATATCAGTCGAAAAGAAAAGGAAAAAGGACGGCACAGAATACTGGACCCAGGTAGTACTCACTCCTATTGATTTTAAAGGCGAAAAAGCGTGCTTATCAGTTAATCACGACATCACCAAACGCAAACTGGTAGAAATAGCACTTAAAAAGAGTGAAATCCAACTACAAGAACTAAACACAACAAAAGACAAACTTTTTTCAATAATTGCTCACGATTTAAGAAGTCCCTTTAACAGCATACTTGGGTTTTCTAATTTATTAAGTGATAATGAAGTTGCTGGCGATATTGAAAAAACTGTACAATATGGCTCTTTAATAAATTCAACAGCAAAAAGCACACTCGGTTTACTAAACAATTTATTAGACTGGGCAAAATCGCAATCCGGTCAAATTGATTTCAAACCTAAAAAAATAAACTATTTATCTATTATCCAGGAAATAATTGAAACATCAGAGTTAGCAGCAATAACTAAAAACATATCCTTAAATCACTTTCAATCAGATGAGATTGAACTATTTGCCAATGAAAATATTGTAAAGACAGTTTTGCGAAATCTTATTTCCAATGCAATAAAGTTTACTAATTTAAATGGTAAAATAGATATTTATGCTGTAAAAGAAGATAATTTTATTACAATTACTGTTTCAGATAATGGCGTTGGTATGAATGATGAAACCCGCAACAGTCTGTTTAACATAAGCTCATATATTACAACTAAAGGTACAGCAGGTGAAAAAGGTTCTGGATTGGGTTTAGTACTTTGCAAAGAATTTGTAGAAAAGCTTGGTGGAAAAATATGGGTAGAGAGCGAATTAGGCAAGGGAAGCAATTTTAAATTTACCTTGCCCTTAAGTCAATAAGGAGAAATAAAAAATAACTGCTTATAATATAGTAGCCAACCGCTAGACAAATTCCCACTAGCGAGTCTTCCAACCAAGCCCGTGTGCAAGCGAGACTCGTGCTTTAAATTCCATCAAAGAAAAAGAAACTAAACTACCACCATAGAAGGGGCTACCCAAAGCTTAGATGCTTCAATATCAAAATTAATAGAGAAAATTGTTAGAAACCATATTAACGAATCAAATTATAGGCGAATTAGGGGCTTGTGCAGCGGTTACTGTTGTTAGGCTTATGTTTATAATTGGTAATGAATTTAAACTTCAATTATGATAGAGATTAATATTAAAATGCTCCTTATATGTTTTTAACAAATATTGATCAAGCCATTTATAAAATGATTGATAATCTTCTTCTGTTTTTTCGTCTTTTTCAATCTCAGATATCAATAGATTTCCTTTATTAAAGATTTCGTCTTCTATGGGTTGAAGGAGTTGCATGTAACCATTATTTTGTTGATTTACAACTACAGAAAGATTCAAATAATTCCATCCTTTATCGTGTGTTATAGGAAAACACTCTTCTTTAAATTTTAAAGCAGCAGTGCAAATAGGAGATTTAAAACTTTTATCCATAGTAACCACTTTTGGTAACTTATTGCCAGCCGATATCCAAGTAGGAATAGCAACAGAGGTTAGTGGGAACCCCAGAATAGTCCACATCATTGCATCTTTCACATGTTCTTGATCCTTAGCACCTATAATCATAATTGCAGAAGCGGAATATATTCGTGGTATATAGTCTATAAAAAACTTGAACTCTGGGACATCTCTTTTAAGTGGTAGTTTTGCCAATAAATCCGTTTTGGTTAATGAGTGGTATAAATTTCTGGATACATTATTAAAAAGAAACTGTGGAGTTATATTTTTTTTAACAGCAGCCTTATTTAGCGTACTAATTGCAGTATTATATCTGCAATAGCCCATTCCACTTTCAAAATCGCCACTAAATGAGTGATTGGTTCTCACAAGGATTCCATTAGGTGCATTTTTTGGATCATTTGCATCAACTTTAATAAAGCTGTAATTCCCTGTCTCATAAAATGCGGCTCCACCAGATGCATCAATTACTCCAAAATTAGCATCAAGTCCACTGGGTTTTGGAATGGTATACAGTAAATTTTCAAAATCTTCAAGCGTTTTACATGTCTGCAGGGCAAGTTTCATTATTACACCTTCCTGATCCATGAACTTTGATGTGTCGCCAATGTTATTGTTGTAGGCAGCAGAATTGATAATTGCAAATCCAATTTCATTATAACCTCCCCAAACCATTTCATCCCAATTCTCAATTCCATCAACCAAACCAATATATTGATATTTGCCATCATTAAAAAAAGCAAGGGAGTTTTGCATTTGTTTAGTATCTCTGTTTTTAAAAAGTATGGGTTTTCCATCTGCTGTATATTTACCCGAAATTATAAATGTTGTGCAGGCAAGGGATTGATCTGGTATAATTAAAAGCAAACACAAAAGACTTAATAAAGTAATTTTTTTCATCTGATTAATATATTATTGATGTTTATCATATTCTTCATTTTATTCTTACTCACATTGTGATATTTCTGTTTTGTATTCATCTTGTAGAGTCTTTACTAATAACACATAACGGTCTTGGCTATGCTTAGTGTGGGTTTTCGAAGCACTTTACTTTCAAGTCTGCACTGAGCCAATTCGTTTATTCATATTTTCTTTTTTTACGCCAATCGTCAAAGACGAATTAGCTGTGTTGCAACGAAGAACTGCGGCCGAAATACCCGCTAAACCCCGCATTACATATAGCTTTTGTTAGCGGTTCGTGCTCTTCTTCCTCGGTCAATAAATCTCATATTTTCTTAAGTTCTTTTTTTGTCAGTTCTCCGTTTTTATCGCCTGTATTTATAGTTGAGATGGGTTCAAATAACATTACTGCAACTTCTTTGTCTGCTACGGGTCTATGCTCAACTCCTTTTGGAACAATTAAAAACTCATTCTCTTTGAGTTCAACTGTCCTATCACAGAATTCCATTCTAAATTCCCCTCTAAGAACATAGAACAACTCATCTTCATTGTCATGCTTGTGCCAAACAAATTCTCCTTGAAATTTAACTAATTTAACATGTTGTCTGTTTAATTCACCTACAATTCTTGGATTCCAATGGTCATGAAATTGAGAAAGTTTATCAGCTACAATTATTTTGTCCATTTTGTTTTAAAATTGTGTTAGTTATCTTTTTGTTTATCTTTCAATGAATCTTTTAATCATCTCGACTGTTTCTCGTTCTTTGCTTGTTTTTGATCCAATCATCCGAATTTTAATTCCTTTTTTTTGCAATTCATCTTCCAATATGCTTAAAAATACGCCACTTCCTTTTTTTTCTTCTCCTTCAATAGATGTTGTCTCTACTCCACAACTTGGCGATCGATCCACTCCAATAATGCCAAAAATCTTAAAACTGTATTTATTATATTCTTCTAATTGATTTACAACTTCTTTTGCTTTCTCTCTCAATAATTCAAGTTTATCTTTTTTATCAAGTAAATTTCGTATTCGGGTATTCTCAAGCAATACTTGTCTATTCGATCCATTTTCATCCTGTCTACTAAGTCCAAGACAAATGAGTTCAGGGCAAGGCAATTGAATTATTCCAATTTTATTTTCAATTAGTAGATTAATGACTTTATCAAACTGACTTGGAAAATCTGCAGTTCCATCAGATATTGAATTTTGATTCAATAAACAATGTGCTATAACAATAATTTTCTTGCTTCTTTTATCTCTAAACATATTATCTTCCTTAATACTTAGTAAACTATCGAAATGGAACATGTCCGCTACAGTTTAGTATAAGAATGCTAGCCGACTGCGGACTTCAAACTTATCAAGTTAAAAGAAAGTTGAAGCAGGCTAGAACCCTTAAAATTACTACTGTCTCGGCTATTATTTTTATACATCTTTGTTGTGCTTTCGTGCTTTCATTTTCTTCCAAATCGTCTTTGCTGTTGCACAAACTTTATCAGTTCCTTCAATTT
>CAYWRM010000028.1:0-55627 GCA_964460905.1 uncultured Lentimicrobiaceae bacterium
AATAACCATTAACACTAACGTTCATTTTCTGTAGAAATTATACCATCAACAATAACAAGTTTGCGATCTGCCATTTCGGCTAACTCCTTATTATGAGTAACTATTACAAATGTTTGTCCAAATTCTTTTCTTAGCTTTAAAAACAGCTTATGAAGTTCGTTAGAAGCTACAGAGTCAAGATTGCCTGAGGGTTCATCTGCCAAAATTACAGCAGGTCTATTTATAAGAGCTCTTGCAATGGCAACTCTTTGTTGTTCACCCCCCGATAAAGCATCTGGTTTATGATCTGCCCTGTTCGTAAGATCTAAGAATTTTAGTAATTCGACAGCTTTTTTTTCAGCCGATTTCTTTTTGTCTCCTGCAATAAATGCCGGCATACATATATTTTCTAATGCTGTAAACTCAGGTAGTAAATGATGAAATTGAAAAACAAACCCGATTTTATTATTTCTGAAATCAGCTATTGGTTTATTGTCAAGAGATTGAATATCAATGCTGTCAATATTTATAGTTCCTGCATCTGCTTTTTCAATAGTCCCTAATATTTGAAGTAATGTTGACTTCCCGGCTCCTGATTTTCCAACAATTGAAACAATTTCACTACGCTTAATATGAAGGTTAATGCCTTTAAGGACATCTATACTTCCATATGATTTTTTTATGTTTTCGGCAATAATCATTATACAACTTAAGGCGACAAAGATAACACTAATTTAAAAGTCATTCTAAATTTGTGTTATCATTAAACTTTGTGGTCTATTATTATAACCATAATAATATAATGTACTATTTTTGGTCTTCTAAATAGCAAAATTTTAACGAATTATAATATGAACTTACACGAATATCAGGGTAAATCAATTCTTCAGAGATATGGAGTTGCAATACCAACTGGAATTGTAGCATTATCTCCTGAGGAAGCCGTTGAAGCAGCAAAGGAGATACAGAAAAAAACAGATTCTGACAAATGGGCTGTAAAGGCTCAAATCCATGCCGGTGGCCGTGGAAAGGGTGGTGGTGTTAAAATTGCAAAATCATTAGAAGAAGTAAAAAGCTTTACCGACCAAATAATTGGTATGATGCTGGTTACACCCCAAACAAAAAAAGAGGGTAAATTGGTAAGCAAAGTGCTTGTTGAACAAAATATCTATTATCCGGGTCCGGAGGATGTTGAAGAATATTATATGAGTATTCTTCTTAACCGCGATTTGGGTCAAAATATGGTTATGTACTCGCCACGAGGTGGCATGAATATTGAGCAGGTAGCTGAAGAAACACCTGAGGAGATTTTTACAGAACTAATTGATCCTAAAGTTGGACTAACTGGTTTTCAGGCTCGTCGGATTGCTTTTAACCTTGGACTTAGTGGTGTTGCTTTTAAAGAAATGGTGAAATTTGTTTCAGCACTTTATAAAGCTTATGTTGGTTCTGATAGTAGTCTTTTTGAAATAAACCCAGTTATAAAAGCTGCTGATGGCAAGGTATATGCTGCTGATGCAAAAGTTGCTATTGATAATAATGCACTTTATCGACATAAAGATATTGCCGAAATGCGTGACTTTACCGAAGAGGATCCAACAGAAGTGGAAGCAAGTAAGTTCGACCTTAACTTTGTAAAACTTGATGGAAATGTAGCTTGTATGGTAAACGGTGCCGGACTTGCAATGGCTAGCATGGATATGATAAAAATGTCGGGTGGTAATCCTGCTAACTTTTTAGATGTTGGGGGTACTGCAGATGCTAAGCGTGTAGAAGAAGCTTTTAGAATAATTCTTAAAGATCCTGCTGTTGAAGCAATACTGGTAAATATTTTTGGTGGCATTGTTCGCTGCGACCGTGTTGCACAAGGAGTGGTAGATGCTTATAATAATATTGGTGATATAAACGTCCCTATTATCGTTAGACTCCAGGGTACAAATGCGGAAGAAGGTAAGGAACTAATTGATAAATCAGGACTTAAAGTTCATTCAGCCATTCAACTCGAAGAAGCAGCTAAATTGGTTAATACAGTGCTTAAATAGAAAATTCACAAGAGGTTATCCGGAATAGTAGGTCGTTTGTCATTATGATCCGCCTAAGGTGGAGAAGAATCTCCGAAAAAGTAAGTCGGTTGTCATTCTGAACAAAAGTGAAGAATTTTTATGCTAACTAGTTTAAGTTTGTAACTTAAAAATATATTATACTTCATCGAAATCAGATTCAATATTCTGGTTTCGGTTTTTTTTTGGCGACCGGGCGTGCTTTACGTTTATAGTTGTTTTGCGGTAGTTGGTTTTTGTATGCAGTGCGTGTGCTTCCTTCGTCAGCATCCGCCAACCAACAAAAAATACAACAACCACTTCAACAAGCTATTACTACAATCACTGCCGCAACCCTATTGTCATCTCGAACGACGTAGTCGGAGAGATCCCTTGAGAGCAGTTCCGTGTTAAGGAGATTTCTCTCCATTATTGGTGCAGGTACGTGGACTTATAATCTATAAATCAACATATACTTTGGAGCATTTCTCCAACAAAAGGTTAACGGCGTTTTCTTATATTTGTAATCGGAATTATTAAGAAATAAATATAATGGGAAAAACAATACGTAATGCAATTCTCTTGCCTTCAATATTCCTGAACCTGATTTGTGATCTGCGTAAGCAAAAAGAGTTTATGAAGCATCAAATTGCCCCATTGCTTAATAAGGCCAAAAGCAATAATGATGGTTCATTAACCGGTAAGGATTTTCTTAAAATAAATAAGTATTATGGGCTTGCTGTACCTGCTATTTTGGGTGAAGCATTTTGCAGACTGCGCGGAAAGCACATGACTAACTCTGAGCGTTGGGTAAGTACAAGCCAGGGAATTATTACAGGTTTGTTTGATGACTTTTTTGATGACCTTAAATTACCCGAAGATTATATCATAAGTATGGTGGAACAACCTGAAGCTATAACTCCAAAGTCATCCAATGAAAATCTTTTTTTAGACTTTTATTTAAGTGCTTTGCATAAAGCAGCTCACCCTGAGCTTATTAAAAGGCAATTATTGCTAGTTCATATGGCCCAGGTACAAAGTGTAGAGCAGGAGAATCCTACAATCGATAAAAAACGTATTTGGGAAATAACCAAATTAAAAGGTGGTCATTCTGTTTTATTTTATCGAACAGCATTTGATAATGTGCCGGTAGCAGGGGAGAAGACTGCCTTATATCAGCTGGGTTCATTAATGCAGTATGAAAATGATCTGTTTGATATTTATAAAGATGCTAAGGGTAACATAGCAACGATGCCTACTACTTCAGTGAAAGTGCTGGAATTACGAGCTCTTTATAATATACAAATTAAATTATTTATAGAGTTGTGCTACAAAATGGATTACCCAAATAATCAAGTTGAGCAGTTTCTTAATAAAGTGATGCCGGTAATAAACCGCGGCTTTGTTTGTTTAGATCAATATCAGCAGTTGGAAAAAAGAAATGGTGATGAATTTGATGTCGCAAGTTTCTCACGTAAACAGCTTATTTGTGATATGGAAAAATTACAAAACTTGTTTAGGACTTTGCGTTATCAACTGATGAACCACTATTGATTGATTGTTTAAACCTGACTTTCAGGATGAAAAAACCTGAAAGGTTTGGCTATTTACCTTTTACAAACAATAAAACTTTATAATTCCAAAGATTTTTTTTCAATGCTTTATATTGATACAATCCTGATTTATAATGAGTTTTAGCAAAAGTGGTTGGCCTATTAAACAAATTATAAGCAACAGCAAAAGGACCGCCTAATAAATACGACCAGTACATTCGCTTAGCTGTAGGAGTTATTTCTTTTGTTACATCTCGTTCATAAGATAATACGAACCCTGCCTCCTGAAAAATATTTTCGTAGTCACTCTTAATAAGAAATGGTGCCATGCTCCATAATTTACCCCATTTTTTCAGCAAATTTTTTGGATCATCTTGTTTATTTTTTGATTTAAAATAATCAGCAACTATTAATCTTCCGCCCGGTTTAAGTATCCTTATTGCTTCTTTAGCAAAAAGGTCTTTATGAGGTGTTGAAGTGATGCTTTCGATAGCCCAAACCACATCAAAACTATTGTCCCTGAACTTGGTTTGACAATAGTCTTCTATTTTAAAATTTACCAGCGTATCAAGTCCTAACACATCACATTTTTTATTTGCGTAAGAATATTGTTTTTCACTTAATGTAATACCTGTAACTTTTGCTTTTATATTTTTTGCCAGGTAAAAGGCTGAACCACCAACACCGCAACCGGCATCCAGTATTCTTTCACCTTCTGTTATATTAGCTATTTCCATCAATACTCTGTTGGTGTTAGCTAGCGATTCCTGAAAATTTCCTGTGTTATTATCCCAAATACCATAATGCACAGCAAGGTTTTGATTCAACTTCCACCAATTTTGATAGTGGTTTAAGGTTTGGTTATAATAATCTGCAATATTTCTGTTTGTGACCATTGTTTGCATAAGTTGATCAAATTGCTAAAATATAAAAAAGTACTAAGTTCAATTTGAATGCAGTGTTAATAGTGGTGATGAATTTTATAAATTGAACTAGTATTAACTTTTTAAAGTTCATAACTTTTAGTGTCATGAACTATTATTATAACATTCCTTTTACGTAGTTTTGTAGCGTAATTTTAAACTCGCCTGCAATGGCAAATTTTGTAACTCACTGGCATTTTTACAAGCATACATATAACAAGCCATTTGTTGTAAGAATATTGTTTTCTGTAAAAGTCCCTGCATTTTATAGTATAGTTGCTGATAACATGTGTAGATGCGACCATTGGTTTTCAAAGGATGGAAATGTTAGGATAAAATATGATATTGTTAAGGATGGTAATATAAACCGTCATCGAGAAGAAATTGTTGAAAAATCAATTATTGTTGATCTTAATACTCCATATTCTGCATCCTCTAGAATGGAATTAATTGTTACAAATGGTAGTAGTAAAAGTGATAATTTTTCGATGAAAATTGAAGAAGCCTCACTTGACCCTTTAGTAAATAATTTATAATAACTTCTTATAAATTCTAGGTTTTATAGGTTTATATCCGCTTTTTGTCGAAAATTTTTGACAGTATTACCCATTTACATTAACTTTGCCTGAATAATAATATCATCATGAAACGAAGATGTTCTTTATTTATCATAAATAGTTCACAAGTGAATGATTAAAAAAGAATATGTGAGTTCCTGAATGTGCAATAAATTTTTTGCATTTTCAGCAAACAAAAAATTTTAAACAGATGAAAAAACTCATCTCATACATATTTGTATTTGTAACGTTAGCTTTAACAGGTAACAGCCAAAATATGAGGGCTTATTTATCATATTCAATTTTTAATACTCCTGTAAATGAACCATATGTTGAAACTTATCTTACCGTAAATGGAAATAGTATAGGCTATTTGATGCTTGATGATGGGAGTTATCAGGGAACAGTTGAGGTTCAAATTTTATTTAAAATAGGTGATTCAATTGTTAATTATGCAAAATACGATCTACTAGGGCCTATGCTTAAAGACACATTAGAGAAAAAATTAGATTTTATTGATGTTCAGCGGTATGCATTACCTGTTGGTAATTATAATATTGAAATTTCATTGGTTGATAAAAATAGTGACCAAACAAAAAAAACATCATATGATACGTTTACAATAGAATTTCCGGATGACAACATGGCTTTCTCGGATATTGAATTATTGAGTTCATACAAAGAATCTGACAAAGAAGGTGTTCTTGAAAAAAATGGGTATGAGTTAACGCCTTATATTTTTAATTATTATCCACAATCAGTAGATCAATTATCGTTTTATGTAGAATTATATAATAGTAAAACTGTGTTGGATAATGCTCCTTTTTTATTGACATCATATGTAAGACCCTTTGAAATTGATAAAAAATTAGATCAATACTTTCATCGAAAAAGAGTTAACCCTGAACAAGTTATAGTTGTATTAAGTTCGTTTGATATTGTCGGTTTACCAAGTGGTAATTATCTGTTAGTTGTTGAAGCCCGAAGTCGTACTAATGAACTTTTGACATCTAAAGAAATTTTCTTCCAACGTTATAACCCGGATGCAAAACCTGATTTAAATTTAGTAGTATTAAATACACAAAACACCTTTGTTGAGGGAATTAGAAGTAGAGATACACTTGAGCAATATATTAAGTATCTATCACCAATCTCTACAGATATTGAGCGTGCTTTTGTTAAGTCTCAATTGGAAACTGCTGATGATGAAGAGCTGCGAAGATATTTATTAAATTTTTGGCAGGAGCGTGATAAGCTGAATCCTGAAATGGCTTGGGATGATTATCTGTTAAGAGTAAAACAGGCAAATGCAAATTTCAAATCAGTTTCTATAGAAGGTTACCGAACTGACAGAGGTAGGGTTTATTTGCAATACGGGCAGCCAAATGTTATTTCTGAACAGTATTTCGAACCTGCTGCATATCCATACGAGATTTGGCATTATTACCAGTTAGGGGATCAACGTGATAAAAAATTTGTATTCTATACACATGATATGGTTACTAATGATTTTCAGCTGATACACTCAAATGCAGTTGGTGAACTTAGTAACTATAGATGGGAGACAATTATTTATCGCCGTACATGGGATCCTAATAGTATCGATGATGCTATTATACCATCAACATGGGGAAGTAAGGCTACTCAATCATATAAACAACCTTGGTAGAATAATTTAGTTTAATATAATTATAGTTTCTCATGTTCAATAGCTCAAATCACATTGTTTCATATTAGAAAATTTAATTGTCTTTTTAATATTGTTTAGTTACAAAAGAGTTTTATTTTCGTAGCTTTTTAATGTATTTCAACAATACTACAAACTTATTAGTAAATTTTTAAAAAAGGTTTGAAGAAAACAGCATTAGTAATATTGAATTATAATGGTGTGAAGTTTCTAAAGAAATTTCTACCTTCTGTTATTGAGTATAGCTCAAATGATGCTGAAATATGGGTAGCTGATAATTGCTCAACAGATGGTTCTGTTGAATTGTTGGAGCAGCAGTTTAAAGGAGTGAACATTATTCAAAATGAGACTAATGGAGGCTTTGCTACAGGATACAATGTAGCACTTGGGCAAATTAAAGCTGACTACTACATATTATTGAATTCAGATATTGAGGTTAGTGAAAATTGGATTAGTCCTGTTATTGAATTAATGGAATCAGATAGTTCCATTGGTGCTTGTCAACCAAAAATCAGATCATATTATCAAAAAGAGATGTTTGAATATGCCGGTGCAAGTGGTGGTTATATTGATAAATATGGTTATCCATTTTGCAGGGGGAGAATTTTTCAATCACTTGAAGATGATAATGGTCAATATAATGATTCAACCGAAGTTTTTTGGGCAACAGGGGCATGCATGTTCGTTAGAGCTGATATTTTTAAAAAGCTTAACGGCTTTGATGATGACTTTTTTGCACACATGGAAGAGATAGATTTTTGTTGGAGAATGAAAAGCCTGGGGAGTAAGGTTATGGTTTGTCCTTTGTCAACTGTATTTCATGTTGGTGGTGGAACTTTGCCTGTTGGCTCAGCCAGAAAAACCTATCTCAACTTTCGAAATAATTTTGTTCTATTATATAAAAATCTACCATCAAAAAGTTTGTTATCTGTTATCGTTATCAGATTATTTTTGGATGGGTTGGCCGGAATTAAATTTTTGCTTGAGGGTGGATTTCCCGATTTCATAGCTGTGATTAGAGCACATATTTATTTTTATAGAAACTGGAAACATATTAGAAAGAAACGAAGGGAAACAATACGTAATAATGTGAGCAAAATATATGATGGGAACATCGTTGTTGATCATTATTTGCTGCGAAAAAAGAAATTTTCTGACCTTAAAAAATTATTTAGCTAATTATTTCCTGAAATAAGCCAGGGCTAGCATATATGAATCTAACCCAAACCCCGAAATACTACCTTTACAATATGGTGCAATATGACTTGTATGCCTGAATGTCTCCCGCGAAAAGATATTAGATATATGAACTTCAATAACCGGAATTTCAAGGCTTCTAACAGCATCACCAATAGCAACCGAAGTATGTGTATATGCACCTGCATTTAAAATTATTGCATTATGCTCAAAATTAGCTTCTTGCATTTTATTAATTATCTCACCTTCAACATTCGATTGATCATAACTGATATCTAATCCTGGAAATCTATTTCTAAGTTCTTCAATGTAGTCTTCAAACGAAAGTGTACCGTAAAGCTTAGTTTCCCTTTCTCCGGTAAGATTTAGATTTGGTCCGTTGAGTATTAATATCTTCATGTTCTATTCTAATTTTAGTGCAAAGATAAGTGATAATGATTAATGTTGAAATGTATGAATAATTTATATCACTCAACTAGTCGTATATTTGATATATATAAGAAATTATAACTGATTTCTTACATCTTTATTCAAAATTAATAATAATTAAATTTTTGAAAGACTTGATATACAATAATATAATAAATAAAATACAAAAATATAGAACTATGTATTGCATAGTACTATATTATGTTGTATATTTGCGACATGAATCAAATAATTGAGATAAATAACAACGCATGAAATTAGAAAAAACAAATGCTCAAATGAGGAAAGGGGTTCTGGAATTATGCATATTGTCAGTAATTTCTGATAAAGAAGCCTATACTTCCAACATTTTGGAAGCTTTAAAAAAAGCAGAGCTGCTAGTTGTGGAAGGAACAGTTTACCCTTTACTCACGAGGCTGAAAAACGATGGTTTACTTAGTTACCGCTGGGAAGAGTCCACATCCGGGCCACCCCGAAAATACTATAGCTTATCGCAGCTTGGAAAAGAAGTAATGGAATCGTTAAAAAGTAACTGGATACAGTTATCCGATTCTGTGAATAGTTTAATTAATTTAAAAACTGATAGCAATGAATAAGATAATGAACATTAGTATTGGAGGTATAATTTTTCATGTGGATGAAGAGGCATTTGAGAAATTGAAAAAATACCTAGAAGAAATAAAAAAGCATTTTAATAAATCCAAAGGCGGGGAGGAGATTATTAGTGATATTGAAGGGCGGATTGTAGAATTATTTCAGCAAAAACTGAATAGTAAAAAAGAAGTAATAAACATGGCTGATGTTGATGAAGTTATTGCAATTATGGGCAAACCTTCTGATTTTGAAGAAGATGTTGAGAATGAGTATGTTGATCCCGACATTCGTCAGGTTGTGAAGAAACGGTTGTTTCGTGATATCGATAACCGGATGATTGGAGGTGTTTGCTCGGGGCTTGGAGCATATTTCAAACTAGACACAGTATGGTTCAGGCTTGGGTTTGTTATTGTTACTCTTTCTGGCTTAAGCATACTTGCTTATTTAATATTATGGGTAATTATTCCACCTGCCCGAACTGTTAGCGAAAAACTTGAAATGCAAGGCGACCCGGTTACTATCTCAAATATTGAAAAATCAATTCGCGAAGAAGTAGATGGTTTGAGAGATAAGATAGATGACCTTGCATCGCAAGCACGAAATCAGTTTAGGAAGAAGAATTAGTTTTTATTGGAATATAATTATCAAACGAATTGCACACTTTGGCTGAGAAATGTAATCCACTGGTTATTATATCTTTTATGTTCGATAAAAAAGCTTCATCCAGGCTATAACCTTTTTTAATCAGGTTGTTTATAGCATAAATTATTCCTGCATTAAATGCGTCACCTGCGCCAATAGTGCTAATAACCTTTGTTTCAATGGTTGGTAGTTTAATTCTTCGCCCTTTATAGTCTGCTATTACTCCATCGGCACCAAGTGTAATAATTATAAGAGCATCATTATTTAATTCTCGTATTTTATCTAACTGCACCTTAGTATTATCGGTGTCGAAAATATTTGTAAAATCTTCATCCGAACCTTTTATGATGTGAGAAAGCTTAATATTTTGATATACTGCATTCATTAATTCACTGTCTTCCAGATGATGTGCATTTCTGATGTTGGGGTCGTAAATTATAATTGCATTGCTTTTGTGTACCTGATTTACAATTGGTACTATATACTGGCGTATTTCTTTGTCAAGAGAGTAAAGTGATCCAAACAATAGGATGTCGTTATCATTAAACTTTTGATGTTTACTGAGCTCTCTGTTCTTAGGATAATTTTTAATGAAAGTATATTTTGGCTTTTTTGCTTCATTCAGAAATGCAAGAGCCAAAGATGTGTTTATGTTATTGTATAGATGAACAAAATCAGTTACAACATTGTTACTTTCTAAAAAGGAAGTTATTAGCCTTGCAGTATCATCATCACCCAATTCAGTAATTAAAGCTACTTCAACATTTGATCTCCCTAGTGACACAGCCGTGTTTAGCATAGCTCCGCCGGGTCTGACAACTACATCATCTGGAGTTGTAATTATAATATCTAAGAGGGATTCACCAAGTGTATAAACCATGTTGTAAATATAGTTCAAATGTGACAAAACACAGGGTGTTAGGATGAGGAAATAGGTTAAAAATTTATTGAACTACTAAATAAAAAAACTTAGCGAGTGAATTGTTCAATAATTTTTTGATGTTCACTATGCTGGCTAATTAATGTATTCCTATTAGCTATTTCAAAGTCGTCAAAATCAAATCCGGGCGAAACAGTACAACCTACCAACGAAAAATTTCCAGAACTTTCAGATGCAAACCAATTATTAGCTGGTATTGTTACTTGTGGCATAATGCCTGTGTCAGGAGATAGCCCAAGTTTATAGTTGACTAATTTACCTTTATCATCAATTACATAAATTGAAACCGGATCTCCATCATAAAAATGCCAGGTTTCATCAGATTTGATCCTGTGAAAAGCTGAAAAATTGCTTTTTTCAAGAAGAAAATAAATTGATGTTGAAAATGGTCTGTTGCCCAAATATCTGTCAGGAAGTGATTCTTTTGTTATTTCTTCACCTGATCTGTAAACTTCGTTAAAATATCCACCTTCGAGATGGGGGAGTAGGTTGAGATGGTTTATCCAATATTGTGCATTCCTCATTATTCGGCAGGTTTGTCAAGATTACTTCTACTTTGCACCTCGTTGAAAATATAAATCAGTCTGAATGTTAGTACTTTATTATATTGATCCCTTGTCCATGTGTTTCCGGAAAAATCGGTAAATTCACGTGTTCTGATTTTTGTCATGCTATTTTGATACCTGACTCCAAATTTAAGTGGTCCCTTAATTCGGATACGTGCGTCAAAAATATAATTGAAGTCATTTTTATTGTAAGTTCTACTAGTTAATGTAGTTGATTCAACACGGTTACCATGTTCCCATTCCTGCACTCCAACCAGTCGTCCCCATGAAAAACCTGCTCCTACACTAATAAATTCTTTGTCGGTATAAAAAACCATTAAAGGTACTTCAACATAATTGAGCCTTAACTTATATTCACCGGTAATAACATGCCCGTTGCTAAGTGAATCGGTATATTGAGGTTTTTGTCGGGCACCTTTTTGATTAAATATAACTTCCATACTTATATCCCAGTTTTTCTTAAATGGAATAAGCACTCCAGCTCCAATGTTTAATCCTGGCTTTTTAAAACCATGTACTTCATCACCTTCAACCTGAGTTAAATTAAACCCTAATAAGGCTTCACCTTTAATTATTTGCCCTGATACTTTTGGTGATATTCCAATGATAATCAATAGAATAACTATCAATGTCTTTATTCTGATCATTTGCAATAAATTATTTTAGTGTGAACGCAAAAATAGTACATTAATTGTGGAAAAATCAGAGTTGTTAACAATTCTAAAAAAGAAGTACAGAATACTATACATAGCAGAAATTAAGATATATTTGCATGTATGTGTAAAATATAGGAAAAGGAGAATTCCTATTATTTTTGAGAACTTAAGTTTTTTCATGGAGACATATAATGATATTATACAAGCAAAATTTAATGAGCTGTTAGAGTGTAGTGCATATACTATACCTGCTGTTGATAAGGTTTCTATAAAACTTGCCTTTGAAATAGCTTCTGATGCATATAGAAATGTTACATCAAAAGATGGTAAGCCATTTATCCTGTATAATATTGATATTGCAATTATTGCAATGAAAGAAATAGGACTTGGACCAACATCGGCAATATGTGCTTTACTACATGGTATTGATTTAAAATCCGATTATACAATTGACAAGGTTGAGAATGACTTTGGTGGCCAGGTAGCTGAAATAATCAAGGGTTTTAATAGTATAAGTGAATTACGGACTGAAAGAATATCATTTCATTATGAGGCGTTTAGAACCTTGTTTTTGTCGATGATTGATGATATGAGAGTAATTCTTCTACGTTTGGCACATAGATTAAATGACCTTCGTAACCTTGATCTTCTTGATGAGAAAAAGGATCAATTTATTGAAGAAGTTAAATACCTGTATGTGCCCATTGCTCACAGACTTGGTTTATATAAAGTAAAAACTGAGTTTGAGGAGCGAATAATGAAGTATGAGCAACCTGATATTTATAAAGAGATTAGTAATAAAATAGAGCAAACAAAAGCCAAACGTGAAGTATATATTCAGGATTTTATACGACCCATTGAAAGAGAATTACATGCTAATAGATTTAATTTTGAGATTAAGTGGCGTACAAAGTCGGTGCCTTCAATTTGGGCCAAAATGACAAGGCAAAAAGTTGAATTTAATGAGGTTTATGATTTGTTTGCGGTACGTATTGTTATTAAGGGAAAATTAAAAAGGGAAAAGGAGGATTGTTGGAGGGTTTATTCACACATTACAAATATATATACACCAAACCCAAAACGATTGCGTGATTGGATATCCACTCCTAAAGCTAGCGGTTACGAGTCGTTGCATACTACTGTTATGGGTCCTAATGATAAGTGGATTGAAGTACAAATTCGTAGTGTCAGAATGGATAATGACGCTGAGAAAGGTAGGGCAGCACATTGGCAATATAAGGGTGTTATGAAGAAAAAGGACACCGAAGACTGGCTTTCTCAAGTGCGTGATATTCTTGAAAACCCTGATCAGATAATTCATGATAGTTCATATAAGAGTGGTAATATACAACATCAGGAAAGTATTTTTGTATTCACACCACGTGGTGATTTGAAGCAGTTGCCTGCCGGTTCAACAGTACTTGATTTTGCTTTTGGTATTCACACAGATATTGGTGCCAAATGTAAAGGTGCTAAAATAAACAACAAGGTAGTCCCTATACGATATGTACTTAAAAATGGTGATAAAGTTGATATCCTAACTTCTAATAATCAAATACCAAAGCTTGATTGGCTTTCGTTTGTTATTACAGAAAAAGCCCGCACCCGAATAAAGCGACATTTAAAGAAAGAAAAGTACGCAGAAGCTGATATTGGTAAATCCATATTACAACGAAAATTTAAAAACTGGAAGATTAAAAGCAACGATGACCTTATTAATTTTCTGGTAAAACATTATAAGTTAGATGCAGGTATTGATTTATATTATCTGGTTGCCACTGAAAAGATTGAGCTGGCAGAAGTAAAAAAACTTTTGTTGAAATTTGTTGCCTCAAATGTAAATAATAAGCCAAAAGAAATTCAGGAAAAAGCTTTGGAACAGAAAGTTCCACCTTCTGCAAGGAATGGAAACCTAGAGGATAAAGAATCTAATGAAATATTTTATATTGGAGAAAACCTCAAAAATATTGATTATCGCATAGCTAAATGCTGTAATCCTATCCCAGGCGACAAGGTATTTGGTTTTATAACTACTCAAGGTGGTATAACAGTTCATCGAAATAATTGTCCTAATGCCAAAAGGTTGAAGGAGAGATATGAATACAGAGTGCTTGATATTAAATGGGTTACTACGGGTGAGGATATCTTCTCGGTTGCTAACTTACGTATTACAGGGCAGGATGAGCTTGGAGTTGTTGGATCTATAACTGCAGTTATCACTAACGATCTAAGGGTAAATATCCAATCTTTAAATTTTCAGACAATGGGAAAAAAATTCGTTGGGAAAGTAAGTGTTAGTATAAAAAATAATGACCATTTAGACCAACTTATTCATAAAATAAACAAAGTTAAGGGAGTAGATAAGGTAATTAGGATAAAGTAGTTAGTGAACAGTTATACCAATTATATTTCATAATGATGTATAAGAAATTGAGTGATTTTTTTCATATACGAAGTTAAAAGTCTTTGCATAGCCATAGCTAAGGAAATATTTTTAGCTGAAGAATATGGGAAACCTGCCTGCCGCAGGCATGAAGGATCAATTTATATGCAACATTATGGGGTATATTTGGTATTATAAGTCTAATTCATAATCAACCTGTAACCAGACCCATGATGAGTTACAATTTTAATTTGTTTATCTCGTGAAAGAATTTTTCTTAATTTGGCAATGTAAACATCCATACTTCTACTGGTAAAATAGTTGGCATCACCCCATATACTATTTAATGCAACAGCTTTTGGTAGTATTTCTCCATCCTGCACAACGAGCATTTTTAATAATTCACTTTCTTTTGGTGAAAGAGATTGTTTTTTTTTGTTTTCCTTATACATTAAATATCGCAGTCGATAATCAAAGTTAAAATCGCCTATATTGTAATTTTCTGATGATTTTATGCTTTTATCTTTGAGTCCTCTACTAAGAACAGCCTTTATCTTGTAGAGTAGTATCTCTGAATCAAAAGGCTTTGTTATATAATCATCGGCACCTGATTTGTATCCTTCAACAATATCGCTTCGTAGAGTTTTCGCTGTAATAAATATAAAAGGAATATTTGTGCCGGTAGCTTTTATATTGTTTGCAATAGAAAACCCATCAATATTTGGAAGCATAACATCTAATAAAACAAGGTCATATATTTCAGATTCAAATTTGGGCATTGCTTCTTTTCCATCATCTACCCAATCGACTATAAAATCACTTAATTCGAGATATGACTTTAAAACTGCACCAAAGTTGAGATCGTCTTCAACAAGTAAAAGTTTAGATTTTTTAGTTTTCATTGTATGTGGTTGTTGTTTGATTATAAGTCTTGTTAGAAGTTAGGCTTTAATAATCTGATAACATTAATCATTTCCTTAACAAACAAACTTCATTATAAATGTGCTCCCGTTTCCAGGTTCACTGTTTACACTTATACTTGCATTATGTGCTTGAATAACAGCCTTAACGTAACTTAGTCCTAAGCCGAATCCCTTTATGTTATGTATATTCCCCATCGGTTTTCTGTAAAACTTATCAAATATATGATTTTGTATTTCTTTACTCATTCCCACACCATTGTCGGATATTCGAACGCATAACATTCCTTTTTCGTTGTATGTTTCAACAACAATATCAGGTTGTTTATCTGTATATTTCAAGGCATTATCAAGTAGGTTATTTATTACGTTGGCAATATGAACTTCATCAATATTAAGCATATGTTGAGATGCTCTAAGAGAACAGGAAATTATACCATTATTCTTTTTTGCTATTAATTCAACTACTTTAATACCATTAAGTATAATCTCATGAATATCATTATTTTGTAGATCAATCTGAAGTTTACCTTGTTCTATTAATGCCATTTGCAGCACTCTCTCTACTTGGTTATTCATGCGTTTGTTTTCTTGCCTTATTATATCGAGGTAGTTAAGTGTAGGCTTTTTATTACCCATAACTTTAGGTGATTCGAGAGCATCGGTAGCAAGCCTTATGGTTGCAATTGGAGTTTTAAATTCATGAGTCATATTGTTTATAAAATCTGATTTTATCTCGCTCAATTTTTTCTGTTTCCGTATGTAGTAAAGGGTTGTGCCAAATGTTAATAGAATAATAATTGTGAAGATTATAGACCCTGCCACCAGCAACGAAACTTTCCTGTAGATGTGTTTGTTTTTATCTGGAAAACGGATAATTAAGAATAATTGTTTTGAAAAAAAATCATCGGGATATACTTCTGTCTTATAATCTGCATCTATAAGACTGTTATTAGTAGTTGATGAAGAGATTATTAATGTTGTGTCGTTTTTCTCCTTAATTAACTGATAGTCATAATCTAGTTCGATTCCAAAGTTAATCAATGAATTTTTGATAGCATTATTAAAACCAGTTGTCTTATGTTTTGTGAGATAATAGTCTTGATCATAGCTAAACTCATGTGTCCATTGCTCCATGTTTTCGTTAAAAATCTTCCACTTATACTTAACAATTTCTTCTTTTTCTTGTATAAGCTCTTCTCTTTTTAATTCAAGAATATGATTAAGCGAATCTTCTATTTCTACAAATAATCCATGATCGTCTTCAAAAAGGTCAACAATATAATCATTATCAATATTATCTAATTCATATGAAATAACATTATCCCCACTATCTATAATAAATATTTCTTCGTCACCATTCTCCATCATATCATATGTAATGCGAATATTGTTGTCGACATCTTTTGATTTTATAATTCGTATTGGTGATTGAATAGAAAGGGGGGGCATTGATTCGGATATTTCATTTAATTCCTCAACAGTAACTGAAATCTCAGAAATAGGTTCAGGAAGTTCGATCCTTTCATCAATAAATTCAAACACATTTGAACGCTCAACTTTTGAAAGCGCCGATTTCATTGAGCTATAAACCAGTTGGTCAAAACGAGCTTTCTCTGTTTCAACGGCATATTTGATCCATAATCCCTGAATAAGGATTATTCCAAATAGGCTTAATACCATTAAAAGCAATAATATATTAAATCTGTTTTTCATACAACAGCTAAATTTTTCATGTCAAAAGTAAGTAATAGTATAACTAATGATTTTAACTTTAACCTTTCTTTAACCTTTTTTAACCCGTATTAACTTTTAAATAATTTATGTTGGAATACATTTGTAAACGTAAATAAAAAATATAAAACTATGAATAAAATTATTATTAATGCAATAATTGCATCGCTGGCATTACTAATCTTTCTTCCTGTAACAGCTTTAAGTCAGGAGAAAAAAGTACATGTTAAAACTGTTAAAGTGGTTGACGGTGAAAAAGTAGTAACTGATACAATTTATACTGATAAGGATGGTGTAAGCGAAAAAGAAGTCCTGAAAACATTTACCTGGGTTTCCAAAGATGACTCAGCAAGTACTGTTACGATTGACCTTGATATCGATTCGGATATTGACTTTGATAGTGAGAAAATGTGGATGGTTGTTAAAAGCGGGAAAGATGGAAATGTAAAAATGACTCATGGTAATAAATCGAAAAAATATGTGATTAAAATTGACGAAGATGATAATGGTGAGCAAAATGTTTACATTTTTAATGATGATTCTGACTTTTTCAAAGGTGATTTGGACGAACTTCATGAAAAACTTGAAGAGCAAAATGAACATTTAGAGGAAATGCGAATTGAGCTTGATGGAGAAAAAATAATTATGCTTGAAGAGTTTGAAGATTTAAAGGAACTAAAAGAGTTAGAATTGTTAGTAGAGTTGGATGAGATTGAGGACATGTATATTGATATGCCGGATATGCCGGAGTTTTATGGAGATCATGATTTTATTTATCATGAATATCATGAAAATGATTTTGTAAGTGATAAGGAGTTACGAGATGCCGGTATTAAAAATAAGGTTGATAGACTTGATGTTGTGGACTTTAATATTGATATTGATAATGGCATTGTTGATCTTGGTTTTGAATTGAAAACAGATGGTGATGCTAAAGTAATTGTATTTAATTATTTTGGCGATAAGGTATTTACAGGAAAACCAGAATTGATGAATGGTAAATATTTTATTAAAATAGATTTAAGTGCAAAACAGCACGGAACATATTTCTTGCAGGTAATTCAAAAGAATAGTTCTTTTACAAAAAAGCTGAGGTTATAAAGTAGATTAAAATATCACTCAATTCTATATGATACAGCAATGCCGCCAGTATCAGATATTCCCATTGAGAATTTGGAGTCATGCGACATGATACTATAAACGGTTTGCCCAATGGCGTATCCAAGAGCTGCACCAATAAGTACATCGCTCGGCCAGTGCACATTATCATAAACTCTGGAAAGCCCTACTCCTGTTGCTAAACTATAGGACAATATGCCTACCCAGACTTTATCTTTGTAAACTTTCGACATCATCGATGCAATGGCAAAAGCAGCTGTTGTGTGGCCTGATGGAAATGCTGTATAGTTCAAGCCATTAAAAGGACCTTCCCACAAATAAGGGTTTGGTGGACTATTTTGTGATGGTCTGTGCCTGTGAAAAATATGCTTTATTAATTGTGATGAAACAGCTGCCATTACAAATGCTTGTGTGCCTCCAAGTGCTATTTGTCTGGCTCGATCGTTTTTGGCAGCAAGTCCATAAATATAGTATCCTCCAAATAGGGCTGCAGGATAAATTCCACTTCCCCATGGTTCCACGAAATATTTGGAAGCAAAGTCAAGATTGTCATTTTTGTTTTTTTGAAATACCTTTCTTATTTCATCATCAAATATATATAGAGTAGCACCTACAACTGTAACCGAACCAGCAATTAGCCAGTCTTTTTTCGTCCAACGAACAGGTCCTGTTACTATTTTTTTTGTTGCAGTCCAATATGATTTAAAGTATTCTTTATCAGGTTTATATGAGTAGTTACTGAAATCGCTGGTCTGAGAATACAGACTTGTCAACAGAATGTTAGCAATTAGTAATACAATGACTGATTTGCTAATGATTATATGTTTTTTAAGTGTATTAATCATTATCACCAATTTTCAATCAATATAATTAATAATCAATGCCTATTCAAGTCCTTTAGCTTTTTGCCAGTAGGCTTCCATTTCTTCAAGGTTCATATCTTCAAGTTTGTAACCTTCCAAAGCCGATTGTTTTTCAATAAACTGAAACCTGCGTATGAACTTTTTATTTGTTTTCTCTAATGCATCTTCTGGATTAACACCAATGTATCTTGCATAATTGGTTAGCGCAAACAGTAAGTCACCTAGTTCATCTTCTATATTTTCCTTTTTTGCATTATTGTCAACTTCATGTTTCAGTTCATGGAGTTCTTCGATTACCTTATCCCAAACATGTTCGCGTTTTTCCCATTCAAAACCAACTCCTTTTGCTTTTTCCTGAATACGAAATGATTTAACAAGAGGCGGTAACGACTTTGGCACACCTTCAAGTACTGAACTGCGGCCTTCTTTTAGTTTTAGTTTTTCCCAATTATTGAGAACATCATTTGCATCATTAACTTTAGTATCACCGTATATATGTGGATGCCTGTATATTAGTTTTTCTGAAATTTTATCTAATACATCTTTAATATCAAAGCTGTTAGTTTCTGATCCTAGTTTGGCATAAAATACAAGGTGTAGCATTAAATCGCCAAGTTCGCCTGCTACAGCATCCATATCATTGTTAAGGATTGCGTCAGAAAGTTCGTAAACTTCTTCAATTGTTAAATGACGAAGGCTCTCGAAGGTTTGTTTTTTATCCCACGGACAGCCACTCCTAAGCTCGTCCATTATATTAAGGAGCCTTTCAAATGCTTTTAATTTTTTATGCATTTTTTGTGCTTTAAAGCTCAATAAAAGAAATTAATTGGTTGCTGGTATATGGTTTGGAAATATATAAGTCTAAGCCTGCTTCTTTGAATTTTTCTTCATCTCCTGGCATTGCAAATGCAGTGACGGCAATAATTTTAATTCTCTGCCAATTATTTTTGCTTTCTATCTTTCTTATTTCAATAGTAGCTTCTATTCCATTCATAATTGGCATTTGAATATCCATAAGGATAGCCTCATATTCATTTTTTTCAAAAAGTTCAACACCAATCTTTCCATTCTCGGCTAAATCCCAGGTATATCCTTTCATTTTAAGGACTGCCATTGCAAATTTTTGATTTAGTAGATTGTCTTCTACAAGTAATACATGTTTTGATTTTTGCTTTGCCTTCATTAAAAAATATTTTCTTGTGGGTAGTACAAAATTATCCAAAATATATATAAAAGACTGCAATTTACTATTTTATTTTAAAGCATCTAAAATAAAATACAAAATGGGTAAAATCATTTTGTATTTATTGGAGGATAAACTTTTTAACTTTTAGTTTCTTAACTCTCTATTGCTAACTTTGCTGCTGAAAAATAAGAAAAAAAATTTGCAGGTAAGAAAGTTTATATTGTTGATTATATTAATTGTATTTTGTGGTTGTTATGCTATTTCGCAACCTGCAAAACCGTCAACAATCCATAATCTTTCAACAGAATTAAAATTACAGTATGGTTTGTTATTGAGCCATCACCTTGAATTGGATATTTTCAGATCACATTTTCCTGCTTTTGAAATAAGTTTGCAAAAGGCCACATATGGTAAGCGACGTTGGGAGGCAGAATACGCATATCCCATTGTAGGAGTTAACTTGTGGTATTCTGGTTTAGGTGGATTTCCTGAATTAGGCTCGGCATTCGCAATTTATCCTACAATTAACTTTCCTATTGTAAATAATAACGATCAATCATTAAATTTTAGACTTGGTGTAGGGCTTGGTTATCTTACTAATAGCTTTGACAGGATTGATAATTACAAAAATTTCGCTATTGGTTCTCGGTTAAATATTGTTGCAAGTTTGTTTTTTGAATATAGAAGGAAAGTTTCGAAAATGTTAACCTTATCGGCTGGGTTTGGCTTAACACATTTTTCAAATGGATCAATGAAAACACCAAATTACGGACTTAATATAACAACAGCTTCTGTTGGGATTACTTCATACCTGAGCAATCCAAACCGATCACTTGACAAGAAAATATTACCTGAATTATACCCATTTGAATTTGATGGCAGAAAGTATCTGAGTATTGATTTTGCTGTTGCAGTTGCCTATAAAGATATGACCCAGCAATATGGGAAGAATTTCTTTGTTATGGCTGCATTTGCTAATATTATGGCACGTGTTTCTTATAAAAGTAAATTTGGAATTGGACTTGATTTAACCCATGATGCATCAGACAAGCTTAAACTTGAAAGACGATATGTTGAAGTAACTAACGACTTCGAATTAACTAAGTTAGGTGTTAATGTGGCATACGAATTAGTTATAGATCGATTGTCATTTTTATTTAATGCAGGCGTTTATTTAACTGGCATGGAGAGAAGTGAAGGTGATATTTATCAAAGACTTACCCTTAAATATTTTATTACTAACAAACTATTTGCAAACATGGCTTTAAGCGCACATTTGGGAAGGGCAGAATATGTTGGTTTTGGACTTGGCTATCGGCTTAAATTTATTTATAAACGAAAAATCAAACACGATTGAAAAATTTGATATTAATAATAAGTTTTGCTTCGGTTATGATTGTTTCTTGTAACAAAGGACCTGGTAATGATTGTTTTAGTACAACAGGAAATATAATTGAACAAGAACGTATTATTGAAAATTTTAATAACATCTTGCTTAAAGATAATGTAAGCCTTATACTTAGCAAATCAGAGACTTATAGCTTAACAGTTGAGGCCGGTTCAAATATTGTTGACGGAATAATAACTGAAGTGGATGAAAATGGAGTTCTTGAAATTAGAAATGATAATAGTTGTAATTGGATTCGAAGTTATGATAGCCCAATAAATGTTCATCTTAATTATATTGATATTGATACACTTGAATATCGATCAATTGGTGATGTTAGTACTATAGACACAATATTTACAGACTCTCTTTGGTTGAGAGTGTACGAAGGTGCAGGTAAAATAGAATTGGATATGGATGTAAAAAGTATGTATTGTAGCTTACATTATGGTACAGCTGATATTATTCTAAGTGGCAAATGCGGCTTATCATATGTTTATTCGGCAAGCTTTGGTCTTATTGATCTAATTGAGCTTGAAACCGATATTGTTTATATTAACAACCGAAGTAGCAATGATGTTTATTTAAATGTAACTACTGAATTAGGTGCTACTATTGAAAATATTGGAAATATATATTACCTGGGTAACCCATCAACAGTTTCCTTCGATAAAATAGGTGCGGGTGAGCTTATTCATCTACCGGATTAGAGACGAAGGGGCGAGGGGGCGAAATGGCGAGAGGGCGAAATGGTGAAAGGCGAGGGGGCGTTAAAACCAAAACTATGACTATCTCGAAACTGTGTAAGTTAAAAACATTGGGGATTTCAATCTCTATTTTTTTAATTTAAATAATTATCTTTGCGATGAACCACTATCCGACTGTGATAAATCAGCGTTGGAATTAAGATCTTTGTATCCGAAAGGCAGTTCATCCTTTCGGGCTTATAATAATAATCTTCGAGTTCGAATATTGTAATTAAATTATAATATAAAAATTTGATTAATGCGAAAAACAGTCAACCTCAAATCACCAATGACCAATAATCAATTTTTAGCCAATAGCCAATAACTAATCACCAATAACTAAAAACTATTAACAAATAACCAATTATCATGAAAAAACTGTTTTTAATATTAATATCATTTTTGGGAATTATAGCGATTACCAGTGCACAAAACAACTGCCTGGAGTTTGATGGGACGGATGATTATGTACAAATGAGCTCCTCAATTGTTCCAGCTAAAGGGACTGATTATACTGTTGAATGTTGGTTTTATGCTGATGCTCTGAGTAAAGTAAATCAGGAATTGTTGTCACAATGGTCAACACAGGCTGGTGATGGATTTTTTCTTGGTTTTAATTTAGACGAAATCCGTTTTACAAATGATTGGTTGCCTAATACTGGTGTTTCGGTTACTGCTGGTCAATGGCATCATTTGGCTGCAGTGTCAACCGCTACCAATGCGCATATCTACGTTGATGGCATACTCAGAGCAACCAAAGGAACTGTTTTGAGCTATATAGATGGTATCGGCCCACTTGTAATTGGACAACAAGGAGAATACACAGGTGATGAATATTTTGATGGAAAAATCGATGAAGTACGCATCTGGAATGATGTTCGTTCTGAAGATGAGATCCGAATGAATATGTACCAGGAGTTGACCAATCCTGCAGGTGAAGGAAACCTTGTAGCATATTACAAATTCAACGAAACCTCAAACACAACGCTAACCGATTCAAAAGGTAGCAATAATGGAGCACTAACCAATTACGGAAGTCAATCGGGATACTGGCAAACCTCCCCTGCCATGTTCGGACCAAAAAACGCTTTGGATTTTGATGGGACAGATGAATATGTTGATGCTGGAAACAAGTCATCGTTAGCATTTGGAAATTATGCGAGTTTTACTTATGAGGCTTGGATATATAGCACTAACCCAGCATCAGGAGCTTTTCAAGGTATTGTTTATCACGGTTTAGGTGCAGAAAATCAGGGGCATCTTGGTATTGATGGAAGTGGAAATCTTTCAGGTGGAACTGGCGATCATTCAAATAGTTGGGTAACAATAACAACTAGTTATGCCGTGCCTCAAAATACATGGGTGCATGTCGCTATGACGTTAAATAGACATCCAGATACGAATCTGTTGAAGTTTTATGCAAATGGGGTCGAGATTTCAAACACTTCATTCAACTATTACCCAAGTACACCTAATACCAGTCTGACGATAGCACTTGGAAGCGGTACTGAATATTTCGCTGGAAAAATAGATGAAGTCCGTATCTGGCATGATGTTCGAACAGCAAGTGAAATTCGTGAAAACATGTGTAAAAACCTTACCGGAAATGAATCAGGATTGGTTGGATATTACAATTTTGATAATACATCAGAAGAAACTTTACAGGATTTTTCAGGAAACGACAATAATGGCACTCTTACCAATATGGAAAATTCTGATTGGGTTTCTTCTTCAGCGTTTAACACCTGGTTGAATACTTCCTCTTCTGATTGGACATCAGCAAGCAACTGGAGCCGTGGAAGTGCACCAGGTTCAACAGATAATGTCGGAAATTATAGTTACTCAGACGGAACCAACGTTGCCTTAATAGGAACACCGACAGTGGCAAATCTATTGCTGGGCGGTTCTTCTTCAATGACACTATCTTCGGGTTTAACAATAAATAATAACCTCATTTTGGAAAGTGATCTTGATCTCAACGGACAAACCATTGTCTTGGGGAGTTCGGCAACTTTAATAGAAGATGCTGGAAGAATTTATGGAACAAGTGGTCATATAGAAACTACCCGAACTCTTTCAGCTATCGATGAAAATGTTGCCGGTTTAGGTGCAGAAATTACTACAGCTATAGCTATGGGGTCAACAACAATAATACGAACACATGCTGCCACTTCTGACCCTATAAGTATTGAACGAGGGTATCAAATTACTCCAACAACCAACACAGGATTGGATGCTACATTGGTTTTTCATTACGATGATGAAGAGCTAAACAACCTGACAGAAGCTGATCTAAAACTTTATAAATCTTCTGATGGTGCCAATTGGAACCGACAGAGTAGTTCTACAGTAAACACTTCCGAAAACACCCTAACTTTATCAGGAATAGATGGCTTTTCGCACTGGACAGCTTCTGACGGGCTTTATTTGACAGGAAATGCACTAGATTTTGATGCGACTGATAAAGATTATGTAAGTATTCCCCATTCATCATATCTGGAAGATCTAACTGCATTTACCATTGAAACCTGGATAAAAACACCAACTGGTAATAATGATATGAAGATTGTTGGCAAGACTGATGGAACACATAGTAATGGTTTTGCATTAGATGTAATAAATAACACTCTGTATTGCGAGGTTTTCCTGTCATCTGTAATTTATGCTGAAACAAGTACTTCAACCTTTAACAATGCTGAATGGACCCATATTGCGATGTCATGGAGTAGTGGAGGAAATATCACCGGATATATCAATGGCATCGAAGAGTTTACTAAATCAACCGGTAGTGCAAACTCTATTAACAATACAAATGCAATGATAATTGGTATTGCACCATGGGATATTAGTTCATACGCCTATGATGGCTCTGTTGATGAAGTGCGTGTATGGAATGATGTACGGACTGAATTTGAAATTCGTGAAAACATGTGCCAAACACTTATTGGCAATGAAGAAAACCTAGTTGCATATTATAACTGCAACTCATCTTCTGGCTCCACTTTATATGATATTTCAGGAAATGAAAATTATGGCACATTATTTAATAGCCCAACCTGGGAGAGTTCCAATGCCTTTAACATGTGGCTTGGTGAAACTGATAATTCATGGAGCACAGATGCAAACTGGAGTCTGGGATCCGCACCCAATTCAGCAACAAGCAATGTGGGAATAACCGATAGAACAACAACATATGCTTCACAAATAGGTAGCTCTGTAGCCTTGAACAATCTTGTTGTGAACGAAAATGCAGAATTGACCTTTAGTAGCGGTTCCCATACAATTCACGGAAATGTATTCAATATCGGAACCACAAACCTGGAGGCCAATACAGACCTTGCGATTACAGGTTCTTTATATATGCTTCATAATTCACATCTAAATATAAAACCACTTGCGGACTTAACCATTGATAAACATCTTTATACATCAATTTGGGGATTAACAGGAACTCTTAAAATTGAGAGTTCGTCTTTGGGAACTGGTTCGCTTATTGTTAATGAGTCTGTTACTGGGGATATAACCATGGAACGCTATATGAATGATGCAGATTGGACAAACTGGCAAGATGGATGGCATTTTCTATCTTCTCCGGTTGAAACTCAGGCAATTGACCCTAATTTTATTACTGATCCAATAACAGAATACGACTTTTATTGCTGGTGGGAGTTAACAAATGAATGGATAAACTTCAAAAATCAATCAACTACCGAACCATACTGGCCAACAGCAAATGTTATCAATAATGGTATTGAGGGTGAACTTACAGCAAATTTCAAAGTGGGCAAAGGCTATATGACTGCCTATAACGAGCTACAGTGTACCCACATCTTTTGCGAGTTTAATTCCTTCTATTATATAATTTAATCTGTCTAATCCCCTCAAAAGGATTATAACACCGGGTGGCCCTTGTGAATCATACCCTTTCCATCCACCTATACGTCCAATCACCCATGCAGCCCATTTAGTTTTGTTAGGATCATTGTGGTTTTTGAGTTTCTCCGTTCTTCCCTGTAATTTTTTATTCATTAAGTGAAGAACCTCTATTTGTTCGGTATCAAATACTTCCACTATTGGTTGACCTTCTTCAGGTTGTGAATAAGCTATATTCATTTGAAGTATTTTCAATAATGCTGACATTTGTAGTATTACAAGCTTCCTTATAGCCCAACCACTTTCTATCTCCGTTTCTTCAATGCCAAACCCCTGCCTTTTTAACAATCTGAAGATTTGTTCAATATACCAACGTGCACCATACCATAAAACCATGGTTAACGCTTGTTCGTAGTTTTCAACCTTATGAGTGGTCAATAATTTCCAGTTGATAGGCTTGGATATACTACCCGTTTCCTTAACCGATATACAGCTAACTGAAATATGGGATGGATATCCTTTTTTGATCAGGTTCTTGGGACACTTTAATGCACAAGTTGTGTATCGTAATTCTATATTTGCCTGTCTTTTATATTGGTTTTTACGATTGTCTGTTGGGAGTTCTACGGTGTAGCTCCCTGCCACTGGTTCGGAATCTACTTCTTTATAAAGGCTACTTCCATTGTTCAATTTACGAGTCGTTCTTGAGCGTATTAGTAAATGATGTTTTTCATCAGGAATAAGTGCAAATTGTTCATAAATATCACCTTCTCTATCTTCTATAAATGTTACTTTCTCTGCTTCTTGTAAAACTGCCTTGCTCTTTTCTGCCACTTCAATCCACTTGTAAGATTCTTTGTCTTCTATCGGTTGTTTCTTATAATTTCTTTGTACCCTATCTGGCATTTCTTCAGGCCGATGAAATACTTTAATATGTGAAAATCCAAGAGGTGATAAGGTCGATGCATCCAATACAAGACCAGGATGAAGTTTGAAGCAATGGGCAGTGTCCGATTTATCCGACCGGCCTAATCCACTTTGTGGTTTAAGTCTTCCTTTATGCCCACTTAAATTTATCTCACATGTATCTTGTATACATAATAAATGTCTGTCTTTTGCCAACTGGCTCATACGGAATGAAGCTTCTTCGATTAATTCTTGTTCCTCAACTCTTTCATTGTTTAAAAATCGATAATATGCTTTCTGTTCTGAAGGGCTACTTGAAACCTGTCGTATTGATGAGCTTGGATGTGCAAATAGTTTCTTGCATAATTCATTACCCCGACGTTCTAAACGCAAATCTCCTATACGCCCAGTATAATTAGGAGAAAATAAGATCGGGTTCGTATTAATATTCATCATGCAAATTTATTTATATTTGTGGGTACACCGTAGCTATAACGAGGAAGGTACAAAGTCGTTTACAGGTACTTTAAATAATAGTGATGTTATTGTTACAGGATTAAATATAACAGGTGGCGAATTAACTCATCGAAGCTGGCATCTATTAGGAAATCCATATTCGTCTGGACTAACCTGGGATGCAACTTCAATTAACGATTGGGCAACAACTGAAATTGGAGGGTCAATTCAAATATGGAACGAGGCAGGACCATCTTATTCAATTATTACTGCTGCTTTCCCAGGAATTATTCCGGCTACAAACGGGTTTATGGTACAGGCAACTGCAGACGGTGCATCATTAACCATTCCCAAAAGTAAACGAGTACACGGTGGCACATTCTATAAAAGTGTAGATTTTCCTATAATTAAATTAAAAGCAAATAATATTGATAATCAATCTTTTCAAGAAAGTCAATTACTATTCATTCCAGAGTCAACCACAGGTTATGAAGCAGAATACGACTGTGATTATCTGTCAGGATACGCAGCACAGTTTTATTCAAAAATTGATGGTCAGCCAATGGCTGTTAACAGTATGCCAAATGTTGAAGAAACCACAACCATACCTTTTACATTTATTAAAAACGAAGGACTAAACTTCAGTATTGAAATGTATGAAGTTGAAAACATGGAAATGGATACTTGGTTGTTTGATAAAAAATTAAATAAGGATCATAATCTTACCGAGAACTCTGTATATGTGTTTTCAGCATTTGAACAGGATGATCCCGAAAGGTTTGTTATTCATTTCTCTGCACTTGGTTTAGAAGACCCTACATCTGCACAGGAATTAGTACAAATATGGGCATCAAACAACACCATTAATATACTAAATGCAAACAACTACATTGGCAATATTAAAGTGATGAATATGTTAGGTCAAAATGTTTTGAGCACAAAACTAACAGGTGATAAAAATCAAATACTAATGATTAATGCACCAAGTGGATATTACATTGTAAACACAGTAACACAAGAAGGTGTAGTTAATAAGAAACTGTATTTGAAATAGAAACTAGTTGTCATTTCGATCTACCTTTGGCGGCGAGAAATCCCATGCGAACACGGTTTATTTCTAAAGGAGGGAAATGGAGCTAAGCGGAATGACGAGAAATCTCCCGGGGAATAGGGATAGTGTATTAGGAGATCTCTCCTCCTGCGTCGTTCGAGATGACAGGAAAGTATGGGGATCTCTCAGTCGTGCCTCCCTACCTAGCCGGCAAGCAGGCATCGAGGATGACAAAAACCCTATAAAAATCCGGTTTAGAGATTGCATAAAGCTCTATACTCAAATTCAAATCGAAAGAAAACGGAAAAATGAATATTGAATAATGATTGAAATATAAAACTTACGTCATTATTCAACTCCTAATATAGCAAATTTTAACATTACCGGGGGGATCTCTCATACTCCTTAGGCAGATATTGAGATAATAGGTAGGCGCTTTGAGTTTTGTCACCACGCAAACATTATACCTTTGCGAGAGGTACTATAAATACACTAATCCCTAATAAGCCTTAGCAAACACTACTCTTTGTTTGGATGGCTTGCCAGTAAGTATACAACTACCTTCTTCTAATTTCTCATCAATAGGAATTACTCTTATTGTAGCCTTCGTTTTATCTTTTATAATTTTCTCAGTTTCAGAAGTGCCATCCCAGTGAGCGCGTACAAAGCCACCTTTTTTAATTCTATCAGTAAATTCATCCCATGTATCAACACTAAAAGTGTTATCGTCTCTAAATGATAATGCTTTTTGAAAAATATTATCCTGAATTTTAGAAAGGAGGTTTTCAATTTTTTCAGCTATATCAGTTATCTGTAATGTTTCTTTTTCAAGAGTATCTCTTCTTGCAACTTCTACTGTTCCGTTTTCTAAATCGCGTGGTCCTATTGCCAGACGTACCGGAACACCCTTGAGTTCCCACTCGGCAAATTTAAATCCCGGTTTTTGGGTATCGCGGTCATCAAACTTAACGCTTATATTCCTTTCTTTAAGTTCCTTGATAATACCAGCAACGGTCTCACTAATTGCTTCAAGTTGTTCTTTATTTTTATAAATAGGCACAATCACTACTTGTATAGGTGCAATTTTAGGAGGTAGAACCAGCCCACTATCATCAGAGTGAGCCATTATTAATGCACCAATTAATCTTGTTGATACGCCCCACGAAGTTGCCCAAACCCATTCCTGTTTATTTTCTTTGGTTACATATTGTACATCGAAAGCTTTTGCGAAATTTTGTCCCAGAAAATGAGAAGTTCCGGCTTGTAGTGCCTTACCATCCTGCATTAATGCTTCTATGCAATAAGTTTCAATGGCACCGGCAAATCTTTCATTGGGTGATTTAACTCCCTGTAAAACAGGCATTGCCATCCAGTTTTCAGCAAATTCAGCATAAATACCAACCATTCTTTCTGTTTCTTCAACGGCTTCATTTTTAGTTGCATGAGCTGTATGCCCTTCCTGCCAAAGGAATTCTGCTGTACGTAAGAATAACCTTGTCCTCATTTCCCACCTAACAACGTTAGCCCATTGGTTTATAAGTATTGGTAAATCCCGATATGACTGAACCCATTTTCTATATGTATCCCAAATAATGGTCTCAGAAGTTGGCCTGACAATTAATTCTTCTTCTAATTTTGCATCTTCGTCAACTACTATATTACCGTTTTCATCATTCTTTAAACGATAATGAGTAACTACAGCACATTCCTTTGCAAAGCCTTCAACATGAGATGCTTCTTTACTGAAAAATGATTTTGGAATAAATAAAGGGAAGTACGCATTCTGATGCCCTGTTTCTTTAAACATAGTGTCAAGTACTGATTGCATCTTTTCCCAAATAGCATAGCCATAAGGTTTTATGACCATTGAGCCGCGCACAGCTGAGTTTTCAGCAAGGTCAGCTTTTATAACTATATCGTTATACCACTGAGAATAATTTTCTTTTCTGGATGTTAATTGTTTTGCCATTTCTTAAGTTTGGTACAGTATTTGTATTTTTTCAAATAAACCGCAAAATTAAACAATGTTTACAATTGCACAACATATAGGAATCATGAAAACAACAAAAAACACATTTCGCTACTTAATTTCAGTTATGATTATTGTTGTATTGGGTGCTTGTTCATCTACAAACAATCTTCCTGTGGATGACGTTTATTATTCTTCAAAAGCTCAAAACCCAACTCAATATAATTGGGATGATTATCAGAAAAATGCCCAAAGCTATTCGGATAATAATGTTAATCAAAACAATTATTCCGATGGATCTGATTCAGAATATTCAGTAGCAGCTGGTTCGGGTTTGGTTACTGATGATGACCAATCGGAGGAGTATGAGTTTGTTGATGAGTACTACGACTCTGACTATGCATCTAGAATAAGTAGATTTAATGGTGAAGGAACTAGTGATGATTATTACGATGACAATTATACCGATTGCGGAGGTTGTGGTGGTTCAAATTTATCACTTAATTTTGGAATGGGCATGGGCTATGGAATGGGCATGGGTTATGGAATGGGCATGGGTTATGGAATGTCCATGGGTTATGGATACGGTTGGCCATATTATAGTTGGAGATACCCTTATTACGGATGGGGTTACCCATATTATAGAGGAAACTATTGGGCAGGATATAACAATGGTTATTATGATGGATATTATGCAGGTGGCGGATATTATGGTGGTGGCGGATATTATCCTGATTATGGATATGGAAATACAGCGGCTTATGGTCCGCGTGGAAGAGGTGCTGGTGGAAGTACAATACCAAGATCGAGTAACGGACGCTCAGGTACTGCTTCTAACCCTTCTTCAAAAAGATTAGTTGATGATGAAAATAGAGTTGCCAGAAGCGGAGCTCTTACCTCAAATAACCCTTCTGCATCAACATCACGTACTGCACCACGTTCAGGTAATAGTACGGGATCTGTAAACACAAAGGAAAGGCCTGCAGCTTCAGTTCGTGTTGTTGGTAACAATGCTAAAAGATCTGAACCAAACAAAAAGATGAAGCCGGCACAAAATATTCAGAGTAAGCCTTCTACAGCTGAAAACCGGTATAGGAAACCAGCACCAAAGACTAATAGTCTGGAGAGACAGGCAACAAAATATCAGAAGCCAAAATCATATGAGAGTTTACCATCAAGACAACCAAGGTCGAGTAAAGAATATGTAAGACCTACAAATACATCTAATAATAATAAAGCTAAAAGAACAAATACAAGCACTTATAATAGGTCGACAAAACAAAATAATACTCGCAGTAATTATTCTGCACCTCGAACTAATTCATCATCATCAAAGGGGAGCGGAAATACTGTAAAGACTCGTTCCACATCAACACCTAAAAGTTATAGTGCTCCGGCAAAAAGAAGTACTTCTTCGGGTAGTAAGAATACATCAACCCGAAGTTACAGCTCACCCTCAAGAAGTAGCAGCTCAGGAAGTGGCAGTAGTTCCAGGAGCAGCGGTAGTTCAGGTAGTAGTGGCTCTTCTTCGAGCTCAAGAAGCGGTGGTGGGAGAAGATAGATCTCATATTTAAGGTTAAGATTTTCAGAAGTGTATTATAAGCTGATGAAACATGTTTAAACTGAATGGTCAACCCCTCAGTTAACACAAGACGAATGTTTAACGATAAACTATAAACAAGATGAAAAAATATCATATAATACTTATAATGGTGCTGTTATCAACTACTTTGTACTCACAGTATGCAGACGATGCTCTCAAATTCTCTCAGGTTTATTATCAGGGAACTGCAAGAAGTATGGCTACCGGGGGAGCTTTTGGTGCTCTGGGTGCTGATTTTTCAACTGCAAGTACTAATCCCGCAGGAATGGGACTATACCGAACAGGTGAGTTTAGTTTTACACCTGAAGTTTTTAGCAGAAATGTTTCTTCAGTATACAATGGTAGTCTAGCTGAAGACTCCAGAACAATTTTTGACCTGAGTAACCTTGGTTATGTTCTTGTTAAGCCTTTGAGCTCAGGGAAGGGATGGAAGTTCTTTCAGTTTGGAATAGGTATGAACCGCCTTAATAATTTCAATAATTCAATTTTAATGCAAGGTGAGAATGGTGAGAATTCAAAATTGGATGTTTACAAAGAGATGGCTGATGGCACACATTACGATTACCTTGAAGGTGATGATCCATATGAGCTTTACCCTGCTTGGTATCTTTATTTAATTGATACAATCCCCGGTACAGTTGACCAGTATTTTACACCTGTACCTTTTGCAGGAGTACTACAACAACAGAGGGTTACAACACGTGGGTCAATTAATGAGTGGGTATTCTCTTTTTCTGGAAATTATAATGATTTTCTGTATATAGGTGCCACAATAGGATTGCCATATCTTAGATATTATCGTGAGTCATCATATGCTGAATTTGATAATCAGGATACTATTCCTTATTTTAATAATTGGAGTGTAAGTGAGAATGTTGAGACAACCGGTTGGGGAATTAATTTGAAAATTGGAGCCATAGTTAAACCTATCGAATGGCTGCGTATTGGTGGAGCTTTTCATACGCCTACTTACTATTGGAGCATGAGCGATAGATGGTATACTACAACAACTGCTGATTTGGAATGGACCGATCCTGATGAGTACATATCAATTGTTGGTAATTTTGATTATCACTTATCAACACCATTGCGTGCAATAGGTAGTGCATCTTTCTTAATTGGAACATATGGATTTGTATCTGGTGAATATGAGTATGCTAATTATTCAACTGCTAAATTTTCATCTAAAGGATATAGCTACCCCGATGTAAACCAGGATATTAAATCATCTTATCAGGCAACTCATAACTTTAGGGCAGGAACAGAGTGGAGGCTCTCAAACTTTAGTTTTAGAGGTGGGTATGCTCTTTATGGAAGCCCATATGATAATAACCTAAATGATGGTAAACGACAGATGTATTCAGGAGGAATAGGTTATAAAACAAATGATTATGCTATAGATTTTGCTTATGTATACTCGGTTATGAGTGAGGATTATTATATGTACACAACTGAAAATATTTCGACAAATCCAGTAGATAACAAGTTTACAACAAACTCATTTTTGTTGTCGTTTAAACTTTTTATGAATTAATATAGCAAACCTAAATATTATGGTTTTTAATAAATCACTTTTGGTTGGATTTAAGATTATTTTATTATCCATTATTATGCTTCAATTCTATTCTTGTGAAAAAGATGGCTTACAGGGAGACATTGTTATAGATAATGAACTTCGTAATCTGCTTTATATTGATTCAAAGGATACTTTGAATATAGATATGCAAAATCTGGTGTTAGAGACTGAACTTTATCGAGATTTTTTTCCTGGAGGTGGCATCCCTGAAAAGAGAGGATTAACAGCTTCCCTCAATGTAAGAAATATTGATAGTTTACTTATTGAAGATAATGTTGACATTGTTACTCTTTATGTAATTAATGGCGAACAAATTTGGATTTCAACTCCGGAGAGCAATGATAATTATTCAATACCTGATTTTATTTTACACAGGGTAAGTAATGATGGGCCTGAGTGGGATACAGGCAACTATGTTGATGTAGTTGTTAAAATCAGGGGCTTCAGCTCTTCGGCATATAATTACTTAATTTCAAGAGATCAATTAATCAATAGGATTGAATAAATCAATCAAATATGAACAGATTTTTATACTTTGGTTCATCTAAAAATAATCTGTGATAGTGTTTATTAATGTTGTGATTGACAATGCTATTTTTTATTTCCATTTTTCTTTGTTACTAGTATCAAGTCATAATGACATAAAATAACTTTAACGTAAAGCCCTTTCGTCCGCCCATAAAAATGCATTACGAAAAAAACAATTTTATGGTTCATAATCTTACACAATATCATTTACTTGAGACAGGTGATTATTGCCATTATTTTTATCTTTGTTTCGATTAGCATTAATTAAGTGGCGGATTAAGTGAACTTCCTAATCTAATAATGTATATTACTAGTTGAAAAATGAAAAAGAAAAGAGGAAGAAAATAATTAAAAATTCTCCCAGTATATTTTCTTAGGAAGTAAAAAATAAGAATAACAATGCTAGTTGGTTGTGGTTAATCATATTACAGTTTTCGCAATTGGTATTACATTATTAGTAACTAACTATAATAAACCAAAAAGTTCAGAAAATAAAGCTTGCAAGAAATTTAAACCAAAATCTAAAACCGAAGGAGAGTTAAGCCTTTTTAAAGATGCTCATCGCACCCAATTAAAACTATAAGCATTGAGATTGCTGACAATGAATATTAAAGAATGCTTGGGTTGATGGATCGCGATCCATGATTGACACCCTTGGATTTTAATTGTAGGTGCTTTAGCTCAGAAAAACTCCATACTCTCCTTTAAATTTCTCATTTGGTGATAGAACAATAAGCCCATCACCGCTGTTAAAGGCATCAGCTTTGCATGTCATTGGTTCAATTGCTATAGACTTACGTGATGGAGGAATATAAATTTGTAGATACTTATATTTCGAGTATCTTGAATCCTGCCATAGATTAATTGTTAGATCCTTTTGTTCTGAATACAACTTTGTAATTGCAGTTTTATCATTATCAATATAATAACTGTCATCAAAACATGCATTTTCAATAATCGTAAGATTATCAAAACGCTTATCAATTTCAATATCTCCAGTAGGAATCATTCTATCATCTACAACTATTCTTTTATCTGAAGGTATTTGTAGAAATAGCTTATCGATACTTTCATCTAGCGTTATGTAAGGATGCCAGCCATCTCCCATTGGCATGGTATTACTTCCTTTATTTATAACATTTGTTATAACCTCAATACCGCTAAGTGATAATATGTATGTTATTGTCATCTTAAACGAAAAAGGGTATCCTTTGATATTATTATTGTAGTGATACTCCAATACTAAAGTAGCTGCCATTTCAGTTTCCTCAAGTTTTGAAACTTCAAAAGATTTATCGAATATGAATCCATGAATTGCATTGTTTTCTTCTTCATGATTAACCGGAAACATATAGTTCATTCCATTTATTGAGTATTTTCCATCTTTAATTCTATTTGGAAACGGAAAAAGCTTTGCACTTCTATGACAGGAATTTTTAATAAGTTCTTCATAGCTTTTTTCGCCATCAATAACGCTATACAAATTACCACCCTTACATAAAACTAGTTCTATAATATTTCCTCCATATGCAGGTATAATATCCACATACTCTTCAGTTTTTCTATTCAGTATTGTTATCTTTTCAAATTGACCAAACTTTGCCTTCTTTATAGTAAACATCTAATATCTTTTTCTTATTAAAAACAAATTTATTGAAGTTTATGAATAAAGTATTACATACAAAACAAAATAATCATTAAGGACTGAAAGTGCCAAAATCTTTTTTTATTTAAAGTCTTATCTTATTCAATATTAAAATTTAAATGATCTATGTCATTATGTTTATAATGATTTTCTTAGTATTTATTTATCATTTTCCGCAAGATATTGGTTGTATTACAACAACCTAATCCAATTTAGTAAAAGTGCTAACCCAAATATTTTTTAACCTAGCTCAGCAAACACTTGCTATAGGTTTATCGAGCTTCTGCCTTAAAGTATTTTAATCCATGTGCTAAGAGTTTAGTATGGTCTATAGCTAATATCTTTAACTAATTTTGATACTAATAAACGAAAAAAAGGGCGCATAACAACGCCCCCTAAATTCACAATCATTAACCAAAATAATTCAATTTATTAACTAGTTACCGTATCCTAAGTTTTGAGTTGCTTGAGAATTTGATCGCATCTCATCCTGAGGAATTGGATAAAGTTCATGTTTGCCAGCTACAAATCCTTGAGTAGCTAGTACTTGAGCAGCTTTCCCCCATCTGATAAGATCTAAGAACCTTACACCTTCGAAGCAAAGCTCCATTTGACGCTCTGTCATAATAGCTTCCATAATATCACCAGTAAATGCACCAAGATTAGCTCTTGATCTTACCAGGTTTAGGTAATTTGCCGCAATACCGTCGTTACCAGCTTTATGGTTTGCCTCAGCAGCCATAAGTAGAACGTCAGCATAACGCATCAAACGGAGGTTTGTACCATAATTTAATTCTGGTACTGCACCTTCAGCTCCACTAGTTTCATCCATACGGGTTCCGTATTTAACGCGGATGTTTCCATCCCAACCCCAAGATTCTTCATTTGTCCAATCGCCACCCATATCTCTTAAATCTTGTAATGACATGATTGAAGCAGGTTTTCTTGTTGTATCACCAGCATTAACAAATACTTGATAAGCATTTTGCTTAGGGTAATTAAATCCCCAGCCACCAATAAGGCCAGTTTCGCCGGCTTCAAAATAATCACCACGAGGACCTGTTAACTGCCATGTAATATTATTTTCCATAGCTCTGCTACCACCCCATTGGAAAGTACCCCAGTCGTAGCCTTCAGTAGTTACCCATGATGCTTCTAAAATTGATTCTACACCAAACTCTGATTCTTTTAAGAAAAGAGTTGAATAATCTGATTGAAGTTGATACTCGTTTGATCCTATCACTGCTTCAAATGCAGTAGCAGATTCAGCCCATTTCTCCATATATAGATAGGTCTTTCCAAGTAATGTGTTAGCAGCTCCTTTTGATGCTCTGAAAACATCTTCAGGTGCATACTGACTTTTCTCAGGCAAGTCAGGAAGAGCTTCACCTAGGTCTTTAATAACCTGCTCATATAATTCTGTTGCTGTAACAAATGGCTGACCATATTCACTTGGTGGTGGCTCCACTAACATACGAGGGCCTTTACCAAACATACTTGCTATCTCGAACATGTAATATGCACGCAATAATTTTGCTTCTGCAATAATTTGTTTGCGAATATCAGAAACCGGTTCAACATTGTTGATTACCTTATTAGCTCTGTAAATTCCAAAATAATTTGACTGCCATACTGCAGTAATTGTTGGATTACTTGCTCCATAAGTAAATCTACCTAATTCTTGAAATGGAGGCTGATCTCCTGCATCACCACCACCTACATTTGATTCATCAGATGGGAAAGTTTTCACAAGGTAAGCACTATTCCAGTCACGAGCATTCATCCATTGAAGAATATCGTAGCTTGCCATTATCGCCATTGTAGCATGTTCATCAGTATCATAAAACAGCTCTTCTGACATCTTTCCTTGTGGAGGAACATCCAAAAAGTCTTTCTTACAGGCAGTGAAAGCAAGTATCACTGCAAAGATTACTAATATTTTATATCTTATTTTCATTTCTTTAAATTTTTTTATTTTTTAGAAGTTTTATTCAACATATTGTTTCACGGTTTAAAATGATAATGATAATCCAAACAATATTTTACGAGGTATTGGATATAATCCACGGTCAATACCCTGACTATTGTCATTGCCTGAACCTGCTTCTGGATCCATTCCTGGATAGTTTGTAAATGTAAAGTAATCATCAAGTGATACATATACTCTTAAGTTCTGAATTTTATCTTTCATTACATTTTTAGGTATAGTGTATCCTAATTGGATTTGTCTTACTCTAACATAACCGCCTTTGAAAACCATTAAGTCACTATTATATACATAAGGACTTGATTGTTCAGCACGAGGTTTTTCATTTGTACTTCCTTCACCTGTCCATCTTTCATCATAGAAAAACTGAGGACGGTTTGAAGTAGATCTGTCGTAACGGTTCCATCCAAGAAGAACATCCTGTCCGTGAACACCTTGTAAGAATATTCTTAAATCGAAACCAGAATATGCAAAATTAAACATAGCACCCCACATAAATTTTGGATGAGGGTTACCAATATTAGTTTGATCTTCTTCGTTAATTAAATTATCACCATTTGTGTTTGAAACAATTGGGTCACCAGCTACAGGATCATATCCGGCTAAACCTCCATTTGCAGCTTTATAAGCATCAATTTCACCTTGGTTTTGGAAAATACCTTCTGTTTGGTAACCTCTAAAAAACCAAACTGGCTGATTTAGCTCAAACCAAGTTGCTGTCCAACCTGTTCCAACTTGAGCGCCTGCAACTCTATCAAGTAATGGATTAAGATAAGTAACCTCGTTACTCATCCATGTTGCGTTAAGGTTCATATCATAATTGAATTTACCATCATATTTTCTGTATCCAACCTCAATTTCAACACCTTTATTTGTTACATCTCCTGCGTTTACAAATGGTGCATTATTTCCAACTGATGGAGGTGGAGATCCTGGTGTTAAGAGGTCTTTTGTTTTCTTTTGGTAATAATCAAAACCAAATGTAAGTCTGTTTGCTAGCATATACATATCCAAACCAACATCAATTTGTTCACTAGTAGCCCATGTTAACTCAGGGTTTGCAAGAAGTTCTGGCTCAGCTCCTGTATAGAATCCACCACCTGGTTTAGGGTACTTTATACCAGAACTTGTAATAAGGGCGCGGAATTGATCAGGACCTAATCCTGAAAGCATACCATTTTGTCCCCAAGATGCTCTAACTTTTAAGAAATTAACAAAGTCAATTTTCCAGAATTTTTCATTGCTAAGTATCCACCCTGCACTTACTGAAGGGAAATTACCCCATCTGTTGTCACTTCCAAGTAAAGAAGTTCCATCACGACGGAAAATAACACTTACAAGGTATCTGTCATCATAATTGTAAGAAGCACGGCCAAAATAAGAGATCATTCTGTCGTCGCGCAAGTTACCACTAACTTTACCATCAACTTCTACATCACCATGCTCAGCATAATTATCACCTTCAGAGAACATTGGTCCTGAGAAAGTAGTTATATATTTATGTGTTGACTGTTGTGCAGAAGTACCAAGAACTACATTTATATTATGTTTTTCACCAAAAGTAGTTTTATAATTCAGGTAATTTTCCCACATCCAGTTATTCCAACGATCTGTGTTATCGCGAATACTTGCTTGTGTATTCATTCTTTCTGATGAGAACCAGTAAGTAGGATACCATTCATGGTATAAGCTATTCGCTGCATCGACATTTGCACGAGTTGTAAAAGAAATACCTTTCCAAATATCACCACCAAAAGTAGCATAAACGTTTCCCATAAACTGATCAGCTTTAGTATATCCTTTTTGAATTTCAATTTGTGCTAAAGGGTTAGCAATTTCACCTTTTACATATTCTGAAACTCCATAATACTGTCCTGAACCATCTTGTACCAAAGTGTAACCTGTATTTAGTGCATCCTGTGCAAAACCTGGAAGAGCTCCATCATATGTAACTGGTGTTAGTGGATCCAGCATTAGACCAGAAGAGATAATTCCACCAAACTCACTATCTTCAGTTATAGCACTTAAATCGTAATGGTTATAAGTAAGGTTTGTTCCAACTTTCAACCATGGCTTAATTTGTTGATTAATGTTGGCCCGCAATGTAAAGCGCTCAAAATTAGATTTATCACCACCAACAGCTCCATCCTGGTTTAGATATGAACCAGAAATATAATAACCACCCTTTTCAGTAGCACCACTAAATCCTAAATGGTGACGTTGAGTCATTCCATTTGATTGAATCTCATCCATCCAGTTAGTATTTATAGCTGAATTTTCAGGGATAGTTACACCAACATTAGCTTCATTTACCCAGCTGGCATAGCTATTAGCATCCATTGGTTGAGTATAATGACCAATACTACTAGAACCAATTTGCATATTATAAGTAACTACACCTGGCCTTTCTGTACCTTGCTTTGTTGTTATGAGCACAACACCATTTGCAGCAGAAGCACCATAAATAGCAGCAGAAGCAGCATCTTTCAGTACCTCAATTGATGCAACATCATAGGGTTCAATATTATCGATGTTTCCAACTACGGCACCATCAACTACATAAAGAGGAGCAGCGCTACCATTTGTACCAACACCACGGATAATAACTTTTAATCCAGCTCCCGGAGAACCTGAATTATTAGTAACATTAACACCAGCCAAACGACCTTGTAATGCTTCATTAACACTAGTAACAGGAATCTCAGCAATCTGAGAAGCATTCATTTTTGAAATAGCACCAGTTACGTTTGCACGTTTTTCTGTGCCATAACCAATAACCACAACTTCATCAAGTCCCACAATACTTTCCTTCAGAGTAAGTTTAATAACTTTACCTGGCTCAGCAGCGAAGGTAGTTGCTTTGTAGCCTATCATTGAAAAGGTGATAGTAATATTCTCGTTTTCTGATTCTAAACGAAAATTACCATCAATGTTAGTAACTGTACCATTACTGGTTCCTTTTTCAATTACGTTAACACCTGGAAGGGCTTCACCTACAACATCGTATACCGTACCGGTGTATTCGAACACTTGCTGAGCTGATAGAGAAGTAGTAATACTTATCATCAGCATTCCTATTATAAATAGGAACTTTTTTGCAAATGTGTCCAATTTCAAATAATTGTAAAAATCTGCTTTCATAAGATTTAGATTTAATTTATTGTTAATTTAAACTGACTAATTGCCATTTAATTCTTAGTATCCGTTAATAATACAGAGATAATTATCTTGAAAATAGTGACAATCCTAATTTTCAATTTTTTAATTGCCATCATTTAGATAGTGTATTAATTACACATACAAAAATACATCATTTTTTATTAAATCATAATAAATGTTAAATAATACACTCTATTTATACTTATTCTAAATTACATAAATTATATATACCTATCTATTACCAGCACTTACAGGTTAATAATATCATACTATTTTTTCTCAGTTTATCGCATTTTAAAATAATTATTATCTATATTTGCACTGTGTAATAAATACATTTATTGTCTATGAGAAATATTATTCCTAATTTATCAGTCGATTGTGTTGTATTTGGTTTTGATTTTAATAAGTTAAATATATTATTAACCAAACGCGAACTACAAGATACTCAAACAGGTGAACATCAATTTACTGACTACACACTTCAGGGGCATCATGTACTTGAAAATGAGGATTTAGATAAAGCAGCAATTAGAGTTCTTAAAGACAAAACAGGATTAGATAACATATTCCTTGAACAATTTCACACGTTTGGAAATGTAGACCGTATAAAAAACCCAAAAGATATGCTATGGATAAAAAGTATTTATCCAAACGTATCTAGTCATGTTATAACAGTTGGATATTATTCGTTGGTCAATAGCGCCAACATCCACCCCGACAAACAACACAAGGATTCTATGTGGTTTCCATCTGATAATCTCCCTGAATTAGGTTTCGATCATGATGTTATCATTGCTGAAGCTCTCAGATACCTTCGTGTTAAACTTGCAAGGGAACCAATCGGCTTTGAATTACTTCCGGAAAAATTCACGCTATCACAACTGCAAACTCTTTATGAAGCTGTATTGGGAAAAAAGTATGACAGGCGAAACTTTAGAAAAAAAATTCTGCAATTGAAATATATCATACCTCTTGACGAGAAACAAAAGGGAGTGGCTCATAAACCCGCACAAGTATTTATTTTTAGTAAAGATGTATACGAAAGAACTAAAAAAGATAAACTTGGATTACCTATATAATATATAAAGAAAACGATAATTGTACTTTCTACACATCCAACAAATTGTCAATAAATAGAAAGCTTAAAGGATGGAATTGCATATAATAGACTTTATAATTATTGGAACATATCTTCTTGCAACTATTGTAATTGGATTTGTTCTGAAGAAAAAAGCACAAGAAAATAAAAAATCATATTTACTTGGTGGAAATAAGATGCCATGGTACTTGCTGGGTTTATCAAACGCATCAGGTATGTTTGATATTTCAGGTACCATGTGGTTAGTAACCCTCGGGTTTGTTTACGGACTAAAGAGCATATGGATTCCTTGGCTATGGCCTGTTTTTAATCAAATATTCCTAATGGTATTTCTATCTATTTGGCTCAGAAGATCTAATGTAACTACTGGTGCGGAATGGATCCAAACTCGCTTTGGAACAGGTAAAGGTTCATTACTTTCACACAATATTGTTGTTGTATATGCGCTTATTAGTTGTTTGGGATTTTTAGCATATGGATTCATTGGTCTTGGTAAGTTTATGATGATTTTTATCCCCTGGAATATTGTATGTAATTCAATGGGTATTAGTCCTGATATTGTTTCTCCTGAGTACATTCCTCACGTATATGGTGTAGTTTTTACACTATTTGCAACCTTATACGCTGTTTTGGGTGGTATGATGAGTATTGTTTGGACTGATGTACTTCAATATATTATTATGACATTATCGTCGTTAATTATTGGAATAATAGCAATGAATGCATTAGCTGATAACTCGCTACTTGTACCTGATAATTGGTATTCAATTTGGTTTGGTTGGGAGCTGGATTTAGATTGGAGTACTATTATCCCAGAAGTAAATCAGAAGATTAAGGATGATGGGTTCTCTCTATTTTCCATTTTCATGATGATGATGCTGTTCAAGGGATTCCTTTCCAGTGCTGCAGGACCTGCACCTAACTATGATATGCAAAAAATTCTTTCAGCAAAATCACCTAAGGAAAGTGCAAAAATGAGTGGGATGGTAAGTGTTATCCTAAATCCTGTAAGATATTTTATGATAACAGGATTTGTTGTACTTGCTGTTCTTTACTATGATAGATTGAACTTAGTTGTTGCTGGAAATATTGATTTTGAACAAATACTACCATCTGCCATAAGTGAATTCGTTCCAGTTGGATTAACCGGACTTCTATTAGCAGGATTACTTGCTGCATTCATGTCTACTTTTGCAGGAACATTGAATGCAGCACAAGCATATGTTGTAAATGATATCTATTTGAAGGTTAAAAAAGATGCTTCAAATAAACAAATCAAAAACACGAATTACATTGTTGGGGTATTAATAATGGTGGTAAGCGTAATACTTGGTCTTTATGCGAAAAATGTAAATAGCCTACTACAATGGATAGTTTCGGCTCTTTGGGGATCATATGTTGCCTCTAACGTTCTTAAGTGGTACTGGTGGAGATTTAATGGCTATGGTTATTTTTGGGGTATGTTGGCAGGATTAATACCTGCTCTCATCTTTCCATTAATATTCAAAGAAACTCTCGAATTGTATTACTTTCCACTATTACTTATTTCATCATTAATAGGCTGTTATTTGGGCACTTTCCTATATCCCGCTACTGAACCAAAAGTACTTGATAATTTTTACAAAACAGTTAGGCCTTGGGGTATATGGAAGCCTGTAAAGAAAAGAGTACTTGAAGCTGACCCTTCATTTAAGGAAAATAAAAATTTCAAAACAGATCTTTATAATATCCTTGTTGGAATTATTTGGCAAACAGCAATAGTAGCAACACCAGTATTTCTTGTGCTTGGCAAATGGATGGATATGAGTATTGCCTTACTCATTGTATTAATAACTTCAGTTGTGCTTAAGGTGAATTGGTGGGATAAACTACCAAACGATTAATTCTAAAAACGACAATATGAAATTTGGATATTTCGACGACAATAATAAAGAGTATGTTATTATAAATCCTCAAACTCCGTATCCGTGGATAAATTATCTTGGGAATGAAAACTTCTTTAGCATTATTTCAAACACTGCCGGAGGATACAGCTTTTATAAGGATGCCCGATTAAGAAGAATCACCCGATATAGATATAACAATGTTCCTGTTGATGATGGTGGCAAGTATTTCTATATAAAGGATGGAGACCAAGTTTGGTCGCCGGGATGGAAGCCATGTAAAACAAAGTTGGATGAATACGAATGCAGACATGGTTTGGGCTACTCTAAGATAAAGGGTAAGTTGAATGAAGTTAGTGCCGAAGTACTTCACTTTGTACCTCTTGGATTTGACGGTGAAGTGCAAAAACTCACACTAAAAAACTCAGGTGATAGTACAAAAACCTTAAAGATATATTCATTTGCTGAATGGGCACTTTGGGATGCATTGGACGATATGACAAACTTTCAACGGAATTTCAATATTGGTGAAGTTGAAATTGAAGGATCGGTGATCTATCACAAAACAGAATACAGAGAACGTAGGAATCATTACGCCTTTTATTCAGTAAATCAGCCAATTTCAGGATTTGACTCAGACCGTGAAACTTTTTTGGGATTATACAATGGATTTGATAATCCGGAAATGGTAAATTCAGGAAAATGTGGAAATTCCGTGGCACATGGATGGTCTCCAATAGCTTCGCATTTTATCGAGGTTACTCTTGAAGTTGGAGAAACAAGAGAATTAGTTTTTGTTCTTGGTTATGTTGAGAATGAACAAAGTGAAAAATTCATATCCAGCAACATCATCAATAAAACAAAGGCATACAAAATGATTGATCAGTTTAAATCTGTTAATCAAGTAAACGATGCCTTTGTTGAACTTAAGAAATATTGGGATAGTTTATTATGTAATCTTCATGTAGTTAGTGAAGACAAGAAATTGGATCGGATGGTTAACATCTGGAACCAATACCAGTGTATGATAACGTATTTCTTCTCACGAAGTACGTCTTATTTTGAATCGGGAATAGGCCGTGGAATGGGTTTTAGGGATTCAAATCAAGACATTATTGGCATGATCCATATGGTACCAGAACTTGCCAAACAGAGGATCATTGATCTTGCTTCAACACAAATGAAAGACGGAAGTGCCTATCATCAATATCAACCGTTAACAAAAAAAGGTAATGGTGATATTGGAGGTAATTTCAATGATGATCCTCTATGGTTAGTACTCGGAGTATCGACTTATATTAAAGAAACAGGTGATTGGTCATTATTAGATGTAGAAGTTCCCTTTGATGACGATGACAACCAATCATCAATTTTTGAGCATATAAAGAGATCATTTTATCATGTAGTAAAAAACCTGGGTCCTCATGGACTACCATTGATAGGTCGTGCTGATTGGAATGACTGCCTGAACTTAAACTGCTTTTCCGAAGAACCAGGAGAACCATTTCAAACAACTGAGAACAAGAGTGATAACATTGCTGAATCAGTAATGATAGCTGGAATGTTTGTGATGTATGGAAATGAATTTGTAAGAATATGTGAGAAGACCGGCAAAAATGGTCAAGCAGGTGAAGCCAAAACTCATGTAGCAAGTATGATTGAAACCATTAATAAGCACGGTTGGGATGGTGAGTGGTTTTTGCGAGCTTACGATAATTTTGGAGATAAAATAGGAAGTAAAGAAAACAATGAAGGAAAAATATTTATTGAGCCTCAAGGATTTTGCACTATGGCAGGTATCGGTCACTCAGACGGCAGGGCCCAAAAAGCCATGGATAGTGTTTCGAAAAGATTAGCAACTCCACATGGAATTGTACTGGTAAATCCACCATATACAAAATATCATCTTGAACTTGGTGAAATAACCAGCTATCCTCCTGGCTACAAGGAAAATGCTGGAATATTTTGCCATAATAACCCATGGATAATTATTTCTGAGGCGATGCTTGGCAATAATGATAAAGCTTTTGACTATTACACAAGGATAGCTCCTGCATATTTGGAAGAAATAAGTGAGCTGCATAAAACTGAACCCTATGTATATTCACAAATGATAGCAGGTAAGGATGCAGCGACTCCCGGGCAAGCAAAAAACTCATGGCTAACAGGAACTGCCGCATGGAACCTTTATTCAATTAGTCATTATATCCTGGGAATCAGACCTGACTACCATGGTTTGATCATTGATCCTAAGTTACCTGCAAAACTCAAGGAAGTTAAGGTTACCAGAAAATATAGAGATGCAACTTATTGCATTAAAGTGATCAATAAGGGCGGAAATAATGCTACGATTACAGTTAATAATGAAATTATTACTGGAAATATATTACCATTACCAGTCCCAAATGAAATTTATGATGTAATTGTAATTATGTCCTAGTTAGAAAACATTTATTTATTGTATATGAAAAAAGTAATTTTTTATTTTTTGGTTTTTATAGCTACAATTTCCTATATCAGCTGTGAGAAAAATAAATCCATGGATTCCAAAAATAATATAGAATCAAAAGTGGATCAAATAGTATCATCAATGACGATTGAGGAGAAAGTAGGCCAAATGACTCAGATTACCTTAGATGTATTTGCTCTTATGGGTGAAAATGATGAGAGAGCTGAACCTGTGATATTAGATACCGCAATGATTAAACTTGCAATTGGCAAATATAAAATAGGATCTGTGCTAAATACTGTAAATAATCGTGCCAGAAGCCCTCAATGGTGGTATGATATAATATCGTATTTGCAAGAGTTATCCATAGAGGAAACTGGTATTCCTATTATTTATGGTATTGATGCAATCCATGGTGTTAATTATACTTCTGGCGCAACTTTATATCCACAACAAATAGGACAAGGTGCAACTTTCAATCCCAACTTGGTTAAAGAACTTAATGAGCTAGCTGCATATGAAATGAGAGCATCAAATATTCCATGGACATTCTCTCCCGTATTGGACATGGGTCGTGACCCAAGAGATCCAAGGTACTGGGAAACATATGGTGAAGATGTTTATTTAGCACAACAGCTTGGTGCTGCTGCAGTTGAAGGTTTTGAAGGAAGTGGGGAAAGTATCGATAGCCTTCACGGTGCCTCTTGCATAAAACATTATCTAGCTTATAACTCTAACTCTGGTAAAGACAGGAATCCACTAAGCATTTCTGTGCGGGAACTTAAAGAAAAACATGCAGCATCGTTTCAGGCAGCTATTGATGCTGGTGCTAGTACTATTATGGTTAATTCAGGATTAATAAATGGATATCCTGTTCATGCTAATTATGAAATTCTTACACAATTATTAAGGAATGAAATGGGGTTTGACGGAATGTTAGTTTCCGATTGGGCTGATATTGAGAATTTTCATGAAAGAGATAAGATTACTAAAAGCGAAAAGGAGGCGGTAAAACTAGCAATCAATGCTGGTATCGACATGTCGATGGTACCATATAATTTCAAATTTTGTGATTATCTAATTGAACTTGTCAATGAGGGAGAAGTGCTGATGAGTAGAATTGATGAGGCTGTATCAAGAATAATCGTGTTAAAGCTAAAATTGGGACTGTTTGAAAATTCAAATACTAATTCTACTGACTATCCAAAATTTGCAAGTAAGGAATTTGAGGAAAAAGCCCTCGAAGCTGCAATTGAATCGATGACCTTATTAAAGAATAAAAATAGAATACTTCCTTTAAGTAAAGATGTGAAAGTATTGGTAACCGGACCAAATGCAAATACCATGCGTGCGATGAATGGTGGTTGGTCTTATTCATGGCAAGGAGAAAAGGTAGAAGAATTTGCACAGGAATACAATACATTTCTTGAAGCAATTAAAAACAAGATTGGGCAGAAAAATGTAAAGTTTGTAGAGGCAATTTCCTATAATAATAATGGGAAATATTTTGAGGAGGAAAATATTGATATAAAGAGTGCTGTTTCTGCTGCTAAAAGTGTCGATTATATCCTATTGTTTTTAGGTGAGAATAGTTACTGTGAAAAACCAGGAGATCTTAAGGATCTATATATAAGCGAAAATCAAACCGAACTAGCTCAAGCAATGGCAAAGACTGGCAAACCACTAATCCTAATTCTGAATGAAGGAAGGCCAAGATTAATACGTAAGTTTGAGAGGGAAATGGATGCCATAATTCAAACATACTTACCCAGCAACTATGGTGGTGATGCTCTTGCAGAAGTGCTTTTTGGAGATGAGAACCCAAGTGGCAAACTCCCATATACTTATCCAAATTTCCCAAATTCATTAATAACCTATGATTATAAACCTGCAGAAAAACAAGAAAAACAAGAAGGTATTTATGATTATGCGTCTGATGTCAAAGTTCAATACGAGTTTGGACATGGACTAAGCTATACAACATTTGAATATAGTGAACTAAAAATAAATACAGACCAACTGACACCATATGGTAAAGTAGACATATCTGTAAAGGTTAAAAATACTGGCTCAAGAACTGGAAAAGAAGTCGTAATGGTTTATACTTCTGATCTTTTCGCAACAATTTCACCAGATAACAAACGGCTCCGCAGATTTAAGAAAATTGAACTTGAACCTGGAGAAATCAAGGAAGTTAAATTTGAAATCTCGCCAAGAGATCTTGCATTTTATAATTATGATAACCAGCTGGTATCTGAAAAGGGAGAATTTGTTTTAAGTGTTAAGGATATGATGCTAGAATTTAATCTTACCGAAACCGTTAAATTTGATGAACCAAGTATGGTAAGGCTATAAAAAACATAGTATGAAAGAAAGGCTTGTCTCTCTGGATGCATTTCGAGGAATTACGATTATAGGAATGATAATTGTTAACACTCCTGGATCATGGTCATATGTTTTTCCTCCACTGCGACATTCTGAATGGAATGGTCTTACTCCAACCGATTTAGTGTTTCCTTTTTTTCTTTTCATCGTCGGGGTTTCTATTGTGCTTGCATTCAAAAACAAGATTTGTGTTGGCAGATATAAAAAGAAACTAATCATCAAGATAATTAGGAGATCCTTGACAATATTTGTATTGGGAGTATTGCTTAATTTGATTGGTAGTGACTTTACTGAACTGAGGCTACCCGGAGTGTTACAAAGAATAGCCATGGTATTTATGTTTTGTTCTTTGTTGTTCATATATTCATCTATTAAAACGCAAATTTGGACTGGCATACTTCTTTTGTTGGGGTACTTTATTGCTATGATAGTAATCCCAGTTCCTGAATTTGGGGCCGGAGTACTTGAGCCTGGCAGTAATCTTGCTGCATGGATTGACAATAAGATTATCCCATTCCATATGTACCAAGGAACATGGGATCCCGAAGGACTGTTGAGTACAATCCCGGCAGTGGTGACTGGGATATCAGGAATGATTGCAGGACATCTAATTGTATCCAATAAGAATATCAATGAGAAGATTATTCTGCTTTTTGTTGGTGGTGCTTTCGCCATAATTGCTGGAGAAGTCTGGAGTTGGTCTTTCCCAATTAATAAAAATTTATGGACAAGCTCATATGTGCTTTATACCAGCGGTTTGGCATCAATTGCCTGGGCTATCCTAATCTGGGTAATGGACATTAAGAAATACATTAATTGGGGCAAACCTGCAATAGTTTTTGGATCAAACGCAATTATAGCATATATACTTTTATATATTATTGGAATACCACTTACTTATATTCCAATTTCAGGTAACCATGGGATACAAGAATTGTATATGGAATCACTAATTAATATAGGGTTATTACCTGAACTTATATCACTTTCATGGGCAGTAATATACACAGCACTTTGTTATATACCAGTTTTGATATTGTACAAAAAAAGAATCTTCCTAAAGATTTAATCATGAAAAATTTAATATTTCCACTGATAATTATCATATTATCAAATATTGGTTGTAATCAGCCACAAAAAAACGTAAATATATCCGACTCCATAAGACTAAATCAAATAGGTTACTACCCACAATCCAGTAAACAGTTTATTGTTGCTGATTCAATTGCATCTCATTTCAAAATCATTGATGGAAATGGGAAATCAGTGTTTGAAGGGGAACTAATTGATAATGGAATCTCTGAAGCCTCTGGTGAAGGAGTTTTGCAAGGAGACTTCAGTAAACTAACGGAGGAGGGGTTGTACTATATTCAAATTGATGGTAATTTTACGTCATATCCCTTTGTCATAAAAGAAAATCTATACTCAGAAGCCCTGGTTGCCGCCATAAAAAGTTATTATTATCAAAGAGCATCTATGCCAATTGATGAAAAATTTGGGGGAATGTGGGCTCGTAAATCTGGTCATCCCGACAATAATTGCTACTATCATCCATCTAGTGGAAGAACTGAAGGAATCCTTGACTCTCGTGGTGGTTGGTATGATGCTGGAGATTATGGAAAATACATTGGCAATGCTTGCCTTTCAACCGGACAAATGCTACTATTACTTGAACAATTTCCTGATATAATCCCAGACGGTGCACTTAATATTCCTGAAAGTGGAAATGGTATTGGTGACTTATATGATGAACTTAAATACGAACTTGACTGGATTCTTACGATGCAGGATGATGACGGTGGAGTTTATCATAAACTAACTGCCAGTACATTTAGTGGTTTTGTTATGCCTGAAGAATATGACCTTGATCGATGGATTATTGGTAAAGGAACTGCTGCCACATTGAATTTTGCAGCCGTACTTGCCCAGGCATCAAGAATCTATAAAAATATTGACACACATTGGTCAGAGATTGCTTTAGATGCGTCACAGAAAGCATGGGTTTGGGCACTTAAAAACAATGATATTGAATTCAACAATCCAAAAGATGTATCGACAGGTGAATATGGCGATGATTATTTTGGTGATGATTTCTATTGGGCCGCTGCTGAGTTATATTTAACAACGAAAAATGAGGAATACCTAAATTACCTTCAACAGAACAACAAACACTATATACATGAGCTAACAAATAGTTGGAAGTTCTTTATTAGAAATAATGCTTTTCATTCTCTAATAGAAAATGCAAGTCAGCTGGATGAAGTTTTTATTAATAATCTAGTACAAAGTCATATTAAATTAGCTGACGAAATTCTGGAACAGATAAATGCAAATCCTTATAAAATAGCACTCAATAGATTTGAATGGGGGTCGAATAGTGACATTCTTAATCAAGCTGTAATATTATGTATTGCTCACAATATTTCTAATGAAGACAAATATCTTATTGGTGCAGAACAAATTAATGATTACATATATGGCAAAAATGCAACTGGATATTGCTTCCTAACAGGATTTGGATCAAAACAAGTTATGTTCCCACATCATCGGCCAAGCGGAGCAGATGGAATCGACGAGCCAATACCGGGATTTATTGTGGGTGGTCCCAACAACGATAGGCAGGATATCTCACAAGTACATTATCTGCATGCAATGCCTGCTAACTCATTTATGGATGAGGAGGAGAGTTATGCTTCCAATGAAGTTTGCCTAAATTGGAATGCTCCAGCAGTTTATGTATTGGGTTATTTGGAAAAGGCTAACCGTTCTCATGATTGATATGAACGGTAATAATAAAAGGATTGCATTAGTTGACGCCTTTCGAGGATTTGCATTATTGGGAATTGTGCTGATCCATTTTGTTGAACATTTCGACTTTTTTTATACCTCAGAATATAATTTCATCTTTTCTCCAGAAATGGATCAAAAAGTTATGGATGTAATTATATTCCTTGTAAGTGGAAAAGCATATTCGATATTTGCAATTACTTTTGGATTTAGTTTTTTTATTCAGATCAACAGAAAAGAGGAGATAGGAATTGATTATAGAGGAAGATACGCATGGCGTCTTGCGATACTATTGATAATGGGATTGATTCACTCATTGATTTACCGAGGTGATATACTTCATATCTACGCACTCATGGGATTCCCACTATTATTACTATACAAGTTAAATAACAAAGTACTAGTAGCAATTGCTCTATTGCTAATTATGGAAATTCCAATTTTATACCATCTAGTTTTATCCTTTATTGATAGTTCATACATTTTCACACCTGACTGGGGAGGCAATTGGTTTGCGGAGGCAGAGGAAGTATATGCCAGAGGCAGTTTTTGGGATGTAGTTAAAATAAATTTTTGGAAATCCAGATATTTGGTTTATGCATGGACTTATTATACAGGTAGAGCAGTTCAGTTGATGGCTTTATTCATAATTGGTTTATTAATTGGGAGAAAGAAATATTTTGAGAATATCTCCAAGTATAGGAAACAAATCAGTTTGATTCTTTTAGTTAGCATAGTAAATATAACTCTACTACATTTTGCATACAACTTAATTGCAAATTCTCAATTATTGTCAGAACTCCAAATTGGTCTTTTTTCAACTTTGATCAAAGCTATGTCAAATTTGGGTTACACCACGGTAATAATGAGTATCTTTATCTTAATAAATCTGGCAATTAGGAAGTCAGTATTTTTAGAATACCTGACCACATATGGGAGAATGAGTTTGACCAATTATATCGTACAGGCAGTATTCGGTGTGATCTTCTTTTTTGGTTTTGGATTTGGAATGTGGAAGTATTTGGGAGCCACATGGAGCCTGATTATGGGGATATGTTTCTTCATTATACAAGTAGTAATCAGTAGATATTGGCTAACCAAATATCTATATGGTCCCATTGAATGGCTATGGAGAGCCACAACCAATATGGACTTTAGCTTAGAAATGAGAAAATAAAATGATAAAGGCTTTCAAATATCTTCTTGCTTTTTATTCATTGACATTTGCTTTCCCAATATCTGGGCAAATATGTAGTGGAAATCTTGGGGAAAATATATTTACTTATGGGGATTTTGGCTCCGGAAACACAAATGTTGTATCCACAGACCCTCAAATAGCACCTGGATACAATTATGAACCTCATCCACCACCAGATGATGGATCATACACAATTGCGAACTATACCGGTTACTGGAACCTATTTCCAGGCTGGATAAAAATATATGATAACAGTCCCGACAAATTCGGATACATGATGATAATAAATGCCAGTAATGAACCGGGATTATTTTATGAAAAGGAAATTACCGGATTGTGTGACAATACATTATATGAGTTTTCTGCCGATATTATCAATCTGCTAAACACCGGAGCCAATATGATTAAACCAAATGCTTCTTTTCTTTTGGATGATGAGGTCAAATATTCAACTGGAGATATTCCTGAAAATGAACAATGGTTAACATATGGGTTTACTTTTACCACTGGTACAAATCAATCCTCGGTTAAACTATCATTAATGAACAATGCACCTGGTGGCATGGGCAATGATCTTGCACTGGATAATATATCTTTCAGACCATGTGGACCAGAGGCTCTTATTCTACCCGTTGAAATAACTAATATTTGTGAGGACGGTAACCCAATAAATCTGGAAGCCACTTTAATTGGTGATTCATACGAAACCCCATTCTTTCAATGGCAAACTAGTTATGATGAAGGAATTTCATGGATTGATATTGATGGCGAAACTAGTACTTCTTATACCCACGATAATTTTTCAGGGGGATACTATTATTACCGATACCTTGTGGCGAACGGTGATGTTAATCTTTCAAATTATAAATGCCGAGTTGTATCAAATGTTAAGATAGTGCATGTAATTCCAAAATTCGTTTACATATTTGATACAATATGCCAAGGTTTAACATATACTGTTGGCAACAGTCAATACACAAGCACAGGATTATACATTGACAGTTTAGTAAACACCATTGGTTGTGATAGTATAATTACTCTTGATTTAACAATTACTATTGACCAGGGGATTTATTCTAATGGTACTATCGAAAACCCAAGTTGTTCATACACTAATAACGGAAGTTTTTCATTAGACACAATCTATAATGGAAGCACACCGTACACCTTCCTCTTTGAAGATGTGCAATATGGATTAGATGAAACTATTTCAAATTTACCCGGTGGTGAATATATATATTCAATAACAGACAAGAATGGATGCAGTTTCAAAGACACTATAATTATTGAATCACCTAAAGAATTCACAATAAACTTAGGCCCTGATCTACAGGTAGAATTAGGCGATATTATTGTATTAAATCCTGATCCAAATTTCCCTGTTGACAATTACACTTGGGACCCAACAGAGTTAATAGAGTGCAACAATTATTGTGAGGAAGTTATTTTATCACCATCCTCCTCATTGATAGTTATATCTGTAGCTAGATCCACTAATAACTGTATTACTTCAGATACACTAACTATAGATGTTATAAAGGTACGTAAAGCTTATTTCCCCAATGCATTTACTCCAAATAATGATGGTTTAAACGACTACTTTACTGTTTTCGGGTCAGTACCAAATATTCAAAAGGTTGAGAAAATGCTGATTTTCGACCGATGGGGAAAAATCATCTATGAAGAAAATGATTTTATCCCGAATGAACCAACTGCTGGTTGGGATGGTAAATACAATGGTGCTATACTTAATTCAGGATCATTTGTTTATATAATCGATATTCGGTTTTTAGATAATAAAGTTATTACCTACAAAGGTGTTGTATCACTTATCAAATAATAGACAAATAATATATGTATCTAATAAGCTGGCAACATAATTTAATGATTGAAGTTGTTTAAAGTTGACGCAATAAAATCACACAGAATGCCAATAAATTCAATGCTTTCCAATGAATCTCATTTGTTTCAAAACGCACCAAAATTGCCTTAAATGCATCTAACCAAGCATTGGTTCTTTCAACAACAAACCTACATTTATAGAGCAATGTATCAAAACTATAGTCACCTTGATGTCCATTTCTTTTGTTTTGATCAATGTTGTCAATGATGTCATTTCTAAAGCAATAAGAACGAAATTCCGTTGTGTCAAACCCAGCATCTGCATTTAAAAACAAACCATCAGTTAGTATATCTGATTTTTGTATGTTCAATATCATTTTATCAACTGTCTTAACTAAATCGTGCGCATCATTATGATTACCTGCGATAGGGTCACTACAGCTCAATGGAATGCCTTTATTATCCGTAATTATTAACATATTACTGGTTTTGCACTTCTTACGACCCTGATAACCTACTGCTTCCCCTCCTCGTTTTGTTGGAGTGTGTGTGCCATCAAGTTGAATAATGGACATGTCCAAAAGATGTTAAACTTATTAAGGATGATAGTCCATACTTTTTCCCAGCGACCATCCTTGCACCATTTTTGAAAATGATAATAAACACTTTGCCAAGAGTATTTTTCTCTGCAAAACTGCTTAATAGGCAATTGTCGCCATTGGCATCCTGTTTTTAACCTATATAAAATGACCGCAACCACTTGATAATCTTTTACTTTTGTGTTCTTGTTGATTTTTCCAAAATTAAGATATGGACAAATCTCTTTTTTATAGTACTTTTGCTTAACAACATTTTTTTTTGAAAGAATGGTACAAAGTATTAATTTACAATATTTATGTACCGTTCTTTCTTTTCAACATTTGATTGTTAACTGACCTTTTGATAGTTAACTTTAAACAACTTCATTATATATGTGTTATGCTTTAACAAATATTTACAAATTTAGGTTTGCGGCAGGGATTGAAGTGATAGCTTGTTTCATTCCAATAGTTTTTAGGAAAGATAATTTTTTGTTATACCAACCTAAGTTTGCCAAATAGTTATTTTAACACAAAACCAGAAAGGACA
>CAYWRM010000029.1:0-23469 GCA_964460905.1 uncultured Lentimicrobiaceae bacterium
CCCTGCACCTGTACAGTAACGCCCGGTATACCTGCTCCATCACTGGAACCTGTAACCTTACCGCTAATGGTCCTCGTTTGGGCATTGGCTAAATTTGCGCCAACAAAAAACAAGAACGCTAGCAAAATTGTAATTTTTCTCATAATGATAATTTTTGGTTAATGAATTAGTTAAACATATAATTTAATTTTAATTTACGATCAAATATCGTATTTTCCTTATCTGCATGCTGAAACAAAAGCACAAATTTAATAAAATATTAATCTAATATTAACAATTATTAACAAACATATATAAAATTTGAATATTCTCAAGAAAAAAATGAAATTATTATTAATAAATTTACTCATAGTACAGTTGAAAAAGAGCATATTATATTTAAGCTATAGCTATTTGAATCTACGATAGTATAAAATAATTATGAAAACTATGAAAAGACCACCAACTAAATAGTATAATATTAATTTATTATCAAAAATAAATTCGGTTACCACCATAGCGAAAAAAACAGATAAGAAAAGATATATACCAGTTCTTTTCAGCTTTATAATAAGGAGTGAACTAATAATTATACCAATATGTAATATTAGTAGTATTATAATGTACCAATTAAGATGTAAATATTTACCACTATCAGCACTAATACTTTTAAGAAATTCTGGATTATAATACTGATAGATGCCTACAAAAACAAAAAATAATAAGCCAACAATTCCCATAACCAAAATTATTAAAGAGCTAATTCTAATTAGTATTGGTATTTTTTGTGATATGTTATTGTTAACTTCTGTCATAATCTATTTGAAACTTATGTTATCTTGATTAGGTTAACTAGCTCATAAACTGTAGGTTTTTAGCATATAATAAAACAAATATAGTTGATATTATTAGTTCAAATGTAGGAAAAGGCAGCCCTGGTAAAAATACTTGAGGTAATATAAGTAGAATTATTTGAGCTATAACATAAATGTGAAACCCAAGCTTTTTTAAGTTCCACATAGTATATGTTCCATAAATTGCTAATGAAAATACTAAAGCCTGCAATATAAAATAAGTTGAATTAATGCTAACTAATACATCCAGTACATTTAAGTCCATGTTTTCTTCTAGAAAATCAAACATACCATTTTGATAATATTCTCTAACAATGTCTATAGTCATAAACATCAACAAATTAGAAACTAATGATAGTCCACTACCTATAAACGAAAGTATGCAAAGAATCTTTAGAAAATCTGGTCGTGTATTTTCGTTGTTTTCAGTATTATCGGTTGTTGTCATTGGTTGTCAATTGTTGTTATCCTGAATGTAGCCTCCGGAATGATGGATCTTTAATTGCCATATTAGATTCTTCACTTTCTTTCCAACAAGGCTAACACAAATCTGTTCAGATGGACAAAAATCCTATTTATATTGCCATTTTCCAATTCATCATCCTAAAGATCCAATCTCATTTTCAACCTCTTTCAGTATTTCACATGAAACTACTAATTCTTTCATTGTATTATGATCTTTGTACAATGGTCTATCAATTTCTAGAAATTCAACATGCCGGCGGATTACTTCTTTTGCTTTTATTACTCCATCACCAAATTTATATTCTCTGAAATCAAGAGCCTGTGCAGCAGCCATTAATTCAATGCCAAGGATGCCATATGCATTATCAAGAATTTGAAAATTTTTGATAGCAGTATTCATTCCCATTGAAACAAAATCTTCCTGATCGGCGGCTGCCGGGATTGACTGCACCGAGGCAGGTGCTGACAAGATACGCTGTTCAACAATTTGCATATCAGCAGTATACTGACTAAGCATCAACCCGGAGAACATACCGGCACCCTTTGTAAGAAATGGAGGTAATCCAACACTTAAAGCAGGGTTATTAAGGCGGTTCATACGTCTTTCGGACATAACGCTAACCATAGTTACTGCAATTCCTGCCATATCCATGGGTAGTGACACCGGAGTTCCCTGGAAATTTGCACCTGATAACTGCATATTTTCTTCAGGAAAGAAGATAGGATTATCACCTACTCCATTTAATTCAATCTCAACTTGAGAGCGGGCATATGCAAAAGCATCATGCGCAGCACCAATAACCTGTGGTGTTGAACGCATTGAATAAGCATCTTGTACTTTATGATCGACCTTTCCTGTTTTCAAATCGCCGTTAGCAACCATGCTACCAATAGCACAAGCACTTCTTATAGCACCCTTAAATCCTCTTACTTCATGAAGCTTGGCAGTATATGGACCCATATTTGCTTTAAGTGCTTCAAGCGACATGGCAGCAGCTATTTCGGCTTGTTTAAGCCAGTTATTTGCGTCATAAAGAAATATAGCACTCATAGCCGTAAGTACGTTAGAGCCATTAATTGTTCCTAATCCGTCACGAGCCTCTAAACCTGGAATAGTAATACCAGCTATATCCATAGCCTCTTTACCTTCCAGAAGTTCTCCCTTGTAAAATGCTTTACCTTCACCCAAAAGTAATAATGCTATTTGCGACATTGGTGCAAGGTCACCTGATGCGCCAACCGATCCTTTTTCGCAAACATATGGAGTAACTCCTTTATTTAGCATTTCCACGAGCGTTAGGGTTATTTCCGGGCGAATGCCAGAATTGCCATGAGCATGGACATTTATTCTACCGAGCATTGCTCCTCGTACATATTCTTCCTTCATGGCATCGCCAATTCCTGCAGCATGGTTGTAAATCAAGTATTTCTGAAAATCTTTAACCTGATCGTCAGCAAGGACAACTTCCGAAAACTCACCTATTCCGGTATTTACACCATACATAATTTCGTGAGATTCAATTTTTTTCTCAAGCATGGCACGGCATACTTTAATGCGTGATAATGCATCTTTGTGTAGTTCAACTTTTACATTATTACGTGCAACATCAACTACGTTTTCAATGGTTAACCCAGAACCTTTTATTTCTATTATCATTGTTTAATTATTAAAAGAAGCGAAATTAAGGAAAAATATATGAGATAAAGGTTATTATTATGAGTTATTTGCTTCAGTAAAATGAGTATCTCAATAAACAGTAATTTACAACCATAAAACAAAAAGCAGGAACCTGAACAGTTAGAACTTATTACACATTAGTTCATAGTATCAAACATCTTTATTCCATCAATTAATTACTACTTTTGCAGCCTAAAAATATTTTGATTTGAAAAAAAAGATAAAGCACATATTTTTTGATTTAGACCGAACTCTGTGGGATTTTGAGAAAAGTGCAGAACAGGCATTTGAAGAAATTTATGATCATCATAAGCTGTTTGAAAAAGGTATACCTTCTGTTAAAGAGTTTCATAATAACTATACTATTCATAATAATAAGCTTTGGGATCAATATCGAAAGGGAGAGATAAAGAAGGAAATTCTTAGAGGATTACGCTTTAGATTAACACTTAATGATTTTGGTATTGTTGACGAAGAACTTGGTGAAAAGATTGGTGACGATTATGTCCGCCTTAGCCCACTGAAAGTTAATTTGTTTCCTTACTCAATAGAAATATTGGAATACTTGTATCCGAAATATAAACTGCATATTATTACTAATGGTTTTAGTGAAGTACAGTATACTAAATTGAAAACATCAGGGATGGATAAGTACTTTCTTGAAGTAATTACCTCGGAAGAGGCCGGTGTAAAAAAGCCCAATTCAGAAATATTTGAGTTTGCTTTTAAAAAAGCAGGGGCTCTGGCTAAAGAAAGTATAATGATTGGCGATGACTATGAAGTAGATATTATTGGGGCACGAAATGTTGATATGAAGCAAATATTTTTTGATCCTGATAAAAAGACTGGGAAAAACGGCAGCACGTACTACATAAATTGCCTAAGGGAGATAGAGTCTATACTTTAGGATAGAAGTAAAAAAAAGCCTATATTGTACAGATACTTAACGATATAAAATTTTTGGTTTTGCATAGAATGACAACATCCTATTAGTTTTGCATAGATCTCAGTAATTTGTAATTTTACTCAAAATAAGCAATAACAGTTTTCTGAGCCTTTACTTTCTGACCCATCTTTACATTAACTTTCGACTCTATTGGAAGGAAAAAGTCAACCCGTGATCCAAACTGTATTATTCCAAACTCCTGACCCTGAACAGCTGTATCTCCTTTCTTCGCATAGCTGATAATTCTTCGCGCCATAATACCGGCAATTTGCCTTATAAGCACTGCCTTACCTGGTTCTTTTTCAAGTACTAAGGAATTTCTTTCATTATCAATTGACGATTTGGGGTTGTATGCTACAAGAAATTTGCCCTTGTGATATTTGGTGTAAATAACCTTTCCATCAAACGGATACCAGTTTACATGGATATCAAATGGTGACATAAAAACCGATATCATAATTCTTCTATCATTAAAATATTCAGTTTCATCCACCTCCTCAATAGCTACAATTTTACCATAGGCAGATGATATTATATGATTTTCGTTAGAGATCACAACTCTTTTTGGCACACGGAAAAAGCTCATAGTCCAAATAAATTCAACAAAAAAGCCAAAATAAATCAGTATCTGTAATATTTTCCATGGAATAAAATACCATGTGGCGAATGACAGCAATGCCAATACAAAAAATGTTATAAGTATTATATTATATCCTTTTTTGTGAAGTCTCATAATCAAATCAAATTAATAAAAACAAACACCATAGGTGTTGCAAAAATTACAGCATCGAATCTATCGAGCACACCACCATGTCCGGGGAATAAAGTTCCTGAATCCTTAACCCCTGCATTTCGCTTAAGCAACGATTCAGCTAGATCACCAATAGTTCCGCTAATGACAATAACAATAGTTAAAGCCATCCACTCAATAAGGCTTAACTGAGGAACTAGTATCGACAAAATATATGCTGCCATAAGTGCAAAAAATACTCCCCCCATACTACCTTCCCATGTTTTTTTTGGTGAAATACGTTCATGAAGCTTATGTTTACCAATCAGGTTCCCAGTGAGGTAGGCAAATACATCGCTTGTCCAGATAAGTACAAACATACCAATTAATATACCTATACGTGGCTGATCAATGGCTCCTGAATAAAACAATGAATTCATCAGACCAAAAGGGATTGAAATATAAATATATCCTGTTAGATAGGTAGCAATATTTTTCCAATTTGGATCAGTTTTCCTGAAAAGCTCAACAGCAATTTGAATAAAAAATATCACAAAAATAATTGCTGAAAAACGCACATCAATATAACCCAGCCCTGATAATCCAATAATAGCATAAATTAAAACACCAAAAATGTAATACTCAGGACTTAGTTTGTGATTAGACGATGGATTGGCTAGCTTTATAAACTCTTTAAGTCCAATAAAACTAAAAATAGAAAACACTCCAAAAAAAGCCAACGGATCAAGTACTATGGATCCTATAACTATTATTAGAAAAACAATTCCCGTTAAGGTTCTAATGTAAATATCTTTCAAATTACGAAAGTTAAGTAACTGATTTCAGCTGCAAAATTAATAAAATGATTGGAACTGGGGTTTTATTGTTTGATTGTTCGATGGTTCAATTGTTCGATGGTTCAATGGTTCAATGATTCAATTGTTCGATGGTTTGATTGTTGGGTAATGAACACTTAATGCATTTTTAGCAAATGAACCAACTAACAATATAGCCCCTACATATCATCAATCATGAAAACATAAAGGCTTTTTGGGCCATGTGCTCCCATAACAAGGGTTTTCTCAATATCAGCTGTGCGGCTAGGGCCCGTAATAACAGTAATTTGAGAAGGGAAATTATCAACATACTTCTTTTTCATTCCAATAAGTGCATCCTTTATTTCGGGGACAACTTGAGATGCTTTTGCAATAACAATATGTATTTCAGGAAAAGCAAATATTTTTCTACCTAAGCCAAGCCCGGAAGACACCATAACACTACCAAACCTTGAAATTAAAAAATCGCAGGTTGTAATACCGACACCTATTTTATTAAATTCATTTGGATTATTAATGATCTCTATTTCAGTGTCCAATAACAATCCAGATACCATCTCATCGGTGCAGTAAATGTTTTTCCAGCCTTCCTGTTCAATTAATGCAAAAAGATTAGTTCCAACATCTTTTTCATTAGCACAATAAATAAAAGTTCCACCGCTTTCGTTAAGCTTAAAAGCAAATTGAACCTCAGGAACCTCTTCCTGTTTGCTTAATACAGGACTATAAAAATCAACATTCTTGAATGGGTTTTCAAGTTTATTGATTAAAGCATTACGAACACTTTTAAGTACTTTTTCCTTACTGGTGCTTTCTTTCATACCAAGTGTATTTCATCTTATTGTTAAGATTCAGTTGGTTTTTTCTTTTTTGATACTGACCGCTTTCTTTTCGTAGTTCTACTTTCCATTTCTTGAAGTAAGTTAGTAGTAACACCCCAAGGTCTTTTTCCAAATACTGCTTCAAGATCATTACTAAAAATTACTTCCTTTTCTAATAGTAGGGCTGCAAGTTTTTCCAACCCCTCCTTATTATCAGTAAGTATTTTAATTGCTCTGGTGTATGATTCTTCAACAATTCTACTTATTTCACTATCAATTGCTTCAGCAGTTTTCTCACTGAAAGGTTTATTGAAAGAATACTCTTGCTGTCCTGTTGAATCATAATAGCTAAGATTTCCAATCTTATCACTTAATCCATAGTAAGAAACCATCGCGTATGCTTGTTTGGTTACCTTTTCAAGATCATTTAAAGCGCCAGTTGATATTTTTCCAAATATTACTTTTTCAGCAGCACGACCACCAAGAGCGGCAGTCATTTCATCAAACATTTGGTCATAAGTAGTAATTTGCCTTTCTTCAGGAAGATACCATGCAGCACCAAGAGCTTTACCCCTTGGAACTATTGTAACCTTAACCAGTGGGTGCGCATGTTCGAGCAACCAACTTATTGATGCGTGCCCTGCTTCATGATATGCAACTACCTTTTTCTCTTTTGGCGAAACAATTTTATTCTTTTTCTCTAAACCACCAATAATCCTATCAATAGCATCCATAAAATCCTGGTTTGAAATACTTTTGTGATTTGAACGTGCAGCAATCAAAGCCGATTCATTACAAACATTAGCGATATCAGCACCGGAAAAACCTGGTGTTTGTTTTGCAAGGAAATCGTTATTTACTGTTCGTGCAAGTTTTAATGGCTTCATATGTACTCCAAAAATCTGCTTTCTTTCTTCAAGGTCAGGAAGTTCTACATGAATTTGCCTATCAAATCTACCTGCTCTCATAAGAGCTTTGTCAAGAATATCAGCCCTATTAGTAGCCGCAATTATAATTACTCCCGAATTTGGCGTAAAGCCATCCATCTCGGTAAGCAACTGATTAAGAGTGTTCTCTCGCTCATCGTTAGCTCCTGTAATTTGGTTTTTACCTCTTGCCCTGCCGATAGCATCAATTTCATCAATAAAAATAATGCTGGGCGATTTTTCTTTTGCTTGTTTAAATAAATCACGAACGCGTGATGCTCCAACTCCAACAAACATTTCTACAAAATCTGACCCGGAAATTGAAAAGAATGGTACATCAGCTTCACCTGCTACAGATTTTGCAAGTAATGTTTTTCCTGTTCCCGGAGGACCTACAAGCAGCACTCCTCTTGGTATTTTACCACCAAGTTTTGTATATTTTTCAGGTCTTTTCAAGAAATCTACTATCTCGGTGATTTCAACTTTTGCTTCTGCAAGCCCTGCAACATCTTTAAATGATATATTCACACTGGTTTTCTTATCATAAACCTGTGCTTTTGACTTGCCTATGTTAAATATCTGGCCACCGGCACCTCCTCCTCCTTTACTCATCATTCGCATAAAGAAAAACCAAACCCCAACAAGCAGAGCTATTGGAAATACCCAGCTTAATATTTCGCCACCCCAATTGTGCCTGGTTTCTATATCAAGGTATATTTTGTTGGAATCAGGAATATTTATCTGTGCATTTTCAAGTCTATTTTCAAATTTCTCAACGGATCCAATAGAGTAGTAATAGTGTGGAGAATTTTTATTGAGACCTGATTTACTTTCAAGATCTTTATGCATTTCTTTTGAGAAATTATCAGGATTGATGAATATTTCTGCTGTTTCTTTATTTACAAGGACTATTTTGGATACATCATTATCTTCAAGCATTATCTTTAAATCACGCCAATTTGTTTGCTTGCCATCATCATTTAATCCAATAAATTGTACTCCAAAAAGTATAACGGCAAGAATACCATAAATCCAATAAAAATTGAATTTCGATTTACCATTAGCACCTTTACCTTTTAAGTTACTAAAAGGATTTCCTCCCGAAGATTTTTCCTTCGGTTTTTTATTTATATCTTTTTCTGCCATTCTGTCGTAAAATTAATAATTCAAAACCTAGTCGTCGCTTTCATATTCTTTCAACACCGCGTCGGCCCACAGTTCTTCTAATTTGTAAAATTCTCTGATGTCCTCACGAAAGATGTGTACAACAACGTCGAAATAGTCTATCAAAATCCATTCCGAATTTTCATAACCTTCAAGGTGGAATGGTTTAAGATCGCAATTCTTTAGTACCAGCTCAATAACGTTTTTATATATTGCATCCACCTGGGTAGTTGATCGTGCATGACACACTACAAAATACTGTGATACAGAGTCAGTAATCTTCCTTAAGTCAAGGCTTATAATCTTATTGGCCTTTTTATCCTGCATTGCTGCTATAACCTGCTTTAGTATATTTTTTGCATCATCTTTTACAGCTTTACTCCGCATACGATCAATTATAGTTATAACTGCAAAAGTACAAAATATATGGTAATTAATTGGTTAAAAGTGAATTGTTAACCATTAACTAGCTGTTGCTGAAGAATGAGTATTTTTGCATTAATAGCAGCCCCTTAGTTAATGCATTTTATTGCTTATGAAATTTAACATTATAAATATTCAAGAACTTGACTCAACGGTAAGTTATGCTCAACGACAAATTGAAAATGGAAAACTACATGAGGGTGATGTAGTTTTTACATTAACTCAGGAGCAAGGAAGAGGCCAGGGAGATAACTTTTGGGAAAGCGAACCTGATAGCAACCTGTTAATTAGCATTATTCTGGAGCCAAAAATGATAAATGCTTCTCAACAGTTTATTCTCACTCAATTAGTATCTAACTCTATTATTGAACTAATTAAAGAGTATGTTAATAATGAGTTGGTTAAAATAAAATGGCCCAATGATATTTATATTAATAATAAAAAAATTGCAGGCATATTATTTCAGAACTTTATTAAAGGAGATAGAATTGAGTATTCAATTGCAGGTATCGGAATAAATGTTAATCAAAAAAAATTCTTTTCTGACGCTCCAAATCCTATCTCACTAATTCATTATACTCAGAAACAGATAAATCTAGTTAAATTGTTAACTAAGTTACTTGACAAAATCGGTAATAACTACGATAAATTTATATTCGAGAATAATCACTCGCAATTAAAATCAGTATATATTGATAATCTTTACAGATTTGGTGAATGGGCAATTTTTTCAGATTTAAACAGCAAATTTAATGGCAAAATAATTGATATTGACAACTATGGCAGATTAATAGTAGAATTAATAAGCGGTGAAAAAAGAAAGTATATGTTTAAGGAGATTGAGTTTACAAATGATCAGTAATAACTGTGAAAGCTTGACATGATGTCGAGTTACCAAATTATCAGGCTAATCTGTTAATTATCTTACGTGCACGCAATGACAACACGATAATTAACAATACCAAATATACCCCATAATGTCGCATATAAATTGATCCTTCATGCCTGCGGAAGGCAGATTTCCCATATTCTTCAGCTAAAAATATTTCCATAACTATGGCTATGCAAAGATTTTTGACTTCGTATATGAAAAAAATCACCCAATTTCTTATACGTCATTATGAAATATAATTGGTGTAATTCCTACTTCCCGATAGCTTCATTAATATTTCCCGCCATTACATTAACAAGATTTTCAAGGGGGCGTTTTGCCATCATTGCCATCATTGGATTTAAATTAGCATCAACATCAACTTTAGCAACAGTACTTTCGTTTTGCTCATCAAGTTTTATTACAAGCCCAAATTTAAATGGGGTTTTTCCTTCAGGTACAATATTTATTATAGAATGAGGTGTTTTTTCAGCAAAAGTTAAACTAATACTAGCCATTCCCTGTATTGTAAATGAGCACGAATCATTGCTAGACTTCCAATTAGTAATTTGCTCAGGCATTAAGTCCTTAAAATTATTAAAGTCAGTTAAGAAATTATAAACACTAACTATGTCTTTATTAATTGTGGCAGGTTTTCCTTCTATTCTCATGTTTTTTTATTTTTGATGAGTGAATGTGGAATGGGTAAATCCGTATAAACTAAATATTATTTACTCCTTTGATTATTTAATCATTTACTCATTATCTTCACTCCATTTTTTTGGATCTTTCCTCCAATCTAATAATGATAATTCATCTTCTTTAGTTACATAATTATCAGTAACTGCTTTTTGTATCATTTCATTATAATTGGATAGGGCAACTAGTTTACAGTTTTTTTCTGCAAAGTTTCTTTCTGCAATATTAAGCCCATAAGTAAATATTGCAACCATTCCAGCTACTATAGCACCTGAATCTCTGAGGGCATCAACTGCTGCAAGACTACTTTTTCCTGTCGAAATAAGATCCTCCACTACAACAACTGTCTGACCTTTTTCAAGGTGACCTTCAATTTTATTAGTCATTCCGTGAGCCTTATTTGAGGATCTGACATACACAAATGGTAATCCAAGCTCTTCAGCAACCAAAGCACCTTGCGGAATACCTGCTGTGGCAACGCCTGCAATTACATCCACATTGCTAAAATTATCTTTAATACAATCTGTAAGTTGCATTTTGATAAACGTTCTTATTTTGGGGAATGAAAGGGCAATGCGATTATCACAATAAATTGGCGACCTTAACCCTGAAGCCCAGGTAAAAGGGTTTGTATTATTAAGTTTTATAGCCTTTATATCAAGCAAATGTGAGGCTATTGTTTCTGCAATTTCTTTTTTGTAGAGCATGCGGCAAACGTACGAAAAGTTTGAATTGAAAAATAAGTATAAAAAAATTAAGGTATATCAACATCTTAATAATAGTCAGCTCTAGCTATGCAATCGCATCAGCCTAGAAAAGACTTGAACTAGTTTGGAATAGGTTGTTGTGATATATAAACTATTCAATCACAGATCTATATCATTAAGCGCTTTACTCTAATTTATCAGGGTTATTTTAATAGTTTCTGATGATGATCCGGCCGTAAGTCTGCAAAAATAAACTCCTCTGGCAATACCACTTACGTTAAATACAGTATTATGCATCCCTGCTTCCTTTACTTGATTTGTAATGACATCAACTGTATTTCCATAAATATCAAAAAGTTCAATAACTACCATGGTACTTTCGCGAAGCTCGTATCTTAATGTAGTTTTATCGCTTACAGGGTTAGGGTAATTAATAAATGATAGGTGAGTATTGTTTTCGGTTTTATCTTCAATCCCAACAAGCAAAGGGTTAATAAATCCATAATACACATCCTGCTCACCATTAATTGTATTTGCCCATGCCAGGTGTGCACCGATATTATCACTCACCATGTCAAAGTAATCACCCATCTTATCTTGATTTGGCCATCCCACATGTGGGTTAAATGCCTCAGAAAGTCTCTCGTTTTCAGACCATGTAACACCCTGATCCATTGAATAGGAATAATATAGTTCGGACATAACACTATTACCAACCGGGGCATCACGAGTATCCAGCCATACTGCATCTATTCGTCCGTTTGGGGCAACCGACATTGTTCCAAACCACTGATATGCATATGGATATGTATCAATATCTGTATTTATTCTGGTAGGATATTCCCATGATAGTCCACCATCAATACTTCTTGAAAACATAACATCACCGGGATCATAGTTGCTATATCGGTTAACGGAGGCAAGTACATAAACATTACCTCTACCCGGGCCATCCGATCTGTCAACATCAACCCATGCTTGCCCTAACAACCCTGCAGGATTAACCTGTGACCAGCCACTTAGCCCACCGTCAAGAGCAACATAAACACTATTTCTCCATATAATTGATGAATCAGGATGTTGTGCTGTTATTGATTTCAACACAACTAATCCGGCACTGTTACCAGCTCCAACAACATAAACTTCACCATCAGGTCCTACAGTAAGTGTTCCCCAAATAGGATTTCCAGCAAGAATTCCACAATCTTGATAACTAGCACCTTCATCAGTTGATCGAGTAAAAGAACCGGGCCAGCATATCGAGTAAGATGCATTCCACGCAGCATAAATATTTCCATTACCTACTCCACCTGAATGATCTACTTGCATCCATTGTTTATCACCTCCTTGTGCAAAAGTGCCACCATCCCAATCAAAACTAGCTTCTTCTGTTTTAAAAACATGACACCAGAAATCATCATTGTCATTTGCCGTAAGACTATTATAATAAAAGTTTCCATTATTATCAACCCCAAGAACGGGGTCGGAACGAAATACTCCTTCATCAATCGATCCGGGAAATTCCCATGTTTGCCCACCATCTTCTGAAAAACCATAACCAGCTTGCCTGAAGTTACTACTTACATTATCAAACTGTCTCCACCCTATAACTATTCTATTGGGATCCGTAGGATCTATAGCTATAGAAGGTTCGTTTGCGGCATCACCCAATATGTTATAACCATCCTCATCTACATTAACCTGAGTTGTAAAAAACCCGTTAACCCTACTTTGGTATGCCGGAGATGTTTGCATATCCTCTGGTAACATTGGAAGATATGGATCATCTGGTACTTCCTTATGCATATAACTATTATTCTCATTGCGTTCTTGCGCAATTGAAGAAACAGGTATTGATATTAATATTGCTAAAAATACAGATATCGAAATGCTTATTAATAACAAATTAATTTGATGGGTATTTTTATTCATAACATTGATTTTTATAATTACACAAACTAGTTTCAGCTACAAAGTTACTTAAAAAGACATTCAAAGCTATTAATTGGTTGTAACAAACTACTGGTTTTTTGGATTGGCCAAATCTTCATATTTGCTTTCAAGTTTTGATATTTTACTATTACCAACATAAATTTATAAATTTAATACAGCAGATGGTTATCTAAAATGATTGCCATTATATAACCGAAAAATGAAAATATTTTTAAAGTCCAGGTAATAATTAAATGAGATGTAAAATTAAATTATCAGGATTATAAAAAACTTGTTAATAGCCTAAATTAGCACAACTTAGATTGAAAAGTAATTCGCAAAAAATATACTCTGATATTATAGTGCTATTTGATTAACGTTAGTTTGATGATCTCAGATTTTGATCCAACAGTAAGTCTGCAAAAGTATATTCCTCTGCTAAGACTACTTGCATCAAACACAGTATTATGTGTCCCTACTTCTTTTATATCGTTTGTAATAACTTTGACAATATTTCCATAGATATCGGAAATCTCAATTACAACCATATTCTTTTCGTGAAGTTCGTATCTAAGTGTAGTTCTATCACTTACAGGATTAGGATAATTGAAAAATGAAATGTTGTTATTGCTTACTGTTTCATCATCAATGCCAACAAACCATGGATTAATATATCCATAATATACATCCTGCTCACCGTTTAGTGTATTTGCCCATGCAAGATGTGCGCCATTATTATCTGAAACCATATGAAAGTAGTCACCCATCTTTTCTTGATTTGGCCACCCAATATGCGGATCAAACGCATTTGAAAGCCTCTCATTTTGTGACCATGTAATCCCCTGATCAATTGAATAGGAGTAGTAGAGCTCTGACATATAAATATTTGAACTTAATGAATTACGTGTATCAAGCCATACTGCATCAATACGCCCATTAGGCGCAACCGACATAGTGCCAAACCATTGATATGAACTAAGTGATAAATCAGTATTTATTCTAACCGGATCATCCCATGTTGTTCCCCCATCAGTACTTCTTGCAAACATTACATCACATGGGTCTCCATTATTGCGTTTAACTGAAGCAAGTACATAAACATTTCCTCTTCCTTCACCATCCGATATATCAACATCAATATAAGCCTGACCTAGCAAACCAGCAGGATTAACTGGCATCCATCCATCTAGATACCCCTTTAAATCAACAATTGTTGACTGCTCCCAAGTAGTTGAATGTAAAGGATTCTGAGCAGTAGTGGATTTTGATACAGCTATATTTGACCAACTATATGCTCCAACTGTATAAAGTTCTCCATCAGGTCCAACTGCCAATGTACCCCAAACAAGATCTCCTAGAACTTCATCACAATCTTCATAGCTGGCACCTTCGTCAGTTGAACGTGTAAATGAACCGGGTTCGCATGATGAATAGCTTGGATTCCAAAAAGCGTATATATTTCCATTACCAATTCCATCCGTCCGGTCTATTCGCATCCATTGTTTATCTCCCCCATAAGCATAAGTTCCATTATCCCACTCTGCCCCGCCATCATCACTTTTGTAAACATCACACCAATAGTTGCTATTAGCATCTTTTGTAAGACTATTGTAATAGAAGTTTCCATAAACATCAAAATCCAATACAGGATCGGAACGAAACACACCTGCATCAATAGGATCAGGAGCTGTCCATGTTTGTCCACCATCAGTTGAATAGCCATAACCGGCTTGTCTGAAGTTGCTTAGCACATTATCGAACTGTCTCCAACCAATAACAATCCTGTCAGGATTCGTAGGGTCAATTGCAATTGAAGGTTCATTTGCCGCATCACCAAGTATATTTTCTCCATTTTCGTCAACATTAACCTGAGCAGTAAAGAAGTTACTACTCCTATAGCAATACGCTGGAGATGTTTTGGTATCCTCGGGTAGCATTGGAAGATAAGGGTCGTCAGGAGTTTCGTTATGCATATACTTAAGATCACCATTTTGCTTTTGCGCAAATAATGATGATGGAATTATAATTAGTGCAATCAGAAGAGTTAATATTATTGAACTCACTGATATTGATTTGATTTGAGTAATATTTCTATTCATACATATTGTTTTAAGGCACTATTTATTACAAACTATAGTACAAAGTAAAGTAAAAAATACATTCAAAAGTTATTAATTGGTTGTAACTAATTACTGGTTTTTTCGGATATCTGATATTTTATAAATTTGCTATTTTAATATAAGATATTACTGACGAAATATGACTACCGCTTATTTTAATGACCTTGCAATTAGTTTTAACAATAAGCTTGTGGATGCTACTACAAGTTCAGTAAATATTGAAGTAACCAATAAAACTGATATAGTCAAGCTGGTGGGATCACTACACAATAATGGTTATGATTATGATATTTATTTGCATGGATATAACATTGAAACCATGTTTAAAGATTTTTGCAACGAACATACATTTATTGAAGCAGCAGGAGGTGTTGTAAAAAACCAAAAATCAGAATATTTATTAATAAAGCGACTTGGAATCTGGGATTTGCCTAAAGGAAAGATTGATAAAGGAGAAACAACTTCCGAAGCTGCAGTACGTGAAGTTCGTGAAGAAACGGGCTTAAAGAATATTGAAATTATTGGTCAATTACCTGATACTTTTCACATTTATAACCAAAAAGGCAAGTGGTTACTTAAAAAGACTTATTGGTTTTTTATGAATACCAAGGAGAATACTATTCCTATTCCACAGATTGAAGAAGATATTAGCGATGCTGTATGGATGAATAAGGTTAATGCAAGCAAGGCGGTATCCAAGTCGTATAGGTCAATAAAAGATGGTTTTGGATATTTATTTGTATAGTTTAGGTTTTTGCTCCCTTGCCCCTTTAGCTTTTCAAATTTTGAGTTTGTTATTCATTAATCGGTTGTAACCTGTCATCTGTTGCAGGATAGAAAATATGATTTATTGGATCATAGCGCCAATAATTTTTGCTTCGCACACTGGAGTCTATCTTTTTGTCCAACTCTTCATTCAGCAATAAATCATAAGTATAAGCTGCATATTCTTTTCCAAGCCGATATGCAAAATCATACAGCACATCTAGCTTTAAGGAATCAATATTGTACATATATCTAACTTTATTGCTAAAAATATCATAATCAAATGCTCCATCAGCAATATCCGTAATCATGTCAGAAGTAAAATAGAGATGTTGTTTTGAAGTATTATCATCAAAGCTGTTTATCTCAAGCCATGAATTAACATAAACTGCATTTAGGTTATGGTCATGATAGAAATATTTATCATAAATCATTTCTTCATCACGATAAGTGTATAGAGTTTCTTCCAACTCAATTTGTGCTATATTAACCTGATAACTGTTAGAATCAATCCTTAAAAACTGCTCAGTCTCATCTTGTTCAAAAACCCTTATCCCAAATTTACCTAGTGCTTTAGTATATCCCAATACATAGTTTGCAATAAATAATGAATCATTTAGATCAACTAAAAAATAGCTATGAAGCAATAATAGTGAATCTTTTTTTTCATCATCGGCAATACCAAGCGAATCCATTATATAAGTTTTGAGATTTGTTTTATACAAATAATCAGGAGTTAAAACTAGTATGCTCTTTGTTTTTGCTTTTGTAACAAACTCCATGGCCAACTTTTTTTCAGGGCTACAAGAAGCTGCCAAAACAAGTAAGATTATGTAAATGGCTATTTTTATCGAATTATAAGGTTGGTTCATATTATCAGAGATCGTAATATTTTACAAAAATATAAAGATTATATTTAAACTGAATAAAATGCAAATTATTCTATAACCATGCCAAAATATCAATATTATTATGTCAAATAATGGGTAAGATATAATTTAGATTGAAAATAAATTATTCACTTTTTACAACTTTAATCCTTCACCCAGCAGCATACTGTTTGTAACCAGCTTGTTACTATGAAAGAAGATTATTGACAAGTTAATCTTATATTTAGAAATATCCGTAAATTAGCATTTTTATTTTAAACAATTAATTATGAATACTTCTAAAAATATTGACTGGGAAAATCTTCCTTTCGGATATAGAAAAACAGATTATAATGTTCGTTGTTACTATAGAAATGGTAGCTGGGGTGAGTTGGAAATAACCTCGGAGGAAACTATTAATATTCATATGGCTGCAACGGCTTTACATTACGGACAAGAAGCTTTTGAGGGTTTGAAAGCATATCGTGGAAAAGACGGGAAAGTTCGTTTGTTCAGATGGGAAGAGAATGCAAAACGCATGGCTCGTTCAGCCGACGGCATTATGATGGCTAAAGTACCTGAAAAAATATTTAAGGAGGCTATAACAAAAGCAATTGAACTCAATGCAAAATATATTCCACCATATGGAACAGGTGCAACACTTTATTTACGCCCATTGTTATTTGGTAGTGGACCTCAAGTTGGTGTAAAACCCGCCGAAGAATATATGTTTATGGTATTTACAACTCCTGTTGGCCCATACTTTAAGGAAGGTTTTAAACCCGTACCCATTGAAGTTGTAAGAGATTATGACCGTGCCGCACCACTGGGAACAGGAAGTATTAAGGTAGGTGGTAATTATGCTGCCAGTATGGTTCCGGCTATAAGAGCTCATAAGGATGGATTTGCGTCTGTATTATTTTTAGATGCTCTTGAGAAAAAATATATCGATGAGGCTGGCCCAGCCAATTTCTTTGGTATTAAAGATGGTAAATACATTACACCACAATCTGATAGTATATTGCCCTCAATTACAAATATGAGTCTTGAGAAAATTGCAGAAGACATAGGTCTGAAAGTTGAACGGCGTAGAGTACCAATTGAAGAGCTGGCAACATTTGAAGAAGCTGGTGCATGTGGTACAGCTGCCATAATTAGCCCAATTTCAAAAATTTACGACAGAGTTAATGATGTAACATACGAATATGGAGACGTAGCCGGACCTTACTCAACAAAACTATATATTACCTTAAGGGGAATTCAGGAAGCTGAATTAGAAGATAAATATGGTTGGACAACTGTGATTGAGGGGGTTTAATAAACCTTCCAGAGTCCTTTTGGACATGGAAGAGTTTCTTTGATAATGATTATTTAATTTTAACTCTTCCAGGTCATCTTGACTCTGGAAGGATAAAATTAAATCAAGCCAAAGCTCTTCAGGTGAATTTCCATTTGCTGCTGTAATTCAACAGCTTTTTCACCTGCAACAATTGCAAAATCTTTTCCTTGGGAAGCGTAAATAATTCCACGTGATGAGTTTACGAGTAAGCCGCAATGGTTATTCATTCCGTATTTTGCTACTTCTTCAAGACTACCACCTTGTGCTCCAACACCGGGAACAAGCAGAAAATTATCAGGAACAATTTTGCGAATGCCCTGCAGAGCTTCAGCCTTAGTGGCTCCAACAACAAACATAATCTGATCGTTTGTTCCCCAATTCTTAGCCGTTTTTAATACGTTCTCAAAAAGTGGCTTATTATTTTTATCCTCAATATATTGAAAGTCGGATGCGCTTTTGTTAGATGTAAGAGCAAGTATTATCGACCACTTTTCTTTAAACTCAAGAAATGGAGAAACTGTATCAAGTCCCATGTAAGGAGCAAGTGTTACTCCATCAAAATCATATGTATCGAAAAAAGTTTGGGCATACATGGCCGAAGTATTTCCAATATCACCACGCTTTGCATCAGCAATGATAAATATATCCGAAGTAATAGATCTGATATAATTTACAGTTTTTTCAAGACTTACCCAACCCTTTGCACCAAGTGATTCATAAAACGCAAGATTAGGTTTATAAGCAACCACAGCCTCATGTGTTGCATCAACAATTTGTTTGTTAAATTCAAAAACAGGATCTTCTGCTGAGTGCAAATGTGCCGGAATCTTATTGATATCAGTGTCAAGACCCACACAAAGGAATGACTTCTTTTTTTGGATTATCCTGAAAAGCTCTTTACGGTTCATATTATGGGTAGTTTTGAGTTTGGAGTTGAAAGTTTAGAGTAGAAAGTTTAAAGTTTAGAGTAGAAAGTTGAAAGTTTAAAGTTTAGAGTTGAAAGTTGAATATTGTATGATTTAACCATTCAATCATTCAACCATTCAATCATTTAATCATTTAATCATTTAATCATTGGTAACTAAACCTCTTCTTTCAACTTCTCCGCATTCTCAGCCATCTGTAATTTTTCAATAATATTCTGAATATCACCATCAACAATTGCAGGCAAATTATAAAGAGTAAGGTTGATTCTATGATCGGTAACCCGCCCTTGCGGCCAGTTGTATGTTCTAATTTTTGCTGAACGATCGCCGGTTGAAACCATGGTTTTACGTTTCCCCGACATTTCTTCGAGATATTTTGTATACTCCAGATCGTAGAGTCTGTTCCGTAGCTCCTTAGTTGCTTTGGCAAGGTTTTTTATCTGTGATTTTTCATCCTGACAGGTGACAACAATTCCGGTAGGAATATGTGTAAGCCGTATTGCTGAATATGTTGTGTTAACCGACTGACCACCTGGGCCAGATGAGCAATAAGTATCTCTTTTAATGTCTTTATCAAGGAGTTCAACGTCAAAATCTTCTGCCTCAGGCAATACCACAACTGATGCTGCTGAAGTATGAACCCTTCCTTGTGTTTCAGTTTTAGGAACTCGTTGTACCCTATGTACACCCGATTCAAATTTCATTATTCCATAAGCACCATTTCCGGTAATGGCAAAAACTATCTCCTTATATCCACCTGCTGTACCTTCGTTAACTTTTGTAATATTTAATTTCCACTTTTTGCTTTCGCAGAATTTCTGATACATTCTAAAAAGGTCACCTGCAAAAATGCTTGCTTCATCACCACCTGTTCCTGCCCTCACTTCCATAATTGCATTCTTCGAATCCTGAGGATCTTTGGGAATTAGCAACATTCTTATTTTTTCTTCGAGCTCTTCTTTTTGAGGACCTAATTCATCCAATTCTTCCTTGGCCATTTCCCTAAAATCAGCATCTTTCTCTGTATCAAGTATTTCTTTGGCATTTTCAATATTGGCAATAATTGATTTATACTTCTTATAAGCAGTTACCAGAGGTTCGAGTTCTTTATAATCCTTGTTGAGTTTAACAAATCGTTTCATATCTGAAATTACATTAGGATCACTCATCTGCTCAGCGATTCCCTCCCAACGATTTTTAATAACCTCTAATTTATCTACAATTTCCACGTACCAAATATTTATTTGCAAAGGTATAAAAAAAGAGCGAGTGGGCTAAGGGGGAATAGGTTTCTCATTTTCACCTTTTCGCCCCTTCGCTCTCTCGCCCTTTTGCTAATTATCATCATTTTACCAGCTACCGCCGGCACCACCGCCACCGAAGCTGCCACCACCAAAACCTCCGAAGCCGCCGCCACCACCGAAGCCGGAATCTCCTCCTGAAAAATTGCCCCAACTTCCTGAACTTGAACCACTATTACTCATCATGCTTCCAAGCCATAAAGCCGTCCATAATGAATTATTCGATCTACCAATTCCCTGCGACTTTCCTCCACTCTTTCTAATCAAAACAATGATTATAATAATTATTACGAAGGGGATAAGTGAAAATATGCCAGGCGCTCCTGTTTGTTTTTTGTAACCATCAGCCGATATTTCTCCTGAGGCAAGTTTCATCAATACATTTGTAGCTTGATTTATTCCTCCATAATAATCATCATTCCTGAAATATGGAATCATTTCATTGTCTACAATTCTTTTAGTAATTGCATCAGGAATAGCCGGTTCAAGCCCATAACCTACTGCAATATATACTTTACCTTTATCAGATGAGCTTAACTTAGGTTTAACAAGCACAACTATTCCATTATCAAATCTTTTTTGTCCTACACTCCATTTTGCTCCTATTTCGTAAGCAAACATAGAGGGAGTTAATCCATCGAGTGAATTAACTGTTACAATCGTAATTTGATTTGATGTGGTATCGTTAAACCTTACTAATTTTTGTTCTAGAGTAGCTACTTCTTGTTGAGTGAGTATTTTTGCAAAATCGTTAACAAGACGTGGTGGAACAGGTCTATCAGGTATTGATTGTCCCAAGACATTTGTTAAAACAAAAGAATATAGGAGCAAAAAGGTTATTAGGGATATTCCAGCATGTTTATTCATTATCATAATCACATACAATTTACTATTATTTACCAAACGAAATTTCATCAGGTAACTCATTAATATCATTAATATGATGGGGGAAATGTTTCTTTAATTTTTCTCCCGCCTTTGAAATTCCTTCAGTTAAGCCTTCAATATATGCACCTCTTATAAACTTTTCCGTTATTGAAGATTTTATTTCTTCCCAAAAATTTTCAGGTAATTCTTTATTAATCCCTGAATCACCTATAATAGCAAACTTCTTGCTATAAATTGCTAAATAAAAAAGCACACCATTATGGAGTTCTGTTTTATCCATATTTAATTTGCTGAATAAGAACGATGCCCTATCGAGAACCTCATTTTTACAATCATTTTCAATATGTACTCTTATTTCTCCTGAAGTATCAAGCTCAGCATTTAATATGGCTCTTCTAATCTCCATCTTTTCTTCTTTGTTAAAGAAGTTTTTTGCAGAAGTTTTCATGAGGTTAAATTAAGTTATAACAAATTAGATGACTATAAATGAAAGCAACTAGAATTCAACTTTTGGAGCTGTTTCAGCCCCTTTTTGCGCCTCAAAATATGGTTTCTTTTCAAAGCCAAACATATTGGCAAGCATATTTTTAGGGAATAATTTAATATATGTATTATAGCTTCTGGCTGATTCGTTAAACTTGCGTCTTTCAACGGCAATACGGTTTTCAGTACCTTCAAGCTGTGCCTGAAGCTCCAAAAAGTTTTGATTTGCTTTAAGTTCCGGATAACGTTCCACAACAACCATCAACTTAGAGAGTGCACTGCTCAGCCCATCTTGTGCCTGCTGGAATGCTGCTATCTTATCAGGAGATAATTCCCCTGCATTTATTGTAGTACTTGTAGCTTTGGCGCGTGCGTTAATTACGCCTTCAAGAGTTTCTTTCTCATGTGAAGCATAACCCTTAACAGTTGAAACAAGATTAGGGATAAGGTCAGCACGTCGTTGATATACGTTTTCAACATCCGCCCATTGTTTGTCAACCGATTCACCTAGAGTTATCATATTGTTATATGTGCCCTTAACCCAGCTATAAGTCAAAAAACCAATCAATACAATTATTATTATTACTATCCAACTTTTTTTCATTTTTCTAATTTTTGGAAGGCTAATGTAACCTTAATTTTTAGAATAACTTAAATTATTGATAATTTTTGTTCACGCACTCAAGGTTTGGCTTTACTTTAAGTGCCGACTTTTATATCAAAAACCTACCAATAAGCCAATAACGCCAACAATTAAACCAACCGCTATATTTATACCCTTAATTATTAAAAACCCTTTCCGTGTTTCGGCGAGTAATGGCAGACTTCCATGTCCATCCTGAACAATTGAATTCGCAAGTAGTATGCTTAACGGTAAGTTACCTGATGCAAATAGAATAACAAAAAACAAGTGGGGCCCCGATTCAGGAATAACGCCAACTAAAACTGCGATAAGTAATACAACGTATACATTGTCTCCAATTATTTTTTCAATATCCAGATATTGATTTACAAAATGCAATATCAGCAAGGTAAAAAATGTCCAGGCAAATATTCGTATAAAATGCTTTTTAATAATATGATCATGTATATGTCCTGCTATAAAATGATCGTTTACTGTTAACACCATAAATAATGTTATACTTAACACTACTATGAAAGTTATTCTAATCCATTCAGGGTGTGCATGCTCTAATACAGGCATCGACAATATTTCTACATGTTGCTCGTGACCATGTCCGGTAAAAAATAGTATGGCTACCAAAGCACTACCCAGAATTAAAATCAGCCATACTCTTAATGCACTTATGGGGTTAAAGTTGGCAATAATATCTTTTTTACTGAAACAAAAGCACTCTGCCTCGTCGGCATGTACCTCCATGTGCTTTTCGGGGTAGTTTACAATGCCTCTATCTTTTTTCAAAAAAATATTTATAACAAACCCTGATGCAATTGCAATAAAGAATATAATAATGTTAATCCAAATAGCTGTTTCAGGAATAATTGAGAACATGAAAAAAGCTTCATCACCCGAAGTGGCAATCATAGCTGTAGCCAATGCCGCTGTTCCAATAACATTATGAATATAAAGTGAAACTGCTGTATATGCTCCTAAACATCCGGGTATTATACCAAGTAGTGCAGCCAACAGTATTTGTTTCCACACACTGGTACTAAGCTTATTACTCCAAATACCCTTTGAAAACACATTAAGGTATTCAATAATAAGCATCATCGACAATACGAA
>CAYWRM010000029.1:23569-53517 GCA_964460905.1 uncultured Lentimicrobiaceae bacterium
TAATTATTCTCTTTAATCTCAAAATACGATTGCGGGTGCAAACAAGCCGGGCATTTTTGAGGTGCTTTTTTACCTTCATGCAGGTATCCGCAATTACGACATTTCCAAACTATTTTTTCACCTCTTTCAAAAACATGTCCTTCGTCAAGGTTATTATATAGTTTTGTAAACCTGTTCTCATGTGCTTTTTCAACCTTGGCAATCATCTTAAATGCAACTGCTACTTCTTTAAACCCTTCTTCTTCAGCAATACGCGCAAACTCAGGGTAAAGCTCAGTCCATTCTTCATTTTCTCCTTCAGCAGATGCTTTTAAATTTTCCATAGTAGTGCCAATTTTACCAGCCGGATAAGTTGCTGTTATTTCAACAGGTCTTCCCTCAAGAAATTTAAAAAATCGCTTAGCATGTTCTTTTTCATTTAAAGCTGTCTCAGTAAATATTGCTGCTATTTGTTCAACACCTTCTTTTTTTGCCTGACTTGCAAAATAATCATAGCGCATACGTGCCTGAGATTCACCTGCAAATGCTTTGAGAAGATTTTGTTCCGTTTTCGATCCTTCTAATGAATTCATATGTTCTTAAATTTATTTTTTTGTTGAGTTCAAATTTAGTGAATTTTTAGGTACAATATTCATCTGATAAAATATTTTATCATTGATAGCTGTCTATCATATTTACTTTACTTAGATTTGTAAACATAAAAAGAGTAATAAAACAAACATGTAAATAATCATTATTTATTAACACCAGAAAATGATTATTTTTTTCATGAGAGTTAAACCACACCAATAAAAACATAAATTTTAAACACATGAAAAAAAGTATATTAATTATTATAATTGTTATGATTATCAATTCGTTTGGTTTTGGACAATCAGAATTGTTAACAGTTGCAGAAAATTCAAATTATAGTTCCACATCAACCTATTCTGATGTTATGGATTTTATAGCTAAACTTGATAACGATTCTCCGTATATTAAGATAGATACAATAGCCCGATCTTTTGAGGGTAGAGATATCCCTTTGATGATTATTGCAAACCCATTACCACAAAACCCTAGTCAAGTTGGAAATCGTATTGTGGTTTATATTCAAGCTAATATTCATGCCGGAGAAGTTGAAGGAAAAGAAGCTACACAAATGCTTGCCAGAGAACTTCTTAAAAACCCTACATCTGACATTATGGAAAATGTAGTTTTACTAATTGTACCAATACTTAACCCTGATGGAAATGAGAAGTTCAGCACAAAAAACAGAACTAATCAGAATGGACCAATTAATGGAGTAGGTGTTAGATATAATGGTCAGCACCTTGACCTTAACAGGGATGCCATGAAACTAGAAACACCCGAAATTATAGGTGTTGTTGAAAACATATTGAATTACTGGGATCCGGCTATTACTGTTGACCTCCACACGACTAATGGTTCATTTCACGAAGAGCCAATTACATATACATGGATGATGAATCCAAATGGAGACAGGAGCTTAATTAATTATATGAAGGATGATATGATGCCTGAAGTCCATAGGAAACTATGGGGTAAATATGATGTGGAAAATATTTTTTATGGAGAATTTATTGACAGGTTGAATATGGAGAAAGGATGGATTTCTTATGCTAGCGAACCCCGCTATATTGTAAATTATATAGGCATTAGAAACCGTTTGGCAATTCTAGATGAAAACTACGTTTATGCTGATTTCAAAACTAGGGTTTGGGGATGTTATTATTTGCTGAACACAATATTGGAATTTGCATCAGATAACAAAACTGAAATTGATGACCTGCTAACAAAAGCAGATCAAGCTACAATAGATCGTGGGCGTTCACCTGCTTTAGCAGACTCTTTTGCCATTGAATACGAGGGCAAACCCATTCCCAAGTCAATCACCATAAAGGCGTTCGAAACAGATACAATTCCCGGTGTAAAGGGATATTGGCGGTATAAGAAAAGCGATCGTAAGAAAACGGTAACCATTCCATATATTGCTGACTATTACGCTACAAAAAGCACAAAATTTCCGTATGCCTACTTGATTACAGTTTCAGACCCCCAGTTAATCTCAACACTAAAAAAACATGGAATAAGGATTTCAAAACTGGAAGAAAACACCAGGTTACAGGTGGAGAGATTCAAAATAGATGAACTAAAAGGCTCAAAAAGGCTCAATCAGGGACACTACACTAATAATATCAAAGGTAATTATATTCCAGAAGAAAAAGAATTCGATGCAGGAACTTATATAGTTTTTACCGGGCAAAAACTTGGAACGTTAGTTGCCTCACTTCTTGAACCAAAAGCTAATGATGGTTTGCTAAAATGGAATTATTTTGATCGTTATTTGGCTCCTCAATGGGGATCAGCATATTACCCATATCCAGTTTACAGACTTATGAATAAGACCAATATCAAGTTGCTAGAAGATTAATAATGAGTTTATCTGAAATTATAATGGCAGAGCATTCGCGTGCTCAGGCAGTATTGATTGCTGATATTATTATCCAAAAGCCCAGTTTGCTTGATGAATTAATGAAAATAATATTTGCCGAGGAAGAACCCCTTTCACGACGAGCTGCCTGGCCATTACGGTTTATTCATGAAAAAGAAAAATGTCTATTCGACGATTATTTCCAAATTATAATAACAAAACTCCCTGAAATTAAGAGTGTTGCTATTCAGCGTAATTTATTATACATTCTTGCATATTCTCATGTTCCTGAGTCCTATTATGGGAGTCTATTGGATTTTACATCCAAAATATTACTAAACACAAGTTCATCTGTTGCTTCTATAATTTATTCCATTGATATTTTTTATAATCTTTCAAAAAACGAACCCGAGTTGCTGAATGAATTAAAACTTATGATTGAATTGTTGCTACCAAATGCTACTGCTGGTGTAAGATCCAAATCATTGAGAACCTTGAAGAAGATCGAGAAATTAGCTTTAGTATCCACATAACTTTCTAATGAAATAACACTAATTTTGCCATCTACTTCTCACAAAGATATATTGCAATGAAAATAGGAGAGTTTAATTTATTATCAGCTAAACGAAGAACTTTAAATGGTTACTATCTTATTGATAATGAGAATACCGAAATATTGTTACCCAACAAATATGTTCCTACAGGGATGAAACCGGGCGACGAAATATCAGTATTTGTATTTAAAGATTCCGAGGATAGATTAACTGCCACTACTGAACAGCCATATGTGTTGTTAAATGAATTTGCTGTATTAGAGGTTATAGATGTAAACCCTGTTGGAGCATTTTTAGATTGGGGTCTTGAAAAAGACTTATTGGTTCCGTATTCAGAACAAGCTTCAAAAATGAAGGTAGGGAGTAGCTATCCTGTTTATCTATATTTAGATGAGAAAACACAAAGGCTGGCAGCTACCAGTAAAACAAATCGCGTATTAGAAAAAAACGAGATATCAGTTAAAGAAGGAGAGGAAGTTGATTTGTTAATTTGTAATTCGACCGACATCGGCATAAATGTTATTATCAACAATATACACGAAGGACTATTATATGATAATGAACTTTTTCAGGCAGTTACACCGGGCGAAAGAATTACAGGATATATTAAAAATATAAGACCGGATAATAAGATTGATGTAAGTCTGCAAAAGCAAGGCTACAGTAATGTTGAGCCCAATACAAAAAAGATTCTGGATAGTTTGAAGGATAATAATGGATTCTTAAATCTCACCGATAAAAGCGATCCAATAGTAATATTGGCGAAACTGGAAATGAGTAAAAAAACCTTTAAAAAGGCTATTGGCTCATTATACAAACAAAAACTAATTAGGATTGAAGATGATGGGATTTATTTAATTAGTGAAAGTAAATAAGTTAAGGGTTATCAACTATTTATTTGTCAACAATTCAGAATATATATTGTAGTTTTCATCATCAAAACAAACAAACGTTACTTGCTCAGGTAACCTTTGATTTTCAAGAAATTCACTAACAGCAGCAATTGCAATTTTAGCAGCCTTATCTTTAGGGAAACCATAAATACCAGTACTTATATTTGGAAATGCAATGGTTTTGATATTATTTTGTTTAGCTATTTCAAGGCTTGTACGATAACAACTCTCCAGAAGGTGCACCTCATTTGAATTGCCACCCCTCCAAACAGGACCAACTGTGTGAATTATAAATTTTGCAGGTAACTTAAATCCCGATGTTATTTTTGCTGAACCGGTTAGGCATCCATTGAGTTTTCTGCAAGCTACAGGAAGATCAGTCCCGGCAGCACGGTGAATAGCCCCATCTACTCCTCCCCCTCCGGCAAGCTTGCTGTTAGCAGCATTTACAATGGCATCAACTTTTAGTTTTGTGATGTCATCTTGGACAAGACATATTCGGTTGCTATTAGTCATTGGACATTAGATAATTAGTCATTCATGGTCATTGGTTGTGATTCATGGTCATTGATGGTCATTCATGGTCATTGATGGTTATGCAAACTTAGGGATCAAAACTAGCTAAACCCTATCAACAATCAGCTGTGCGTTTTGATATCCAAAAACAGTAATCTCCTCTCCTTTTTCAATCATCCCTGATCTGGCAGTGGCATCAAAAAGCTCATCATTAATCATTATCTTACCTGCAGGCCGAAGCACAGTATAAGCAACTCCACTTTTTCCTACCATACTAGTGTACTGCTTTGACGCAGATGTGTATCCTTCCTTAGCATCCTGTACTTTATCAAGGGCAAGATGACCAAAGGCATTTGTTGTAAATACTTGCTTGCTTAATATTAATGAGCCAGATACAGCCAGGAAGAAAGCAATAATAACCACCAGAAATGCTCCAACAATACCGGTAGTATCAATGTCAAAAAATCCAGGGCCAACATTCCCTACCATACTAAGAGTAAGCCCTGTAATTATAAAAATAATTCCTAGTAATCCTATCACTCCAAAACCGGGTACTGCAAAAATTTCAACAGCAAGCAATATTAGCCCAACAACAAAAAGTAATATTTCCCAATTATTGGCTAACCCTTCTAAATAAAGTGGGGCAAAATATAGTAATGCTGCTAATATGGATGCTGCAATAGGAAACCCAATACCCGGTGATTGGAATTCAAAATAAATCCCGCCTATAATTACCATTATCAACACTCCGCTTATCATAGGATTAATAAGCCATCCTATTGCTTTATCGGTTGCTGAAATCTTATGATCAATAAATTCATAATCCTCATAACCTGCATGTTGCATAAGTTCGTTCATGTCGATAACTTCAGCTCTACAAAAGTTATTTTCAATAGCCTCAGATACAGTAAAGGTCAACACCTGACCTGTATCACTTATTCCGGCAACATATAATTTTGGATCAACCATAGCCTGAGCAATTTCAGGATCACGACCTTTTGCCTCTGCTGTAGATCTCATCATCGATCGCATATACGATTGGTATTTATCAGGCAAAACTTTACCTTCCTGATCAACAACGGTAGCTGCTCCTATACTTGCTCCGGGAGCCATATAAATACTGTCGCAAGCAATAGAAATAAGAGCTCCGGCTGATGCTGCATTTTTGTCGATAAATACATATACCGGAATTTGTGAATCAAGAATTTTTGTTCTAATTGAATCGGCAGCATCCAACATTCCACCATATGTATTCATGTGGATTATTATCAAATCAGCATCATGCTCTTTTGCATTTTCAATGGCAATTTTAGTAGTTCGCCACACCGGAGGAGCAATCATCTCATCAATATTAAAACGATATACTTTTATTATTTGGTTATTAACTATAGAGTCAGCAAATAATCCGAGGGATGCAAATAATAATAAGAAAAATGTTAGTATGGATATTTCCTTACTGGTTTTCATGATATTGATCTTTTTGCTTTTTCTTTTTTATGTTTCTTTAATTTGAGAATTAAAGCTTGCCTTCTCCAGTATTTACCCCAAACAATATTTGTCCACAATCTTTCGTGCAGGTAATACAAAATAAGCTTTACAACAATATCTACGGCAGTAATAAGCGAAACAGCTCCAATAATATCTTTAAAAGCAGTTTCTGTTGCCTGAGTAAAAATAGTAAAGCTTACAATAAAGGTAGCTCCAGAGGCTATAAGTCGCCAGCTAATTGCCTTAAACAGACTACGATACGGACTATCTTTTTCTATATCTTTTTGCTTGCTTTTTGCCATAAATATATTTCTCTATTAACTTACAATTATACAAAAAATAAGTGTGTGATTTTCACTTTGACTAATAGCTGAGATAAAACTTGCTGATTTAAAGTTCAAGATTAGCCCCAAAAAAAATATTAATCTTTTTCATGAATTCATTGTGGGTAAGTTCGTTGGAAGCAACTAACTGCTTACCAAAAATATAGTTGTCATTATTTCTAAAGTCACTTACTTTACCACCTGCCTGTTTAACTAACAATGATCCGGCTGCAACATCCCACGATTGCAAACCATATTCATAAAATAGCTCAAACCGCCCACAGGCAACATATGCCAGATCAACAGCTGCTGAACCAAGTCTTCGTACTCCACGGCTGGTACGCATTAGATCTTTAAACAAATTTAGATAAGGATCAAGTAATGAATAATCGTAATATGGAAACCCGGTTGCCAGAAGAGAATTATCCAGTTTATCAGTATTAGAAACATGGATTTCTTTTCCATCTAAAAAGGCAGGGCTATTCTTCCATGCATAAAAACACTCGTTCAAATTTATTTCGTAAACAACACCTAGTACTACTTCATCCTTATTCATTAAAGCAATTGATATGGCATAAAGAGGAATACGATGAATGAAATTTGTAGTTCCATCAAGTGGATCAATTACCCAGTTAAACTGTTCTGATTTTGCTAAACTAGCATCTTCTTCAGCAATAAAACCTGCTTCTGGCAATATTATTCCCAATTCCTTTACAAGTCGTTTTTCCGACTCTTTATCTACGTAAGTAACAAGATTGTGGATTCCTTTTTCTTCAATATCAACCTTATCAAGTTTATCTACTTCCTGTTTAATAAAATCACCAACAACCTTAGTTAGGCTTACTACTTTTTTAGTTATGAGTTCAAGATTCATTTTTTAAGGTATGAATGGGGGAATGAGTAAATGATTAAATGAGTGAATGTATGACAGTTGTTTATTTCATTTATTATAGTATTTATACATCTATCATTCAATCATTTTTCTCTTATTGTTAACATTTAGATAAATTAGAAATATAAGACCTATTATAAAAATTAAAACAGAAATAACTTCAGCCTGAGTAACCTTCATTCCAATAAAGTCGAAAATATTGTTAACTCTGATTTTCTCAATTAAAAATCGTTCGGCTCCGTTAAACATAAGATAAATTGCAAAAAGGGAACCAGGTATCCTTAACTTTTTTCTTAAAGACCATAGTATTGCAAATATTATTAGCGACATGGTTGTTTCGTAAATTGGTGTTGGGAAAACCGGCTCAGCAAGCTGAAAACAATGTGGTCCGGCACAACCTACAATTGGAATACCCTGATTTAGGATATTGTGAGGATAATTATAAGCCCAAACCCACTCAGGTAAAAAAGATAACCAGCCTGGTTGCATCATATTATTTACTATCCCCCAGTCACCATCACCAGAAACCTGACAGCCAATTCTTCCAATACCATATGCTATAATCAATGATGGAGCTAAACTATCAGCAATATGTTGCCATGCAATATTGCGCTTTTGTGCGTAAATACCTACTGCAAAAGCTGCAACAATAAACCCACCATAAAAAGTAAGGCCACTGAACGACATAATAGAACCCATGGGATCACGCATAAACTCATCCAGATTTTCAAGCTGGTGGAATATTTTTGCTCCAACAATGCCAAAAATAACTGCAATAAAAACAATAGGCCATACCTGTTCTTTTGCATGAACTTCAACCTCCTTCCATTCAGGAACAGGAAGTTTTTGTTTGTTCTTGAAATAATATTGATAGATAGTGAATATTACTGCTAATATTAACCCTCCTACTAACGATCCTTCGGATGAAAAGATAAAATCTTGAGGGTTAGCCACCATTAAATCGTAATCGAGAACTATACCACTTATTTTGTATCCTACAAAAAAACTTATAATAAATGTTATTATTAGTTCAGATATAGATGCCGGTTTACCGACAAGAGTTTTTTTAATTGTTGATTTTATTAATCCAGCTTTCTCTTTTCTGGCTAATTCATAACTCAATAGCATAGCTGCTACAAGAAAGGCCGTCGCAAGGAAGAAACCATAACTTTGGATTGGTAAATTAATATCTGTTCCGAAAACATCATTAAAAAAATCACTTATTCGAGGGTACATTTATTTTGTTTTTTGAAAAAATAAAAGTAAAGAAAATTTGTTACTTGTCATTGATATTTATCAATGAAAATTTAACAAGAAATAGAAAATATAATGAAATCAGGAAAATACTTAATTTATTAGTTAGATCACCCTACACCTAAATTTACCTTAAATGTTATTTCGTACTTATACTCTCTTCCTCGTAAACTGCTGAAGCAATATTCCGCCAACAATGAAAATCAAACCAATAAAAGTAGAAAAATGAATTTCTTCACCAACAGTAAACCTAATGAAAAACAAGGCAATAAATGGTGATAAATAAATAAGGTTACTGACTTTTGCTGTATTTTCTGAATTTGTTAATGCTAATAACCAAATAACAAACGTAAGACTCATTTCAAATATTCCAATGTAAATACTGCCAATCAAAGCATAACCGGTAGGAAATGAAATTTGTTCAGATGTAAACAATGAATACGTTAAAATATAAACAAAACCAAAAACAAGGTTTAAGAATATTTTTCCTGTTTCTTCCCTACTATCCTTCATATTCAATATCCAGTAATAAGCCCAGAACAGTGCACTACCAACGGCAAGCACAATTCCTAAGGTGCTGGAAGATTCCCCAAGTGCTATGAAGTTACCATGAGTACTAATTGTTACTATTCCAAAAAAACTAATTAAAATTGCTACTATGCTCCAGGTACTGATTCGCTGTTTCAATAAAAATATAGATAAAATCACAAGTACAATTGGCCATGTATAGTTAAGAGTTCCTGCAATTTGAGCCTCGAGTAGTTCGTATGCTTTAAAGAGGACCAGATAATATAAAAATGGATTAAAAAACCCCATTACCGCCGATGCTAATAATTCTTTTCTGGAAATGCATTTAAAAATTAATGGTTTTTTGCCCAATTGGTTTACTAATACTAAAGTAATAGCTCCGAATAAGGAAGACCATAGTAGTAGTTGGTCGAATGCAATATAGCGTAAAGTTATTTTAAATGCTGAACTCATTGTAGACCAGAATAACACTGCCAACAATGCAAATAAATAAGCTTTATTTTGATTAGTTAATTTTTTCAAAATCGTTCTATTATAAGTCTGTTCTATTTTTGGGAGTTATAATCTCTAGCAGTCAACTACTTTGTTAGAAACTGGCAACCAAACTACTACTGACCCATAACAGCCCACGATGGCATAACACCAAGCTCGATTCCAAACACCCAGGATCCCCAAAAATATGTTACTAATGTAATAACTATAACGCCTAGTAAATTTAAGACAATTCCTGTCTTAGCCATCTCCATTACAGTTATTTTATTTGATCCAAAAACTATAGCATTTGGTGGAGTTGCAACCGGAAGCATAAAGGCCATCGATGCGCTGATAGTGGCAGGTAACATAAATAATAGTGGGTTTACGTTAATAGTTACAGATAGACCAGCAAGAACCGGCAATAGCATTTCAGTAGTAGCAGTATTTGATGTTAGCTCAGTTAAAAAAGTCATAGTCATGGCAATAACTGCAATTATTACTATCGGGTGCAAACCACCTACACTACTCAGTTGTTCACCTACCCAAATTGACAACCCCGATTCTTTAAACGCACTTGCCAAAGCAAATCCTCCACCAAAAAGCAGTACAATATTCCATGGAACTTTTGATGCAGTTACCCAGTCCATAATCCGTTTTCCTTTTTTATTTTTTGATGGAATTACAAATAGTATTATAGACAATGCAATTGCAACAGTGCCATCATTAATATATGATGGAGATGAAAATAAACTACTCCAACCAGGAATATTAAAACCTCCAATAGCTATACCTGCTCTGGTTAACCATAATAATGCTAAAGCTATAAAAATTACACCTACAACCTTTTGCTCATATGTTGCTAAACCCAATTCTTTATACTGCTGCTTAAAATTAACTTGCTTTAACGTCTTAAGCGATTTCTTAGGTCTGTATATCATGTATAAATATCCCCATGTAATTATAAAAAAGATAAAGCTAATTGGTAGCGCGTAAATAAACCATGTTGAAAAGCTTATTTCAGGAGCTGAAGGAAACATGATCTGAAAAATTCGAGCAAAGGATAAGTTAGGAGGCGTACCAACTAATGTTGCAATTCCACCTATTGATGCACTATAAGCAACACCAAGCAGCAACCCTACTGAATATTTTTTTAGTTCTTTTGCTTTAATAAATTCCTCCATCTTTTTTGTTATCGAAAGCAATATTGGAACCATCATCATTGCTGTTGCTGTATTTGATATCCACATCGATAAAAATGAAGTAGCTAACATAAAACCTAATAATATTCGTGCCGGACTTGAGCCTGTTATAAGCAATATTCGAATGGCAATGCGTTTGTGCAAATCCCATTTCTGCATAGCAAGAGCAACCAAAAAGCCACCAATAAATAAAAATATCACATGATTAAAATAGGTAGAAGAAACATCTTTACCGTTCATTACACCAAATATTGGGAATAATACTACAGGTAGTAATGCCGTAATTGCAAGAGGCACAACCTCTGTTACCCACCAAATTGCCATTAGTACTGCAACACCCAGAGTATATGTTACGGCCGGTTTACCGGGTTCCAAATCCATAAACAAAGTAATCCAGATAAACAACAGAGGAGCAATAACAAAACCAATTATGTTTTTAAAGTTAATATTTCCTAGGTTAAGCATAAGCACAAAATTTAGATAGCTTCTAAGCAGGCTAAATTATGGTAATTTAAACAATATACAATAGTTCAATTATATAATAGTACAATTATTCAATAGTTATAGGCAAGTTTGACTTATGCAAAAACATTTAGCCATTTAACATGAAAGGTTCTCAGGAATAAATAAGTTCTACTGCTACTTTTTTATAAAATTATGTGGATAATTTGGCATGCGATTTTGTAAAGTTAAAACAGAGTCCTTTAAAACTACACCATCCATAACATTTATTGCTTTCTGAATTGTAATGTTTTCCATCCAACTTTTACGACCTTCCAGAATAGTTGATATATAAACAATTAATGCAGCAGAAATTGACCTTGAAGCACTTTCCCAAAGATAACTTGGAGTATGGTCTACTGCATAGTAATGGATTTTATCGATATCCAAAATTGGTTTTTTGAAAGTTGTAGGCTTTGCAAAATAGAAACCCATACCTTCATCGCAACTAACATCTATAATTAAGCATCCTGGTTTTAAGTTATCTTTCTCTTCTTCAGTCACAAAATTGAAAGGATGATTAATATCCTGATAAGTACCATTAATAATGATTTCCGATTCGTTTATTAATTCAGATAAAGGCCGCACTTTTCCATCATGTTCTATCGTAACAATTCTTGCTTCTTTTCCAATCCCTTCGCGAACACGAACATAGTGAACATCCAAAACTTCTTCACGCACCATATGATCTGGTCGTTGAATACAAATTGTTATATCCCTAAATCCATGAGCTTTAAGTGCATAAATAGCCCCACGACTTACGGCTCCAAAACTAAAAATAATTACCTTGCGCTGGTTGCCATAATGACCATCGATACCCCTGAGTTGTAATGCATGGAGAACAGCACAATAACCTGCCAGTTCATTATTTTTATAAAATGTATGTCTACCCATTTGACCAACTGGAGACCAAACAAACATATCTTCGAAGGCAATGAGTGTTAATTTTCGGTCTATTGCAGTTTGTGTAATTTCAGGTTGCTGAGCGCAATGCGGATAACCCCATATTAAACCTCCCTCACGTATTTCTTGTAAATCAGCCAATATCGGTTTTGCAATAATCACAGAACCTATTTCAGTTAGCAATTTGTGACGAGAAGCAACTCCTCCTGTTTGAGAAATAAAAAATTCATCATCTAAACCAAAAGGCAAACCATATCCCTTTTCAAAAATTAATTGTTTACGAATATCTTTTGGAAGACGTATTAGATGATCCGGATGTATTGGAACACGTTTTTCATCTTCTTTTTTTGAAGTACCAATTACTCCTAACATGAGCTTTCTCATAAGTTCTTAAGTATAAATTTTATTGAAAAGCGAATTAGTTCCTGCTCAATTATAACAAATCAAAGAGTAATCATTTGCCGTAGTGAGAGATTATATTGTTTAAGCAGCAACAAGTATTAATGATTGATTGTAATCAAAAGTGATATAAACCAATTGCAAAGGTACTCAATTTTCTAAGAAAATCTTAAATTTGAAAATAGATAGTCATCTATCAAATAATAACCAACCTTTACATTTTGTATAAATAACGGCAGTGAAAGTGCTAACTATCAATGCTTATAGCCCGCTTTAACATCATCATGGTTTAACAGGAAAGTACAATGCAATCTGCCACTAATCATACAGTTTAACATTAGGTTATACTATTTTTTGCGTTATTAAATAAATATATAATTGAATAATTCTATATCTTTGTCCTCTTTTTTTAAAATAATTATTGATTATGAGGAAGTTAGCAGTTGTAGCATTTGGCGGAAATGCATTATTAAAAGCAGGGCAAAAAGGTACCGTTAATGAGCAGGAGTTGAATGCTTACAAAGCAAGTCAGAATTTAGTTAAACTCTTGAATAGGGGTTATAATCTTGTTCTTACACATGGTAATGGCCCACAAGTTGGAAATATACTTATGGCTAATACTGCTGGCAATAAATTATATGGTATTCCTGATATGCCTTTGGATATAAGTGTTGCATATTCGCAAGGATTTATAGCATACATGCTTGAACAGCAATTACGTAATGTATTAATGGAAAATGATATGGATCCTGATGTAATTTCTATAATTACACAAGTACTAGTTAATAAAGATGATCCGGCTTTTTTGAATCCGACTAAACCTGTTGGTCCTTATTTTACTAAAGAAGAAGCACATAAATTCATGTCTGAAACTAATTCGGTATTTAAAGAGGATAAAGCACGGGGAGGATGGAGAAAAGTTGTTGCCTCACCGATTCCGTTAGCTATTTTTAATATGCGATCTATTGAGAAGCTTGCAAATGAAGGTCATATAGCAATTGCAGTTGGAGGAGGTGGAATTCCGTGTTATTATAAAAAGGAAAATATACTTGAAGGTATTGATGCTGTAATTGATAAAGATCTTGCATCATCATTATTGGCTTCGCAGATACATGCTCACAAATTATTTATACTAACAGACGTACCTAAGGTTTGCCTCAATTTTAATACACCTCAGGAAAAAACAATCGATAAAATGAATATTGCAGAGGCTAAACAATATATTCAAGATGGTCAATTTGGAGCTGGGAGTATGGGTCCAAAAATTCAAGCTGCAATTAACTTTGTAATCAGAAGTGGGAAAGATGCTATTATTACAGTACCCGAATTACTTGGTATTGATAATGGAGGTACACGGGTTACTATTGTTTAGTTTGAAGGGGATTTAGCATTAGTCCTTTCTCGCTTTTCCTCATTTTCCATTTTCACATAAAAAGCAACCTTTTCCAGTGTTGTAATCATGTCATACTCTTCAAGATAAATGCCTTCGGGTACATCAACCGGTTTTGGAGTATAATTTAATATTCCTTTTATTCCTGCATCAACAAGCTGATTTGCTGTTTCAGTAGCTTGTACTGCAGGAACTGTGATTATCCCTATTTCAATATTTTCTTTTTGGATAATTTTATTCATCCTATTTAAGTTGTAACAAGGAACTTCATTTATCGTACTTCCTATCTTATCAGGATTTATATCAAAACCAGCTACTATCGAAAGCTTATGTCGTTTACCTGAAAAGTAGTTTATAAGTGCCCTGCCAAGGTTTCCCATTCCAACAATTGCGACTTTTATACCTTCTTCACTGTCAATTATTTCAGCAATTAAATCTATTAACTCTTGAATATTATATCCCCTTCGTAATGTTCCTGAGTATCCAATTAACATTAAATCGCGCCTTACCTGTACAGGTGTAATATGTTGGATTTTGGCAATCTCATGTGAGAATATATGATCCTTATCGTTATCAAGACAAATTAGAAGAGCCCTACGGTATTGACTTAGTCGTTCAATTGTTTTGTGTGGTAGTTGTTTAAATGTTTCTAGTGCATTCATCAAAATAGTTTCTTTTGTTAATTTATTAACAGTGCAAATATATATGTGATGTATATAAATTGCAACTATTTGTTAATAAAATAACAGATAAGATAATAAATAGAAATTAATTAACCTATAATCAATTAAGTACAGGATTTAAAACAGTGAACAATACATATTACCGAAATAAATGTATTTTCGCAAGCAAATATAAATTCATGAAAAAACTAATTACTATTTTTTCCATTACTTTAATGTTGTCATCTTGCAGTTCATTGAAAGTTAATTATGACATGGATCAAAAAGTTAATTTTAATCAATTTGACACCTTTAGCTTCTATCCATGGGATTATAAAAACGGTTTTCAAATCAATGATTATGACAAGCAAACAATTTTGGTGGCAATACAGGATGATATGGAAAAGAAAGGCTACAAATACGTGAAAGAAGGAGGCGATCTCGTTATTTCCATTTTTATTACACTCAAAGGCAAAACCAGTTACGAGGCTTATAACAACCATTATGGTGGATGGGCAGGATATGGTGGTGGCTGGGGTTATTCAGGATTTGGCTATGGCTACGGATATGGACCTGGTTATAATACAACTACAGTAACTGAACACAATTATACAGAAGGAACACTAATTATTGATGCTTTCAATGCTAATACTAAAAAATTAATTTGGCAAGGAACCGGCTCACGTCCGGTTGAACAAAACCTAGATAAGCGAGATAGAGAATTGCCTAAGAATGTTATCCATATGTTGAAGCACTTTCCTGTTAATAAGAAAAACAAATAATACAATAATAACATGAAATGAACATGTTCATTAATAATCATAAATAATACACAATTGTATGATTAAAAAGAATATATGATCCAGATAATTATCGGGAATGAATATGCAATAACTCTCTTGCATTTTCAGCAAACAAAAAAAATTAAACAATGAAAAAAATTATACTACCCATACTTTTAATTACATTTCTTTCTTCTTGCAATTCGTGGAAATTCATTAGTGAATATGACCATGACACAGATTTTAGCAAGTACAAAACTTTTGGTCTTTTAAGTTGGGATCCTGTTAATGACAAAGAAGTAAGTCCACAAACAAAACAATATATTCTTATGTCCATTAAAGATGAAATGGAGTCTCGTGGATATATATATCAAAAAGATAATGCTGCTTTACAGATCTCAATATTTATTGTTGTACAAGAGGAAACAAGCTATTCTGCTTATTCTAACCATTATGCCGGATACAGTGGTTATGGATCCATAGGTGTTGGTGTTGGAGTGGGAACAGGTGGAACAAGTGTTGGTGTTGTGGGTTATGGTATGCCCAGCATGTATCCTTACACTGCTGTAAAGCATGATTATAATATAGGAACCGTAGTGATTGACTTATTGGATCATTCTAAGAAAAAAATTGTTTGGCAAGGAGTAGCCACAGGAAGAATTGCAAACGAAGAAGCTAAAGAGAGTAATGTTAAAAAAGATATTGAGCGCCTCTTTCAAAAGCTCCCAGTTAAGAAAGTTAAAAAATAATGGATATTAACTAGAATCTGAAGTCATACCCAAATGAAATTTGCTTCCGTTCAAAGAAGCCGGCTTCTAGTACAAGGTGATGACGGTTATTTAGTACCAACGAACCTCCAATTACAAAATTCCATCGTTGTTTTGCCGATATTTTTCCTGAATAAGTAGCCTCTTCTCCAAGTAAAAAAACAAGCTCTGGGTTAATTTCATCAACACTTATTTTTCCTTTAAACGACTGGTCGTTATGAATATACATTGCTCCAAGCCATATTGCTCCAAAAGATTTTCTTTTTTTATTTCCTAACAATATTCCAACTTTAGGGCTTAAAAAATGATTATGAAGATTATTTTCAACATCTACAGGATTGGTAATTGAATAATTGTAATCTACCATAATAAAATAATTACTAATTCCCATTGAAAATGTTGCACCAAAACCATAGGTTGGACCAACATATCCAATTTCATCAACTATTTGGAATGTTGAGTCAATAATTAAAGAGTCGATAATGGGGATGTTCTCGACAACAATATATGGAACAACAAGTTTTGGCGATATTACCCCCTTTGTATATCCAAATATTCCATAAATATTTAGGAATGGAAATAACCAAAAGTTTGGTCTAACCTGAGTTTTGAACTCATAAGCAGTTGTGTTCTGATAAACAGTATCAGCTCTGGCTACAAGTGAAGATGAATCGGGTATTAACCTTAGATCGTCTGCTGTGTATCCCTGACTATAGTATATTGAATAAATTCCTATTCCAAATGGTAGAGGAAGGCTTCTTCCTTTTGTTCTTGCACTCTTTCCAAAAATTGGAGGTACACTACATATAGGATTAACACTTGATCTCTGAATGAGAGAGTCCGAGTTGTAGCTTGTTTTATCTCCTGAAAACGATTTATATTGATGATTAAGTATGCACCCAAACCCTTGTTGTTGGGCAACCAAACCTAACTGAAGAGATGTTAAAAGAAATATTGCAAATAGGATATTAAAATTTTTCATTAAGGAAATCAGCAATTTTGTAGTTGAGCAAAACTAAGAAAATATCGTCATGAATAAAAACACAAAATAGCCCATTGCAAGTAGTATGCCTTCTAGCCTGGTAATTGTTCGATTTGTTTTTCCAAACCTGATAACAAACATTAAAAATAGAGACGCTCCAATTAAAAGAAGAATCTCAAAATTTAAACTACTGTCAAAATTAATGGGATGTATAAGAGCACTAGCTCCTAATACCAGAAAGAGGTTAAAAATATTCGACCCCAATGCGTTGCCAATTGCAATGGCAGTATTCTTTTTTAATGCGGCAACTATTGAAGTAACAAGCTCTGGTAATGATGTTGCTATGGCAACTAGAGTTAACCCAATAGTTGATTCTGAAACTCCCATATTACTTGATATAACTGTTGCTCCTTCAACAATCCATTTACCACCAAAAAACAAACCTAATATTCCAATAAGTATAAAAATAATAGATACCAGATATGAAAATACTTTAGCTTCATTAACATCGGAATCATTAGTTGCATCTTGTTTAGAAAATAGTACGTAAAGCATAATAATAAAAAACACCAATAGTATTATTCCATCAATAGTATCAAGTGTATTTATTGATTTACCAAAAATAAAGTCGTTAGCCAGTAAAGCAACTAGTAGTATTGCTATCAGGTTTATCCATGAATCTCTTTTACATACACTACTTTCAACTTTTATTGGATAAATTATTGCAGCAACACCTACAATGAGTAGTGTATTCATTATATTGCTTCCCAACACATTACCTATGGCAAGTTGTGAACTGCCTTGCATACTTGCAAATATATTTATAACTAATTCGGGTAATGAAGTACCCAGTGCAACTATTGTTAAACCTATTAGAAGTTGAGAAAGTCCTGCCTTCACTCCTATTGAAGATGCACCATCCACTAAAAATTTGGCTCCTAAAATTAGAATTGCAAAGCCTAATACAAATAGTATATAAGTGATCATCATTTGGGTTTCGGGTTTCGGGTTTTAGATTAATATGACAATTTGCACTTTCGCCCTTTTAAGTTTTAGGTACTAAGTTTTCGATATTTAGAAATTAATAATTCCGTTCACCAAATATCTTTGTTCCAATTCTAATCATTGTACTGCCTTCTTCGATGGCAATTTTGTAGTCTCCTGACATGCCCATTGATACTTCTTTAAAATACGCTTTGTTGTGAAAGAAATCTTTTTTTAAGGAAACAAAATTTTCATGCAGATGTTTAAACTCACTTCTAATTAAATGCAAATCATTAGTGTATGTTGCCATCCCCATTACTCCAACTATTCGAATATTTTCAAGATTATTAAGTTCATTACTAACTAAAATATCCTCAGCTTCATTTATATTAAGGCCAAACTTTGTGGATTCTTCAGCTATATGGAATTGTAATAAGCACTCTATAGTACGATTGTGTTTTACAGCTTGCTTATTTATTTCTTTTAGAAGCTTTAGACTGTCAACAGCATGTATCATTTTCACAAATGGAGCAATATATTTTACCTTATTAGTTTGCATATGGCCTATAAAATGCCAATTGATATCATTAGGAAGTTGTTGTGCTTTCGCTGTCAAATCTTGCACCTTATTCTCACCAAAAACACGCTGCCCTGCGTTATATGCTTCCATTACTGCCACATTGGGCTTAGTTTTTGAAACAGCCACCAGTAATACATTTTCAGGTATTGTTGGTAAAAACTCTAATAGATTTTTCTTAACATCCATTTTACATTTTTTTGCAAAGGTAGAATTTATATTATTTCTATCGCTTTCTAATTACTCAATTATACTATTAATAATGGAGGCTGATTCAGTATTAGATATTCGTTCTTTCAATAAGAATTGTTTAATATCATTTGATAGGCTGGTAAGATTTCTAACTGATTTTGTAAGTTCATATATTTCAGTTGGCAATAACCATTCTTCAGGATAACTGGTAAGCAATTGGTCCCAAATTTCAGGTAGCTTATCTATGCTCATTGTCATTTGTCTAATATCTCTAACATTTTCATAGAGTTTATGAAGTTTGACAGTCTTCTGATCATATACTATTTAATGTGTTCTTTCTTTTGGTAGTTCATAATTAAGCCCAAAACTGTCAGCATCAGCGGGCCCACTAAAAGCACTTACTATGTTTTCACCTATGGCCATGTCATAGTGGGCTTTAAATGACTTGGTAACTTATCTATTATAGAGTCTGTGGTCATATTACTTATTTAGAAACGTTATAAATTAGCTCAAAAATAGAAATTTTTCAATTAGTAAATAATTATTTTAACAGAATATATGATTTTTGCCTTTTATGATAGACAGCCCCAGAATATATATTGCACTACCAATATTAAATGAATCAGCAAATATTAATTCGTTATTAGATTGTTTGAATTCACAAAATATTAGCGAGCTTCAGGTAGTAGCATGTGTAAATCAATATGATGACTGGTGGGAAAACAATGAGAAGGTGCTTATTTGTGAAGACAATTTAAAAAGTATTGAATTCCTTGAAAATGAGACCAATTTAAATATTCATATAATTGATAGTTGTACAAAAGGGAATGGATGGCCCGCAAAAAAAGGTGGTGTTGGATGGGCTCGTAAAATAATCATGGATTATATTGTTTCCAAAGCCAACAAAAACGATATAATTGTCAGCATTGATGCAGATACATATTATCCTGTAGATTACATCCGGCAAATTCTTAACTTTTTCAATTCAAATAAAGAGGTTGTGGGATTATCATTGCCTTATTATCACAGGCTAAACAACGATATTACTGATAGGTTAATATTGCGCTATGAGATCTACATGCGGTATTATTTATTAAATATGATCAGGATTAGAAATCCATATGCATTTACAGCTCTTGGTTCGGCAATGGCATTTCCTGTTTGGGCTTATAATAAGACCGGTGGATTAACACCTGTCCCTGCCGGTGAGGATTTTTACTTTCTTCAAAAATTGACAAAACTGGGCAAAATAGTAACATATAGTTCTTCTATAGCTTACCCCTCTCCAAGGTTTTCTGACAGGGTTGTATTCGGGACTGGTCCTGCGCTTATTAAAGGTAATGATGGTGATTGGATGTCATATCCTCATTATCATTTCAACTTATTTGACGAAGTAAGGGAAACCTATAAATTATTTGGCCAACTATATACTAAGGACATTCCATCTCCAATGGATCAATTTCTTAAAGAACAAACTAAATCAGAAAATATTTGGGAACCTTTTAGGAAAAATTATAGGGATCAGAATAATTTTATTAATGCTTGTATTACTAAAGTTGATGGATTACGGATACTACAATTTCTGCGAAAGCAGCAAAAAACTATACATTTGACAGATGAAAAAATCATTTATTATTTCCTTGCTACTTATCATAAAAATGAAATTGATAGTAATCTGTTAAGTGAACTAAAAGAATTGGATTATGAAAATTCACCAATTAAATTATTAAATAAACTTCGCGATTTCTTATTTACTAAAGAAATGGAATTAAGAAAATTGAGTTTATGACCAACCTTATTACAATACTTGGTGCAACTGCAACAGGCAAAACAACTCTTGCTGCCAACCTTGGCTCTCTTATTGGCGGAGAAATAATTAGTGCCGATTCGAGGCAAATATACAAGGGTATGGATATAGGAACCGGGAAAGATTTAAACGATTATATTGTGAATGGTAAAAAAATTCCAACTCATTTAATTGACATTGCTGACCCCGGATCGCGTTACAGTGTTTTTGAATATCTTGTTGATTTTACAACTGCTTTTAACAAGGTTGTTGATAATGGCAATATACCAATAATGTGTGGTGGAAGCGGAATGTATCTTGATGCTGTTTTAAGGGGCTACCAGTTGGGCAAGGTTCATACTAACAATGAATTACGTGAACAACTCAATAAATTAAGTCATAATGAACTGGTTAATAAGTTAAGATCGTACGGCTCTCTTCACAACGTTTCTGACATATCTGATGAAGAAAGGTTAATCCGCTCAATTGAAATTGCAGATTATCAATTAAAATATTCTGAATTATCGTTGAAGCTACCTAAGTTTAACTCATTTAATTTTGGTATCGCTTTTGACAGACAAATAATCCGATCCAGAATTACTGAACGACTTGAAATACGATTAAAAGAAGGATTAATAAATGAAGTAGAGAAATTGCTAGAGGAAGGCATAATGCCTGATGACCTGATTTATTATGGACTTGAATATAAGTTTGTAACAATGTTTGTAACCAAACAAATATCATATAATGATATGTTTACAAAGCTCAATATCGCCATCCATCAGTTTGCAAAAAGACAAATGACATGGTATCGACGGATGGAAAAGAATGGCGTAAAAATACATTGGTTAGATGGTGGTATTGATTTAAACGATAAATTAGCAGTTATTCTGAGTAAAATTAATTTTTAATTATGTAATAAATCAAATATAGTTTTGAAGAATCTGATTATTATAATATTAATTTTTTTCTCTTATTTATCTATTGCCCAACATCCTGTAATTTTTGATAAACCTTTTATTGAAGATTCACAGGTTAATTTCATACGACTAACTACTGATAACGGCCTGAGTCATAACCGTGTTACAGATATTATCCAGGATATTCATGGTTTTGTTTGGATAGCTACTCTTGATGGTTTGAACAGGTATGATGGAAAACAGTTTGAAATATTTAAAAATAATAAAGATAATTTCACAAGTATATCCTCTAGTTATATTTCATGTCTGGCTGAAGGAAAAAACGGTGATCTGTACGTAGGAACCGACCATGGTCTAAATAAATATAACAGACTGACAAATAGCTTTTCTTTAATTAACCTTAACTCTAGCGGATACAAGAAACAAAATCCACACATTCGGCAATTATTGTTTGATAATGACAGTTTACTGTGGATTGAAACCTTAGATGGCTATTTGATTAGCTATGATGTGAAAAATATGGTGATAGTTAAGTATTATAAGCATCCAACTGTATATCAAACATATTATTTATACCATTCATTGTATAAAGATAAGTCTGGTACTCTATGGGTTGGCACAAGAAATATGCCACCGATGTATCTTGATGAAATAGCTGACAAGTTAATAGTTATTCCACCTGATGAATTTGATCACTCAAAAAAAAGAGATCCTGATATGGCTTGTTATTATGAAGATTCCAATAATAATTTTTGGATTACTGCTCTTGATGGAATATATCTTTTCGATAAAGAAACCGAGGTTTTTACAAAGTTTCTATCTACCTCAACTTATGATGTAAAGGAAGATTTTATGGGTAATATTTGGTTTGCCTCCGGAAGTGGGGTGTTAAAATATAATCCGCAAACTAACATAATTACCCAGTTTGAAAATGAAAAAGATAATGCTAATTCCATAAGCAACAATAGTATACATAATATACTGGAAGACAATATGGGTAACCTTTGGTTTTCCACAAGTGAAGGTGTAAATATTTATAGTCATTCAGCTTATTCTTTCCAGCATTTCACACATATTCCAGGGATATCTAATAGTCCTGAAGGATATTCAGTTACAGCTGTTGCTGAAGATAAAGAGAATAATTTATGGATTGGATATAAGAAAGATGGGCTAGACTATTTTAATCGTAAAACCGGCAAGTTTATTCATTTTTTACATGATCATACAAAACCAAACACCTTGGCAAGCAATAAAGTGTCAGCACTTTATCTGGATAAGAAAGATAGACTTTGGATTGGACTTTGGAGAGGTATTGGTTTCAATATGTTTGATACTAGAAGTGAACAATTTTCATTGTTTACATATAATCCGGAATCGATGAAACAGGATTGGTATAACGACTTTACAGAAGATAAAAGCGGAAACTTTTATATTGGTTTCTGGGGCGCTGATGGATTAACAGGGTTTAATAGAGAAACTAAACAATTCCTTAGCTCATTTAAAAATAAATTTGACAGAATAATATGTTCAAGGTTAATTACTAAGTTATTACTTGACTCGAAGGGATCAATATGGTTTGGAACAACTAATTGTGGACTTCATCGATATTTTCCGGAAACAGACTCTGCTATAAGTTATTTTAGTGACGATAGTATTTCAGTTGGTTTATCATCTAATAAGATTAATGATATTACAGAGGATAGTTTTGGTAATATATGGTTGATAAACGATGTGCTTCAGAAATATATTCCTGAAAATGACACATTTATATCGTATGGATTTAGTAATGGCCTTACAACAAAAGAACTCGCAGCTCTATTGTCAGATAATGAGGGTAACATTTGGGTAAGTACTCATAACCAGGGTCTATATAAGTTTAACACAAAAGATTGTATATTCAGTCAATTTGTAAAGCAAGATGGCCTAAAGAGCAACTCATTTACAGCAGCCAGGAAGAAATTGAACAACGGGGATCTGTTTTTTGGAAATAAAAAGGGGTTCAACATATTTAACCCAAATGAAATAGTTGAAAATACTGTAATACCTGTTCCTTATTTTGGCAGACTATATGTTTCTGATCATATTGTAAGTCATGATTTGAATCAGCAGAGTGAGATAGTTTTAACGCCTGATGAAAATGTTTTTACCGTTGAATTACTTAGCTCGGACATAGTTAATCCTGAAAGATATTCGTACCAATGCATGTTGGATGGTTACGATGAAGGTTGGGTGGATATTGATAATAAACAACGTGTCGTAAGATATACTGCAGTTCCTCCGGGCAACTACAAACTCAGTTATAGAATTGGAAACAGGAAAGGAATCTGGTCTGCCGAAACTTCTGATATTTGGTTTAAGATAAAAAAACCATTCTACATTACATGGTGGTTTATAACTTTCGTAATAAGTTTTGTAATTCTATTATTGTTCCTCTATATAAAACGAAGAGAATTTGACTTAAAAAATAAGCATCGAAATTTAGAATTACAGCAACGGCTTTTCCGTCTTCAAATGAATCCTCATTTTATGTTTAATTCGCTTCTTGCCATTCAAAATTTCATTTTTCTTCACAACAGCAAAGACGCAGGAAATTATTTATCAGATTTTGCACATTTATTTCGATTAATTCTTAACAATAGTAAGTCAGAGTTTATTACTATAGAAAAAGAGGTTGAGACACTTAACTTGTACCTTAAATTGCAAAAGTTGAGGTATCCTGATAAATTTATTTACAATATTATTATTGACCCTGAAATTGATACTGAACATATGATGATTCCTCCAATGTTAGCCCAACCTATGATTGAAAATGCGCTTGAACATGGTATTTTTTATAAAAAGGGAAAAGGGAATATTGATATTAGGTTTAAGTATTATGGTAACCACTTACTTTTTGAAGTTGAGGATAATGGGATAGGATTAGTAGCAGCTAAGAAAAAAGTAATTTCTAAGCCTCACCATCAATCTTCAGCCCTGAAGATAACACACGAACGTATAAAAGTACTTGGAAAACGTCATAGTTTTTATGCAATTTTTGAAATAAATGAGTTGAAGGATATAGATGGGAATGTTGCCGGCACAAAGGTAATATTTACAATACCGTATAAAATGTTAGGTAAACACTTTTAATAAAATAACTTTATGTTAAAGACAATTGTAATTGATGATGAACCTAATGCCAGACAGGTTGTAAAGAATATTATAGAACTATATTGTAGTACGGCTGAGGTAATAGGTGAAGCTGAAAATGTAGAGACAGGAGTAAAGATAATAAATAAGCTTAACCCCGACCTTGTTTTGCTTGACATTAAAATGCCTGATGGTACTGGTTTTGATATACTTAAAAAGGTTAAGAACGTAAATTTCCATTTCATTTTTATTACTGCTTATGAACAGTATGCCATTAAAGCCATTAAACAAAGTGCATTAGATTATATTGTTAAGCCAATAAATACTAACGAACTTATAGCAGCAATTGAAAAAGCTCAGCTAACCAACCTAAAAGAAACTGACCAAATATCAAAGATTGAGACCTTATCTCATAATCAAGGTAGTAACCCAAATGATATGCGTATCGTATTGAATACTCAGGATTCGATATATGTAGTTAAAGTTAATAAAATTATTTCCTGCAAAGCTGATAAAAATTACACGGAAGTCAATATTAACGGTAGCAAAATGCTTATAATCTCAAAAACCCTTAAAGAATTTGAAGAAATGCTGGCTGGATGTGGATTTTTCAGAACACATCAATCACACCTCATCAATATAAAATACATAAGCCATTATGAAAAAGGACTTGGAGGAACAATAGTTATGAAAGATTCTTCCAGAATACCAGTTTCATCCAGAAAGAAAGATCTTTTTCTGCAAGTCATGTCGAAGATTTAGTATTAATGAAGAGAATTTATTACTATTTTTTAATTCCTACTCGGTAATTCCAAATCATATTCTACTGACGAATATTCATATTCTACTGACGAATATATGTAAAACACTAGCGAATATTCATTCTTGTTGCTTCAACACTTTCGTATAACTACATTTACAATAAATTTTTAACCCGTTTGCTATAAGGCAAACACAAAACTTAAAATTATGAACACTAAAAATTTATTAAAATTTGCTGTTGTTATGCTGGTGAGTGTATCAATGGTTTTTATGTCATGTACAAAGGACGATGATCCTGCACCAACACCTGTAGCTTATGTGCCAAGCTTCTCGGCTACTTATATTTCATATCCTGCCGGAGGAGTAGATTGGCTTAGTTTTGCTATTACATGTGTTTCTGATGACTGGGAATTGATAAAATGTGATATTATTTATCCAGGTGGCCTTGGAAATGATATGATCCCCGGCGCTGGATTGTTAGTTCTTCGTGGTCAACCATTTGGATTCACTTCCGATTATCTCAAAATGGGAGGCACATGGACATTTACTATTACAGGCACTATCAAATCCGGTACTCACGTTGGAGAAAGTTTTGCTGCAAATACAACGCTTAATATTTCAGGAAAATAATAATCTAAATTATAAAGAAAAGTCGTTGATAACAAGGGCTTTTCTTCATAATTTTTTGTAATCCTGATAGTTTATTGGGTAAAAACTTCCTTGCCAGTTGGTGAGGAAGTTTTTATTTTTGGATAGCTGCTTAGTGGCTTTAAGAAAACACACCATTTCTTAAGTGGCTCTAAGAAAGCGTCAAGAACGAGGCTTGTGAAATGTTTAAAATAAGGAGTTTACTTTTGTAAATGACGGAGTTTAAACATAAGCGTAACGAAGTTATTAATGTTTTCTTAGATCTACTATTGTTCGCCAATAAATCTTTCAGACTCCATAGCAGCCATACATCCAGTTCCTGCTGCTGTAATAGCCTGACGATAATGCTTATCCTGAACATCACCTGCCGCAAAAATCCCTGGAACATTGGTAGCAGTTGAATCAGGTTTTGTAATTAAGTAGCCTGTTTCGTCCATATCAAGTTTGTCAATAAACAATTCTGTATTAGGTTTGTGTCCAATGGCAACAAAAAAACCATCAATATCAATTTTTCGTTCCTTGCCTGTTTTCTTATTAAAGACGATTGCACCATTCAATGCTTTCATGAAACCTTGTTCTGTTCCAACAATTTCTTTAACTTCACTATCCCACAACACCTCAATATTTGGAGTATTCATTACCCGGTTAACCATAGCCTTTGAAGCTCTTAACTCATCCCTACGGTGAATTAAATAAACTTTATTTACAATGTTTGCCAGATAAGTAGCTTCTTCAGCAGCGGTATCACCTCCACCAACAACTGCAACATCTTTTCCTTTGTAGAAAAAACCATCACAGGTTGCGCATGCAGAAACTCCACCACCTTTAAATTTTTCTTCCGACTCCAGTCCAAGATATTGAGCTGTAGCTCCTGTTGCAATAATAATAGTATCAGCAAGTAATTCGTTACCATCATCAATACTCACCTTAAAAGGCCTTTGCGAAGTATTGACATTTGAAGCCATTCCCCATCTAACTTCACTACCAAATCGCTCAGCTTGTTTTTTCAGATCTTCCATCATTTTCGGTCCATCAATGCCGTCAGGATAACCAGGAAAATTATCTACTTCAGTGGTTGTTGTAAGCTGTCCACCCGGTTGCATTCCTTCGTAAACAATTGGTTTAAGATCAGCGCGCGCTGCATATATAGCAGCAGTATATCCGGCAGGCCCGGAACCTATTATTAAACATTTAGTTTTTTCCATTATATACTAATTACAATTTTTAAATTTATAGTCAATTAAAATGCCAAGATACTTATTTCCATAGATTTTAATACTATGCAATAAAATATGTGACATCTTGTCCTGTTATTCGTTAAAAATCTTGGTCATGCAAACTGTTAAATTATCAAGAGTGGCTTAGTTCAGACAATTTGTAATTGAAAAAATAACCTGACAAAATAATCACATACAATGATATTAAATTTATGTATATTTGGGAGTTAATAAAATCAATATTTGATTATGAAAAAATATCTATCTCTTTTTATGATTTTCTGTAGTTCATTTATTTTAATTAATATAACCAGCTGTAGAAAATCTGACAAACCTCAAAATGCATTTCCTGAACCCAACCCGGCATGTTGTTATTTCAGCAATGATTATTCTTTACCGCACACTCAGTCGGAGCAGCAATTGGCAGAATACATAGCTTCAGAACATTTTGAACATGATCTGGATGGTTGGTTCTTTTTCGGAAGTTTGATCGATAGTAATAACCCTACTGACACTTGTGTTTTCTTCATCGAAGTACAACGTCAGGATCAATCTTCAAATGGATATGTTATTCCTGTTATCCCTGCAGCAATGGGATTTAACAGCAAAACTCTCGGGCATTATGAAGTAAGGGGATTCCTTACTATTGATACAGATCCTTTTATGACTGTAATACCTAGCCCATGGGTTGTAACATTGAATACTCCATTTCAGGAAAAACCACTTATTAAAATGAGCCTACTCTCAGGTACTATGGGAGCCAAAGGTGCTGTATACAAAATTGAAGCCGATATTCCGAGTGATATTTATAATGAAAAAAGGATGGTAGTAGATTTGCAGCTTAGTGATCCTTATGGTACAATTAATGAAGGAGATGGCACGGCTTCTTTTTTCCCTCAATACCTCACTGTTGATCAACGGGATGCTATCATGAGCTCTTCCCCACGTACAATTTCGCATTATCTTGAATCTCAGGGGGATCCTATGAATTGCCAGGGTTCTTATTATTATTCTTTTCCTATGTTGAACGTAGACCAATTCTCAATTAGCATTGATGACAGTATCAATATAATTGGAGATCAGGGACTAATGTGGATGGATTATGTTGTAGAAAGCTACGATCAAAAAGCTATGGATGTTTATGATGGAGGCTCCTGGGGTTTTTATGCCATTCAATTTCCTGAGATAAATACTGCACTTATGGTTCTTCAAGTTGAAAGCAAAACCGGTACGCTCTCAATAGCCAAAATGTACAATGATAATAGTGAATTTACTGCTAATGGTGCACGAAAGGCTGATTACACCTGGGCTATTGATGCTATTAATGTAGAGCCCATTCCGGGTTCTGTTTGGACAAGCCCCCAAAGTGGAAGACAATATCCTATGCAACTTCATATTCAACTTTCTTCTGCAGAATTACCAGCTGATTTATACCTTACGATGATTATCGAAAACCAAGAGATAATGATCAACGAGGATAACATCCAATATGAAGGGCTAACAAAGGTTGAGGGTACTATAGGCGGCACTCCGGTAGTTGGTCAAGCATTTGTTGAAATTAAAGCTGTAGGAGGGTTTTAATAACCATAATACTAATTTTGAGAGTAATCTTTATGTTAATTTTTCTGGAAAAAGAATTATCTTTGCAGAAGTATTATTTGATTTTATTGTTTAAGATTATATGGCAAAACACTTACTGTTCTCTTTATTATCAATAAACAATTTTTAATATTTTTTTTAGAATGCATAAAAATCTCTATGCCTGAAATATAGTGATTTTTAATATTGCAAATCGGGGTGTGGCGCAGTTGGTAGCGTGCTTGACTGGGGGTCAAGAGGTCGCAAGTTCAAGTCTTGTCACTCCGACTTGATTACAAGGCAGTTACAAAGTTTATTTTGTAGCTGCTTTTTTTATGTACAAGTAAATGTACAAGTAATTTAAGCTTTATTGCAGATAACTCATTAAGGTATTAATCCTGATGAATTCATTCATATATTAATCTGTATTATAAAATTATATTGACACAAAAATAAAAAAAAAGATTAGTTCTTTTTACTTAGGGATTGAAAAATATACTCAAATATCAGGTATTGAAAACGGGGAGAGCCTGTTATGAGTGTTTGTATAGTCCTCTCATTCAACACCTGTCTTATTCTAGTTCAATCACTTACATTATATTACCTTAGCTTATTTGCTTGAATTGCGCATAAATATTTCTTTAATTCAAATTTTACAAGTCACAATTTTGACCTGATATATATCACAGATAAAAACTACTTTATATATTGAAATACTGGATACTACTTCATTGAAGATTGTTATCAGTAAAAGGTTAGGATGAGGAAGTAGCACAAGTAGTTTGCATTTTTTATGTTAAAAATGAATTGGATATTCGATTAAAAAAAAAGTCATATCCAGAATTAATGTATTCAGTGATTATGTTCGGTCCTCTTTAATTAATCTTATATAAGAGAAAAATCAAGCCAATAATAGCATCTATTGTAATCAATACTATAACTACAGCCATGAAGAGCATCAATGTGATCTTTTCTATTCTCTAGAGTTAGAGTGGTACACGTGCATTAATACAACAAAGCTATTGATTATCTATCATTAGATCTATTATTAGGAAAGAGATTAACTACGATTCAATATACTGTCATAGTAGAGTTACAGTTTTATTCTTTGTTTGGAATCTGAGTTATGGTTGAATTGTGATTCTTTTGCCTACAAAACACTAACTATACTAAATCATCTAGGACACCTGATTTACAAAAACTAAATCTTCTCA
>CAYWRM010000030.1:0-50885 GCA_964460905.1 uncultured Lentimicrobiaceae bacterium
TTACAGGTTCCAGTGATGGAGCAGGTATACCGGGCGTTACTGTACAGGTGCAGGGTACTACAATTGGTACTGTTACCGATATTGATGGTAACTATTCGCTAGAAGTATCACCTGAAGCAGAGGTGTTAGTTTACAAATATGTGGGAATGAAATCCGTTATGATTACTATCGGAGATCAAACCTCAATTTTTGTAACTATGGAAGCAGATGCCGTTATGATGGGCGAAGTAGTTGTTACTGCGCTTGGGGTTTCCCGTGAAAAGAAATCATTGGGTTACGCTACTCAGGAAGTTAACGGAGATGCTCTTAATCAGATTAAGACTGATAACTTTATCAACAACTTACAAGGTAGAGCTGCCGGTGTTTCATTAAAAGTTAACAATAACTTTGGTGGATCAACAAATGTTATTATCAGGGGTTCAACCTCTCTTACCGGTAATAACCAGGCTATGTTTGTAATTGATGGTGTTCCAGTAAACAACTCAACAACTAATACTGTTGCTCAAGAAGGTGGTGGTACAGGTTATGACTTTGGTAATACTGCTAGTGACCTCAATCCTGAAGACATTGAGTCGATGAACATCCTTAAAGGTGCTGCTGCTACTGCGCTTTACGGTTCACGTGCTGCAAATGGTGTGATTATGATCACAACAAAAAAAGGAAGTAGCCATGTTGATAGCGGACAAGACAGAGTTGGTATTACAATCAATTCAAGTGTTCAGATGGGTAAAGTTGACAAAAACACTCTACCTTCTTATCAATCAGGTTATGGTGCCGGTTATGGCCCTTATTATAGTAGTACTGATAAACCAGGTCTAAATTGGGAACCTATCAATGGTGTTGATAGCTGGGTAGTTCCATTTACCGAAGATGCTTCACAAGGTCAGGCTTTTGATCCTAACTTAATGGTATATCAATGGGGCGCATTTGACGAAGATTCACCTACTTTCAATCAAGCTACACCATGGGTAGCCGGATCAACAAGTCCTAGTGATTTCTTTGAAACTGCATGGACATTACAAAACAGTATTGCATTTGACGGTGCAACTGAGAGAAGTAATTATAGAGTATCATATACAAATTTTGATCAAACAGGTGCTATGCCTAACAGTTCCCTTAAAAAGAATAATTTTACTTTTAATGGATCATTTGACTTAACAGAAAAACTTACTGTTAGTGCTGCAGCAGCTTATGTTAACACAAAGGGAAAAGGTCGTAACTCAACAGGTTACAGCCAAAACATTATGTCAATGTTCAGACAATGGTGGCAAGTTAATGTTGATATTACTGAGCAAAGAGATATTTACGATGCTACGGGTCGTAATGTTACATGGAATAGAAGTGGTACTAATAATGCATTCCCTATATACTGGGACAACCCTTATTGGCAGAGATACCAAAACTTTGAAACAGATGAAAGAGACAGGTTATTTGGTCACGTAATGCTTAATTATGAAGTAACTGACTGGTTTAGCTTAATGGGACGTGCATCAATTGATACGTATTCAGAGATTCAGGAAGAAAGACGTGCAGTAGGAAGTATTGCAACTCGTTTTGGTATTAGCCGCAGTGAAGTTAAATCAGGTTATTCAAGAATGAACAGAAACTTCACTGAAACAAACATTGACTTGATGGCTAATTTCAACAAACATATTACTGAAGATCTAAATTTTACAGGTCTACTTGGTTTAAATATTAGAAGAACAGATATTGGATCAATCTTTGCTTCCACAAATGGAGGTTTAGTGGTTCCTGAACTCTATTCTATTAGTAACTCAATAAATCCTGTTTTATCCCCTGTTGAACATGCTGATAAAGTTGGTGTTGATGGTCTTTTCGCCAGTGTTTCATTTGGTTGGAGAAATATGTTATATTTAGATGCTACAATAAGAAGAGATCATTCTTCAACACTTCCTGTAGATAATTCAGTTTATTTTTATCCATCAGTTGCGTTTAGCTTTATTTTCTCAGAGTTAGTTGATGCTGACTGGATGCAATTTGGTAAATTGAGATTAAACTATGCTGAAGTGGGTAGTGATGCTCCTTTTGCTAGTCTTTATGATACTTATGCAAAACCTGCATCATTTGGTTCAGTTACATTATTTTCTGTTCCTAACACTAAAAACAATGAGTTTTTACGTCCTGAAAGAACAAAAAGTATGGAAGCCGGACTTGCTATGAATTTCTTACAAAATCGTGTTGGGTTTGACTTTGCATACTATAAGACAAATACAATCGATCAAATTATGCCGGTAGCTGTTTCATCTGCTACAGGTTATGCAACTAAGTTTGTAAATGCAGGTGAAATTCAAAACCAAGGTGTTGAACTTATTATTAACGTAGCACCTGTTGTAATGAAAGACTTTAGATGGGACATTGCTCTTAACTGGAGCAGAAACAGAAATGAAGTTATATCATTATATGAAGATGCAACTAATATGGTGCTTGATGAATTCCAAGGTGGCGTTTCAATTAATGCTACTGTAGGTCAGCCATTTGGTACTATTCTGGGTACCGATTATGTATATGAAGTTACTGATGCTGCTGGTAATGTAACAGCAACATATGATGAACCAATTGTAAATGATGCCGGTTCACGTACAGGTTACTATCAAGTTTCAGGTACATCTGATAACGTTATTGGTGATCAAAATGCTGATTGGAACGGTGGTATGTTAAATACATTAACTTACAAAAACTGGTCGTTTGGTTTCCTATTCGATTGGCAAAAAGGTGGTGATGTATTTTCACTTGACCAATGGTACGGACAAGCTACAGGAATATATGATGATACTGATTTTACCAATGATTTAGGTAATCCTGTAAGGAATACTATCGCTGATGGTGGTGGATTAATTCTTCCTGGTGTTAAACCTGATGGAACTCCTAATGATATTAGAATTGAAGGTAATAACTACGCTGCATTCGGTTATGCACGTTACCCAAATGCATCTTATGTATATGATGCTTCATATATTAAACTAAGAAACATTACTTTATCATATAGTATGCCACAAAGTATGTTAGCTAAAACTTTCATAAGAGGGGTAACATTTAGCCTTTCAGCATCAAATGTAGCTATTCTAATGAAGAATGTTCCTTACGCAGATCCTGAAGCTGGTCTTGGTGCTGGTAACCTTCAGGGATGGCAGAGTGGTGTAATGCCTACCACACGTAATTTTGGATTTAGTGTTAACCTACAATTTTAAAAAAAACAGATATGAAAAAAATACTTATAATATTAATGACATTCTTAGTTATTGCTTCCTGTACAAAACTGGAAGATCTAAATAAGGATGTTAAGAACCCGACAGAGGTTCCCGGAGTAACTCTGTTCTCCAATGCTCAAAATAATCTTGCATCTCAAATGGCAAGTATGAATGTAAACATGAACGTTTTTAAACTTTGGGCACAATATTGGACAGAAACTACTTACACTGATGAAGCAAATTACGATATCATTAACAGAACCATTGCCGACAATGCATGGCAAGAGTGGTACCGTGATGTACTTATGGACTTAAAACAAGCCGGTATTATTATTTCTGCAACTGAATATGCAACTGCTGACGAAGAAGCAGATGCTGCTAACCAATTAGTAATTATCGATATTATGGAAGTGTTTGTATACGAAAGAGCAGTTACTCTTTGGGGTAATGTTCCTTATACACAAGCTTTGGATATCGAAAATACAACACCAGCATATGAGGATGCTTTAACGATTTATAAAGATCTTATCGTTCGTATCGATACTGATATTGCAGATCTTAATGTGGCTCATGGTAGTTTTGGTGCTGCTGACTTAATTTATGGTGGTGACGTAGGTGCCTGGAAAAAGTTTGCTAACTCTCTAAAACTTAAAATGGGTATCACATTGTCAGATGTTGATGCTGGTTTAGCTGGCTCAACTATTCAGTCTGCAATGGATGGTGCTTTTACTTCAAATGCTGATAATGGAGAATTTGCTTTCTTAGCTGTTACACCTAATACAAATCCTCTTTATGTTGATTTTACTTTAAGTGGAAGACAAGATTTCGTTGGAACTACTATAATTACTGATTATATGAATCCATTGGAAGATCCAAGATTACCTGCCTATTTTACATTCGCACCTGATACTGATGTTTATTTGGGTGGAATTTATGGTGCTAGTAACCCTTATGTTGGCTTTTCACATGCTGCTACTGCTATTGTTGAAGATCCTACATTCCCTTGTTCAGTACTTAGTTATGTTGAAGTTGAGTTTTACTTAGCTGAAGCTGCGGCCAGAGGATTTACAGATGGTATTGCTAAAGATCATTATGAAGCAGGTATTAAAGCATCATTTGATTATTGGAATGTTGACGGTGCTGATGACTATATTCTAAAAGACGATGTTGCTTATAATCAAGATGTATGGAAAGAGCTTATTGGAACACAGGCTTGGATTGCTTACTATAATAATGGATATAATGGTTGGACATCATGGAGACGTCTTGACATGCCTATTTTAGTTCCTCCTCCAGGAATGGTACAAAGTGATATTCCTACAAGATTCACATACCCTGTATTTGAGCAAACATTAAATGGAGCTAATTATAACGAAGCTGCAGCTGCAATAGGTGGTGATGACTTGACAACTAAACTTTTCTTTGACAAACATTAATCAGAGTAATTAGTTTATTATAATTTAAAAACCCGTTGCTTAATTGCAACGGGTTTTTTATTTTCTATATCTAAATGTTTATATATAAAACAGATTGGTTATAACAAGTGCAAAAATGGGTATGGGATGTACTAACCTTTCAGGTTATTTCATCCTGAAAGGTTGAAAATAGAGGCATATATACTTATAAAATGCAATGGTATATTTTGTCCTTTCAGGAGCTAATCCCGATAATTATCGGGAACCTGAAAGGACAAATCATAAACTACTAATTAATTAATATTAGTCTATCTATATAAACACCAACCACAGAGTCGAAAGCTGATTGGTTAGCTGTATCGATAGGTAAAGAAGGCGGTGATTCTACTTTTAAGGGATTTATGGGTTGTCCATTTCTATAGAAGCGAAAGTCGAGATGAGGGCCTGTTGCTAAACCGGTTGCACCAACATAACCAATTAACTCTCCCTGATTTACGTGGTTACCAACTTTTATCCCTTTAGCATATCCCCGTAGGTGCATGTAAGTTGTTGAATATGTTCCGTTATGCTTGATTTTAATGTAGTTGCCACCACCACGTTTTTGATAACCCTTTTTTATTACTGTACCATCGCCAACTGAATAAACCGGAGTACCGGAAGGAGCTGCATAATCAACACCATGGTGAGGTCTTCGTATCTTAAGTACAGGATGCATCCTGCTGTTTGAAAACCCTGAGCTGATACGTGTAAAACGTAAGGGTGCTTTCAGAAAAGTACGTTGTAAACTATTTCCATTTTCATCAAAATAGTCACCTTTGCCGTCTTGTTCAAAATAAAACGCATAAAGACTATCGCCACCATGATAAAACAAAGTAGCTACAACATTTCCTAAACCAATATAATTTGTATCTACAAATTGCTCTTCAAACAAAGCTTTATATGTATCTCCCTTTTGCAGACCAAAAAAATCAACTGTCCAGGCATAAATTTCTGATAGTTCATTTGCAAGGTTAGGGTCTGAATTATTATCAACCATAGCATTCCAAAGTGATGAACTAATAGTACCTGATGTAATTGTTTCTGTAGTTACAATCTCTTTTTCGCCAAGTTTAGCAATTATTGTGTCGAAAAAACTATAAATAACATACTTTGAGGGAGATAACTCATAGGCAAAATAAAGTGCTTTTTTCAATGAGTCATCTTTACAAATTACAGAATAGCTATTACCATATTTAATCTTTCTAACATCAAAAACATTCTTTGTCTTCTTTGCAATAAAATCAATATCACGATAATTTACATCGTATTTTAGAAGTATGTCAGATAAAAATTCATTTCTTTTTACTTTATCTTTATAGATAAACAATGAATCTACGTTTATACCATAAGAAATTTTGGGTATATGCTTTTCTTGCACAACATTTGCTGTGGTGTTCGAATCATTTGAAGTAGTTGTATTACTGCAGCCTGAAAAAACAGCCAATAGTATTGTTACTAAAATTATATTGAAGTTGGTTTTAACCATTATAGGTAATAACGTTATTTAATTTTAAAACTTATGGATTATTATTAATGAACTTAATTATTTAACCTTGCCTGGTACTTTTTTGGATATCCATAATAAAACAAAACCGGCAATTATTAATGGTATGCTAAGTAACTGTCCCATGTTCAGCATCATAGTATTCTCGAAATCAACCTGGGGTAATTTAATAAACTCAATAAGGAATCTAATTGACCAGAGAATTATAAGGAAATATCCAAATATTGATCCTTCAGGAGGTGCACCTTCATATTTACAATAATATTTGTAAAGGAAAACAAACAAGAGTAAGTAGCTTATTGCTTCATATATTTGTGTTGGATGATGCGCTAATGTATATCCTTCACCAAAATACCTGACAAATACAAACCCCCATGGGAGTGTGGTTACATCACCAAAAATCTCTGAATTCATCAAATTACCCATGCGAATTAAAAATCCGGCAAGAGCAACAACAATCGCTATTCGATCTAGTACCCAAAGATAAGGTTTATGGTATTTTTTTGCAAAGAAATATAGCCCGGCGATAATTCCAACTGCGGCACCATGACTTGCTAATCCACCTTCCCAAATTTTTAATATATCAATAGGATGCGATAAATAGTATCCGGGTTCATAAAAAAGACAATGTCCCAAGCGAGCTCCAATAATTGTAAAAATTATCATATAAGTTGAAAGGTCATCTAAAACTTTGATGGGGACACCTTCTTTCTTAAACATTTTTTGCAATATCAAATACCCCAAAATAAATCCCAATGCAAATAATAATCCATACCATCTAACCGAAAAGCCACCAATTAATGGGAAATCATCAGGTAGTATGAATATTTCAGGACGAATATTCCAAATAATATTAACTAATAGCATAGATTTAATTTTGCGCAAAAATAAGGAAATGAGTCAAGCGCTTAATAGGATAATTACTAAAGTTATTGATGATCTCTCACAATCATTTCTTATTGTCCTTTCATAAATTCAAGTGTTTAGTTTATAATGTTCGAGTTCGAGGCTTGCTAAGACTTTAAAATCAAGGAGTTTACTTTTGTAAATGACTGTTTTAAAGATTAGTATAACGATGAAATCGGACATTAGAGCCAAACACTACTTAAACTCTTTTTTTAGCTGCATAACCCAATCAGATATTCTACTTTCTGACAAATCAGCTTGATTATGATCATCCAGAACAAGTCCAACAAATGATCCATCTTTTTCGGCTAATGAAAAATAATAATTATAACCGTCAACAGGCCAAGTTCCAACCACGCATGACTTATCAGGAAGTCGACAATATAGTGTTCCAAGTCCATCAACAAAACTTTCCGGATATTCTTTTTGGTCACCAAGCCCGAATAATGCCACCTTTTTTTCTGAGAAATCAATAGCTGATAGTTTGTCGATAGTTAATTCCCAATCATCTTGCATTTCACCTATTCCCCAGGCTGAGGTTCCAAAAATGAGATTTGTATATTTCGTTATGTCCTCAATAGAGGTATTCTTTAAGTCATAAACATCAACTTTTGTACTGCCAAATGCTTTTTTAATCTTTAACGCCGACTTACTAGTCATCCCATATGTTGATCCAAAGAAGAGGCCTATAGCTTCCATAATTCCTTATTTAGTTTAAATATAAATAAAATGCAAAAGTAATTTGTTTTTTCTATTGTGCAATAGAAATTGGTTTGTAATAATTGATAGCTAATTTAGGATGTAACATGGGCTGATACTGTGGAAACAGACCAAGCTGAGGATTACGTTTTTATTTTAACAACTTCATTTGGATACTTTAAGTTATTTGGCAAAAAAAAAGCCTCCTGATTTTCATCAGAAGGCTCAAACCAAATTAATTAATGAAAAAGCTATTTTTTATCCTTATCGGATTTTTCTATATTCGATTTTTTGTCTTTACATCCATCATCTTTCAACTGAACACTACCACAGCAACTTTTTTTCACATCATCACAGGATTTTTTACCCATGGTTTCTTTTGAGCTCTTTGTTTTTTTCTTTTTCTTATCTTTGCCATCGCCATTATCAACAACAGTTATTGAATTCCCTGTTTTTACTATCTGAGCGTAACTTGTGGCTGTAATACTTCCAAAAAACATCATGCTAAATGTAAGTGCTAATATCTTTATTTTCATAATCCTAATTTAATTAGTTATTTTATGAAACAAAACTATAAAGATCATATGTTAGAGCCTGTTAATGCAATGTTAATTACTGTTAACAATATGTTAAATTTGTATTATTATACTTTTTCAAAGTATTTTTGATTTTTTATATCAAAAAATGCAAACTAATTGAATGAAGAGGAAAACAATTATAATAATTAATTTGGTGACATCGTTGGCATTGGCAGGTATGCTTCTTACACAAGTATATTGGGTTCATACTGCATTTAAATTAAAGGAAGAGCAGTTTGATAATAGTGTGCGCATTGCACTTAAGAGCGTAATTAACCAGGTGCTTAAAAATAATAATGATACTGCTTTTCAAAAAAAAATAATTGGTCTTTCATGCGGAAATAGCCGGCTTAGCATTATTGATTATATTGATTACGCACTACTTGACTCTCTAATATCAGGTGAGCTGGTATGCATGGGAATAAATATTGGATACTATTATGGAGTTTATAGTAGCCATAACGATAAATTTGTACTTGGAAAATATAAGAACAAAGAAGAACAGTTAATTGAATCGCAATATCAATTTTCACTTTCCAGCATTTATAAACCTGGTAAATATTTTCTTTCTATTTACTTCACAAATAAAACACACCTTCTTTTACACCGCATGGAATTGTGGGTTCTCCTTTCGGTTTTATTTTTAGTAATTCTGATAATCAGCATTATATTTGCAATGTTAACTATACTTCATCAAAAAAAGGTGTCAGAAATAAAGACTGATTTCATCAATAATATGACCCATGAACTTAAAACTCCCATTGCTACATCTTCACTAGCAGCTGAAATGATACAAAGGGATGAAATAATAATTAATCCCGAAAAAATACGGAAATATGCATCAGTGATTTTAGATGAGAACAATCGTCTTCAAAATCAGGTAGAGCAGGTATTACATGTTGCTATACTTGAAAGCAATAACCAACGATTTAAAATCAAAAGGCTTGATATTCATGAACTATTAGAAGCTGTGGTTAACAGTTTTGAGTTGCGTATTGCAGAGGCAAACATTAAACTTGAGCTTACTTATGATGCACCAAACCCATACATTATGGGTGATAATGTTCACATTCTAAATGTACTTTATAATCTAATTGATAATGCAATAAAATATACACCTGATAATCCGTTAATTGAAGTTTGTACATGGAATGAAAACAATAATATTGTTATCTCAATTAAAGATAATGGTATTGGGATAAAAAAAGAGCATCAACATAGTATTTTCAAGAATTTATATCGGGTACCAACAGGTAATATCCATGAAATAAGGGGTTTTGGATTGGGCTTGTATTATGTTAAAACTATTGTAGATCAGTTGAATGGTAAAATTGAATTGACTAGTGAACTAGGGAAGGGATCAAATTTTGAATTGATTTTTCCTTCCGTAGCAATAAAAACTTAAAATTATGCAAGAGATAGATAATAAGGTTAAAATATTATTTGTTGAAGATGATCCAAACCTAAGTATGATAGTGCAGGATTATCTTGAGATGATTGGCTATGCAGTTGACCATGCTGCTGATGGGAACAAAGGGCTGGAATTATTTATTAGTAACTCTTATCAGCTTGTTATTCTGGATATTATGATGCCAAAAAAAGATGGGTTTACTGTTGCGAAAGAAATCAGGGAAAGTGATAGTCTGGTTCCTATAATTTTTTTAACGGCCAAAAACCTTAAAGAAGATCGTATTAAAGGTTTTCAGGTTGGGTGTGATGATTACATAACAAAACCCTTTAGTACTGAGGAACTTAGTTTGAGGATTAAAGCTATTCTTAAAAGATGTGTTATTATGGGGCAATCGCCCGTTGAGGTGCTCAATAATCCAATTTCAATTGGGAAATTTGTTTTTGATAGTTTTAATATGACGTTAACGATTGATAATTCAGAGAGAATTTTAACACGCAAAGAATCGGGACTATTAAAGTTACTTTGTGCAAACATAAATAACCTACTGCCAAGAGAAGTTGCAATGGAAATTGTGTGGGGAGAAAATGATTATTTTATCGGACGAAGTATGGATGTGTTTATTGCAAAACTTAGAAAATACCTAAAACCCGATCCAAATGTTAAGATAAGTAATGTTCATGGGATTGGTTTTAAACTGGAAGTACTAGATTAGATATTAATCTTCCCAAAAATCGGGTGGTGTTATGGACCCACCGTCCTTACGGCAATCAAAACACTCATAACCAGGGCCAAGAGCCCAGCCATTAAACATTATGTCGTCTATATATATGGGCCAGACAGACTCGGGGTAGAATTCAATAAATCGTAAATCAAAATCAGGTGTGCAAATATCGTAGTGAAATGGTATAGGTGGACGATTGACATAAATTCGTTTCTTAGTTATTCCAGCTACAATAAAATATCCCAAAACCGATTCTTCTTTATTTGTCACATTATGTACATTCCCAACTATTTGAATAGGTTGCCGTGAATAATAGTCACCCTGCTCGATATTTTGTTGATTCAATCCGTTAAAAAAATTAAAGGCATCTTCAGAAATTGACAATTGGTTAACAAGTAAGCTATATCTGATACTTAATGCTTTTGAATCGGTGGATGCATAGTTTAAAGGGAATTTTGTTATAATGGGCTGGTCTAAAAATTTTGTAGAAAAAAGATACATTTCACTTATATTAGATGTATGCCAGCAAGTACGGAGCGAGTCGGGATCAGGAAAGGGGTAAAAATAACCTTCCCATACCCAGTCAATATCAAATGTTGATTTGTATTTAAAGGTTTGAGATAGCTTCCATAAGTAATAACTAGTGTCAGATATATTATTACTGTGGCTGTCAATATAAAACTGGAGCCCTTTAATTAAATGAGTACCACTTTGATATTCAGGAGATTCAACAATACTATATACCGAATCGATTTGCGCTGATGATTTTAAGATGCAAAGATCAGATTCATAACTCCTACCATCTGGTAAACTTATACGAAGTTGATATGAATTGCCTATCTCACCACAAAAAGAATTATCTAAAACATGATATAATCCTGGTTCAGTTTCTATAAGAGGGATTTCAACATTATTTTGATCAGAAATATTTAGTGACGCCCCACTAAGTGGCATAAAATCTTCTTCGGTTAAAGGGCTTGAAATCGATAACCTAACAATAGTGGATTCAGTAACATTGGAAAGTATCCCATCAACAACAAGAACACCTTCGTATTTATCCACAATTGGAAAGTATTTTTCTACACATGAAGTTATAGCAAAAAATAAGAGTAATATTGTTATTACTTTCTTAAAATAATACATTTATTATAGGTTTAAATAGCAATCTAAATAAATATGATATATCATTAGTTTATTCCTCCCAAAAGTCTGGGGGAGTTAATGAACCACCTTCGTCACGACAATCAAAACACATAAGGCGTCTCCCCATGGCTAATCCATATTCAGTTTGCGTGAGATATATTGGCCAATGACTTTCGGGTATGAACCGAATCCACGGCATAGATTCAAAATCAGGCTGACAGATATAATAGAAAAAAAGTAATTTTGGGCGATCTGTATAAATACGTTTTTCGCTAACTCCGGCAACCATAAAATATCCCAATACTGGTTCTTCAATATCTGCTATATTATTTACATTTCCCCTCACTTGAATAGGTTGTTCAGAATATAAACTGCCTTGTTCGATATTTTGCTGTTCCAGAGTAATATAGAAATCAAAAGCATCTTTAGAAATTGATAACTGTTTTATTAACAGGCTGTACCTAATGCTAAGTGACTTTGATTCTGTTGAAACATATACTAAAGGAAATTTTTTAATTTCAGAATTACCAAAGTATTTTGTTGAGAAAACATAAATATCGCTTATCTGGCCTGTGTACCAACAAGTACGTAGTGAATCAGGATTAGGGTAGGGGATAAATTCGCCTTCCCAAGTATAGTCGAGGGTAAAAGCTGCCTCATATTTAAAAGTTTGTGTCAATCTCCATAGATAATAACATGTATCGTTAATGTTAGGAGAATGATTGTCGATATAGTACTGAATTCCAAATAACGTTTTATTGGAATTTTTGGCCTTATGCCTTTCTTTAAAGCCATAAACAGAATCAATAGGGGAGGGAGTTGCTAAACGGCAGACCTCTGATAAATATTTTTTCCCGTTGGGCATGTTTATGTGAAGTTGGTAAGAACTTCCAATATGCCCTCTAAAGGAACTATCCATAGCTATATAAGTGCCCGGCTCAGACTCAATCAGAGGTGTTTCGATTTGATTTTCATCAGTAATATATAATTCACCATCAATAGCAGGTATCATTTCCAGGTCATTGATTGGACTTGAGTAAGATAATTCAATATATACAGGTTCTACTCCATTAGTAAGCATTCCATCCACAACAAGTACATTTTCATATTTATCGACAAGTGGCCAGTATTTTTCAATACATGAAGTAATGCCTATGAGTAAGAATAGCAATATAATTATGTTCTTAATTCTCATAATTTATTTTTCACACAAATAGTAATTAACCAGAAGTATATATTATTCTATTGTTATTCAGTTAAAGTTGAGCAGGGATAACCCTAATCTTTTGTTTTCCAATAATTTTAGATTTGTTTTTTAAGCTGGTAAGCAGTATTTCATATTCGGCAATTCCGTCAGGAGCAGTAATTAACAGTTTTTTTGAATCGTTGTGCTTGTCATAAATGTTCCAGTAAACTGTGTTTGCAAAATTAGCTTCCCCGGAAGTATTATGTAATGAAGAAAAAGGAATAAAACATATATCAGGTTTTAAAGTTTCGTATTCAACAAAAACACCGTCATTGGATAGGGGTAACCCAGCAAAGTTCCCTGTATTTGTTGTGATGTTAATAATGCTATTGAAAAATTGATTTCCATATGCATAAACATTGCTGGCAACATCAATTCTCTCAATTTCAGTTGGTTGTAGCTCCATGAGTTTGTCAATATTGTTATAAACTATTTGATCCACAAGTATTAATGGATCGTAATACTTTATGTTAAGATAATTGTCAGAAATAATAAATTCAAAATGTTCATCCTTTTTTCTTACTCTAACGAATGGAACTAATTCATTAAAAATTTCCGGCATAGATGACATCTGAATATAATCATCAAGTATTATTTGTTCAAGATTATTTCCAAATACAGGACGACCAGAACTTATGTGTTCCTCTATTTGTGATCTGGTAGAGTTAAATAGTTGATTAACCTGGTAGTTCAAATACATATTGGTAATCAAGTTTGTGCTAGAGCTATCTAAAATAAAAGGGGAGGTAACCCATGGGGGAGGAATTGGGCTATACCCGCTAACAATTTTTATATCCGGTCTTTCTCCTTCATTATTATTTATTGCAAGATAAATATCATGTTGTTTACTTAGTAAATAGAGAGGGATAACAAAGCTTCCATCAGCAGATGATTTTGACACATGAAATTGATGTTGCTGACCCAGTATAGAACAATAAATTAATTCATCCTGCATAGGTTGTTGGCTAACTGAATCTAATAATACCCCCTGAAGAGTTAACCCGTTTATTTCAGGTACAATCCATTCTGAATTTGGACGTTGTTTGTTAAGTATCTGGAGCAAATTATCACGAGACAAAGTAACAGAAATAGCGATTTGATCTAATACATCCTGGCTTGCTAACATGTTATTTGTTACATAATCATCAATATATAAAGGATTGTTGATAAGATACTTAGGTAGTAATTGTGATTTTGCGAAATGCGTTCCTTTTAATACAAAAGATACAGCAAGTGGAAAATCTTCTGGTTTGAACTCTGTCATGTCAATAGATAAGGTTTGATTAGGAACTACCAAACTATCTGTTAACATTATGTCTACGTTCTCTTTTTTTTGTGCCACATAGCAAAATTCTTCTAAAAAAATTGAGTCTTTGGTATCCTTTATAGAAATCAATAGCATACCGGCTCCAATTTTATTTATAGGATATTTGGCCAACATGTGGTTGTCAATTACTTTTACTTTTTGAGAATAGTACTGTCTGCTTGTGATATTCAATAATGATATTTGTAATTCTTGATCAGGAAGTGAAACATTTTTGAAGCTAAGTTCAAGTTCATTCGATTTCCTAGTAGTTGATAACTCAACAGGTATTTTTGATTGCAAAAACGTTTGGCTTTTCAGTGTATCTCCTGATTTGAGCATGATCAATATATGAAATTGATCGTCTTTATTAACTTTACGATTAAATCTTCCAATTCCGTTGGAATAGTAAATGCCTTTTTCAGAAATAGTTGATTCGTTAACAAACAATTCAACAGACCTTACTTCATTATATATCGCTTCCTCAATTCTATAGGCTATGTTTCCATTAGCCATACTAGCTATAGTAATTGGCTCTTCATTATGTGATAACGTAATTACAGGAAGTGGATGGAAAGGATTAATTACCGAAAGAATTACTGTTGTTAACTGCCAGGGTTCAAAATTCTCTTGGTATCTTGTGTAAGCTCTTAATTTATAATAACCGGTAATTGCTTGCTCAGGGATATTTAAATTTCCATTAGCAATACCTTCTTTAATGATTAATTTTTGTGATGCTACCACGTTATTGTCGATACCAAATAATTCAACATATAATACTTTACTTAGGGTAAGAGAAGTGTCTGCAGGAATTGTATATGAGGCACTAAACCAAATAGATTCACCACTTAGGTATAAATTTCTATCGGTTACAAGCGATACTTGCTCTATATTTTTAAATACTGCTTTTTGTGAAAAAGTACTTTCGTTTAATAACAGAAAAGTTAATAAAGATAGAACTAGGTATTTAGTTTTAGTTGACATAATATTATTTTAATTTTTCCAAAAATCAGGTGGAGTTAGTGAACCTCCATCCTCGCGGCAATCGAAACATGCTGCATTAGCTCCTCTTGCCATGGCTCCAGTAATAGGGACTATAACAATATAGATTGGCCATAAATTTGGAGGTTCATATCGTATAAATCGCATAGCTGGATAATCAGGTTCACATATTCCATAGTAAAAGGCTAACCCGGGACGATTTAAGTAAATTCGTTTTTCACTTACACCGGCAACAGTAAAATATCCTAATACAAGCTCTTCTGGATTATTCACATTATAAACATTTCCCTTTATTTGGACAGGCTGTTGTGAATATATATTCCCTTGACTACTATTCTGTTGTTGCAATTCACTCCAGTAATCGTACGCCTTATTGGAGATTGATAGCTGTTTAACAAGTAAGCTATATCTAATGGATAACTCTCTTCTTTGCGTTGATACATAATTTAAAGGGAATCTTGTTAAGACTGGTTTATCGAGGTATCTTGTTGAGAAGGTGAAAATACTGTTTACCTGCCTTGTAATCCAACATGTCCTTAATGAATCAGGGTTTGGGTAACGAATAAATTCTCCTTCCCAGGTATAATCGATATTAAAGGAAGAACGATATTCAAAGGTTTGGAATAAGTTCCAAAGGTAATTGCAAGTGTCTGAATTATTGTTATGATTATCAATATAGAATTGAATTCCTTGTATATCATGGTTATAGTTTAAGTTCTCATGTGATTCAATTAACCCATAAACTGTATCGATTGGTGCTGCTTCTGCTAATTGACAAAAATCAGATTCTAATCTATTGCCATTTGGAAGTAGGATATGTAATTGATATGAAGCACCAACTATTGCTCTAAATGAAGAATCCGATATTCTATAAAGTCCGGGATCTGTCTCAATTAAATGTATTTCTGTTTGTTGATTATCAAGAATATATAAATCTGCACCAGAAACAGGAATCAATTCGGCATCATCAATAGAACTTGAAACTGACAACTTTATTTCACCAGGATTATCTTCATTGGTAAGTAGTCCATCAACTACAATTATATTCTCATAGTCATTAATTTCAGGCCAAAATTTTTCTACACATGAGGTAATGCCAATTAGTAAAAACAGCAATAATATAATATTCTTATAAATCAACACTGAATAATGATTTGAATTAAAAGTGCTTAAGAACATATCTGTATTAATTTTTTTTATATGATTGTTGGTAATTGAATACCTGACATATTTTAAACCCTTATATAAAACAATTCTATTCATAATTTATCACTACCAAAAATCTGGCCGAGTTAAAGAACCACCTTCTTCTCGGCAATCAAAACAAAGTTCCAAAGTTGCCATCGCTTTAGCACCTCCAACTACTTCTACAATATAAATTGGCCAGTATCGCGGAGGTTCATATTGTAAAAATCGCATACTTTTAAAATCAGGTTCACATATCACATAATAATATTTCAATACCGGCCGACGTACAAAAATTCGTTTTTCGGTGATTCCGGCAACTGTAAAATATCCTAAAACAAGTTGTTCAGGATTATTTACATTATAAATATTTCCTTTCATTTGATATGGTTGACGTGAATAAAAATTACCTTGATTACTATTCTGTTCGCGTAATTCATCCCAATAATTAAAAGATTTTTCTGAAATAGATAACTGTTTAACAAGTAAACTATATCGGATGCTCAACTCTTTTCTTTGGGTAGAAACATAGTTTAAGGGAAAGTCTTTTATAACAGGCTTGTCAAGTCTTTTTGTTGAAAACGTGTAGATATTGCTTACCGTTGATGTACGCCAACATGTTCGCAATGAATCGGGGTTTGGATTTGGAATAAATGCTCCTTCCCAAGTGAAATCAATGCTAAAAGTTGAACGATATTCATAAGTTTGTATTAGTTTCCATAGATAATAGCAAGTGTCAGAGTTATCATTATGGTTGTCAATATAAAACCGAATTCCTTCGATGAGATGATTATAACTGAAGTTCTCCTGTTTTTCAGCCAGCCAATAAACTGAATCAATGGGTGTTGGTGCATTCATTTGACAGATATCTGACTCCAGTCTGCTACCATTTGGAAGTAGTATATGCAATTGATATGATGCACCAATTATTGCTCTAAATGAAGGATCCGATATTCTATAGATTCCGGGATCTGTTTCAATTAACAGTGTTTCAATTTGTTGATCATCCAAAATATACAAGGAGGCACCACTAAAAGGAATTAATTCCCCATCATTAATAGAACTCGAAACTGACAACTTAACTTCACCAGGATCATCTCCACTGGTAAGTAGTCCATCAACTACAATTACATTCTCATATTCATTAACTTCAGGCCAGAATTTTTCCACACATGAGTTCAATCCCGGTATTATCAATAATAGTATTATAATATTTTTAATCTGCATAATTCCCAAGCTTAAAGTCATATGTAATTGAGAATATTTGCGTTCCAAAAATTGACATTTTGTAACCGTTAATTTGACCATTTTCCGATTTGAAATAAACCGAATATGCATTTTTTCGTCCGGTAAGATTATAAACGGAGAAAATAAATACTCCATGAAGAAGTTTCTTTGCAACTAAATTTCCTTCTAATTTTAACGCAACATCAATTCTAAAATAATCAGGGATACGGTATTCATTACGCTGGGTGTAATGCAATATTTTTTGTCCGTTCAGATAATAAATTGCAGCAGGATAGGTAATAGGTCTGCCGGTAGAATAAATAAGGTTTCCGGAAAGAATAATTCTTCGGGATACTTTATAATTAGCAACAATGTTCAATGTATGTGGATGATCGTAGTTTGATGGGTAACGCTTACCAAAATTAATACTTTCTCCTTTTATTTTATCATCCACAAGCACTGATGAATTTGCATAAGTATAATTTATCCATCCATTTAATTTACCAAAAGGCTTCTTAATCATGGTCTCTATTCCATATGCATTAAGTTTGCCTTGTAATACATCTTGCTCAACATTCTGGCTTGTAACTAAATCTGCTCCATCCTTATACTCAACTAGGTTATTAACAATCTTATAATAGCCTTCCACTGATAATTCATAATTCTTCCCAAAGTTAGTGTACATGCCTACCGAAAACTGGTCGCCAACCATTGGTTTAATATTATAATCTGCCAGCTTCCATGTATCTGTTGGAGAAAGAGCGATAGTATTACTAAGCATAAAAATGTATTGATGCAAACGGTTATAACTAGCCTTTATAGAAAGGTTGGGATTCAGCAGAAAGATTGATGATAACCTATAATCAAGTCCTCCATATGTTTTTACAGGTTGGTTATTTCCATAATAAAGAGTATCGGCAATATTAATTGGAATTAGTGGTGCATTTGGTTGATATTGATAAACTGTTTGAGGGCCAAGATAAGAATACAGATTGTAACGTAACCCGGCAACTAAGGTAATAAGGGGTGTTATTTTCCACTCATCACTCAGATAAATGGCAGATTCCACAGCCTTTTCTGAGCCAAAATTAATAGGCACTTCAGATGACACGCTATCCAGTGGTAAATGTTCACCTCGGTCAAGTTGATATAGAATACCTGAGATGCCTGCATTAACAGTATGTTTGTCAGATGGACGAAGGTTTAAATCAGCCTTTACTTCATTATGGATTAATCGATAATTTTGTTTGTAGGCAGCAAATTCCAATTCTGAATTTTCTTCATCAAACCTGTAATCTGAATAAACAAAAGAGATATTTAAGTTGTCATTACTACTAAATCCATGAAGCCAGTCTATCGAAGCTCCCTGATTCTGAAACTGATACTTTGTACTATTGGATAATTTAATTCTGTCTTCACTGTAATAACCAAATATTTTAACTTTATTCTTGTTGTTTATAATGGCATCCATCCCAAGTACTACATCACCAAAGTATGCTTTGGAATCTCTAATTTCAGGATCCTCAACCATCCGTAATACCCAATCAGAATAAGTTGATCGAGCCCCAACAATAAAGCTTAGTTTTTCTTTTACTATTGGTCCTTCAACCATCAATCTTGCAGTTATGGGGCTGATACCGCCACGAGCGGAGAACTTTTCCATATTACCGGTCTTAGTGCTTATGTCAAAAATGGAGCTCAACCTACCACCAAACTTTGCAGGAATACTTCCTTTGTACATGGTGAAATCATCAATCATATCGGGGTTAAAAGCAGAAAAGAAACCAAATAGATGGGCAGTATTATAGACAGGTGCATTTTCAATATAGAAAAGATTTTGATCAGAAGGGCTTCCCCGAACATTAAAACCTGCAGCTCCTTCACCAACACTTGTAACACCCGGAAGAAGAAGCGCAACTTTAATAATATCACGTTCGCCCATTACAACCGGAATTTCTGAAATCATCCTGGCTGATATTCTTTCAAACCCCATTTGAGTTCCTCTTACATTATCATTTTGGGAAGATTTTATTTCAACCTCTTGTAACAAGTATAAATTCCGATCCAGTTTTGTATTAAGCTGACCAGAAGATAGTAGATTTATTTTTACATTACGCTCAATGCTTTCTAAACTATTGAATGTAAGTGTGTATTTTCCAGGAAGTAAATCCAGTTGATAGTAACCAAACTCATTGGTAGCTGTACCTAATTTTAATTCATTTATAAAAATAGTTCCGCCTATAATAGGTTGTCCATCAGATGAGCTGGTCACAATTCCCGAAAGCTGGCATCTTTTATTTGCAATCTTGAGCTTTTGGCTTCCTATAATGATTGTCTTTGCAATATAAACTTTACTAGTTGTTAACTCATCGTCATTAGATTTGGATTGAGTTTCTTGCTCTTCTTCAGAAATAAAATTAGGTACAGTAAAAAATCCCAAAGGAAGTTCCATTTTTATTGAGGCTCCTTTGGTAATAAAAAATGAACCGTTTCCATCTGTGGCTACCTTATAGCCATGTTTTTCGAAATTACTTTTCAAAACTGACGTTAGTAACATTGTATCAGATGATACTTTCATGTTAAAATTAACTATAGAGTCAGGTTGTAAGTAATATGTAACACCAAATGCAGCTTCTGTCTCTTTTTGGAAGTCGGCCCATTTACTATTATCTAATTTATCAGATATAAAATGCGTCTGCTTTTGTCCAAATGAAATAACAGAATATAACAAAGTGAACACTAATAATATGCCTATATTTAATTTAGAATTATTCATTAGCTAATTCCCTTTGGTGATTGTAAAATTTCATTAATTGCTTTAATTCGGATAGTGTTGCTATTGATAAATCAATTTTATGCTTTCGAAAGTATGCTGAGAGTTCTTTTCGTGCTGATGGAAATGTTTTCAAGAAGGATTTTGTAGAATTAATGCGTACAGGTATACTGTCGGATATAAGAAACAATGTACGCTTTGTTTTGCTATGCCTGCCAAAGGGATATCTCTCATCAAATTGAGCTATAAATTCTTTTTTAAAACCAACATACATTGCGTATTTATTTGAATTAATAGCCAATAAATATGGGTATTTACTCTTAACATTCAAGCTTGCCGTAGAAACGAATAAGTAATCTTTAATTAAAAAGGAGTCAACGAGAACATCACTAAGATCAATTAATAATCTTGATCTGTTGGGTGTAATGTATAGCAGAAGCAGTTTTTGACTTTCTATGTTATAATTTATATTGACATCATTAAATGCTTTACCTCTAGTATAAACTACACCCTTTTCTAACTCTTGTGAATGCAAATACGGAGTTCCTAAGGCTAATCGGTTAGGTTGATAATACACAGAACCGTTAACCAGCAAATCATTATTTCCATAGATTTTTTGTGTTGAGTCGATAATTGAGATTAGTTCTTTTTCAGTATTTAGTGACTGACTAAAAACAAATAACGGTATAAACTGAGTACCGGCAAAAAGAAGTAAAAGTATATTACGATGCATGAAATTAATAATCATAGGTTTGTTTTTTGCTGAAATGTTTATTTTATTTACCTTAATTACTTAAATTTTACTTTGTTCACCAAAATTGATATTATTCAATATTTGAATAAAAGCAACTATTATTGTATTAATAAGAATGATTATTAAAATTTCCTCTTTTCCTATATAATATCCAAAGGCATTAAAAGTAGTAAGAATGTACATATTAAAACCTATTATATATAGTAAGATAGTGTATAGGTTATTTCTTAAATGAACCCCTGTTTTCATACGATGATAAAGACAAAAATGTAACAAATTGTGTTAATATTTATTCTCAATAATTTCATTTTTTTATTTCCAATTTTTGAGGCTATTTCATCCACAATTGTTCTAAAAAAATATTTATTGATGTTGAATACTCAAATCATATGCCATATATACTAACCGTCTGAACACTATTTGTATAAGAGGTATTGATGCACATGCAATTCAAAATTTGCGTAAATATATTTTACACATGGTGTGCGTTTTATTACAATTATCTCTACCATCATTAAATGTATTAATTGATACAATGTATAAGATCTGTTTTACTGCATGTATTTCTTACAGACAAATGTAACAAATAAAAAGTTTGCAGTATTGTGTTTTTATCCTCAACAATTAGTATTTTGTTTAATCACCCATATGGTTATACCAATTATGATTCCATATTACCGATAAATAAATTGAATTATATTTTTCTTTATTGAGGCAGAAAATATTTGAATAGCCAAAGCTCTGGAAATATTTTCTAACAAAAAGAAAGGGAAAAAGAAACAATTTATATCGGTAATATGGGGTTATAGTTGGTATTATGTGTAAGGAATTATATTTTTCTCCGATAATAATGTTCTACAAAATGAAATTGGATACTGGAGCGGTGATACTTTAATATAGCTACTTGATGGGTTAAGCGTAGGCAGTGGAAAAAAGTTATTAAAGAAACTTATTGAGGATAAAGGTATTGCTATTCCTGAGAAGGATATTAAAAGAATTTTTGAGCCATTTTACATGCATCAGACAAAATGAATCATTAGAGTGGTTATGAATATGGGCAGGCTGGAGTAGGGATGAGCCTTACAATTCTAAAATGTAATGTAGAAACAGCAGGAGATAAAGTATGTTTTGAGAATAAGTTTTCATATCAAGATGGGAGAGAGAATACTGTGAAGTTAAAAATTATACGCCAAGTGTAAAAATTGTCTAATACTTTGTAATTTTCTTCTTTATTCTGCTTAAACTTTCAGGTGTAATACCAAGATAAGATGCCAGATATTTTTGTGGTATATGCTGTACAAGAGAATCATTAGCATTAAGCATTTCGCAAAAATAATCCTCAGCAGTTTTACTATGCATTTGCAGTTCTTTCAGCTCGCGTTGAACATATAATAGTTCAACCATTCTTCTGCCAACTCTCTCACCGGTTTTCGATTCTTCGTAAAGGCTCTGCATGTCATTGTAGGATATCCTAAAAGCTTTTACACTGGTTAAGGCTTCAACATTTATTAATGATGGCGTTTTTGTAATAAAAGAAACATAAGAGTTAAACGGAGATATAGGAAAATTAAACCTCAGAGTGTATTCAATATCATTTTTATATTGAAATATTCTTGTTACTCCATCAACCAAAAAGTACAAATAGTTCTCAATTTCGCCTGCTCTCAGTAACAATTCACTTTTATCAAACTCTTTATAATTCAGGCGCTTATCAAACAGAGCCCAATCTTTATCAGAAAATGGAACTATACTACTTATAAATCCGCGAATTTGCGTTTTATACATTTTTTTTATTTTTCGCTTCCTGAAAAGGTTAGAAGGATCAAATATATGAAAAAATCGATTGTTCATAACTTTAAGACAAAATCCATTGTTAATTTTTTAAATTGAAGTTAAATACCTTTTTATAAATCAATGAGAATTTGTTATAAGCAAATTCTTGATGGCTTATATTTGTGTATTGTCAAATATGTTTTTGTTTTATTCTCTTATTTTTATTAATATTATCTATCTTTCTATAATCAGCTTATTTGTTAAATTTATCTCAAAATTTGTAACATTTACAAAATATACCCCCGGTGGTAGTACGCGGATACTTATAACTTGCCCTGATTTATAGTTCTCTAATATTGTAACTAACCTTCCGTGAATATCAATAATGCTAACAGTGGCTGGATTTTTTGATTTATAATCAGTAATAAAAAAGTCATTTGCCGGATTTGGATAAAGTTTAGTTCCATTTCCTTCAATGTTTTCAGGAATATCAAGCAAAATACTTATTGCATATTCCAGTTCCACATCCTTACCATCCTGCCATTGTTCAATTACTCTTTCAACGGTTAGTGGTATCCTGATATCCGGTTGTATTCCACCAACCAGGGTTGAGTCAGAATCCAATTGAATTGCTTGGTTATGATCCAATGACCGTGAATAAGGAAAGAGAATAAATTGCATAGAGTCGGGCATTATTACAACATTTGGGGTAATCGCGAATGACCCATTTGATCCCCAGAATGAGACCACCTGCGCATTGTCCAGTCGTTGTAACATCATAGGGATTCCTTCACCTGTACTGATGTTCTTTGGACTTACCATTACCACTACCTCTCCATTGAACAAAGGTGTCTCAGGAACAGTAATAATTGAATCTATGATAGCATAATTATCATCGCTGTTTCCTGTAACGTATTCATAAAACATGGGTGTCTGAATAAAAAATCCCGAGATTAACGAACCCAGAAGATCATGCCCCCCATTATTGTATCTGAGGTCAAAAACCAGTTTCTCAATATTTTGTCCGTTGAAGTATGTAATTGCCTCTTTTACTTTGAGGTAGATTTCTGTCTGCCGAAGCTCTTCAATAGTCAGAGTATCCGAAGCATCCTCATCCTGAACAAACAAATATCCAATTTGTCCATTAAGCACCTTGTATATAACTTTATCATTGGTTTCTTGCACAGGAGCTGTCAGGCGTCTAGCCTGGTTCAACAAGTTAAATGTATCTGCTACGGCTGTCAAGGAAATCGTTTGCTGGCTTCCTGTTTCATGGGATTTGAAAGTTACATTAACATTTGCGCCAACAGAATCTCTGCATAACATAATGTAACGGCTTAGCAACCGCCCTTCCTCAGTAGCATAGTTCGCAGACAATCCCGAAAAATTGTTATACACCTCCATTTTAGGAACTTCCAAGATTGGAATACTATTCCAGGAAAGGATCTCATCCCCACACCGCAGACCAGCAGAGTAGGCAGAGCCATATTCTGGAACTAAATTTGCGATGATACTTCCATCGGTAATTGGAATCATATTCAACCCGAAACTTCCAGACTGCTTTGCTTGACTAAATGCCTGAACAAGATCAAACATGGTTACATGTCCGTCTGGAATGGATAAGAGGTACTCAAATAATGCTCCTGTGAGTTTAACAATATCACCCTCGTTTTGTGCTTCCTGAATCTTGGGTTGGGTAAGGCTCAGTTTCTGATCCCAGTTAATCCCTTTCCACTCAGTAAATGGGTATCTTTCTTCCATAATAACATGCAATGAATCAAAGGAGTCGATCCAGTTAAGACTGCTGAGGTTAAACCACATCATACCACTTTTTACTGCGGTTTGATTGTCAGCCTGCTTTTGTGCCAAGACTGTCATTGAACAAGTCAACAGGGCAATTAGTAAGATTTTTGTTTTCATAGCATCAAGTTTTATTTAATTCGATATTAACTTTTCAGGTATATAAATCAATCTTTTGACAATCGTTTTATCTTCACATTTAATGAATTATTATTACCCTCTGGGAATGCATCATATGTGAGGTAATAATCTGGCACAAATACAATCCGGAAGGCAAGCTGGAAGCTGACAGTTGAACAGAAGATAGCCCGTCAACTTTTTTGTGCAAAACAGTTTGTCCTGTGGGTGAAATTAGCAAAACTTCTCTAATATCAGGGCATTCAACCGTAACCAGATCAAATGCTGGGTTGGGATATATTTTGGATAGGTTCTCCGCAATTGGTTCGTCTATACCTAGTAACAGCCCAATTGCATATTCCAGCTCCACATCCTTACCATCTTGCCATTGTTCAATTACTCTTTCAACAGTTAGTGGTATCCTTATATCAGGTTGTATTCCACCAACCATGTTTGAATCCGAATCCAGTTGAATAACCATATTTTCGTCATATGATCGTCCATATGGATAGATGAAAAACTGTCCTTCAACAGGCATTACAACAAGATCATACATATTCCCAAATGAACCGTTTGTTCCCCAGAAAGAGACAACCCGGACGTTGGGTAATCGTTGTAAAATCATGGGAATTCCTTCACCTGTACTGATATCGTTCGGACCAACGATGACTATCACTTCTCCATCGAAATGGGTTGATTCCGGTACCGTAATGATCGTGTCAAGGATGGCAAAGTTAATAGTACTTGATCCTGAACTATATTCCCAAAACAAAGGTGTTTCAACAAAAAATCCCGAAATTGCTGAACCTAACAGAGGAATCCCCCCATTGTTTATTCTCAGGTCAAAAACCAGTTTTTCGATATTTTGTTCATTGAAATCTGTAATCGCCTCCTTTACTGCAAGATAGATGTCAGTCTTCCTGATCGAATCAAGGGTCAGTCCATCAGGACAAAGCTCACTCAGTAAACGTAAATACCCAACCTGATTATCCAATATTTCGTGATAAACCAGGTTATTCGGATCAGGAATATATCCGGTTAGAAAACGTGATTGATCATATAGTTGAAAATTATCCGCCTCCGCTGTTAAGGTGACTGTGTGCTGGTTTCCTGTCTCACGTGAAACGAAGGTGATATCGACCATCGCTCCAACTGAATCTCTGCATAAAAGCTGGTATCTGTTAAGCAACTTGCCCTCCATAGTTCCACAACTACTGTTATAAACCTTTTGCTCAGGTAACTCAGAAATCGGTGTGCCGTTCCAGGAGATAATCTCATCTCCACATCTAATTCCTGTCAGATAGGCGGCATTGGAATCGGGAACAATGTTGACCACAATACTCCCATCTGAAATCGGGAGTATGTTCAATCCGAAACTCCCAGACTGAGTGGTCTGCTTAAACAAACTATCACCGAAATAAGCAATATGACCGTCTGGGATGGAATAGAGGTATTCAAGCATTGCTCCGGTAAATTTTACTACATCAAATTCTGTTTGTGCTTCCTGAATTTTGGGTTGGGTTTGAGTAAATTTCTGATCCCAGTTAATCCCTTTCCATTCAGTAAAAGGATATCGTACCTGCATTATGGAATGCAGAGAATCGAAAGCATTCAGCCAGTCCAAAGTGCGGAGATCAAACATCTCACCTTCATTGCGATTTACTTGGATGGGATTGTCAAATTGCTTCTGTGCCATGACTGTTATTGAACAAGTCAATATTGCAATAAAAAGAATTTTTGTTTTCATGGTGTCTTTATATTAAATTTAAACTCTATATATTTTCTATAAATTAGGATAAATATTTTTAACCCAAGTCGGAAGCATCAGCGTGGGAGTGATGGTTTCGATTTGGCAATTGAACCAAATTATAATAGTACAATTTTTTTCAGGAGAGTGAACCATAATGGAAGTGCAACCAAATATGCTTCCACCATGCCCGTAAAATCCTTTGTATTCCATAATTCCCATACCATATTTAGCAAATAAAGGGGGATTCCAATCATGGCAAACTAATCGCTGTTGTTGAAGTTCAGGGGATAAAAATGTACCTTGTGTCAGTGCTTCGACGTAGGTTTTTAGTTCATAGGATGTTGAGATCATGCATCCGGCAGCACCACCCCATGAAACATCAAAATACTCTAGGCTGGCAGGAAGTGTTGGGTCATATTCTCCAATGTAATATCCATTTGCATGAAAGCCGGGAACTTGTGTTCCGCCTAGTAGGTAAGCTGTATTAATGAGGTTCAGTTGATCTATAATCCGCGTACGGACATTGTACTCTATTGAAGCACCTGTCAGAATCTCCACTATTCTTCCGGCAAAGATGGTATTTATATTAGAGTAAGTGAAATTTGTACCTGGATCAAAATCATAGGGATATAGTGCAGATATGGCAATCATTTCTTCAGCTGTCCAAAAATGGGTTGGGTCTGACAAAAGGATCTGATAAAATTCATCGGTAGCAGTATAGCTATGTATCCCACTGCGCATATTGGCCAGCATTTCAATATTAACCTCATCTGCTCTAGGGAAATCAGGGAAAAATTTTGAGAGTGAATCATCAAGCGAGAGCAGCCCTTCATCAACCAGTTGGATTAGCACTGTGATGACAAACGTTTTGGTATTGCTACCAATCCGGAAGACCATGTCATCTGAAAGAGGAGCTTGAGTCTCCAGGTCGGCTACACCGGCAGTATATACAAAATCAACACCTACATTTGGTGCCCATACAGCTGCAACAACACCTGGTACATGAGTGTTGGCAATAACTGAATCCACTACAGCAATTAACCTGTTTTCAATAACTTGAGCAGGTGTAGGTTCAGTATTAGTTGGTTCGTCCTTTTTGCACCCACTAAATGTAAGCGTAAGGAACAGGATTAAACTTGTAATTAATCCAAAAAACTGGAAAGTGTTAAATTGTTTTTTCATGGTTTTATATTAAAATTACTATTAATAATATTCGAATTATTTCATCTAAAATTCTACATCTTGGAATTTCCCCTCACAGGATTATTGTATGAAATACGCCAGATTCCGTTTGCGACATCAAATAATGTACTACCCAATGTAGCTGAAATACCATTTTCAGCATTTCCATGTGAACATGACGAATTTATCCATTGATCGTGATTTGAAAGAAAGCCTGTAAAAAGATAGCCTGTAACCTCATTCATTTTATTTTCATAGTTCCTAATTTTTTAATTACTTGATATTCAATTATTATGAACAACTCTAATTAATATTATTCTGGTTTTCCCGGATACCCCAAAATATCTCTTGCTGCATAGGCTGCATCTGTCATTGTCAAATAACAACTTGCAAAATCAGCATAGTCGATAGCATTTGTGTAACAAATTACTGATATATCATTAGCTGGATCATAAAACATAATGGATAAATTCCCAACTCTTGCACCATTGTGGCCATAACCTAGGTTTTCTTGAAAAAAGCATCCCAGGCCATAGTGAGGGTCGGCTGTTGATACTGATGTTTTCATAAGTTCAACCGAACTAGTAGTAAGTATATTTTCTCCTTTCAAAAGTGAGCGAATGTATGTGTTAAGGTTTCGCATTGTGGAATAGCCATTACCTTCGGCAACCTGTGCACTCATATTGTAGCTGCAATACTCATCAATGGTTGTGGCATCAGGATATTCATAACCACACGAAAATGGTGATGGGAGATCCTTGTCACTTGCAAGATATGGAAAATGCATTTGTAAAGGCACGGGATTTCCTTCGCCATAAAGATAATCGTGCAGATAATCAGTTAGGTGCTTATCATTGCCTTCATGAAATGAATATACCCTTCCAACTATTTCGCCAGCTATTGCATAGCCGGTATTGCTGTAATGTTTGCCTGTACCAGGTTCAAAATAAAACAGGTCGTTTATCGTTAGCTGATTAACCATTTCTGTTGCATTAAACTGATGATCAGGTTCAAAGTGTTGGGTTACCTGAGTATATGAATAGGGAGCATATCCTGGCACTGAATCATTATCCACATCATAAACACCTGCACTATGATTCAACAGCATTTTTATGGTAATCTGATCTTTGTATGGAAATTCCCATTCAGGTGTAGTCGGAACATAGGTGATATTTGTGCCCGGCATGGTGTCAGTAATTTTATCATTAATGTTCACCCACCCATCTTCCTGCATATTTAACATGGCTGTAGAAGTAAAATTTTTTGTATTGCTGGCAAACCTAAAATAAGTATCTGCAGTTATTGGTTGAAAATCATTGCCTGAAGAACTTGAAAACCAAGTATCACTAGGCGTTTGAATAAAAATATTTAGGGTTGGAATCGGCTTTCCTATCTTGGTCTCTGCATTCGATCTAATCGAATCAACTGCTATATTAATAAGCTCCTGAACATTTGGTGCTGGTGGTGGATCATCGGTTTTCTTTTTACATGCAGGTATTATCATTACTCCTGCTAAAGTTAGGATAATCAGGTTGCGTAAAAGTTTTGTTTTCATTGCTAAATATTTAGTTTTTATGATATAATTTTTGAATTATTCAAACACGGATTTGAGTAATACAATTTCCAGTTTTTTGCTTGAAAATCAAATACAGAGTGTGAAAGAGTGCTCGCTCCACCATGATCATGAACACATGGAGGTATTTCAGCATCATGGCTTGACATAAAACCGGTTATCAAATCCCCATTTACATCATTAGGTTTTTCAGCATAAGCATCGGATAGTTCAGTTAGTTTGTTAAATCTTGACTCGGATGAAGGCAAACCCCCTGGGTCAATTTCAATATCCAGCATTTCGGGTAAGATAAAATGATTGGTGTGCACATAAAAGCCATCAACATTATGCGATTGATTTTTTGTGGGTGCTGCTTCAACAGATACTATACGATTTTCGTTGAATGAACCAATATTATGCGTCATTGTACGTGCTCTATGTGGAAATTTAGCACGATCAACGGCATCATCAATAGATGTTGCATCTAGTATGGAACGGAAGTGAAATGCCAATGGTACTGATTGCTCAATATGTAATCCACTAATATCATTACCACACTGGACAATACCTGCCTCGTTCATTCCTGGAGGAATTCCGGGCAACATTCCCGGGTAACTAAGGGTTAAAATTTCCGGTTTGCCTGTAACTTTCATTTTCAGAAGATACATATAACTCAAGAAGCTAGTAAACAAATCTTCATTATGAGTTAAAAACGATTTTCCATTTTTTGAATATGCTGTTGAGCTACATCCATAACTTGGAGGAAATGTGTACTTAAGTTTACCTGTTAGTTCAAAATAGAGGAATATTATTTCTAAACCCATATTTCCTTCCATTATGTCTTGGAATGAAATTCCTGAACCATCAGAAATGCCTTGCAGTTCTTCAACATAATTAGGAAAATGTGTTTGTGCTGCTTCCAAAAAGGGATCATAGAAAACATCTGGAGCTGATTGAACAATTTCTTTAGCGGTGTTTATTAAATTAGCTATTGCTATATGAGATGCCACTATTTCCTTGGAAAATCTTGCTCCAATCTGTTTTCCAATATCATAGTGGGTACCAGAAACCTCTAGATAATTAAAATGAGCTTGTGTGTCGGGCGTTGGGCATTCTTCATCTTTTTGACAGCCCCATAAATTAGGTATAATTGCAGCACCTGTTGCAGCAGCAGCAGTTCCAAAAATAAAATCTCTTCTTCTCATTAGAATAATTTATTTAATAATTATTTTTTTAGATGTTTTTATAGTTCCATCATAAATCCACAGTACATATATTCCACTACTCAAATTACTAATATCAATTACATTACCGGGGGTAAAATTACTTTTGATGATAACCGGACAACCACTTAATGTAATTAATTGAACATCAATTTTATCTTCACGATTAAAATCAATAATTAAGAAGTCCGTTGTTGGGTTTGGATAAATCGTATAAATCTGATCATCTACTTCATTAACACCTACTGTTATTCGGTAATAGTAAAAATCTTTTGTATTCAAGTGCCAGTCAAATAATTCATCATCCCAATCATAATTAATCACAAGGTTTAAAAAACCATCGTTATCAAAATAACTATAATATCCTGAATATCCTTCCCAATCAGTCATTTCAGATGACCACCAATACATGAAATAAGAAATAATATTCCCATAAGGATCATAGCTATGTGTCGACATGAAATCACCATACCAAATATTATTAGCACTATCCCATTTCCATTTGGCAGATTCTGTTTCATAATCATTGTCATCATACTCATATTCACTTTTCCATGATGGTATCCATCCTCTTTTGGTGTCAGACCACGTGGAATAATGCCAATATAATACCATTCCTGTTTCACTAAATTCTCGAATCCATTTTCTACTGTCAACGTATTCTAACAATACATCATCCCAATCTGAAGCAATCATTAATGTATATTCTCCAAAGGGATTATACTCATAGATAGTCTTTCGCATGTTTTCAAACTCCTCAATTTCAGAATTCCATGAATACATTAACGTTTGAATTCTATTCCCATCATTATCAAAAATAGTTTCGTATTTCCAAAGCATTAGCCAATCATTATCAGCCCAAGTATAAGTTAAGTATAGAGTGTCATTACCTAAACTGTTGTAGTATCTGTCAGATAACATATAGCCATACCAAATGCTGTTGTCAGTATCCCATTTCCAATGCTCATGGTGAGTTCTCCCAAATTCATTGTACTCATCATCAATGTAATAAGAATTAATCCAGTCGAAAAGATCGGTTGACCAACTCCATTTCTGTTCGAAGGTTTTATCACCATTTTCATTATATTCATATACATATTTAAAATAGCCATACCATTGCGATAACTCAGTATCCCAACGCCATAATTCGTATAACAATTTTTCACCAATTTCATTAAATGAATATACCACTTTCGATAAGTTTATAAATGCAGTATCTTCAACCGACCAGTTTTCATAGGTTTTCATTACCCAATTACCATAACTATCGTATTCTGTATTTGATTTTGAACTGAACTGCCATGCAGATATACTATCGATATAAACATATCCTGTTGTTACAATAATCTGCCTTAGATCATTAAAATCATTTATGATCATTTCGCTTAGTGTAGAGTCCTCCGCTGTTAAGTAAGAATATGTAACAATTGTATCTACTAATTGTTCCAGTTCAAGTAATTCTACAAATTTGTTATTAATAAATTCATCCTCCTCTATGGATGTTTCTTTTACAAATACTCCATGGTCTCTTAAAATATCCTCATTGGTTGGATTCTGACCAAACAATGTCGTTGAGGAGTAACAGAGTAAGAGAAATAGTACTGTGCTAAGTGTAGTAGTTTTCATGATATTTTGATTTTAAATTCAGATGTCATCATATATTATTACCGGAGACTTCAAAATAATTAAAATGAGTTTGATGTTCCTGTGTTGAGCATTCATAATTTTTTTGGGAACCCCATAGTTTAGGTATAATTACTGTACCTGCTATGGCTGCAGCAGTTCCAAACAAAAAATCTCTTCGCTTCATGATAATTAGTTACTTAGATAATTTCAAAGTTAGCTACTTAATTTATCTATACTTAACTTGTGTTAAGTATAGAAACAACTATATCAATTAGAAATCACTATATATTAGTTGTGGTATAACATAAAGTAGGTCTGTAGGTGATTCAGGTAATTGACAATTATACCAAATAACAATAGTGCAATTACGCTCAGGAGAATGCATCATAAGAGAAGTATAGCCAAAAGTACCACCATTATGTCCGTAGAATCCTTTATATCCCATAACTCCCATGCCATATGTTCTACCATGAGGGTCACCCATTTCATGACATTCAAGTCGTTTAGCTTGTAAGCTGTCAGAAAGATACTGTCCGTCAACAAGAGCATGAACATAAGTTTTCAATTCAAAAATATCTGAAATTGCTCCACCAGCAGCACCGGCATAAGAAGCATCTAGATACTCTGAAAGTTCGGGAGCTGATGGATCATATTCTCCTCCATAGTACGCACAAGAATGATAACCGGGTATTTGAGTTCCTCCAACGAGATATACAGTATTAATTAGATTAAGAGGGTCAAAGACTCTAGTTCTGATATTATATTCTAACGATAATCCCGTAACTATCTCAATAACTTTACCTGCAATTGATGTGTTTGTATTGCTATAGTGAAAACCTGTTCCGGGATCAAAATAGTATGGGTTAATTCTCCCATATTCTATAAACTCATCAGTAGTCCATGTTTTTGTTGGATTATTCTCCAAAGTATTGTAAAAATCTTCAGATTCTGTAAAACTGAAAATCCCACTTCTCATATTGGTAAGCATCTCCAATGTTACTTCATCTGCTCTTGGAAAATCGGTAAGATATTCCGACAATGGGTCATCAAGTGATATAAGTCCTTCGTCAACTAACTGAAGTAATACGGTAATTGTCATGGTTTTTGTATTACTTGCTATTCTAAAAATCATATCTTCCGACATAGGAGCTTTTGTTTCCAAATTTGCAAGACCGGCAGAATATACAAAGTCGATATTTTCATCGGGAGCCCACACACCTGCAACTAAACCCGGCACATGGGTGTTTTCAATAATAGAATCAAGTACCGTTTTGATATTATTTTGGATTATTTCTGCTTCAGAAGGATCATTATTACTTTTTTCACAAGAAGTAAAAAAGAATGTGCTGCTTAAAAACAGACTTAATGTAATTAATAAAAAATTTTTTTTCATATTGGCTTTTTAAATATTAGGTGAATAATTATTTTTTTAATATATCTTTTGCTTCATAAACAACTGCGTACATATTTAACAATTCCAAATATAAATCTGACATAATGATATCAAAATCCCAAACATTTGTGTAAATCACAAAAGTGATGTCAGTATCAGGATCATATCTGGCAGACGTAAAATAGGCTATATGACCACCATTATGCCCATAACCCAACTCAGGTGTAAATACAGTTCCTAAGCCATAATATTGATGAGATTCAAAGGTTGGCAAGCAATCCATCATATAAAATCTTACATTTTTGTAGTCAATACCAGCATTGCCTGTATATAGTTTACTCATCCATGTTGCCAAATCCTGGGGTGTTGTGATCATATTACCTTCGGCAACATGCATTGATACGTTATTTTGGGTAACATCAAAACTTTCTCCCTGAAAATATGCGAATGAACTTGCAAAAGGACTTGGTAATGTAATGTCATCACCTTCAAAAGGAAAACTGGTATTTGATAAACCTAAAGGTGTAAGAAAATTATCTGCTAAAAATTGGTCGTATCTTTTACCTGAAACCCTTTCGATAATCAGCCCAAGTAATCCCATTCCTGTATCGGAATAATGAAACTCTGTTTCCGGGACAGAATTATATAGCTGGTTGACAGCTACAATGCCTGCAGTTTCGTCAATGGTGAATGTATGGGTCAATCCTATGGTTTCTTTAATATATTCGCAATACCTCGCTCCGGCATAAGGTTGGTTTACCGTATCGGGAATATCTTGATTGATAATGTCGAACATTCCTGCCCGATGTTGCAGTAATAACTTTATAGAAATTTGGTTCTTAAAAGGAATGTTAAAATCCTCGTTGACTGGCAAATAAGGCTCATTAGTACCTGGCATTGTATCTGTAACAAAGTGATTTATATTCAATTTACCTTGCTGGTGGAGTAGCATAATTGCTGCTCCGGTATATGTTTTTGTAGTGCTGGCCGCCCTAAAATGAGTTTGATTTGTGATATTTGCAAGATCGCCCGTACTTACAAAAAAATCACCAATAGGAGAAAGCAATTGAAGTGCATAGCCCCCGGGGAAATTCTCTTTTCCCTGGGCAAATTCAGCCCAATTTTCGTCAAGTATGGTTTGTAGTTCAGTTTGATAATCGATTACGGGTTTTGGGTCGGTCTTGTCATCATCCTTCTCGCAAGAACTAATAACCACTAATAATCCTAAAAGTAATAATGTAATTTTTTTCATTTGTTTAATTTTTTTAATAATTTATTTCGCAAAATAATAGTTTATCAAAAATGTTGAATCAGTTACATTGTAGCCCGAACCGGTTAATTGAGCATCATTTAGCCAACTATATTTAGAATACCCAGATTCAAAACTCACAATATCATCTTGAATTGTTCCGTCGTCGTACCCAAAACCTGTAATGTAAACTGTAATAAGTGCGCTATCATCAGTTACTATAATAGCGTGTGCATTAACTTTATCAGGTTTGTCCTCACGGGCTAGATAATAATCTATGCCAGTCATATAACCATTAATTGAATCTCCGGTAATGGGTCCCTCAAAATAAATATCACCTCGCACTCCTTCCGATGTGTGTCCGTAAATTATAGTATTGGTAACAACAGCTTCAAGTTGACAAAGGTTAGCCCAGTTAATAATTGGTTCTGGTTCGTTATCTTTCTCGCAAGAACTAATGACCACTAATAATCCTAAAAGTAAAAATGTAATTTTTTTCATAAATAGTGATGAGTTAGTGTAATGCCTTCAAAACTAATACACAAAAAGTATTTTCTACTTAACATATGTTAAGTTTGTGAATATATTTTTTGTGGAGAGCCATTTTTCAGATATTTTTCATTTTTGGTATGTTATTTTAACAATACTTAATTTATACTTTCATTTAGTTATGCTCTTTTTTTATAATTTTACATCCTAAAGAAAAAACACTATAAAAAATAAATAATATGTTTAATAAAGAAGTTTACACAGATAGAAGAAATAAATTAAGAAGTGAAGTAAAATCAGGTTTAGGTCTGTTTTTAGGAAATGTTGATTGTGCATTTAATTATCCTGCCAACCAATATCATTTTCGTCAGGATAGCCATTTTCTTTACTTTTTTGGATTGCAAAATCCGGGCTTTGCAGGTATTATCGATTTTGATAATAATAAGAATTACATTTTTGGAAATGATTTTGATATCGATGATATTATTTGGATGGGTGTTCAGCCCAAAGTAACTGACCTTGCTGTAAAAGCGGGTATTGAAAATACTGCACCATATACCGAATTGGCTAAATTTATTGCTGATGCTAAAAATGAGGGAAGAGAAATCCATTTCCTGCCACCTTATCGTGGAGAAACTATAATTGAATTATCAGCTTTGCTTGGATATGCCAATGCAGATGTTAAGGCGAATGCTTCTGAAGAACTCATTAAAGGAGTTATTAAGCTTAAAGAGATTAAGGATGAAGTTGAGATTAAGGAAATTGAAAAAGCAGTTGAGATAGCTTACGAAATGCATACTACATCAATGAGGATGGCAATGCCCGGAGTTGTTGAACAGGAAATAGCAGGAACAATAGAAGGTATTTCGCTCGCACTTGGCGGTCCGGTTTCGTTCCCAATTATTCTTAGCCAGGATGGGCAAACACTTCATAATCATCATCATGGTAACACTTTGGAAGTTGGCCGTATGATGGTTACTGATGCTGGTTCTGAAACTCACGAGTGTTATTCCAGCGATATTACTCGTACTGCGCCAGTTGGTGGAAAATTTAATGAACGTCAGGCTGAGATTTATCAAATTGTACTAGATGCAAATATGGCTGCCATTGATGCTATTAAACCCGGAATTAAATACCGTGATATACATTTTCTAGCTTGTCGTGTGATTATTGAAGGTTTGAAAAAAGCAGGTTTAATGAAAGGTGATACAGATGCAGCGCTTGAAGCCGAAGCTCACACTTTGTTCATGCCTCACGGTCTTGGTCATCAAATGGGAATGGATGTACACGACATGGAAGGACTTGGTGAAGATTATGTTGGCTATAATGAAAATACAACCAGAGCAACCAACTTTGGAACAGCATACTTACGCTTAGGTAAAGAGCTTAAACCGGGTATTGTGTTAACCGTTGAGCCCGGTATTTATTTTATCCCTGATCTTATTGATCAATTCCGAAGCGAAGGTAAATTTATGGATTTTGTTAATTACGACAAAGTTGAAACATACAAAGATTTTGGCGGCATTCGTATTGAGGATGACATACTTGTTACTGAAACAGGTCATCGTGTTCTAGGCAAACCAATTCCAAAAACTATTGCTGAGGTTGAGGCGGTGATGAGAGGGGAGTAGTTGGCTTTTGGCTGTTGGCTTTTGGCATTTAGCTGTTGGCTATTGGCTCTCCAGCCGCACCTACATTAGTATTGTCATCCTGAGTGGAGCGAAGGAGCTCTTCAAGTTAGGAGATTCTTCGCTATGCTCAGAATGACAAAGAATTAAATTGGGTGGCCACCATCCTAATAAACTATCATGACTGATAGCCACCCGACCAAAAATCCTATCTACTGGTGTTGTTATTTTTATACTTGCTGCTACACAGACAACGATGTTTTTTGGAGGTGTCTTATTGTATAATATTGCTTTAGGCAATTTAATTCTTTACCAATATATCTTCTTTATTGAAGTACGCGTTAATTCTATCTCCCACATTTCTTCTTAAGTTTCCATAAAAAATTGCATAATCATATATATGATATATACCCTTTGGAAATGTAACACTTGTAGCTGGTAATTCCTCTGGATTTAAAATGTCTGTAATAACCAAAGCATTACCCTTTTTCTGTGCTGCTGCAAAAAAAGGATACCTCATCGGTTGAGTTGGATCCTCATGTCTGAAAAAGACTGCTTCGATATTCTCTGATGCAGGTACAAAAACAGTATCAGTTTTCCAACTTAGGGGATTAACAACAAAAGTTCCGGGAATAATAGTCGGAGCCTGCTTTTCTTTCCCCTCTTCATCTGAAATAGTATTGTATGTAATAAAACAACCTGTTTGAGTTGCGTTTTCGCTTATTTTCATCAATGGATTAATTTCAAGGTCAGATGGCGTAATCGAATACCCGATAACATAAGCAGCAACAAGCTTTTGCAAAAGTTCAGGACTTCCGGTTAATAGTTCTCCTGCTTTTGATAACTCAACTACTCTGACAGATCCCTGACTATGGGCAGCCAGTATAATGGGCCTTTCTCCTTTGTTGAAATTTTCCATGAAATAATTGAATGCAACTATAAGATCCTGTTGTCCAAGGTCAAAGATTGGTCTGGCATCAGTAAGCATCAACGGGTTGATCTTAACATTATTTTGCCGATAATACGGTGCATAAATATTGGCCTGTCCATCAAAAATACTGGCCTGACTAACCAATGTCCAGTGTGCTTTTTCCCTCAACTGTGCATCATTAATATCCATTAAGTAGGTTGTGCTGTCGGACAGGATAGTTGGGTAAACCCAGAAAACATCAACCAATTGTTTTTCCTTATTGAAATAAGAGGGTAAACTAATCCAGCTTTTTGGATTATCGTAATCAGGAGCCTTAGGAATATCCTTTTCAGGGTTAAAAGGAGGCAAGCTAACAGGAATACCTAATCTCTTACCTATTAGATTTTCAATTTTAATATTTTCCTGTCCTGTTATACTATCTTCATTCATACATCTACACATAAGCAATAATATTCCAAATAATAAAATACTTTTATTCATATCAATTTAATTAAAATTGTACTAATGTTTACAAAGATAGGCAGATATTCTATCGTCAACATTCTTTTGTAAGTTTCTGTACCAAAAAGCATAATCATAGCGATGATACACGCCTTCATTATAAGGCCCTATATCTATATATTTTGCATCAGGAATGGTGGTTGTTAAAGCACCTGTTTCTGTATCAATTTGTGCTCCGCAATAGTTAAAAACTTCTCTTTCAAATTCTCCGGTTTGATCGTTGAAAAAAACTGCGCCCCTATTCTCTGTTGAGTCAACATAAATGCCATCAGTACTCCAATTGAGAGGATTAATGCAATGAGCACCTGCCAACAACATGGGGCTACCTGTTGACGTAACCGACTGTGTATTATAAGTAATAACCACTCCCAGATCTGTTGCATTTTGAGTTGCAGTAAGCCCCGACTCAGATAGATCAGAATCAGTTACAGTATAACCAATAAGATAAGCAGCTACTAATCGGTTGCGTAACACTTCATCATCACCAAATCTATTTTTAATAAGTTCTATTAATGCCATTGTACCCTGACTATGACCGGCAATTATGAATGGACGATTATCATTAAGGTTCTGAATATAATATTCGAAAGCATTCTCCACATCCGCAGTTCCTTGTTTAAACTCTTCGGTATCCGTAGCAAGTCCACTTTCAGACATTTGAACTTTTGTAGACATCTGGCGATAAAATGGAACAAAAACATTTGTATAATTTTCGAATACACTTGCTTGTGATTTTATAATTCCATAAACCAGATCACGCTCCTCATCGTTCGTGATATCCATTGAACCGGTGACATTACGACTTACCGTAGGATATACATAGAATACATCTACATCTTTACTAATTGTTGGCAATGATGCCCAGTTATAATCATCATTATAATTCAACATTTGATCATTTTTATCAGATTTTTTTAAAAGTATAAATAAAGTGACAGACAGAAGGCCTACTACACATAACATTATTATTATTTTTTTCATTTTGTAGAATGATTATTTTGTATCAATTTATATGTCATCTCAACTTCACTGTCATCTCGAAGAACCCAGTTGTCATCTCGAAATTGTCTGTCAACTCGAATTAGCTTTACTGTCATCTCGAACGCAGAGAGAGATCCCCTGAAACCGAAACAACACTGGAAATCATTTCCTTCATTCTTCGGGTTGAGGGGATATATTGTCATTTCACTACGTTCCATTTCCCTCGATATGACAGAATAAATTACTAGATGATTGTCATCCTGAGCATAGCGAATGGATCTCTACACGTTATGAGATTCTTCGCTGCGCTCAGAATGACAAAGAATTATTTAATGACTAAGAATTATAAAAGGGCAGCCATCATCCCGAAACTATCTGAACTGATAGCCACCCGACCAAAATTTCCTACCTTTTGGTTTTTTCTTTAGCAGTTGGCGATTGGCTGTTAGCTATTGGCAATCACCATTCACTACTCACTATTCACTTTCCAACATATCCAAGCGTTTCATCAACATTTCATTCTGCTGTTTTAACAAATCAATAATTTCTTGTTGCTCTTCATTTTGTCCGGCAAGTTCCTGCACCGCCTTAACCAACGGCACTACAAACTCTGCATAGCGCAAACTGTATGGCGTACCATCGTTTGGTGGGGTTTCAACACCGCTGAAATCGTAGCCTATTTCCTGTGCTGCTTTTTCCACATTCTGTGCCACAAAACCTGTATAAACTTTTTCTTCCTGCTGTCGGCGGGCTTCACGCATGTGTTCACTGCTTTCGGTTCCTTCTGTTGCACCAATAAAATCATCCAGTTTATGGATATCCCAGTTGTAACTTACGGGTTTTAGTTTAAGGATGAAATCAAGACCTGGTATGTTTTCGTTTATATTTTGTTTAAAACGGCCATCCGAATAGGTACTCCAGCCTACATTGCCACCTATGGAACTAACGGTGGTATTTCCAATACGATAATAACCATCAGCACTAACAAGTGTATAATATCCAAAAGCTCCGGTATTTGAATAATCATTGGTTTGACTTTGCCCTGCATCAGCACCAACAGCGGTATTATTGCTGCCGGTTGTGCCATAATATAATGAATGCTTGCCAACAGCCGTGTTATTTTCACCGGTAGTATAAACTCTTAGAGCGTTTTTTCCGATAGCAGTATTGTTTGATGCGGTGGTATTGCTACCAAGCGCATCTGCTCCAATGGCTGTATTATCATTTCCCTCAGTATTAATATCAAGAGCTGACTTGCCCATTGATGTATTGTGATGCCCGGTAGTGTTGCTCAGCATTGCTTCACTGCCAACCGCAGTATTATCAGATGCGGTATTGTTTTTCAATGCATCTGCACCAATGGCTATATTTGAACTGCCAGTCGTATTTAAGTTTAAACTATACGAGCCTAATGCAGTATTTTTATCCCCTGTTGTATTAATTGCCATTGCGCCAATACCTACTGCTGTTGCGTAGTTATATCCACTAACACTATCTCCTGCCAGGTTACCAAGAAACAAATTTGAACCATCTGTTTTGGCATCGCTTAAATTGTTTATTTCTATTTGATCTCCATTGAGGTTAAACTGGCCGGTAACGTTCAGGTTACCGTTTATGGTTGCATTGTTGTTTTCAAAATCACCCCAAATCAAGGGATATTCTGTATCTGAATTATCGATATAGAGCTTATTGCTAACAATACTTCCATATCCTGCCTGATACCCAATACAAACACTACCACTGAAATTACCATTTCTACCGGCGTTGTATCCGATAATGGTGTTATTTGACCCCGAATTATTGCGGCTTGAGTTACTGCCTATTGCAGTATTGTAGCTACCACTATTATATGAACTACCCTTAAATGCGTCGTATCCTATAGCAACATTATTGTTTCCTGTTTTATTAAATTCTAAAGCATAACCACCCAATGCAGTATTATACGATCCTGCTATATTGCTATATAGAGTCATACTACCACATGCGGTATTACCTTCTCCTGTTGTGTTATTTTGCAATGCACAATCACCGATAGCATTATTATCACCACCCGATATATTAGATTTTAATGCATTAATTCCAACTGCATTATTATAACTACCTGTGGTATTCGTATAAAGTGCGTTATGCCCTATTGCTGTATTATTATTATATGAACCATCATCGTTAGCACCAGCATCAATTCCCAAGAATACACTGTACCCACCTGTTTTACCATCACTTAAATTATCAATCTCACCCATACTTCCGGTAACTTCTAAATCACCATTAACCCTCACCAAATCATTCTCAAAATCCCCATAAATAAGTGGCGCAACAGTATCAGAGTTATCAATAAAAAGCTTGTTGCTGATAGCAGCTTGAGTTTTGGCTGCTTCATTACCGATAAATATATTGCCACTTCCGGTTACTTTCTTTCCAGCTTCTTTACCAATGGCTGTATTGTTTGAGTTGGTAGTTACGTAATTTAGTGCTCCCATACCAAAGGCAGTGTTTTGGGTACCTGTGGTTAGCTGTTGTAAAGCTGTTGTACCCATAGCTGAGTTATGGGAACCCGATGTAACATCTTTTAATGACCAAACTCCGGTACCTGTATTAAAGTTTGTAGTTCCATCATCATTTCCTCCTGCATCAACACCAAGAAACAAGCTGTTGTTGTCAGTTGCTGCATCGCTAAGATCATTTAAACTTGTTGCACCTCCATCATCACTCCATGTTAAAATGCCACTGCCATCGGTTTTAAAGGTTTGCCCAACTGTACCATCAATAGTTGGTAATTGGTAGGCGTTGTTTATATCTAGGGTACCGTTTATTCGGAGTAGTGAGTTGTCAAATTCACCATAAATCAAAGGTGTGGAAATATGTGAATTGTGAATAAACAACTTGTTATTTATTGCAGTTTCATCAAACCCGGCATTATAACCTATTAATATATTACCACTCCCGGTAAGGCTATAACCAGCGTTGGCACCAAGAGCAACATTGTAATTCCCTGCTATGTTTTGTAGTAATGATGCCCTCCCGAAGCCAACATTATATTTTCCCGTTTCTAAGTCTCTTAATGCTTCCGTACCAAATGCAGAATTGTAATCGCCACCAATAACTTCCTTTAGGGCGAAAATACCTGTCCCCGTATTGTAGTTTGTTGTGCCATCATCATTATCACCAGCACCTGCCCCGAGGAAAACACTGTTACCATCTGAAACTCCATCATACAAACTATTAATACTTGTTGCTCCATCTCCAACTACTACCCAAGCTGATCCGTTGTAGAAATAAAAACCGGGGGTGTTGTCGGTTTGGTAAATTAGCAATCCAATCCTCTCGCTTGAAACGGTAATTGCATCTCGTTCTGCTTTTGTCAGCCTAGGGATAAGTATCCCTTTATCAGTTGAACTTACATCAAGCATGGCTGAGCCATCGGCTGCTTCGCCGGATGTGTTTACTGCTACCTGGGAAATAAGGTTGAGGCTGAGGTTGAGGTTGAGAATGGTGAGTAATACCATTATTAGATAATATTGCTTTTTCATATTTTTAGTGGTTGTATTTTTATTCAAACTTAGATAATTCACATTCATTAAATACAGAACTGTCTAATTTAGAATTGGTATTTATTATTATTTCGTTTCAATTTCTATGTCATTTCAACTTTACTGTCATCTCGAACGACGAAGGAGGAGAGATCTCCTCTGCACAGACCACTCTCTCAGGAGATCTCTCATCGCTGCGCTTTCTTCGAGATGACAGCTAGGTGCTCGGGAGATTTCTCATTGCTGCGCTTTCTTCGATATGACAGCTAGGTTATCGATATTACAAAGAACTATAAAAGGGCGGCTACCATCCCGAAACTACCGGGATCGATCGCCACCCGACCAAAATTTCCTACCTTTTGGTTTTTTCTTTAGCAGTTGGCGATTGGCTAAAGGCTAAAAGCCAACAGCCAATTGCTAACAGCCATTCACTATTTCCTTTCCAACTTATCTAAACGTTTCATCAACATTTCATTTTGTTGTTTTAATAAATCTATAATTTCTTGTTGCTCTTCATTCTGGCCGGCAAGTTCCTGCACCGCCTTAACCAATGGCACTACAAACTCTGCATAGCGCAAGCTGTATGGTGTACCATCATTTGGTGGGGTTTCCACACCGCTGAAATCATAACCTACTTCGTTGGCTGCTTTTTCTACTTCCTGAGCAAGAAAACCTGTATATACAATTGATTCTTGCCGTTTGCGATCAGCTTCGTTTTGTTCATTACTTTTAGTAGAACCTATAAAAGTATTCAGTTTTTGAATATCCCAATTATAGCTTACAGGTTTAAGTTTTAATATGAAATCCAACCCGGGAACGTCTTCTTTTACATTTTGTTTAAACCGGCTATCGGACCATGCACTCCAGCCTACCTTACCACCGATAGATAATACATTTCCATTACCGAACCGATAATAATTGCTTGCTGTAGCATGGCTATCATACCCAAATGTACCTGTATTTGAATGTGTCCAGCTGCCAGTGGGACCAGCATATGCTCCTATTGCTGTATTTTCATTACCATCTGTATTACTGTCTAAAGCAAAACGGCCTACTGCTGTATTATGATGACCTGAAGTGGTATTATTTAAAGAGTTTTCACCAATTGCAGAATTCCCGTATCCAGTTGTACCATTTTTAAGTGCATCTGCACCTATAGCTGTATTTTCGTTACCAGTAGTATTTACAACCAATGCTGATTTACCTAATGCAGTATTATGATGTCCGGTTGTATTATCTTCTAATGAATAGGCTCCTATAGCAGTATTAGACCCAGCTGTGGTATTAGAATTAAGACTGCTTCTACCAATAGCAGTATTATCTCCTCCGGTGGTGTTATTAAGCATTGCTTCAGAACCAATAGCCGTATTATTATTTCCATCTGTGTTTTGATGTAATGCATCTCTTCCTAAAGCACTATTATTATCTCCCGATGTATTGTTATGTAAAGCATATACACCCACTGCTGTAGAATAGTTATTTCCAGTATTATTTTGGCCTGCTTTATAACCCAAAAACACATCATCATTACTACTCCTACCATCACTTAAATTGTCAATACCAATATTAATATTTGAACTCCCCGTAACCTCCAAATCACCGTTTATTCTTACCAAATCATTATCAAATTCACCATAAATAAGAGGTGTCGTACTTGATGAGTTTTCGATATAGAGTTTGTTACTTGCAGTATTGCCATATCCAGCCTTATAACCAATAAAAACACATCCTGATTTATCTGTATAGTTAAAGTTAATTCCTGCCTTATAACCAATAGCTACATTATAACTACCTGTTTGGTTAACACTTAAAGCGTACCTCCCAATTCCAGTATTATAATTTCCTGTGGTATTCTCATAAAGTGCACCAGCACCAGTTCCAGTATTATAAGATCCTGTGGTATTCTCATAAAGTGCATCAGCACCAGTTCCAGTATTATAAGATCCTGTGGTATTCTCATAAAGTGCCTTGTGCCCTATTGCTGTATTTCTATTATATGAACCATCATCCTTAGCACCAGCATCAGTTCCCAAGAATACACTATACCCACCTGTTTTACCATCACTTAAACCGTTAATATTTGATGCACCACCATCATCAAACCAATTAAGATTACCAGATACATCATACTTAATAACCTGACCTACCTGAGGTAGCTGATAAGGCAAATAATAAACTATATTAGTATCCTGATGTTGTGTTTTAAACATTGTATAATGCACGCCGGCAGTGTCGGGCTCGTAAAGTTTAAAAGAACTACCTGTGGAATCGGAAGTAATTTCAAGTTTATGATTTATGCGTACTATATTGTTTTCAAAATCCCCATATATCAATGGCGCAACAGTATCTGAATTATCAATAAATAGCTTATTGTTTATGCTGGTTTGTGTTTTTGCTGCTTCATTACCAATAAAAATATTTCCAGTGCCGGTAACATCTTTTCCCGCTTCTTTACCAATGGCAGTATTGTTTGAGTTGGTTGTTACTGAACTTAATGCTCCCATACCAAAGGCAGTGTTTTGGCTACCTGTTGTTAATTGCTGTAAAGCAGTTGTACCCAAAGCTGAGTTATGGGAACCCGATGTAACATCTTTCAACGACCAAACTCCAATACCAGTATTAAAGTTAAAACTATTGGCATTAGTTGTACCTGCGTCAAAACCGAGAAACAAGCTATTGTTGTCAGTTGCTGCATCGCTAAGATCATTTATACTTGTTGCACCCCCATCATCACTCCATGTTAAACTACCACTGCCATCAGTTTTAAGGGTTTGGTCGTTTGTACCGTCTGTTGTTGGTAGTTGGTAGGCATTGTTGATGTCTAAAGTTCCGTTTACACGAAGTAAATTGGTACTGAAGTCGCCATAAATAAGCGGATTATCAGTATTTGAATTGTCAATATATAATTTGTTACTGCCGGTTTCGTTGTATCCTGCCTCAAACCCAATGGCTATATTTCCATTACCTAAAACATTTGAATAAAGGGCTTTGTGTCCGATTGCTGTGTTATTCCAGCCAGTTTCATTGCTTTGCATACCACGGTCACCCACAACTGTATTGTAACTTCCTGCAGTGTTAACTGGCAGAACGCCTTCGCCAATACCGGTATTCCAATTATCTGACCCATCATCAACAGTGCCTGAGTTGTTTCCAAGAAATACACTGTGGCCGCCGGTTTTACCATCATACAAACTATTAATACTTGTAGCACCATCGCCAACTACTACCCAAGCTGTTCCATTGTAGAAATAAAAACCGGGGGTGTTGTCGGTTTGGTAAATTAGCAATCCAATCCTCTCGCTTGAAACGGTAATTGCATCTCGTTCTGCTTTTGTCAGCCTAGGGATAAGTATCCCTTTATCAGTTGAACTTACATCAAGCATGGCTGAGCCATCGGCTGCTTCGCCGGATGTGTTTACTGCTACCTGGGAAATAAGGTTGAGGCTGAGGTTGAGGTTGAGAATGGTGAGTAATACCATTATTAGATAATATTGCTTTTTCATATTTTTAGTGGTTGTATTTTTATTCAAACTTAGATAATTCACATTCATTAAATACAGAACTGTCTAATTTAGAATTGGTATTTATTATTATTTCGTTTCAATTTCTATGTCATTTCAACTTTACTGTCATCTCAAACCGAAGCAGTACCATTCTGTCATCTCGAACGTAGAGAGAGATCCCCTGAATCGAAGTAATACCATGTTGTCATCTCGAATGACGAAGGAGGAGAGATCTCCTCTGCACAGACCACGCTCTCAGGAGATCTCTCATCGCTGCGCTTTCTTCGAGATGACAGCTAGGTGCTCGGGAGATTTCTCGTCGTAATCGCAATGAAAAATTGCTCTTACTTCCCTCGAAATGACAACTAGGTTATCGATATTACAAAGAACGATAATAGGGTGGCCATCATCCCAATAAACTATGATGCCTTATAGCCACCCGACCAAAAATCCCTGCCTACCGGCAGGCAAGGCTACCTACTGGTTTTTCTTGTAGCTTTTAGCTATTGGCAATTGGCTAAAGGCAAAAACTAACAGCTAGATTGCACCAGCCATATATGCCACAGGCAGTTAAACCAGCCGGTAGGTAATCAAGAGCGCAAAGTATCTCTCAGTCCTTGAGGCAACGGACACTTATGCTGCTCGTCTTGTTCTCGTCCCAGTAGTACACATTGTCGCTGTAGTATTCCAGGGCACATTTCCACGCGTCCGTACCTGAGCTCTCATCCGCCGACCACCAGTAGCCTCTGATGCCAAGGTCCCAGGAAAACGGAAAACCCTGTATGAAATAGCCCCCCGCGAGGCCAGTGAACCCGCTTTCATTTGTCCCATTACCATTATTGTCCCAACCACTTGTTGATTTCATTTTACCACCCGCAACGCTATCACCTCCTAAATAATTTATTAGCTCTGTCCACTCATCATCGGTTGGTAAATGCATACCAACTGGGCAAATACCTTGTATTCCTGATCCTGATGCTACATATTGCATCATTTCATTCCATTGGTAGAGACCACCATGAGTTGTACAATTTGCTGTATCATTATCATAACAATATTTTTCTATTGTACTATTATTGGTTTGATCGTATGAATGTGTAATGTATGTACCAACATACAAATTTTCAGCCATCCAACATTGAGACCCAATTTTTACTGTATTATAAATATTACTATCAGCATCTAAAACTTGATTTCCACAAACAAACTCGGTAATCAGGCTCCCCCATAACGTTCCATTAAATAGTTCAAGAGTTTTGAAATCTGCATTATAAATGACTAAACCCTCCTCCGGAGAACTTATGGCATCTCTTTCAACAGTTGTCATACGAGGTGGTAAAAAACCACGGCTTGTACTTTTTAAATCCAATATTGCCGATTCATCAGGTGTACTGTCATCTGTATTAATTGCAGTTGTACCTTTTACATTTAAAGTACCATTTATTGTGGCGTTATCATTCTCAAAATCGCCATAAATCAATGGAGCATCAGTATCCGAATTATCGATAAAAAGCTTGTTACTAATATTGGTTTGAGTTTTTGCTGCTTCGTTTCCTATAAGTATATTTCCACTTCCGGTTACACTTTGTCCGGCATTTGTACCAAACACAGTATTATGAGATGCTGTAGTAATTGATTGCAAGGCATTTGTTCCGATAACAGTATTATTTGACCCTTCTGTAAGGCTCATTAATGATGAAGTTCCTAAGACAGTGTTGTTTGCTCCTGTCGTCACACATTTTAATGACCATACACCCACGCCGGTGCTAAATTTATAAGAACTGGCAAGATTACCGGCATCGGCTCCCATGTAAAGGCTGTTATTATCACTTAATCCATCGTTTAAATCATTAATACTCGTTGCTCCCGTATTCGTATCATCACTCCATGTTAAACTGCCGCTGCCATTGGTTTTTAATAATTGCCCGTTTGTGCCATCGATTGTTGGCAATTGGTAGGCGTTGTTGATGTCGAGGATTCCGTTTATGCGGAGCAAATTTGCACTAAAGTCGCCATAAATAAGCGGATTATCAGTATTTGAATTGTCAATATATAATTTGTTACTGCCGGTTTCGTTGTATCCTGCCTCAAACCCAATGGCTATATTTCCATTACCTAAAACATTTGAATAAAGGGCTTTGTGTCCGATTGCTGTGTTATTCCAGCCAGTTTCATTGCTTTGCATACCACGGTCACCCACAACTGTATTGTAACTTCCTGCAGTGTTAACTGGCAGAACGCCTTCGCCAATACCGGTATTCCAATTATCTGACCCATCATCAACAGTGCCTGAGTTGTTTCCAAGAAATACACTGTGGCCGCCGGTTTTACCATCATACAAACTATTAATACTTGTAGCACCATCGCCAACTACAACCCAAGCTGTACCATTGTAGAAATAAAAACCAGGGGTGTTATTGGTTTGGTAGATCATAAGACCTGGAACAGGAGAATCAATAAGATCACGTTTTGCTAAGGTCATTCGAGGGATGAGAATCCCTTTATCAGTTGAACTTACATCGAGTATAGCTGATGCATCGGCTGCATTGCCGGATGTGTTTACAGCAACCTGAGCGTTGAGGTTAAGGTTGAGGTTGAGAATGGTTAATAATACCATTATTAGAATACTTTGCTTTTTCATGCTACTAAATTTATTGAGGATTCATTTTTTTCTTATTAGTGTAATTATTGTCATCCTGAGCGTAGCGAATGGATCTCATTATGTGTAGAGATTCTTCGCTGCGCTCAGAATGACAAAGAATTATTTAATGACTAAGAACTATAAAAGGGCGGCTACCATCCCAAAACTACCGGTACCGATAGCCGCCCGACCAAAATTTCCTACCTTTTGGTTTTTTCTTTTTGCTGTTGGCTGTTGGCCATTAGCTGTTGGCTATTAGCTGTTGGCAATTGGCTAAAGACCAAAAGCTAACTACCAACTGCCAACTACTTATTTTCCTTCCATTTAAAAAAAATCGGCTCTGCGAAAAGCGGAGCAAACCTGCCTTTGCTAAAGCTCCGGCAGGTAAATAGTCAAATGGACAAACCAGCCTACCGGCTGGCTGGCAGGTTGTCAAAAAACGCAATGCATCGCTCAGTTCTTTAAGCAACGGACACTAAAGCCGTAATCCTCGCCGGTGTTGCCACTCCCCAATTGGTTATCGCCGCTGTACAGGAACAAGTACAACGCGTCCGTGTAGAACTCCGTACTATTCCACCAGAGGCCGTAGCTGCCAAGGTGTTTAAACGACCCATTGCTTCCGAGTTGCCAGCCCCCCGGGAGGCCAGTGAACCCGCTTTCATTTGTCCCATTACCATTATTGTCCCAACCACTTGTTGATTTCATTTTGCCTCCCGCAACGCTATAACCTCCTAAATAGTCTGTTAGATCTGTCCACTCACCAGTGGTTGGTAGATGCCACCCATATGGGCAAATTCCTTGTACTCCTTGTGTTGTTGTATATTGCATCATTTCGTCCCATTGGTAGAGACCACCATAAGTTGTACAATTTGCTGTGTCATTATTGTAACAATATTTTTCTATTGTACTATTATTTGTTTGGTATATACTTACATCAATGCGTGTACCAACATTCAAATTTTCAGCCATCCAACATTGAGACCCAATTTTTACTGTATTATAAATATTACTATCAGCATCTACAACTTGATCTCCACAAACAAACTCGGCAATCGGACTCTTCCATAACGTACCATTAAATAGTTCAAGAGATTTGAAATCTGAATTGTAAATTACCAAACCTTCCTCCGGAGAACTTATGGCATTTCTTTCAACAGTTGTCATCCTTGGTGGTAAAAACCCTTTATTAGTACTTTTTAAATCCAATATTGCAGATTCATCAGGTTCACTACCATCAGTATTAATAGCGGTTGCACCTTTTACATTTAAAGTACCATTTATTGTGGCGTTATCATTCTCAAAATCGCCATAAATCAATGGAGCATCAGTATCCGAATTATCGATAAAAAGCTTGTTACTAATATTGGTTTGAGTTTTTGCTGCTTCATTACCGATAAATATATTTCCACTTCCGGTTACGTCTTTCCCAGCTTCTTTTCCAATGGCTGTATTGTTTGAGTTGGTTGTTATAGAGTTTAATGCTCCCATTCCAAAGGTAGTGTTTTGGCTACCTGTGGTTAATTGCTGTAAAGCAGTTGTACCCAAAGCTGAGTTATGGGAACCCGATGTAACATCTTTCAATGACCAAACTCCAACACCAGTATTAAAGTTGTAATTATTGGCATTATTTACACCTGCATCAATACCAAGAAACAAGCTGTTGTTGTCAGTTGCTGCATCGCTAAGATCATTTAAACTTGTTGCACCCCCATTATCACTCCATACTAAACTACCACTACCATCGGTTTTAAAGGTTTGCCCAACTGTGCCATCTGTTGTTGGTAGTTGGTAGGCATTGTTGATATCGATGGTGCCGTTTATACGGAGTAAATTAGTACTGAAGTCGCCATAAATAAGCGGATTATCAGTATTTGAATTGTCAATATATAATTTGTTACTGC